>NZ_JBIWGG010000003.1:0-683636 GCF_044763415.1 Streptomyces sp. NPDC096048
CCTCAACCCGATCGAAGAACCGATCAGGTCGGGGTATCAACATATCTGGCGTTGACTTTTGGCACGCTGTTGAGTTCTCAAGGAACGGACGCTTCCTTTGTACTCACCCGAGAGACTCTCTCAGGCTTTCCTCCGGGCGCTTCCCTTCGGTCTTGCGTTTCCGACTCTATCAGATCCTTTCGGACCCTGATTCCCTGTCGGCGGGTTTTGTCGTGGGCTTCTGGCTTTCGCCTGTCGGCCTTTCGACATTCACTACGTTAGCCGATTCCTCCGTGGACTCATAATCGAGTCTCGCGAGTTTGAATTCAGGCATGCGGACACGCCGAATTCGCCCCCGCTGAGGGGAAGTCGTAGGTAGTGGGTTTGCCGCTTCCGGCTGCAGGCGATTGCCGTACCCGGGTCAAGCGGCTCGGGCTACGTTACGCGCCTGCCAAGGGGGAGTCAACTTCGGCGTCGCCGGGGCACATGGGCCCGATAGGGGCTGACCGTCGGGTCGTCGGCGACCCAGTAGCGCCAGGGGTGGACGCCGCCCTCGCCGGCCACGCCGGTGCGTGGGCCGTTGCGTACCTGGTCGCGGGGTACAGGTGCGCCGGTCAGGATGCGCAAGGGGGTGGCCCCGTCCGCGCACGCGTCCGTGCCGTTCAGGGCTCGGTCCACGCCCAGGGCGGTGGCCAGGCGGGCCGGGCCTTTGGCCAGTTCCTTGTCATTGCGGGCGGAGAGCCGACGGGTGCGGGCCTGCTCGACGCCCTCGATGATCTCGCCGGCGCGGAGCAGAACGGCGCTCGCCCTGCCCTCCGGACCACACACCAGGTTCATGCAGAACCACATGCCATAGGTGAAGTAGACGTACACGTGTCCGGGCGGACCGAACATCACGTCGTTGCGGGGTGTGCGACCGCGGTAGGCGTGGGAGCCGGGGTCGTTCTGACCGTCGTAGGCCTCGACCTCTGTCAGGCGGAGAGCGATCGGGCCGTCCGGGGTGTCGCGCACCAGGATGCGGCCCAAGAGATCCGGGGCCACCTCGAGGATGGGGCGGTCGAAGAAATTCCTGGGCAGAGGCGTACGGTCAGGGCTCGCGATCATGCCGTCCGAGCGTAACGCAGCCGGGTCCGTTCGCGGGATGGCCGGGGGGTCGCCCACCTTGCCAGGGCGTGAGGTGCGGAACCGGCCACGGCCGAATCGCGTTTGTAGGGATCAAGGGTTCACACAATGCCTGGAGAGGGAGAGACATGGCGTTCAAGAAGCTGCTCGCGAGCCTGGGGGCCGGCGGGGCTTCGGTCGAGACCGTGCTGAGCGAGGTCAACGTCGTTCCGGGCGGTGTCGTCCAGGGCGAGGTGCGGATCCAGGGTGGGTCCGTCGACCAGCAGATCGAGGCGCTGTCGGTCGGACTGCAGGCCAAGGTCGAGGTGGAGAACGGCGACCAGGAGTACAAGCAGGACATCGAGTTCACGAAGAGCCGGCTCGGCGGTGCCTTCGAGCTGAAGGCGAACGCCGTGCACGCCGTACAGTTCGGGCTCGAGATCCCGTGGGAGACGCCGATCACGACGATCGACGGGCAGACGCTGCGCGGGATGAACATCGGCGTGACCACGGAGCTGGAGATCGCGCGTGCCGTGGACTCCGGTGACCTGGACGCGATCAACGTGCACCCGCTGCCGGCGCAGAAGGCGATCCTGGACGCGTTCATCGGGCTGGGCTTCCGCTTCAAGAGCGCGGACATGGAACGGGGCCACATCCGCGGTACGCGGCAGAAGCTGCCGTTCTACCAGGAGATCGAGTTCCTTCCGCCGCAGCAGTACCGGGGGCTGAACCAGGTCGAGCTGAGCTTCGTCGCCGACGCTCAGGCGATGGACGTCGTGTTGGAGATGGACAAGAGGCCCGGGCTGTTCAGCGAGGGCAGCGACACGTTCCGTTCCTTCAAGGTGGGGCTGAACGACTACCAGGGGACCGACTGGACGGCGTACCTCAACCAGTGGCTGTCCGAGGTCGGCAGCAAGCGGAACTGGTTCTAGGGGTTCTAGGCTCGGACACCACTGCACCGAACGATCAGGAGGTACCGAGGTGACCGAGCTCAAGCGGCGGCCGCTCCCCCATGACTTCCACCCGCCCGTGCCGGCGTTCACGGTCACGAGCGAGGACGTCCAGGAGGGGGCGACGCTCAAGGGCGCTCAGGTTCACGCGGCCGGCAACACCTCACCGCAACTGCGGTGGGAGGGTTTCCCCGCCGAGACCAAGAGCTTCGCCGTGACGTGCTACGACCCGGACGCCCCGACGGGCAGCGGGTTCTGGCACTGGGTGGTGTTCGACATCCCGGCCTCGGTGACCGAGCTGCCGGCGGGCGCGGGCAGCGGCAAGTTCGAGGGGCTGCCGGAGGGTGCCGTACAGGCGCGCAACGACTTCGGCACCAAGGACTTCGGCGGTGCCGCGCCGCCGGCCGGGGACGGGCCGCACCGGTATGTATTCACGGTCTACGCCGTGGACCAGGAGAAGCTGGGGCCGGACGCGGAGGGCACCCCGGCGTTCGTCGGCTTCAATCTGCGGTTCCACACGATCGCGCGTGCCCAGCTGATCGGTGAGTACGAGGTGCCCGCCGAGGGCTAGTGTTCCGAGCGTTCATGGAACGTTTGCCCGCCTCTGGTCTTGGAATGGATCAGGGGCGGGCATTTTTGTTGCCGGGGGGTGGCGGGGGGAGCGTTCCCCCCGCGGGAGCAGCAGATATTGCGTTGTCCATCTCGGCGTGCCCGGCCAGAGTTGATCCCAGCCCGCCACGGGGTGGGCCGGTGCGCACGGGAGGTGGGCTGGTATGCGGGACACGCTGGTGCTGAACGCTAGCTTCGAGCCGTTGTCGACGGTGACGCTTAATCGAGCCGTCGTTCTGGTGCTCCAGGACAAGGCCGTCGTCGAGCAGGCCCACCCCGAACTGCGGATGCGCGGAGCCGCGCTCGACATACCGGCGCCCCGGGTGATCAGGCTGTGCCAATACGTACGGGTGCCCTTCCGAAGACGCGCTCCGTGGTCGAGGCGGGGCGTGCTGGTCCGGGACCGGCACCGGTGCGCGTACTGCGGACGGCGGGCGACGACCGTCGACCACGTGGTGCCGCGGTCGCACGGCGGGCAGGACACCTGGCTGAACACGGTGGCCTCCTGTGCGGAGGACAATCACCGGAAGGCGAACCGGACGCCCGAGCAGGCGGGTATGCCGCTGCTGCGGGAGCCGTTCGAGCCGACGCCTGCCGACGCGATGCTTCTCGCCCTGGGTCAGCACGACTTCGACGCACTGCCGGAATGGCTCGCCCAGCCGGCCGCGTAGCCCACTGCGCGGATGGGGGCGTACCTCTCACCAGAGGTACGCCCCCATCCGCGCAGTGGGTACTGCCGTCAGTCGATGGACGGCTTCTCGCGCCGCTCCTGGGCCGGGACGCTCCCGCCGCCACCGCCGCCGCCCGAACCGCCGCCCATACCGCCGAAGTTGCCCATGGCGCCGGACAGGCCCTTGAGGGCGTCGCCGATCTCGCTGGGGACGATCCAGAGCTTGTTGGCGTCGCCCTCGGCGATCTTCGGGAGCATCTGGAGGTACTGGTAGGAGAGCAGCTTCTGGTCCGGGTCGCCGGCGTGGATGGCCTCGAAGACCGTACGGACGGCCTGGGCCTCGCCCTCGGCGCGCAGGGCGGCGGCCTTGGCCTCGCCCTCGGCGCGCAGGATCTGGGACTGCTTCTCGCCCTCGGCGCGCAGGATCTCGGACTGCCGGACACCCTCGGCCTGGAGGATCGCGGCACGCTTGTCGCGGTCGGCGCGCATCTGCTTCTCCATCGAGTCCTGGATGGAGGTGGGCGGTTCGATGGCCTTGAGTTCCACGCGGTTGACGCGGATGCCCCACTTGCCGGTGGCCTCGTCGAGGACGCCGCGCAGGGCCGCGTTGATCTCCTCGCGGGAGGTGAGGGTCCGCTCCAGGTCCATGCCGCCGATGATGTTGCGGAGCGTGGTGACGGTCAGCTGCTCGATGGCCTGGATGTAGCTGGCGACCTCGTACGTCGCGGCGCGGGCGTCGGTCACCTGGTAGTAGATGACCGTGTCGATGTTGACGACCAGGTTGTCCTGGGTGATGACCGGCTGCGGCGGGAAGGGGACGACCTGTTCGCGCAGGTCGATGCGGTTGCGGATGGTGTCGATGAACGGGACGACGATGTTGAGGCCCGCGTTCAGTGTCCGCGTGTAGCGGCCGAAGCGCTCGACGATGGCGGCGCTGGCCTGTGGGATGACCTGGATGGTCTTGATCAGGGCGATGAAGACCAACACCACCAGGATGATCAAGACGATGATGACCGGTTCCATCGTGGTTGTCCGTCCCCTTCTCCGCCTCGGCGCTCTGGCAGATCCTATTGGCCCTGACTGGCGACCCTGACTACTGCTGATCTTACGGCTGTTGAGGATCTTGCTGTCGAGTCTGACAGACCGTCGTGTACCGCGGAGGGTGTTCGGTCCACTTGCGTACGGCGAGGTCACATGATGATCGCCGTGGCCCCATCGATGTCCACGACGTCCACTTCCTCGCCCGTCTCGTACGCGCGTCCGGTGTCGAGCGCGCGTGCCGACCAGACCTCTCCGGCGAGCTTGATCCGGCCGCCGGAGCCGTCGACCCGCTCCAGTACGACGGCCTGTCTGCCCTTCAGGGCGTCCACGCCCGTGGCCAGTTGCGGCCGTTGGGAGCGGTGCCGGGCGGCGATGGGCCGTACGACGGCGATGAGGGCGACCGAGACGATGACGAAGACGAGTACCTGGACGACGACGTCCGCGCCGAATTCGGATGCGACGGCGGCGGCGACCGCGCCGACGGCGAGCATCCCGAACTCCGGCATCGCGGTCACGACGAGCGGAATTCCAAGCGCTGCCGCGGCGACGAGCCACCACACCCATGCGTCGATGTCGTTCACATGGTCATGGTAGGTCCGGGTGACGTGCCGGGAACAGGGCGCACGGGGGGCGGGTCAGGACAGGGGGAGCCCCTGTGCGGTCCAGCGGTCGCCGACCCGCTCGACGACGAGCGGCAGTCCGAAGCAGAGGGAGAGGTTGCGGGAGGTGAGCTCCAGCTCCAGCGGGCCCGCGGCCATGACCTTGCCCTGACGGATCATCAGAACGTGGGTGAAGCCCGGGGCGATCTCCTCTACATGGTGGGTGACCATGATCATCGAGGGGGCGATCGGGTCGCGGGCGAGACGGCCGAGGCGGCGGACGAGGTCCTCGCGGCCGCCGAGGTCGAGGCCGGCGGCGGGCTCGTCCAGGAGCAGCAGCTCGGGGTCGGTCATCAGGGCGCGGGCGATCAGCGTGCGCTTGCGCTCGCCCTCGGAGAGGGTGCCGAACCTGCGGTCCAGGTACTCGGTCATGCCGAGGCGGTCGAGGAAGGCGCGGGCGCGCAGCTCGTCGATGTCCTCGTACTCCTCCTGCCAGCCGGCGGTCATGCCGTAGGCGGCGGTCAGCACGGTCTGCAGGACGGTCTGGCGCTTGGGCAGCTTGTCGGCCATGGCGATGCCGGCCATGCCGATGCGCGGGCGCAGTTCGAAGACGTCCGTGCCGGGCTTGCCGAGGGTCTCGCCGAGGATGGTGGCGGTGCCGTTGCTGGGGTAGAGGTAGCTGGACGCGACATTGAGGAGGGTGGTCTTGCCGGCGCCGTTGGGGCCCAGGATGACCCAGCGCTCACCCTCCTTCACCGACCAGGAGACCTGGTCCACCAGAGCCCGGCCCTCGCGGACCACGGATACGTCCTGAAGCTCCAGAACATCGCTCATGAGCGCGTTGTCTCCCCTTGCATTGTGGCCGGTCTCGGCTGTCGCGTACGCCTCTGGCTCGGGCCGCCGCGCCGGTGGGCGCAGGCCCTCCAGGAAATCTACGCCACCGGTCGGCTTCACCGTTCCATCGGTCCGGTCCTTAGGGTGGGGGCATGCTCTCGGAACCACGCGCAGGGCGCCTTGCCGCCTGGGGAAATGCCCTTATTGCCGGAATGGTCTCGCCGGACGACGCCGCGGTCGCGATCGTCGGCGACGACGCGGTGCACCGGGTGGAGGGGGTGCCGGGTGAGGCGGAACCCGTCGGTCTCACGTTGGCGCTGGGGCGGTTGCGGGCGCTCGGCGCGACCGGGCTGCGGGTCGCGCTGCCCGCGCCGGGGCATCCGCTGGGGCTGAGCGGACCGCCGGACTTCAACGCGCGGGCGCTGGAGGCCGAGGAGGCGGTGATCTGTCACGGCGCCGCGCTCGGGCTGGTGCCGGAGGTGTACGAGGCCGGGCCCGAGGGTGATGTGCATGTCGAGGTCGTCTGGCACTGCCTGCCGGTGCGGGAGGCGCCACCGGCGGATGTGCCCTCGCTCGGGGAGGCCGAGCGGGAGTTGGCGGAGGCGCTGCGCGACGCGACGGAGGTGCTGACGCGGCTGGATGTGGCCGGGTCGGGGCCGGTGGCGGAGGCGGCGGTCGCGGCGTACCGGGCGCGGGCGGAGGCGGGGCGGGAGGTGCTGGCGCCGGGGTATCCGCCGCGGGCGGTGCGGGTGCTGGAGTTGGCGCAGCGGGTGGGGGCTTTGGTGTCGCTGGCGTGTGAGAACGGGCACGGGGGCGCGGTGAGCGCGTCCGAGATGGCGGCGCGGGGGGAGGCGTTGCGGCCGGTGGAGCGGACGGCTCGGCGGGCGCAGGTCGCGGCGTACAACTCCGTTGTGGAGGAGGGGGAGCGGGGCGTGCGGTGACGTCCCTTGGTCAGTGGGGGGTTTGGGTTGTGCGGGGCGTTGCCCAGGGGGCGGTGATGTCTCTCGGTGGTGGTGCCCGGGGTTCGGGTGGGCCGGGGGTGGGGCGCGCGGCCCGGCGCCGGCGGGGTGCCGCTGCGCCCACCCGTGCCGCCCCAGCGGCACGACTGCCCGCAGCTGGGAGGGAGGCGGGTGACTGCCCGCAGCTGGGGGGACGGGCAGCTGCCCGCAGCGGGGGGGGGACGGGAGCTACCCACAGCTGGGGGTGACGGGAGCTACCCGCAGCTAGGGGCGACGGGAGGCTGCTCCCGGCTGGGGGGAGCCGGGGATGCGACCGGCCTCCCGGGTGGGGGCCCGGGAGGCCGTGGTGGCTTGGTGGCCCGGGTCAGTGGTTGACGCCGAGGTTGCCGAAGGCCGGGTTCAGGACGCCGATGACGTTGACGCTGTTGCCGACGGCGTTCACCGGGATGTGGATCGGCGCCTGGACGACGTTGCCGGAGGCGACGCCCGGGGAGCCGATGGCCTCGCCGTGGGCGACCGAGCCGTCGGTGGCGGAGGCCATGCCCGCGCCGGCGGCGATCAGCCCGCCGGCCACCATCGTCACGGCCGCTGCCTTCTTCAGGTTCTTCACTTACAAGCCCTCCTTGCGATTGCCGCGGCAGGCGCCGCGGCACGCACTGGAGAACGGCCGGGCGGCGGAGAGGATGCGCCATATGGGTGACATTCCCACGACGGTATGAATCTCGCACCGGAAGGGAACCCTCCGGGGCGCCGCCGCGTAGGGGGTCAGGTCAGTCGGTCATCCCGTGGCGTACGGCCCACAGCGCGGCCTGGGTCCGGTCCGCGAGGTCGAGTTTCATCAGGATGTTCGACACGTGGGTCTTCACGGTCTTCTCGGAGAGGACGAGGGCGCGCGCGATCTCGCGGTTGGAGCGGCCGTCCGCTATCAGGCCCAGCACCTCGCGCTCCCGCTCCGTGAGGGCACCCGCTCTGCCGTGACCCGAGTTGTTCTCCTCCTGGGACAGCAGGGCGCCCGCGACCTCGGGCTGGAGCAGGATGTGGCCGGCGTGGACGGAGCGGATGGCGCCCGCCAGCGCATCGGGATCGACGTCCTTGTAGACGTAGCCGGCCGCGCCGGCCCGCAGGGCCGGGACGACGGTGCGCTGCTCGGTGAAGCTGGTGACGACCAGCACACGCGCGCGGTTGTCCAGCTCGCGGAGTCTGCGCAGCGCGTCGACGCCGTCCATGCCCGGCATCTTGACGTCCATGAGGATCACGTCGGGTTCCAGTTCCTCGGCGCGGTCGACGCCCTCGGCGCCGTCCGTGGCCTCGCCCACCACCTCGATGTCCTCCTGCACCTCCAGGAAGGTGCGCAGGCCCCGGCGGACCACTTGGTGATCGTCGACGAGCAGCACCTTGATTGCGTCAGCCACCGGGGACCTCCATCTCGATCGTGGTGCCCTTGCCGGGCGCCGATTGCACGGTCAGCCTGCCACCGGCGCCGCTCGCCCGGTCCCGCATCGAGACCAGGCCCAGGTGGCGTCCCGCGCGGCGCACCGTGCGCGTGTCGAAGCCGCTGCCGTCGTCGGTGACCCGCAGCACGGCTCCGGCGCCGCGCCGCTGCAGCGTCACGTCGACGTGGTCCGCCGCGGAGTGGCGCAGGGCGTTGTGCAGCGCCTCCTGGGCGACGCGCAGCAGCGCCTCCTCCTGGGCGGCGGGCAGCGCCTTGACCCCGTGCCCGGTGAAGGTCACGCGCGCGGTGTGGGCGCGGTCGAGGACCTGGATCTGGGTGCGGAGGGTGGCGACGAGGCCGTCCTCGTCCAGGGCGGCGGGGCGCAGCTCGACGACGGCGGCGCGCAGTTCGTCGGCGGCCTCGGCGGCGAGCGCGGCCACCTGCTGCAGCTCGCCCTTGGCGCGCGCGGGGTCGCGGTCGACCAGGGTGGCGGCGGCCTGGGCGGTCAGGCGCAGCGAGAACAGCTTCTGGCTGACCGCGTCGTGCAGTTCGTGGGCGAGGCGGGAGCGCTCCTCGGCGATGGTCAGCTCGCGGCTGCGTTCGTACAGGCGGGCGTTGGTGAGGGCGATCGCGGCGTGCTGGGCGAGGATGCCCAGCAGTTCCTCGTCGTCCGCGGTGAAACCACAGGTGCCCTGCGGTTTCGGACAGTTCTTGTTGGCGAGGAACAGGGCCCCGATGACCTCGTCGCCGTCGCGGATCGGCAGGCCCAGGAAGTCGACCAGGTCGGGGTGGGCGGACGGCCAGCCCCCGAAGCGGGGGTCCTTGCGGACGTCGCCGAGGCGCTGGGGCGTGGCCTCGTGCAGCATCGCGGCCAGGATGCCGTGCTGGCGTGGAAGGGGGCCGATGGCCTTCCACTGCTCCCCGCTGACGCCGTCGACGACGAACTGCGCGAAGCCGCCGTGGTCGTCGGGGACGCCGAGGGCGGCGTACTGCGCGTCGAGCAGTTCGCGGGCCGAGGCGACGATCGTCTTGAGGACGTCGCGCACCTCGAGATGCCTGCTCATGGCCAGCAGCGCGGAACTGACCGCGGCGAGGCCGGACCGGGGACCGTGACTCATGTCCTCACGGTACCGGCGGGCTACGACACCGGGATCGGACCTGTGACCGCCGTCGCCTAGGGCGGTGGGCCTAGGCCCGAGGTCCCGCCCGCCGGTCCTAGGGCGAAGGGCCCCGCACGGTTGCGGCCCGTGCCCGAGGCGGCCGGTGCGGCGCGGTTCCTACGTTGAGGATCACGCCGACCGCTCAGGAGGCGTGGACGACGAGGGGACGTGTGTCATGCCGGTTGCGATCATCACGGGAGCTTCGAAGGGACTGGGCCGGGCGCTCGCCGAGGCCCTGGCGGCGCGGGGCTGGGACCTGGTGCTGGACGCCAGGACGCCGGAGGTGCTCGAGGAGACCGCGGCGGCGCTGGAGGCGTCCGGAACGCGCGTGACGGCGCTGCCCGGGGACGTCACCGACGCCGGGCACCGGGCCGGGTTGGTCGCGGCGGCCTGGCGGCTGGGCGGGGTGGATCTGCTGGTCAGCAACGCGAGTGCGCTGGGCGCGGAGCCGCTGGTGAGCTTGGAGGAACTGTCGCTGGACGGGCTGCGGCGGGCCCTGGAGGTGAACGTCGTGGCCGCGCTGGGCCTGGTCCAGGAGGCGCTGCCGTTGCTGCGTGCGGCCCCGGCGGGCGCGGTGCTGACGGTCAGCTCGGACGCCGCGGCGGAGGCGTACGAGACGTGGGGCGGCTACGGGGCGTCCAAGGCTGCCCTGGACCAGCTGGCGGCGGTACTGGGCGTCGAGGAGCCTGGGCTGCGGGTCTGGGCGGTCGATCCCGGGGACATGGCCACCGACCTGTACGCGGCGGCCGTACCGGACGACGACGATCCGCGGCCCGATCCGGTGAATGTCGTCCCGGCACTGCTCAGGCTGCTGGACGAGCGGCCGGCCAGCGGTCGCTACGGGGCTCCGGCGCTACTGGAGGGACCGCGATGACGCTGGCGCTGCACGTTCCGCAGGAGCTGTCGGCGCGGGTACCCGCCGAACAGCGGGGGCCCGGGCTGGCCCGGGACGGCGTACGGCTGCTGGTGTCGCGTGGCACCGACGTCTCGCATCACGGGTTCCGGGAGTTGCCGAGGCTGCTGCGGGCGGGGGATCTGCTCGTCGTCAACACGTCGGCCACGCTGGCGGCCGCCGTCGACGGGCGCGTCGGGGACGCGCGCGTGGTGGTGCACTTCTCCACCCGCGGGGATGACGGCCGGTGGGCGGTGGAGCTGCGGGATCCGGACGGAAGGGGCACCACGCGCGCGCGTGCGGGCGGACCGAAGGGGACGGAGGCGCGGCTCCCAGGGGGCGCGCGGCTCGTACTGGAGGAGCCGTTGAGTGCGCGCGGCGAGCGGTTGTGGTGGGCCCGGGTGTCGGGGGCGGAGGTGCCCGCGGTGCTGCGGGAGCACGGGCGGCCCATCCGCTACTCCTACACGGAGCGGGATCAGCCGTTGTCCGCGTACCAGACGGTGTTCGCGCTCCCGTCCGCGGACGGGGCGGGCAGCGCGGAGATGCCGAGCGCGGCACGGCCCTTCACGGCGCGGCTGGTGGCGGAGCTGGTGAGCCGGGGGGTGCAGTTCGCGCCGGTGACGCTGCACACGGGGGTGGCTTCGGCGGAGTCGCACGAGCCGCCGTATCCGGAGCGGTTCTCCGTGCCGGAGGCGTCGGCACGGCTGATCAACGCCGCCCGGGCCGGTGACGGGCGCGTGCTGGCGGTGGGGACGACGGCCGTGCGGGCGGTGGAGTCGGCGGCCGGTGCCGACGGGGTCGTACGGGCCCGGGCGGGGTGGACCGATCTGGTCGTGACTCCCGAGCGCGGGGTGCGGGTGGTCGACGGGCTGCTGACGGGGCTGCACGAGCCCGAGGCCTCGCATCTGCTGATGCTGGAGGCGGTGGCGGGGCGGGCGGCGATCGACCGCGGGTACGAGGCGGCGGTGCTCGGTCGCTATCTGTGGCACGAGTTCGGGGACGTCCATCTCCTCCTGCCGTAGGAGGAGGGTGCGCAGGCCCTCACACACTGCATTGCTTCAGCAACCGAAGGTGAGAAGGGCGGGGGGCGGGTGTGAGCCCGCGCATAGGGTGCACGTCACGTACGAAGGGGAGTAGGAGAACGACTCGTCCGTTTTGAGCGGGGCAGATGGTCCAATCTGCCCCGCTTTGCCGTTCCCTGATCCACTATCCCGGATCGTACGTCACACCTTTGCCTCCAGATTTTGCGGCCGCTAAGAATTGCTCTCGTCGCTCAACGCCGTGGGTTGTCGCCCCGCGGCGTTCGTGCCGGAAGCATCCCTGTCCCCACCGGACGAGAGCGACCTCCGCGCTATTCGAAGAGGTCTATCCCGCCATGCCCAAGAACATCTTCACCCGTGGTCATAGTCGTCCCCTGAACCGCACCCACAAGCTCGCGATAGCCGGTGTCGGCACGCTCGGCGCCGCCGCCGTCGCGCTCACCGCGGTGCCGGCCAGCGGTCAGACGACCACGAGCGAGGCTGCCGCTCCGAAGGCCAAGGTGGCGTACAGCACCGAGCAGATCCAGGACGTGCACGCCGGCGTCACCGGCCAGCTCGCCGGTGCCAGCCAGAAGGTCGCCTCCATCGAGGCGAAGAAGGAGGCGACCGCCAAGGCCGCCGCCAAGAAGAAGGCCGCCGCCGAGAAGGCCGCGGAGAAGCGCGAGGCCAAGGAGACCGCCAGCCGGTCCGCCAAGCGCGCCGAGGTCAAGAAGGCCTCGACGAAGAGCTACTCCGACAACCTCGACGGCTGGATCCGCGAGGCCCGGGACATCATGAAGAAGCACGGCATCCCGGGTACCTACGAGGGCATCCACCGCAACATCATGCGGGAGTCCTCCGGCAACCCGAAGGCCATCAACGACTGGGACATCAACGCCATCAACGGCATCCCGTCCAAGGGCCTGCTCCAGGTGATCCCGCCGACGTTCGAGGCCTACCACGTGCCCGGCACCTCCAAGAACATCTACGACCCGGTCGCCAACATCGTCGCCGCGTGCAACTACGCCGCGGACAAGTACGGCACCATGGACAACGTCGACAGCGCGTACTGAGGTCGGCGCGGACCTCTTCACGACGTCGCCGACGCCGATCCGAACACCGAAGGGCGGCACCCTCCTGACGGGGTGCCGCCCTTCGGGGCGTTCACGGGACCTGAGGTCCCTCGCGCTTAGTTGCGCATGACCTCGGGCTCGTGCCGGCGCAGGAAGCGGGCCACGAAGAAGCCGCAGATCACGCCGAGGACGATCAGCGCGGCCATGTTCATGCTCCAGGCTCCGACGGTGTGCTCCCACAGGGGATCCGCCTCGGCGCCCTTCTCCGGCGGGCTGATCCTGTTGAAGTCCAGCGTGGCGCCGGCCGCGGCGACCGCCCAGCGCGACGGCATCAGGTACGAGAACTGGTTGACGCCGACCGCGCCGTTCAGGGCGAAGAGGCAGCCGGTGAAGACGACCTGGATGATCGCGAACATGACCAGCAGCGGCATGGTCTTCTCGGCGGTCTTCACCAGCGAGGAGATGATCAGACCGAACATCATCGAGGTGAAGCCCAGCGCCATGATCGGCAGGGACAGCTCGACGAGCGTCAGCCCCCCGAGGACCAGCCCCTCCTCCGGGATCTCCCGGGTGGCGAAGCCGATGACGCCGACCAGCAGACCCTGCAGCACGGTGATCATGCCGAGCACGAAGACCTTGGACATCAGGTACGCGGAACGCGACAGGCCGGTCGCGCGCTCCCGCTCGTAGATGACCCGTTCCTTGATCAGCTCACGGACGGAGTTCGCGGCACCGGCGAAGCAGGCGCCGACCGCGAGGATCAGCAGGACCGTGGTGGCCGTGCCGTTGGGAATGATCCGGCCGGTCTGCGGGTTGGCGGGATTGGGCAGCAGGCCCTTGTCGGCGTCGATGAGCAGGCTCACCGCGCCGAGTACCGCCGGCAGGATCACCATCAGGGCGAGGAAGCCCTTGTCCGAGACGATCACCGACACATAGCGCCGCACCAGCGTGACGAACTGGGACATCCAGCCCTGCGGCTTCGGTGGCTTCATCGCCTGCATCGCCGGTACCTGTACGGACTGCGGCGCGACGGCGTCGATGTCCGCGGCGTACATCTGGTAGTGCTGCGAGCCCTTCCAGCGGCCCGCCCAGTCGTAGTCGCGGTAGTTCTCGAAGGCGGAGAAGACGTCGGCCCAGGTGTCGTAGCCGAAGAAGTTCAGCGCCTCCTCGGGCGGGCCGAAGTAGGCCACCGAGCCGCCCGGCGCCATCACCAGCAGCTTGTCGCAGATCGCCAGCTCGGCCACCGAGTGGGTGACGACGAGGACGGTGCGGCCGTCGTCGGCGAGGCCGCGCAGCAGCTGCATGACGTCGCGGTCCATGCCCGGGTCGAGGCCGGAGGTCGGTTCGTCCAGGAAGATCAGCGACGGCTTGGTGAGCAGTTCCAGGGCCACGGAGACACGCTTGCGCTGGCCGCCGGACAGGGAAGTGACCTTCTTGTCCTTGTGGATGTCCAGCTTGAGCTCGCGCAGCACCTCGTCGATGCGGGCGTCACGCTCGGCGGCCGTCGTGTCGGCCGGGAAGCGGAGCTTGGCCGCGTACTTGAGGGCCTTCTTGACGGTCAGCTCCTTGTGCAGGATGTCGTCCTGCGGGACCAGACCGATGCGCTGACGCAGCTCGGCGAACTGCTTGTACAGGTTCCGGTTGTCGTAGAGGACCTCGCCCTGGTCGGCGGGCCGGTACCCGGTGAGCGCCTTGAGCAGGGTCGACTTGCCGGAGCCGGACGGGCCGATGACCGCGATCAGCGACTTCTCGGGCACGCCGAACGAGACGTCCTTGAGGATCTGCTTGCCGCCGTCGACCGTGACGGTCAGGTGCCGGGCGGAGAAGGACACCTCACCGGTGTCGACGAACTCCTCGAGCCGGTCCCCGACGATGCGGAACGTCGAGTGGCCGACGCCCACGATGTCGGTCGGGCCGAGCAGCTGCGTGCCGCCCTTGGCGATCGGCAGACCGTTGACGTACGTGCCGTTGTGCGAGCCCAGGTCGCGGATCTCCATGCGCCCGTCGGGCGTCGAGTGGAACTCCGCGTGGTTGCGCGAGACCTGCAGGTCGGAGACGACCAGCTCGTTCTCCAGGGCACGGCCGATGCGCATCACGCGGCCGAGCGAGAACTGGTGGAACGTGGTCGGGCTGCGGTCGCCGTAGACCGGCGGCGCCCCCGCCGCGCCGCCGGGCCCCTGCTGCTGGGGGAAGTGCGGCGCGGCCTGCTGCTGCTGCGCGTGCTGCTGCTGCCAGCCGGCCTGCTGCTGCCCGTGCTGCTGTCCGTACTCCTGTCCGTGCTGTTGGGCCTGGTGCGGCGGGGCCTGCTGCTTCTGCGGCTCCTGCGCCGGGGCCTGCTGGGCCCAGCCGGCGTTCGCACCCTGCGCGGCGTACGGCTGCTGCGAGGGCTGGGCCTGCGGCGTGCCGACGGCGGCCTGGGCGCCGGTCAGGTTCACGCGCGGTCCGTCGGTCGCGTTGCCCAGGTTCAGCACCGTGCCGGCGCCGAGCTCCACCTGCTGGATCCGCTGCCCGTGCACGAACGTGCCGTTGGTACTGCCGTGATCCTCGACGACCCAACTGCGGCCGTTGAAACTGATCGTGGCATGCCGCCAGGAAACCCTGGCGTCGTCGAAGACAAGCTCCCCCTGCGGATCGCGTCCGAGCGCATATGACCGGGACGGGTCGAGCGTCCAGGTCTGTCCATTGGATTCCAGTACGAGTTCCGGCACTCCATGCCCCACTGAGTTGTCCCCCGATGTGCTCCCGTCGCGGGGAGTCTAGGGATGTCGAACATCGGGGGGAACTATTTCAGGCTCGGCCCCCTGACCGAAAGTCGGGCCTTGTGAAAACTGCGTAGGCACCCTTCGGCCGTTCCCGTTGACGGGGTTGAAACCTGCCCGGAGAGTGGTATTCCACGCGAGGGGGACATGCGCGGCAACTTCGCCGCGCAGCGGATCGGGGGGTCTGCCATGAGCGCGTCCACAAGCGTCGGAACCGACGGGTACGGCACCAAGGTGCCTTGGGGAGACGTCCTGCTGTCCGCGATCGCGGCCGTGAGCTGGGCGTTGATCGGCATGGCGGGAACGGCGGCGCTCGGTCTGCGTCTGCTCGACGCGGACGCGGCGGGCTCGCTCGGCCCGATGACCGCGGCGGTCGTGGCGCTCGGCGCGGGCGGTTCGGTCACACCGGCCGGTGATGTGTCCGCGTTCGGACTGAAAGGCGCCGAGGCGCACACGGCCATCGAGATCACGCCACTGGGTGTCGGCCTGGTCGGTGCGCTGCTCCTGTCGTTCTTCTTCCTACGGTCCTTGCGGGCGGCCGGAGTTGTGGTCTCGCCCGCCGAACTCCTCGCGCGCGCGGGAGCGGCGATCGCCCTTTTCGTGGCGATGACGGGCGGGCTGGCCTGGGCGGGGCGCGACGTCGTCACGATCGACGGCGGCTCGCTCGGACTGGACGACCTGCCCGGCGGGGGCGGCGGCATCGAGCTTCCGGGGCTCGGTGACGTGGGCGACATCGGCGGGCTGCTGCCCGACCGGATCGGTGACCTCGTCGACGCCGAGGCGGCCGTCGGCTTCACCGTCGACACCACGCCGACGCTGCTGGGCGGGCTGCTCTGGTCCACCGGGGTTCTGCTGATCGCGCTGCTGGCCTCGCGTCGCACTCCCCTGCCACGCGGGTTCGAAGCCGTGCACCGGGTGGTGCGGCCGGCGGTGTCGGCCGTCGTCACGGTGGCGCTCACCGCGGTGGCCGCCGGTTTCGCGGCGGCGGCCTACGCGGCGACCGGCGACGACCACCCCCGGCGGATCGCCGGGGCCGCGCTGCTGGGCGCGCCGAACGGGGTCTGGCTCGGTGTTCCGGTCGGCCTGTTCGTGCCGTGGGACGGGCGGGCCACGGGCGAGCTGATCGGGGTACTCCCCGCTCCGCTGGACGAGCTGCTGGGCGCCGGCGCAGAGGAGCCGGTCACGCTCGGGCGGCTGGCGGAGCTGGACGGGCGGGTGTGGCTGCTGGGGGTGGCAGCGGCGCTGATGATGCTGCTGGCCGGTGTGCTGACGGCGGTCCGGACGCCGGTGACGCGGGAGGACGCGCACTCGCTCGCTTTCGCCGGGCGGTGTGCTCTGCGACTGGGCGTCGCCATGGCGCCGGCGCTGCCCCTGCTGGCCTGGCTGACGGAGGTGTCGGTGAACGCCTCGCTGTCGGTGCTCGGCGTCGACGCGTTCGGGGCGGGCATCGGCCTGCGGGGACACCTCGGCACGGCGCTGCTGCTGGGTGCCGTGTGGGGCGCCGGGGCCGGAGCCGCCGGGGCGCTGCTGGCACGGGTGAGCGGGGTGGCCGGGGCGCGAGCGACGCCGTTGGCACGGGGTGCCGGGACGGCTGGGACGGAGGCCGCGGTCGGGGGTGGCGGGATCGCGGGCGACGCGACGTACGCGGGGCCGCCGTCGGGGCCGTACCGGCCGGGCCCGACGCAGCGGCCGCCCGATTCCGGCGGCAACCCGTATCTCCGGCTGCGGGAGGGGTCGGGAGAGCCCGAGGACGCGCGGCCGTCGGGGCCGCGTACCCCGCCGCCGCCCGCTGCGGAGCGGACGCCGGGCAGCGGACGGACCGCCCCCGGAGCCCAGCCGCGCCGCGGCGCGGGGCAGGGACGCGAGGACGCGGGCCGGGGACCCGAAAGCGCGGGACAGCAGCCCGACCGCGACGGGCGGCAAGGCGGTCACGACGTGTACGGCGCCCCTACGGTGGCCGGGCCGCTGGGGCCGCCGCGACGGCCTCCGCGGCCCGCGAGCCGGCCGCGGTCCCGGTGGGGCGAAGGCCCCCCTCCCCCGCCTCCCCCGCCTCCGGCACCGCCGCGGCATCCCAGGGACGACCGGTGAAGCGCCCGGCACCGGGCCGGGACGAGTCGATGGCCGACCCCCGATCCCGCGGACCGCGGCAGGCCACCGCCCGAGCGGTACGGCGGCAGGCCACCGCCCGAGTGGTACGGCGGCCTCCGTGGCCCGGGGGGGGGACGGCCCGAAACGTGCACCGTAATCGTGCACCGAAGTCGTGGCACCGAAGTCGTCACACCCGCGCGGGACGGAAGCAGGCGCGCCCGGCCGCCGTCCTCGCCAGGGCGCGGGACGACCGGCTCCCCGGCCGCAGTGCCGCCCCGCGTTCCACGAGGCGACAGTGGAGGGGAGGAAACAGGCACAGTCGGGCCCGTCCCGGACGTCGTGTCCGTCAGGCGGACCTCGGGGGCGGGAGGCACCGGGTGCCGGATACGGTTGGAACACCATGAGCGCTTCGCAGACCTCTGACGTTCCCACGCTTCTCGTCAAGATCTTCGGCAAGGACCGACCGGGCATCACGGCCGGCCTGTTCGACACCCTCGCCGCCTACTCCGTCGACGTGGTCGACATCGAGCAGGTCGTCACCCGTGGCCGGATCGTGCTGTGCGCGCTCGTGACCGAGCCGCCCCGAGGCCTGGAGGGCGATCTGCGGGCGACCGTCCACAGCTGGGCGGAGTCGCTGAAGCTGCAGGCGGAGATCATCTCCGGTATCGGCGACAACCGGCCGCGCGGTCTCGGCCGCTCCCTGGTCACGGTGCTCGGCCACCCGCTCACCGCCGAGGCGACGGCCGCCATAGCGGCCCGCATCACCGAGTCCGGCAGCAACATCGACCGCATCTTCCGGCTGGCCAAGTACCCGGTCACCGCCGTCGAGTTCGCGGTGTCCGGCGTGGAGACCGAGCCGCTGCGCACCGCGCTGGCCACCGAGGCCGCCGCACTCGGTGTGGACGTCGCGGTCGTCTCGGCGGGGCTGCACCGGCGGGCGCAGCGCCTGGTCGTGATGGACGTGGACTCCACGCTCATCCAGGACGAGGTCATCGAGCTGTTCGCCGCGCACGCCGGCTGCGAGGACCAGGTCGCCGAGGTGACGGCGTCCGCGATGCGCGGAGAGCTGGACTTCGAGCAGTCGCTGCACGCGCGCGTGGCGCTGCTGGGAGGGCTGGACGCCTCGGTGGTGGAGAAGGTGCGCGGCGAGGTGCGGCTGACACCGGGTGCCCGCACCCTGATCCGTACGCTGAAGCGGCTCGGCTACCAGGTGGGGGTCGTCTCCGGCGGCTTCACCCAGGTCACCGATGATCTGAAGGAGCGGCTGGGGCTGGACTTCGCCCAGGCCAACACCCTGGAGATCGTCGACGGAAAGCTGACCGGGCGGGTCACCGGGGAGATCGTCGACCGGGCGGGCAAGGCGCGGCTGCTGCGCAGGTTCGCCGCCGAGGCGGGCGTGCCGCTGTCGCAGACCGTGGCGATCGGTGACGGCGCCAACGACCTGGACATGCTGAACGCGGCCGGACTCGGCGTCGCCTTCAACGCCAAGCCGGTGGTGCGGGAGGCGGCGCACACCGCGGTGAACGTGCCCTTCCTCGACACGGTCCTGTACCTGCTGGGCATCACCCGCGAGGAGGTCGAGGCGGCGGACACGCTGGACGAGGGTCTCGGCGAGGACCTCGGCCTGCCCTTCGACCGGATCTGACCCGGCGGGCGAGCGCCCGGCGCAGCGAGCACCCGCCGCAGCCGGGCGTGGGGCGGATCAGTCGGCCGGTGCCCAGTAGTCGGCCAGGGAGGCCGTGCCCGGCTCCACGTCCTTCCAGGAACCGGTGAAGGTCAGGACGGCGAAGGCGGCGGTCGGGAAGCCCCGGCTGCCCATCCGCTCGCGGGCTTCGTCCTCGGTCGAGCCGGCCAGGATCTCGGCGAGTCCCTCCATGCCCGGGTTGTGGCCGATCACCAGCACGTTCCGCAGGTCGTCGGGGGTCTCGTTGAGCACGGCGATCAGCTCACCGGGCGAGGCCTCGTAGATCCGCTCCTCGTAGACGGTTTTCGGCCGCTGCGGGAACTCCTGGACGGCGAGCTTCCAGGTCTCGCGGGTCCGGATCGAGGTGGAGCACAGTGCCTGGTCGAAGGGGATGCCGGTGTCCGCCAGCCGACGTCCTGCCTCTGCGGCGTCCTTGCGGCCCCGATCGGCGAGCGGCCGTTCGTGGTCGGTCACCTGTGGCCAGTCGGCTTTCGCATGCCGGAAAAGAACAATCCTGCGGGGTTCTGCGACGCTCATGGCATCCAGCTTCGCATGAAACAGGCCACGGGGCGCAGGGAGTTGACATGCGGATTCACCGCCTGGGGCGCATCCGGGCGCCGATCCGGCCTCAGTGCGCGGTCAGCTCCCGCACCCGCTCCAGGAGGTGGGCGATCCCGGGCTCACCGGCGGCGGCGTGGGCCTCGGAGGGGTTGAGTATCAGCAGGAGCAGAGTGACGAAGGCGAGCACGGGCAGGGCGAGGGCCCACCAGGGCAGCCGGTTCTCGACGCCGCCCCGGGTCGCCTGGGGAGGCCGGGTGTGGGTAGGGGCCGACATGAGTGCCTCCGCTGGTCTTCGGGCGTCCCGGTCCGTGCTCCGCGGCCCGCCTGCCGCGGGCACTGTCGAAACTACGGAAACCGCGGGCCCCGGCCCATCCGGAGGTCCACCCACTCGACCCTGAACCTCGCCCCCTAGGGGATGGGGGGTTAACCCCACCATCAGGCGGACGAGGCCGGCGTCACGGCGAGGCGATCGTCGCGATGATGCCGATGATCACGAAGATCGCGAGGAAGCCACCGAAGACGTACAGCATCTTCTTCTGGCCGTGCTGAGGGTTCGGGTCGAGGACTGGCATGAGGCAAGTCTCGCATCCGGCGTCCGCTCCGGGGCACGCGGGCCGCCGGCCGGGGCAGCCGGGCCACCGACCGCGGCAGGCGGACCCACTGACCGCGGCAGGCGGGCCACTGACCGCGGCAGGCGGGCCACCGACCGCGGCACGCGGGCCGCTGCCGGGATCAGCGGGCCGCTTCCTCCTCCACCGTGCGGTCGCGCCCCGCCAGGAAACCCACCACGATCTGCGGCACCATCAGGGCGCTCATCAGCGCGATCGGCAGGCCCCAGCCCCCGCTGTGCTGGTAGAGCACGCCCACCAGCAGCGGGCCCGGGATGGAGATCAGATAGCCGGTGCTCTGCGCGAAGGCGGACAGCTGCGCGACGCCCGCGCCCGTCCTCGCCCGCATCCCGACCATGGTCAGCGCGAGCGGAAAGGCGCAGTTGGAGACGCCGAGCAGCAGGGCCCAGGCCCAGGCGCCGCCGGCCGGGGCGAAGTACAGGCCGGCGTAGCCGGCGAGCCCGCACACGCCCAGTACCAGCACGATGGGGCCCTGATGGGGCAGGCGGGTGGCCACGCGCGGGATGACGAAGGCGAGCGGCACGCCCATCACCATGATGACGGCGAGCAGCAGCCCCGCGGTGCCGGCGGACACGCCCGCGTCCCGGAAGATCTGCGCCATCCAGCCCATCGTGATGTAGGCGGCGGTGGCCTGGAGGCCGAAGAAGACGGCGAGCGCCCAGGCCGTACGGCTGCGGGTGATCCGCAGCGGGGGCTGTTCGGCGGACGGCTCCGCCGGCCGGTCCGCACGCGCCGTCGCGGGCTCCGCGGTCGTCCCGTCGGCCCCGTCCCCGTCCCCGTCGGAAGAGTCCCGGGCGGGCGACGTCGTGGACGGTGCCTTCCGGTCCCGTACGAACGGGATCCACGGCAGGACGGCCGCCGCCCCCACCACGGCCCACACCGCGAGGCCGGGCTGCCAGTGCCCGCCCAGCGCGTTCGTCACGGGCACGGTCGCCGCGGCGGCGATCGAGGTGCCGAAGGCGAGGGCCATCGAGTACAGGCCGGTCATGGAACCGACCCGGTCGGGGAAGTAGCGCTTGACGATGACCGGCATCAGGACGTTGCTGACCGCGATGCCCATCAGGGCGAGGGCGGTGGCGGCCAGGAAGCCTGCCGTACCGCCCGCGTACGGGCGTATGAGCAGGCCCGCGGTGATGGCGACCATGCCCGCGCAGACCACCGCGCCGGGCCCGAAGCGGCGGGCCAGCCGCGGGGCGGTGACCCCGAAGACGGCGAAGCAGAGCGGGGGCACGGAGGTGAGCAGTCCGGCCACGCTGCCGCTCATGCCGAGCCCGTCGCGGACCTCTTCCAGGAGCGCGCCCAGGCTCGTGATGGCGGGGCGCAGGTTGAACGCGGCCAGGACGATGCCGAGGAGGAGCAGGCGGGTCGTCCACGTCGTCCACGCGCGCGTGCCGGGCGCCTGGGCCTCGTGCGCGGTCGACTTGCCGGGGGGCGTGGCCTCAGAGGTCCCCGTTCGCGTTCTCGTTCGCGTTCCCGTTCGCGTTTCCGTCCGAGTCTCCGTCCGGGTTTCGTCACTAGCCATGAGACCCATCATAGAATCATGGGATGATTGATTGTCCACTCGCGTGCGAAGGTGAGCCATGCCCCTGAGTCACCCCCGTCGTTCGGCACTGTCCGAGCAGGTCATCGCGGCACTGCGCCAGCAGATCGCCACGGGCGAGTGGCCGGTCGGCTCCCGTATCCCTACCGAGCCCGAACTGGTCGAGCAGCTCGGCGTCGCCCGGAACACGGTCCGTGAGGCGGTCCGCGCGCTGGCCCACAACGGCCTGCTGGACATCCGCCAGGGCTCCGGTACGTACGTCGTGGCGACCAGCGAGCTGGCGGGCGTGATGCAGCGCCGCTTCGCCGACGCCGACCCCCGGCATATCGCCGAGCTGCGTTCGACCCTGGAGTCCGCCGCCGCCCGGCTCGCCGCCGAGCGGCGCACGGAGAAGGACCTCAGGCAGCTCGACGCGCTGCTGGTGCGCCGCGAGGAGGCCTGGGAGTCGGGCGACGCGGAGGCGTTCGTGACCGCGGACGCCACCTTCCACCTGGCCGTCGTGGCCGCCTCGCACAACGACGTGATGACCGCCATGTACGCGGACCTCGGCGAGGTGATGCGGGACTGGCTGCGCGACGACGTCGGCAGCGAGCTGACGCCGGAGACGCATATGGACCACACGCGGCTGGTCGACGCCGTCCGCGCGGGGGACGCCGCCACCGCCGCGGAGGAGGCGGCCGGCTATCCGTTCCTGTGCCGCCCGGGCCGACTCAGCGCGCCCGCTGGTGGCTGACCCACGCCGCCCGGACCTCCTTCCAGCACCGTCCGTCCAGCCGTACGGTCTGCGCGGGTCCGGCCCGGACCGCCGAACCGTCGCTGTCGAGGTCCCACCAGCGGGCGCACTCGATGTGCAGACGCACGTGGTCGGTCTCCGGGTACGGGTTGTGGCAGTAGGCGGTCACGTCGGAGTCGTCGACGCGAACCCTGCATTCGGCGCCGGACAGCTGCCCCGACGGGGCGTCCGCGGCGGACACGCGCGCGTGGGACACGGCTTCGTACGGCAGGATCAGCACGAACGCGAGGGCTACGGTCGCTGAGGCCAGGCGAGGGAGCAGACGCACAAGGACCTCCTCGGCCGTACTGGGGAGGGAAGACGCGTGGTGAATCCGTGCTCCAGCGTGCGCCGCCGGCCTCGCCGCCGCCCGGCCGACTGGGCCGAACGGGTGACACGCCAAGGGCCCGCACCCGACAAGGACGCGGGCCCCGGGAGGGCGACCGGTCAGGCGCCGACGGCGTGCAGACCACCGTCTACGTGGACGATCTCGCCCGTGGTCTTCGGGAACCAGTCGCTCAGCAGCGCGACGACACCGCGGCCGGCCGGCTCCGGGTCCTTCAGGTCCCACTCCAGCGGGGCGCGGTTGTCCCACACGGAGGCCAGTTCGGCGAAGCCCGGGATGGACTTGGCGGCCATGGAGCCGATCGGGCCCGCGGAGATCAGGTTGCAGCGGATGTTCTGCTTGCCCAGGTCACGCGCCATGTAGCGGCTGGTGGCCTCCAGGGCGGCCTTGGCCGGGCCCATCCAGTCGTACTGCGGCCAGGCGTACTGCGCGTCGAAGGTGAGGCCGACGACCGAGCCGCCGTTCTGCATCAGCGGCAGGCAGGCCATGGTCAGCGACTTCAGGGAGTACGCCGAGACGTGCATGGCGGTGGCGACCGACTCGAACGGCGTGTTCAGGAAGTTGCCGCCGAGCGCGTCCTGCGGCGCGAAGCCGATGGAGTGGACGACGCCGTCGAGGCCGCCCAGCTCCTCGCCGACGATGTCGGCCAGGCGACCGAGGTGCTCGTCGTTGGTGACGTCGAGCTCGATGACCTTGGTGGGCTTGGGCAGCTTCTTGGCGATGCGCTCGGTCAGCGTGGGCCGCGGGAACGCGGTCAGGATGATCTCGGCACCCTGCTCCTGGGCCAGCTTGGCGGTGTGGAAGGCGATGGAGGACTCCATCAGCACACCGGTGATCAGGACGCGCTTGCCCTCGAGAATTCCGCTCATGGTGATCAGTGACCCATTCCCAGTCCGCCGTCAACGGGGATGACGGCTCCAGTGATGTACGAGGCGTCGTCCGAGGCGAGGAACCGCACCGTCGCGGCGATCTCCTCGGGCCGCGCGTACCGGCCCAGCGGTACCTGCGACACGATGTTCGACCGCTGCTCGTCGGTGAGCGCCTTGGTCATGTCCGTGTCGACGAAGCCCGGCGCGACGACGTTGAAGGTGAGGTTGCGCGAGCCCAGCTCACGGGCGAGGGAACGCGCGAAGCCGACCAGAGCGGCCTTGGAGGCGGCGTAGTTCGCCTGCCCCGCGGAGCCGAGCAGTCCGACCACCGACGAGATGAGCACGACGCGGCCCTTCTTGGCCCGCAGCATGCCGCGGTTGGCGCGCTTGACCACGCGGAAGGTGCCGGTGAGGTTGGTGTCCACGACGGAGGTGAAGTCCTCTTCGGACATGCGCATCAGGAGCTGGTCCTTGGTGACGCCTGCGTTGGCGACCAGGACCTCGACGGGTCCGTGCGCTTCCTCGATCTCCTTGTAGGCCTGCTCCACCTGCTCGCTGTCGGTGATGTCGCACTTGACGGCGAGGCAGCCCAATTCGGTCAGGGCCTCCGGCGGCTCACCCGAACGGTACGTGATCGCGACCTTGTCACCGGCGTCGGCGAAAGCGCGGGCGATGGCGAGGCCGATGCCCCGGTTGCCTCCGGTGACGAGAACCGAGCGGCTCAACGGATCACCCTTTCGATAGCGTTCTTGTACCCGCCCGAACACCCGGTTGACGGGCGGCGATGACAGGCGGCTTCCTCGAAAACCTATCGGTCCCCGCCCGTCCGCAAAGACTCGGGCACCCACAGTGGCTTACGGGGCTGGCTGTCGGATCCCTACAGAAGGAACCCGGTCCCGCGGGCCCGGCCACGGCCCGAAAGGTGTGGTCCGCGTCCGTCCCGACGCGACATGATGCGGCGCAGCCCCCGGTGTCGCGGCAGACGACCGGGTCACGTCGACAGAAAGAGACGCAGTGCCTCACAGCATCGACGAAGCCTTCACGGCACTCCCCCTACGAGCCCTCGCCGACGCCGCCCTCGCACGCGCGCGTGCCCTCGGCGCCGAGCACGCCGACTTCCGGCTGGAGCGGGTGCGCGACGCCTCCTGGCGCCTCAGGGACGCCAAGCCCGCCGGGTCCTTGGACACCACCGACCTCGGGTACGCGGTGCGCGTGGTGCACGGCGGTACGTGGGGCTTCGCGTCCGGTGTGGACCTGACGATGGACGCCGCAGCCAAGGTTGCGTCCCAGGCGGTGGCGATGGCCAAGCTGTCCGCGCAGGTGATCCGCGCGGCCGGTTCCGACGAGCGGGTCGAACTCGCCGACGAGCCCGTGCACGCCGACCGGACCTGGGTCTCGTCGTACGAGATCGACCCCTTCACCGTGCCCGACGCCGAGAAGTCGGCCCTGCTGGCCGACTGGAGCGCGCGGCTGCTGGCGGCCGACGGGGTCGACCACGTCGACGCCTCGCTGCTCACCGTGCACGAGAACAAGTTCTACGCCGACACCGCCGGGACCGTGACCACACAGCAGCGGGTGCGGTTGCATCCGGTGCTCACCGCCGTGTCGGTGGACGACTCCAGCGGCGAGTTCGACTCCATGCGCACCCTCGCGCCGCCCGCCGGACGCGGCTGGGAGTACCTGACCGGCACCGGCTGGGACTGGGACGCCGAGCTGGCCGGGATCCCTGAACTGCTGGCCGAGAAGATGCGGGCGCCGAGCGTCGAGGCGGGCCTGTACGACCTGGTCGTCGACCCGTCGAATCTGTGGCTGACCATTCACGAGTCCATCGGGCACGCCACCGAGCTGGACCGCGCCCTCGGCTACGAGGCGGCCTACGCCGGCACCTCCTTCGCCACCTTCGACCAGCTCGGCAAGCTGCGCTACGGCTCGGAGCTGATGAACGTCACCGGCGACCGCACCGCCGAGCACGGGCTGGCGACCATCGGGTACGACGACGAGGGCGTCGCGGGCCAGTCCTGGGACCTGGTGAAGGACGGCACCCTGGTCGGCTACCAGCTCGACCGGCGCATCGCGCGGCTCACCGGGTTCGAGCGGTCCAACGGGTGCGCCTACGCCGACTCCCCCGCCCATGTGCCCGTGCAGCGGATGGCCAACGTCTCGCTGCGGCCGGACCCCGGCGGGCTGTCCACGGAGGACCTGATCGGGGGCGTGGAGCGCGGGATCTACGTCGTCGGGGACCGGTCCTGGTCCATCGACATGCAGCGCTACAACTTCCAGTTCACCGGGCAGCGGTTCTTCCGCATCGAGAACGGGCGGCTCGCCGGTCAGCTGCGGGACGTGGCCTACCAGGCGACGACCACCGACTTCTGGGGGTCCATGGCGGCCGTCGGCGGCCCTCAGACGTACGTCCTGGGCGGCGCCTTCAACTGCGGCAAGGCCCAGCCGGGACAGGTCGCGGCCGTCTCCCACGGCTGCCCGTCCGCCCTCTTCAGGGGAGTCAACATTCTGAACACCACGCAGGAGGCCGGTCGATGAGCGCGGGTACGAACAGGCCGCACGAGATCGTCGAGCGGGCGCTGGAGCTGTCCCGGGCCGACGGGTGTGTCGTCATCGCCGACGAGGAGTCCACCGCCAACCTGCGCTGGGCGGGCAACACGCTCACCACCAACGGCGTCACGCGCGGGCGCACGCTCACCGTCGTCGCCACCGTCGACGGCCGGGAGGGCACGGCGTCCGGGGTCGTGTCGCGCTCCGCCGTGACCGTGGACGAGCTGGAACCCCTGGTACGCGCCGCCGAGGCCGCCGCACGCGGCGCCGGGCCGGCCGAGGACGCGCAGCCGCTGGTCACCGGCGTGCCCGCCTCGCCCGACTTCACCGACGCGCCCGCTCAGACGTCGTCGGCCGTGTTCGCCGACTTCGCCCCGGCCCTCGGGGAGGCGTTCGCACGCGCGCGGGCGGGCGGGCGCGAGCTGTACGGCTTCGCCAACCACGAGCTGACGTCGACGTACGTGGGTACGTCCACGGGGCTGCGGCTGCGGCACGACCAGCCGGGCGGGACGCTGGAGCTGAACGCCAAGTCGCCGGACCGCACCCGGTCGGCGTGGGCGGGACGCGCCACGCGGGACTTCAAGGACGTCGACCCGGCGGCGCTCGACGCCGAGCTGGCCGTACGGCTCGGCTGGGCCCAGCGGCGGGTGGAGCTGCCCGCGGGCCGGTACGAGACGCTGCTGCCGCCCACCGCGGTCGCGGACCTGCTGATCTACCAGCTGTGGTCGGCCTCCGGGCGGGATGCGGCCGAGGGGCGCACGGTGTTCTCCAGGCCGGGCGGCGGCACGCGCGTCGGCGAGCGGCTCGGCGAGCTGCCGCTGACCCTGCGCAGCGATCCGCACGAGCCGGGTCTTCAGAGCGCGCCCTTCGTGGTCGCGCACTCCTCGGGCGGGGACCAGTCGGTCTTCGACAACGGGCTGCCGGTCGGGGCCACCGACTGGATCCGCGCGGGCGAGCTGAACCGGCTGACGACCACCCGGCACAGCGCCGGGCTGACCGGGCTGCCGGTGGCACCGGCGATCGGCAACCTGATTCTGGACGGCGGCGACCCCGACCGGTCCCTGGACCAGATGGTCGCCGGCACCTCGCGCGGCCTGCTGCTCACCTGCCTCTGGTACATCCGCGAGGTCGACCCGGCGACCCTGCTGCTGACCGGGCTGACCCGGGACGGCGTGTATCTCGTCGAGAACGGCGAGGTCGTCGGCGAGGTGAACAACTTCCGGTTCAACGAGTCGCCGGTGAGCCTGCTGGGCCGGGCCACGGAGGCGGGGCGCACGGAGAAGACGCTGCCCAGGGAATGGGGCGACTGGTTCACCAGGGCCGCGATGCCCGCGCTGCGCGTCCCCGATTTCAACATGAGCTCTGTCAGCCAGGGCGTATAACCTCGTAGTCGGCTGTCACCCGACTGCCCGAAGATCATGAGCACGTAGGAGACACGAGAACCGTGACGGACATCGTCGACGAGCTGAAGTGGCGCGGGCTGTTCGCCCAGTCCACTGACGAGGACGCTTTGCGCAAGGCGCTCGCGGACGGTCCCGTCACGTTCTATTGCGGTTTCGACCCGACCGCGCCGTCACTGCACGTGGGGCACCTGGTGCAGGTGCTCACCGTGCGCCGGCTCCAGCAGGCCGGTCACCGGCCGCTGGCGCTGGTCGGCGGCGCGACGGGCCAGATCGGTGACCCGCGCCCGACCGCCGAGCGCACGCTGAACTCGCCGGAGACCGTCGCGGGCTGGGTCCAGCGGCTGCGCGGCCAGATCGAGCCGTTCCTGTCCTTCGAGGGCGAGAACGCGGCCGTGCTGGTCAACAACCTCGACTGGACCGAGGGACTCTCCGCGATCGAGTTCCTGCGGGACATCGGCAAGCACTTCCGGGTCAACAAGATGCTGACCAAGGACTCGGTGGCCCGGCGGCTGGAGTCCTCCGAGGGCATCAGCTACACGGAGTTCAGCTACCAGCTGCTCCAGGCCATGGACTTCCTCCAGCTCTACCGGAGGTACGGCTGCACGATGCAGCAGGGCGGCAGCGACCAGTGGGGCAACCTCACGGCCGGCCTGGACCTGCTGCACCGGCTGGAGCCGGACGCCACCGCCCACGCCTACGCGACGCCGCTGATGACGAAGGCGGACGGCACCAAGTTCGGCAAGACCGAGGGCGGCGCCGTCTGGCTCGACCCGGAGATGACCACGCCGTACGCGTTCTACCAGTTCTGGCTGAACGTGGACGACCGCGACATCTCGAAGTACATGCGCATCCTGTCCTTCCGCTCCCGTGCGGAGCTGGAGGAGCTGGAGCGGCAGACCGAGGAGCGTCCGCAGGCCCGGGCCGCGCAGCGCGCGCTGGCCGAGGAGCTGACGACGCTGGTGCACGGCGCCGGCCAGACGGCCGCCGTGATCGCCGCGTCCAAGGCCCTCTTCGGCCAGGGCGACCTGACGGAGCTGGACGACCGGACGCTGGCCGCGGCCCTCTCCGAGCTGCCGCACGTCCAGGTCACCGAGCTGGGCCCGGTCGTGGACCTGTTCGCCGAGGTCGGTCTGGTCGCCAGCAAGTCCGCCGCGCGCCGCACGGTCAAGGAGGGCGGCGCCTACGTGAACAACGCCAAGGTCATCGGCGAGGACGCCGTCCCCGCCAAGGAGGACCTGCTGCACGGGCGCTGGCTGGTGCTGCGCCGCGGCAAGAAGAACCTGGCCGCGGTGGAGGTCACCGGCGCCTGAGCGTACGAGGGGCGGCCTCCGGTGCCTCGCGGCTCACCGGAGGCCGCCCCTTCGCCGTACGGTGTCGGTGCGGGCGGTCAGGCCCGCTCGCGCCGCTTGTTGCCCCGCACCGCCATGTAGGCCGCGTCGCCGACGGCGACGATGACGACCGCGGCCACGAGCTGGAAGACGTGCCGCCACCAGTCGATGCCGGAGGTCGCGTCCACCCCGGCCGCCCGCGCGATCGCGTTGCCCGCGATGGCGCCGAGAATGCCGAAGATGGTGGTCAGCCACAGAGGGCTGTGCTGCTTCCCGGGAATGATCGCCTTGGCGATCAGACCGAGCACGAATCCGACGATGATCGCCCACAACCAGCCCATGACTGCCTCCTCGTACGGCTCTACGCGAGCATTACCGCCAGTGTTCGGCCGTACCGCGTACGGCGCATGCCGGATACGGCCGAACGAGGTACCCGGCTACGTGGTGCGGCGCACGCCGTGCGCGCGGGCCGGGGGTGCCCCGGTCTCGTAGGCGGCGCAGGTGCGGCGTAATGTGGAGAGTTGTCCGGGACCGGAGTCCCCGAGCGGCCGCGGACGGGAGCGGGCGGGGAGAGTCCGATACGGGCGGATGGTGGAACCAGATGCGGAAGCAGAGTGGCGGCGGCAGCGCCGAGGTGTTCCGGATCACCGGGGCCCGGACGGGTCTCCAGGAGGATGTGCGCGGGCGGCAGCGCCGGTACATCATCTCGATGTCGGTGCGCACGGTGTCGGTGGTCCTCGCGGCCTGCCTGTGGAACGTGGAACGGCACGTCGCGATCGTGGCCCTGGTCCTCGGCGCGGTCCTGCCGTACATCTCGGTCGTGATCGCCAACGCCGGGCGCGAGAACGCGCCATCGTTGCCGTCGACGTTCGTCACCGTGCCGACTCCACCGATGATCATGCCGCCGCGGGCCGGCGACGGGTCAGCGGAACCCGGCCCGGAAGATGTCGTGTCCGACCCCGCGCCGGGCGCGGCGAGCGAGCCCCGCGGCAGATCGTGACCGCGAGTGCCCCGCCGGGGCGGGCGTCGATTCCGCGCCAGGCCTGAGAAATCCTCAGATCAATCATGTGGTTCCGGTGCCGGGCGATGGGTGACCCGTGACATACTTCGTACGCGCTCCGCATCCCCCGTCGGAGCGACGGACCGACGCCGGGCAGCTCCCCCCGTGGCTGCTCGGCGTCGCCTTGTTTGTGGACCTGTGAGACGAACTGTGAGTGACGAGACCGCCCCGATCTGCTCCGCCAAGGGCTGCCGCACCGCCGCCGTGTGGGTGCTGGCGTGGAACAACCCGAAGATCCACACGCCGGAGCGCCGCAAGACGTGGATCGCGTGCGAGGAGCATCGGGAGCACCTGTCCCAGTTCCTCGGCGTACGGGGTTTCCTCAAGGACGTGGTCCCGCTGGCGGACTGGGAGTCCGCCGGCGGCTCCCGGCCGCTCGACTAGCCTCCGATCGCCGACATCGGCCGGTCGGGCTGGACGAAGGTCGGGTCGTCGAGGCCGGCGCCGGCCTTCTTGCCCCACATGGCCAGCCGCCAGATGCGGGCGATCTCCTCGTCCGGCGCGTCGGAGCGCAGGGCGGCGCGCAGGTCCGTCTCCTCGGTGGCGAACAGGCAGGTGCGCACCTGGCCGTCGGCGGTCAGGCGGGTGCGGTCGCACGCCGAGCAGAACGGGCGGGTGACGGAGGCGATGACGCCGACGCGGTGCGGGCCGCCGTCCACGAGCCAGCGCTCGGCGGGGGCCGAGCCGCGCTCGTCGGATCCCTCGGCGGTCAGCTCGAAGCGGGTGCGCAGGGAGGCCAGGATGTCACCGGCGGTGACCATGCCCTCGCGCTTCCAGCCGTGCTGGGCGTCCAGGGGCATCTGCTCGATGAAGCGCAGCTCGTAGTCGTGCACGACGGCCCAGGCCAGCAGGTCGGGTGCCTCGTCGGCGTTGAGCCCCGGCATCAGGACGGAGTTGACCTTCACCGGGGTCAGACCGGCCTCGCGGGCGGCCTCCAGGCCCTCCAGGACGTCCTTGTGGCGGTCCCGGCGGGTGAGGGTCTTGAAGACGTCCGGGCGGAGCGTGTCCAGGGAGACGTTGACCCGGTCCAGGCCCGCGGTCTTCAGGGCCGGTGCCGTGCGCCTGAGGCCGATGCCGTTGGTCGTGAGGGACATCTGGGGGCGCGGCTCCAGGGCGGCGACGCGCTCGACGATGCCGACCAGGCCGGGGCGGAGCAGGGGCTCGCCGCCGGTGAAGCGGACCTCCTCGATACCGAGGGAGGTGACGGCGATGTCGATGAGGCGGACGATCTCGTCGTCCGTGAGCAGGTCGGGCTTGGCCAGCCACTGGAGGCCCTCTTCGGGCATGCAGTAGGTGCAGCGCAGGTTGCAGCGGTCGGTGAGCGAGACCCTCAGGTCGGTGGCCACTCGGCCGTAGGTGTCGATGAGCACGTGGGCCCCCTCCCTCGACGCGGATCGGCGGAGCACTTCTCTCTCCTCCGATACTGCGAGCCTACGTGACCGGTCCGACATCGACAGCGGCCCGATCCCACGACGTGCGACGCGGCCGCGTCGTAGGGATCTACGAGCGGCCGCGTCGGTGCTGGCCGGGCGCGTGTCTCAGTGCGCTCCGGTGCCGGTCAGGGACCGGACCTCCAGCTCCGCGTACTTCGCCTTGTCGGGCTCCTCCTTCGACAGGATCGTGCCGAGCCAGCCCATGAGGAAGCCGAACGGGATGGAGATGATGCCCGGGTTCTTCAGCGGGAACCAGGCGAAGTCGACGTCCGGGAACATCGCCTTCGGGTCGCCGGAGACCACGGGCGAGAACAGCACCAGGCCGACGGCGACGATCAGACCGCCGTAGATCGACCACAGGGCGCCCTGGGTGGTGAACCGCTTCCAGAAGAGGCTGTAGAGGATGGTCGGCAGGTTGGCGGACGCGGCGACCGCGAAGGCCAGGGCGACCAGGCCGGCCACGTTCAGGTCGCGGGCGAGGGCGCCGAGCGCGATGGAGACGATGCCGATGAGGACGGTCGCCCAGCGGGCCGCCCGCATCTCCTCCTTCTCGGTGGCCTTGCCCTTGCGGATGACGTTGGCGTAGATGTCGTGCGCGAAGGACGAGGACGAGGCCAGGGTGAGGCCCGCGACCACGGCGAGGATGGTCGCGAAGGCCACCGCCGAGATCGTGGCGAGCAGGATCGCGCCCCAGGCCGAGTCGACGCCGCCCACGTGCAGGGCGAGCAGGGGCGCGGCCGTGTTGCCGGACGGGTTGGACGCGATGATCTCCTTCTGCCCGACGAGCGCCGCGGCGCCGAAGCCGAGCGCGATGGTCATCAGGTAGAAGGCGCCGATGATGCCGATCGCCCAGTTCACGGACTTACGGGCGGCCTTGGCGTTGGGCACCGTGTAGAAGCGGATCAGGATGTGCGGCAGGCCGGCCGTGCCGAGCACCAGGGCGATGCCCAGGGAGATGAAGTCGAGCTTGGTGGTGCCGCTGGCGCCGTACTGGAGGCCGGGCTCCAGGAAGGCGGCGCCCTTTCCGCTGTTCTCGGCGGCCGTGCCGAGCAGGTCGGAGATGTTGAAGTTGAACTTCAGCAGCACCAGGAAGGTGATCAGGATGGTGCCGCCGATCAGCAGCACGGCCTTGACCATCTGGACCCAGGTGGTGCCCTTCATGCCGCCGATGGAGACGTACACGATCATCAGCAGGCCGACGAGGGCCACGATCAGGATCTTGCCCGCGTCGGAGGTGATGCCGAGCAGCAGGGAGACGAGGATGCCCGCGCCCGCCATCTGGGCCAGCAGGTAGAAGATCGACACGACGATGGTGGAGGTACCGGCGGCCGTGCGCACGGGGCGCTGGCGCATGCGGTACGCGAGGACGTCGCCCATCGTGTAGCGGCCGGAGTTCCTCAGCGGCTCGGCCACCAGGAGCAGGGCGACCAGCCAGGCCACCAGGAAGCCGATGGAGTACAGGAATCCGTCGTAGCCGAAGAGGGCGATGGCGCCGGCGATGCCGAGGAAGGACGCGGCCGACATGTAGTCGCCGGAGACGGCGAGTCCGTTCTGGAAGGCGCTGAACTGGCGGCCGCCCGCGTAGAAGTCGGCGGCGTCCTTGGTCTGGCGGCCCGCCCAGACGGTGATGCCGAGCGTGGCGATGACGAAGACCGCGAAGAGCGTGATGATCAGCGGGCGGTGCTCGCTGGCCTCGTTGGCGGCCAGCTCGGCGGCGAGAACGGTCTGTGCGGGGCTCATGCGCCGCCCTCCATCCGGGTCTTGATGGCCTCGGCCTTGGGGTCGAGCTTCGCGGCGGCGTACCGCGAGTACCACCAGGCGATGAGGAACGTGGTGACGAACTGGGCGATGCCGAAGACGAAGGCGACGTTGATGTTGCCGAACAGCTTGGTGCCCATGAAGCCGCCTGCGTAGTTCGACAGCAGTACGTACAGCAGGTACCAGGCCACGAAGGCGAGCGTCAGCGGGAACGCGAAGGAGCGGAAGGAGCGGCGCAGTTCGGCGAACTCAGCGCTCTGCTGCACTTCGGAGAACTCCTCGGCGGAGGGAAGTGGGCGTTCCTCTTTGGAGGGGGGTGGTGCGTCGGTGGCCACGGAGTCTCCTCGTACGACGGACATGACGGCTTGGACCTCGGTGTTCTCACAGGAAGCTGGTCGTGCTCGGGCTTCCTGTCCAACGACACGGCGCCCCGCGGGGCCCGGTTCAACGCCGGGGGCACTTTCCGAAGTCACCCGTGGCGGGTCATTGCTGGCCAGCGGCTCCTGGGGATAGCTTCGCCCTGCACCACTCCGTCATGTACCTGCCCGAGCATCACCTGTGTCTCGGGCCGGTTTCGTTTCCGGATGATGTGGAGACCCCATGGATCATCTGTACGCGCCGCGTTCGTCGCGGTCCACGCGTTCCAGACGGCGGCTGGCCCTCGCCGTGCCCGTCGTACTGTCGCTGACCGCGTCGCTCGGCTTCCTGTCGGCGGCCGCCTCGGCCGCCCCGGGCGCCCCGGGCGCGGAAGCCGCCGCGGAAGCGGCGCGGGCCGACCGGGCGGCGGACGCTCCCAGCCTGGCCTACGTCGTCAACACGAGGACGGACCACCGCACGATCGCGTCGGTGAAGCGGGCGATAGCCGAGGCCGGCGGCAGTGTCGTCACCACCTACCAGAAGATCGGCGTGATCGTCGTCCACTCGTCGAACCCGGAATTCGGCGAGCGGATACGCGAGGCGCGCGGAGTGCGGTCGGCGGGCGCCACCCGTACCGCGCCCCTGACCGCCGCCGGCACGACGGACCAGGGCGGCGCCGAGATGCTCTCCGCCGGGCAGGCCGCGCGGACCGCGAAGGCGTCGAAGGCCGCGGGCGCCGGCGAGCCGCTCGAAGCGGACCAGTGGGACCTGCGCGCGATAGGCGCCGACAAGGCCGCGAAGATCAACCCGGGCAGCTCCCGGGTCACCGTCGCCGTGATCGACACCGGCGTCGACGACACCCACCCCGACCTCGCCCCGAACTTCTCCGCCTCGCAGTCCGCCAACTGCGTCGGCGGCAAGGCGGACACCAGCGAGGGCGCCTGGCGGCCGTACACCGCCGACGACTACCACGGCACCCATGTGGCCGGTGAGATAGCCGCCGCCCGCAACGGCATCGGCGTCGCCGGTGTCGCGCCGGGCGTGAAGGTGTCGAGCATCAAGGTGAGCGACCCGGACAACGGGCTCTTCTACCCCGAGAACGTCGTGTGCGCGTTCATGTTCGCCGCCGACCACGGCGTGGAGATCACCAACAACAGCTACTACGTCGACCCCTGGCTGTACAACTGCATGGACGACCCGGACCAGCGCGCGATCGTCGACGCGGTCAACCGGGCCCAGCTGTACGCCCAGCGCAAGGGCACCTTGCACCTCGCCTCCGCCGGCAACTCCAACCACGACCTGGACTCCGACGCGATCGTCGACGACTCCAGCCCCGACGACTCCACGCCGGTGACGCGGACCATCGACCCGCACGAGTGCTTCGACGTGCCGACCCAGCTGCCCGGCATCGTCACGGTCAGCGCGACGGGCGTCGACAAGGAGAAGTCCTACTACTCCTCGTACGGCAAGGGCGTGGTGGACATCGCCGCGCCGGGCGGCGACGCGCGCTACCAGATCCCGGACACGCCGTCGAAGAACGGCCGCATCCTGTCGACCATGCCGAACAACGAGTACGCCTGGCTGCAGGGCACCTCGATGGCCTCGCCGCACGCCGCAGGCGTCGCCGCGCTGCTGAAGTCGGAGCACCGGCACGCCTCCCCGGCGATGCTCCAGGCGCTGCTGAAGGCCCAGGCGGACAACCCGGGCTGCCCGGCCTCCTACGACCAGGACGGCGACGGCGCGCAGGACGCCACGTGCGAGGGCGGCAAGCGGATCAACGGCTTCTACGGCTTCGGCATCGTCAACGCGCTGCGCGCGGTGAAGTGACCGGCTCGTCCGGCCCGAACGCCTGCTCCACCGTCCACGAAGTTCCTCGAACCAACTGGAGACATCGCACATGACAGTGCCCCACCCGCGTCACCGTCGGGCCCTCGCGATCCCGGCCGGCATGGCCGTGGCAGCGTCCCTCGCCTTCCTGCCGGGCGTCCCGGCCTCCGCCGCGGAGGCTTCGGTCGCCGGTCAGGCCGCGCCCTCCGTGTCGGCCGACTCGGCGTCCTCGCTCAGCTACGTCGTCAACGTCCGCCCCGGGCACGGTCCCTCGGCGCATGTGAAGCGGGCGATAGCCAAGGCCGGCGGCACGATCGTGACGTCGTACGACCGGATCGGCGTGATCGTCGTCCACTCCGCCAACGCGGACTTCGCCAAGACCGTCCGCAAGGCGCGCGGCGTGCAGTCGGCCGGTGCCACCCGCACCGCGCCGCTGCCCTCGGCCGCCACGACGGACACGGGCGCGCCGAAGGTGCTCAGCGGCAAGGAGATCGCCGCCGCCGAGGCCGCCGAGGGGCAGGACCCGTTGCAGCCCCTCCAGTGGGACCTGCCCGCCATCAAGGCGGACAAGGCGCACGAGAGGTCGCTGGGCAGCAGCAAGGTGACGGTCGCGGTCATCGACACCGGCGTGGACGACACCCACCCGGACATCGCCCCGAACTTCGACCGGGACGCCTCCGTCAACTGCGTGTCGGGCAAGCCGGACACCGCCGACGGCGCCTGGCGGCCGAGCGCGGCGGAGAGCCCGCACGGCACGCACGTGGCCGGGGAGATAGCCGCCGCCAAGAACGGCGTCGGCATGACCGGTGTGGCGCCCGGGGTGAAGGTCGCCGGCATCAAGGTGTCCAACCCGGACGGCTTCTTCTACACCGAGGCCGTGGTCTGCGGCTTCATGTGGGCGGCCGAGCACGGCGTCGACGTGACCAACAACAGCTATTACACCGACCCCTGGTACTTCAACTGCAAGGACGACCCGGACCAGAAGGCGCTCCTGGAAGCCGTCACCCGGGCCTCGCGGTACGCGGAGAGGAAGGGCGCGGTCAACGTCGCCGCGGCCGGCAACGAGAACTACGACCTCGCGGCCGACGAGATCACCGACCCGGTCTCCCCGAACGACTCCACGCCCTCGGACCGGGTGATCGACCCGTCCGAGTGCCTGGACATCCCGACCCAGCTGCCGGGTGTCGTGACGGTCGCGTCGACCGGCGCGAAGGACCTCAAGTCGTCCTTCTCCAACCACGGCCTCGGTGTCATCGACATCGCCGCGCCCGGCGGCGACTCGACGGCCTACCAGAAGCCGGAACCGCCCGCGACCAGCGGACTGATCCTGGGCACGCTGCCCGGTGGCAAGTGGGGCTACATGGCCGGTACGTCGATGGCGTCGCCGCACGTCGCGGGCGTCGCCGCCCTGATCAAGTCGACGCACCCGTACGCCTCCCCGGCCATGGTCAAGGCCCTGCTGTACGCCCAGGCCGACGCCACGCCGTGCACCAAGCCGTACGACATCGACGGCGACGGCAAGGTCGACGCGGTGTGCGAGGGCTCGAAGAACCGCAACGGCTTCTACGGCTGGGGCATGGCCGACGCGCTGGACGCGGTGACCTGGTAAGCGGCACGCGCGCGTGGAGCGGGCCGGGAGCAGTTCCCCGGCCCGCTTCCGCTTCCTGCCGTACGGCGGGACCTTTGCCACGCACACGTACGAGGACCCCGCGACCTGGAGGCCCGAACCGGTCCGGCCGCGACGGCGGTCGGCACTCCGCTTCGCCGCGACCCCGGTGTTCGTCCCGCAGCTGTCCGCGGTCACGGGCGACACCCCGGCTGGACCGCTCGCGCCTCGGCCCCGCACGGGCCGAAGCGCCGCGCCCCACCGACCTGCGCGAGGAGGTCCGGCTGTGGTGGTCGGCCGCCTCCCGGGCCGGCTGAGTCGACGCCGCGCGGTGGATGTGACGTGTCCCTCACCCTTTTCCCGGCCCTCCCGAACCGTACGGCGGCCGAAGACGTCCTCATGTGCGGAATGCCGGACCGCCGGTCGTTTTCCGGAACTTGCCCGGATCTGCGGGAGCTGGTGAAGATTCCGAGGTGACCTTGACCAGACCCCCGTCCCGGACCGCCGGCACCGGACGGCACGCGCGGCCCGCCGGTACCGGCCGGACCGTGGCGGTGCTCGTGCTGGTGGTGCTGGCCGCGCTGATACCCGTCCTCGGCCCGTCCCCCGCCCTGCACGGCACCGGGGAGGCCGAGGCACCCGGCACCGGCGGCATAGCCCTGCTGCGTACGGTGCTCTTCGCCGCGCTGAGCGTTCCGGTCGGCGAGCTCTTCGTGAACCGGCTCACCCGGTCGCTCCCCGGCGCTCCCCCGCAACGGCCCCGCAACTGGTCGCCGTACGCGGCCGCGGCCGGTTTCGTCGCCGCGCTGGGACTGGCGTCGGTCGTGGCCACGGGCAATCTGGTGCCGGACAGCGTCGCCGACATCGACGTCGGCGGCCTCTACGAGTCCCGTGACGGCAAGCTCGCGCTCCTGGAGGTCAACGGGTTCCTCGCGGCCGGCCTGTGCGCCACCTCGCGCCGGCCCGGCCTCCAGGTCTGGCCGCTGGCCGCCGTGATCGTCGCGGAGGCGCTGCGCGCCCACCCCACGACCGAGTACAGCCCGCTGCTCGGCTCCGGTCTGACCCTCGTCCATCTGACGTGCGCCTCGCTGTGGGTGGGCGGTCTGCTGTACGTGCTGAGGACGCTGCGGCAGTGGCGGGGCGCCGAGGCGGGTCCGGCGCTGCTGGGTCTCTACGCGCGCGTGGCGGCCGTTCTGCTCGCCGCCATCACGGCGACGGGGGTGTGCAGTTCGCTGCGCCGGATGCCGCCGGGCACGATCGTGGACCAGCTGACGGACACGGCGTACGGGCGGGTCCTGCTCGCCAAGGTGATCCTCGTGGCCGCCGTCGCCGCGCTCGCCCTGTGGGCCAGGATCCGGCTGAGCCGCGCGCCCGACCCGCTGGACGCGTGCTCGCCCGCGCGCGCGGAGGTCGTCGCCCTGGGTGTGGTGGTCGCGGTGTCGGGCCTCCTGACGGCCCTTCCGGTACCGATCCGGTGGTGACCCCGCGGCCGGTCGAGCCGGGCGCCGAGGGCTCCGCCGTGGGCCCCGTCGTGGTGGGTTGCGTCACATGGCAGGGGATGCCACCCGGCGCGCCGCACGCCCCGCACCGGCGCTCCGCGCCCGTCTCCTCGCACCGTGCCGCCGCAACCCTTCGCCGACGCGCGGAACTTGACGGAGGGACCGTTTCGCCGGGCGCCGCGGGGCACCTGCGGGTCCTGGGTGTCAGTCGCGGCCCGTATCCTCATGGACCATGCTCGAAGACCGCACGACCACAGCGCCGTCCGCCACGGCGTGGCCGGCCGCGTATCCACAGGGGTACGCGGTCGTCGACGTGGAGACCACCGGCCTGGCCCGCGACGACCGCATCATCTCCGCGGCCGTCTACCGACTGGACGCCCGCGGCGAGGTCGAGGACCACTGGTACACCCTGGTCAATCCGGAGCGCGACCCCGGCCCGGTGTGGATACACGGCCTGACGAGCGACGTGCTCGGCGGAGCACCGCTCTTCCCGGACGTGGCCGAGGAGTTCGCGGCCCGGCTCGACGGTCGGGTGCTCGTCGCGCACAACGCCGTCTTCGACTGGCAGATGATCGCCCGGGAGTACGCGCGCGCGAAGCTGGAGGCGCCGGTGCGCCAACGGCTGTGCACCATCGCGCTCTCCAAGGAACTGGCCCTGCCCCTGCCCAACCACAAGCTGGAGTCGCTGGCCGCCCACTTCGGCGTCGTACAGCAGCGGGCGCACCACGCCCTGGACGACGCGCGGGTGCTGGCCGAGGCGTTCCGGCCGAGCCTGCTCGCCGCGGCGGCGGGCGGCGTGCGGCTGCCGCTGCACGAGTGCCGGCCGCTGACCGAGTGGTCGGACCGGCCCGCGCCCCGGATCGGGCAGCAGGCGGGCTACGGCGGCTACCGGCCGACCAGTTGGCGCCCCTCCCGCAAGCGGCCCGCGTGCCCCTACCCCAACCCGGGCCGGTACGAAGAAGGCAAATGCCTCAAGCAGGGCATGCGGGTCGCCTTCTCGGGTGACACCTCCGTCGAGCGGGACCTGCTGGAGGACCGCGCGACCGAGGCCGGGCTGCACGTCGCCACCAGCCTGTCCCGGCTGACCAGCCTGCTGGTCACCAACGACCCGGACTCGGGCACATCGAAGGTGGTCAAGGCCCGCCAGTACGGGACGCCGGTGGTGGACGAGGCCGCGTTCGGGCAGCTGCTCGCGGACGTCGAGCCCGCGGACGGCTGAGCCGTACGTGAGCCGTACGTGAGCCGTACGGACGGGTGATTCCGGGCGACTCGCCCGGCACCCGCTCGCCCGCGTCGCGGAGACGGCTCACCCTGTGGCGCATGGCGACATGTGAAGTCTGCGGCAACAACTACGGAATGACCTTCGAGGTCCACGCCCAGGGAGCGGTGCACGTCTTCGACTGCTTCTCCTGCGCGATCCACCGGATGGCGCCCATCTGCGAGCACTGCCGGGTGCAGATCATCGGCCAGGGCGTCGAGGTCGAGGGCCACTGGTACTGCGGCGCCCACTGCGCCCGTGCCGAGGGGAGAGCGGGGGTCGTCGACAAGGTCTAGGCGCTTGGCGTGACTGCCGGGCGAAGCCGTCGCTGAACCCGCGCATCTGCTTCGATGCCGAACGCGCTCCCCGCCGACGCGGGGCTACGGCCCTCGCCGGGACCTCCCCGCGAGGGCCGATCCCGGCCGAGGTACCGTCGATGCGTGTACCGGTTCCTGTTGTCCCGCCAGTGGGTGATCCTCACCCTCGTGGCCCTCGCGCTCATCCCGACGATGATCGAGCTGGGCTTCTGGCAGCTGCACCGCCACGAGCGCAGGGTCGAGCTGAACGGCGAGATCTCCGGCTCCCTGGCGGCGGAGCCCGTGCCGGTCGAGTCCATGTCCTCGCCGGGGGCCGAGGTCGACGACGAGCACCGCTACCGCAGGGTGACCGCGAAGGGTCACTTCGACCGTGCCGACGAGGTCGTCGTCCGCCGCCGCACCAACGCGGACGACCGGGTCGGCTACCACGTGCTGACCCCGTTCGTCCTGGACGACGGCAAGGTCCTGATCGTCAACCGGGGCTGGATCCCGTCGAACGCCGGGAGTCAGACCGCCTTCCCGAAGATCCCGGCGCCCCCGGAGGGCGAGATCACCGTCACCGGCCGGCTGATGCCCGACCAGACGACCGAGGACAGCGGCATCAAGAACGTCGACGGGCTGCCCGACCGCCAGGTCATGCTGATCAACAGCGAGCAGCAGGCCGAGCGCCTCGGCAAGCCGGTCCTCGGCGGCTACGTCGAGCTGACCGAGCCCGAGCCCTCGGGCGACACCCCCGAGCTGATCGCGGAGCCCGACCACGACAGCATCGGCAACCACATGGCGTACGCCGTCCAGTGGTGGCTGTTCGCCGCGGGCGTCCCGGTCGGCTGGTTCGTCCTGGCCCGCCGTGAGGCACGGGACCGGGCGGCGGAGGACGAGCGCAATGCCGCGGAGGCGGAGCCCGCGGCCGTGTAGCCGGTGGCCGGTACGGGGCCGTCCGTCTTCCCGACCCGGGACGGATCCGATTGCTCCGCCCGCTCTCGGGAAGACGGAATCCCGTGCACCCCCAAATCGAGGACTACGCGCTCATCGGCGACCAGCAGACCGCGGCCCTGATCGGCACGGACGGCTCCGTGGACTGGCTCTGTCTGCCCCGCTTCGACTCCGCCGCCTGCTTCGCCAAGGTTCTCGGCGACGAGGAGAACGGCCACTGGCGCATCGCCCCCAAGGGCGCCGAACGCTGCACGCGGCGCGCCTACCGGCCGGACACCCTCGTCCTGGACACCGAGTGGGAGACCGCGGACGGCGCGGTACGCGTCACCGACTTCATGCCCCAGCGCGACCGCGCCCCCGACCTCGTACGAGTCGTGGAGGGCCTGCGCGGCGAGGTCACCATGCACAGCGTGCTGCGGCTGCGCTTCGACTACGGCTCGATCGTGCCCTGGATGCGCCGCACCGACGGCCACCGGGTCGCGGTCGCCGGCCCGGACTCGGTGTGGCTGCGCAGCGAGCCGGAGGTGCGCAGCTGGGGGCAGGACTTCGGGACGCACGCGGAGTTCACGGTCACCGAGGGCGAGAAGGTCGCCTTCGTCCTCACCTGGCACCCCTCGCACGAGCCCCGCCCGCCGCTGATCGACCCGTTCGTCGCGCTGGAGCACAGTGTCGAGGACTGGCGGGCCTGGGCCGCGCACTGCCGCTACGACGGTCCGCACCGGGACGCCGTCGTCCGCTCGCTGATCACCCTGAAGGCGCTCACCTACAAGCCCACCGGCGGCATCGTGGCCGCTCCCACCACCTCGCTGCCCGAGGAGCCCGGCGGCGTGCGCAACTGGGACTACCGCTTCTGCTGGCTGCGCGACTCCACCCTCACCCTGGGCGCCCTGCTGTCGGCCGGATATCTGGAGGAGGCCGAGGCCTGGCGCGACTGGCTGCTGCGCGCGGTCGCGGGCAACCCGGCGGACCTGCAGATCATGTACGGGCTGGCGGGCGAGCGGCGGCTGCCCGAGTTCGAGCTGCCGTGGCTGTCCGGCTTCGCCGAGTCGACCCCCGTACGGATCGGCAACGACGCGGTGAACCAGCTCCAGCTGGACGTGTACGGCGAGGTCATGGACTCGCTGTCGCTGGCCCGGCTGGCGGGCATGCACCCGCAGCCGCAGATGTGGGAGCTGCAGTGCGCCCTGATGGACTTCCTGGCCACGGCATGGCGCGAGCCCGACGAAGGACTCTGGGAGGTGCGCGGCGGGCGCCGGCAGTTCGTGCACTCGAAGGTCATGACGTGGGTGGCCCTGGACCGGGCCGTGCGCACGGTGGAGGAGCATCCGGAACTGAGCGGCGGTGACCCTGACCGCTGGCGGGCGCTGCGCGACGAGGTGCACCGCGAGGTGTGCGAGAAGGGCTACGACCCGGAGCGCAACACCTTCACCCAGTCCTACGGTTCTCGGGAGCTGGACGCCTCACTGCTGCTCATCCCGCGCGTGGGCTTCCTGCCGCCGGACGACCCGCGGGTCGTCGGCACGGTGGACGCGATCGGCGAGGAGCTGACCCGGGACGGCCTGGTGCGCCGCTACAGCACCGAGGGGGACCCCGTCGACGGGTTGCCGGGCAGCGAGGGGACCTTCCTGGTGTGCTCGTTCTGGTACGCGGACGCGCTGTACGCGACCGGCCGGGCGAAGGAGGCCCGGGAGCTGTTCGAACGGCTGGTGGGGCTCGCCAACGACGTGGGGCTGCTGGCCGAGGAGTACGACCCGGTGGCCGGTCACCAGCTCGGCAACTTCCCGCAGGCGTTCAGCCACGTCGGCCTGGTGAACACCGCCCTCGCCCTGTTCGGGAACGAGGGGGCAGGATAGGGCCATGGATCTTGGACTGAAGGACCGGGTGTACGTCGTCACGGGAGCGACCCGGGGACTGGGCAACGCCGCCGCGCGTGAGCTGGTCGCCGACGGGGCGAAGGTGGTCGTCACGGGGCGGGACGAGGAGAGCGTCGCCGACGCCGCGGCCGCGCTCGGCCCGGACGTGGTGGGGGTGGCCGCCGACAACGCCGATCCCGGGGCCGCCGGCCGACTGGTCGCGACCGCCCGTGAGCGCTTCGGCCGCTTCGACGGCGTACTGATCAGTGTGGGCGGGCCGCCGCCCGGCTTCGTCGCCGACAACACGGACGAGCAGTGGCAGGCGGCGTTCGAGTCGGTGTTCCTCGGCGCGGTGCGGCTGGCCCGGACGGCGGCGGCGGAGCTGGAGTCGGGTGGTGTCATCGGCTTCGTGCTGTCGGGCTCGGTGCACGAGCCGATCCCGGGCCTGACCATCTCCAACGGCCTGCGCCCGGGCCTGGCCGGCTTCGCCAAGTCCCTCGCCGACGAGCTGGGTCCGCGCGGCATCCGTGTCGTCGGCCTGCTGCCGGGCCGCGTCGACACCGACCGGGTGCGCGAGCTGGACGGCCTGTCCGCCGACCCGGAGGCGACCAGGACGGCCGCCGAGTCCCGCATCCCGCTGCGCCGCTACGGCGCCCCGGAGGAGTTCGGCCGCGCGGCGGCGTTCCTGCTGTCCCCGGCGGCGTCGTACCTGACGGGCGTGATGCTGCCGGTGGACGGCGGGGTACGGCACGGGTTCTAGGACCGCCGCCGCCCCACGCGGAGCCCGGCACGGGGCCCGGGACCGCCGCCGCCCCACGCGGAGCCCGGCACGGGGCCCGGGGCCGCCACCGACCCACGCGGGGCCCGGCCGGGCGGTGCCGAGCCGACGCGATGCATCCCGCTCGCGCACGGCTCGGCCGGCCCGCTCACGCGGGTCGGTCTGCCCCGCCCGTCGCCCGGTAGCGGAGGTTCCTACGGGCGCGGGCCCGCGGTCGTCGTCGGCCGGGGGCCCGTCCGGCCCGTCCGGCCCGTTCATAGGCCGTCTCTCCGGTGGTGCCCGCGCTGACGTCAGTTGACCCGCTCGGCGCGGTGCTTGACGCCCCGGAGGTGGACCTCCGCCGGGAGGTCCTCCAGGTTCGCCGAGGTGCGGGCGTGGGTCAGGGCGTGGGTGGTGAGGTCGTTCAGGGCGGTGCCGGGGTCCACGTGGGGGGCCAGGAGCAGGCGGATGCGGGCCGCCGGGGCGGTGCGGCGGCCGGTGAGGCGGACCTTGGCCCGCTCGACCCCGTCCACCCGGTCCGCCTCCTGGGCGAGGACGGCTTCCAGGGCCCGACCGCGCAGCACCGCGCCCTCGCCGTCCCCGGTGTCGACGAGGACCTCGGCCAGCCGACGGCGGCGCACCACCGCGACCAGCCACCACAGGGCGAGCAGCAGCAGGACGGCGAGTGCGGCGATGACGACCGGCCACCACCAGCCCGCGTCCCGCCACCGGGTCCGCTCGGCCTCGCCGAGCAGCACGTCGTGCGGCCCCTGGTGGAGCCACCAGGAGGGCGCGGGGGCGCCGAACCCGATGGCGAGGACCGAGCCGCCGAGGGCGAGCAGGATCAGGCCCACGAGCCCGAGCAGTACACGGTCGACGGTCCTGAGCACCGCCCTCACCCCTTTCGCCCCGGCCGCGCGACCCGCAGCGACACGGCGGGCGGCCGGGCCAGCCCCAGCCCCCGCACCGCGTCGTCGAGCGCGCCGTCCAGCTCGGTCCGTACGTCGTCCAGTTCGCGGAAGTGCGACAGCGCGCGCACGCGGGCCTTCCGGCGGCGCATCCGGACCCGCGCGGACTGCACCCCGGGAACCTCCATGGCCCGATCGCGCAGCACCGTGGCGGCGGCGTCCCGGTGGAGCCCCGCGCGTACGTCCGGACGGGTGCGCCGCATCGGGAGCACCTTGCGCAGGCCGGGAGTGAGGGCCAGGGCGAGCAGCCAGAGCCCGAGGGCCGCGGCGACTCCCGCGCCGACGAGGACCCACGTGTCGTCGAGGGGCCGGTCGGCGAGCTGCCGGGCCAGTTCGCGGCGCCAGCCGAGGGCGGGCCGGCCGGCGCGCACGGCGACGACGTCGTAGAGGAAGGCGCCCGCGACGAGCAGGAGCAGCAGCGCGACGATGCCCGCGGGGACGCGGCGCGCCGACCAGAAGCGGCCGGACGGTCCACTGCCGGTGTCGGGGGCAGGGTCGGGCGGCGGCCCGGTGCCGACTGCCGTCTCCTTCTCCGTGACGGGCTCCATGACGGGCAGGCGCCTCGTGCTGCCCTCGGTGCCCTGGGGCTCGCTCATCGCGTCCTCCCCTGTCTCGCGCCGTACTCCGCCGCCAGGTGCAGCCGCTCCACCTGGACGGCGACCTCCGGCACCGCCATCCCCGCCAACGCGCGTACCCGCTGGACGACTTGGTGACGCACCCGCCCGCAGCGGGCGCCGATGTCACACGGGTAGTCGAGTTCCAGGTGGACCCGGACGTGGGCGCTGTCGTGGTGGACGACGACGGTGGCGTGCGGGCGCTCGGCGTCCGGGTGGAGCGGGCCGACCGCCTCGCGCGCCGCCTGCGCGGCGACCTTGGCGACCACCCGGTCGGCGATGCGCGTGGCACCGCGCTCGCCCGGCGGGACGACGGCCGGGGGTTCGAGGAGCTCACCGGCCCCACCGCTCACGCCGGTCACCGCCGTCGGTCGTCTCGGCTGCGGAAGAAGTCACCGAGGTCCATGTCCCCCTCCAGAAGGCGGCCGACGACGAACCCGACGGCTCCCAGGGCCGCCACCAGCAGAAAGGCTCCGAACCCGCCGAAGTATCCGGCGAATCCCAGTGCCATGCCGGCGATCATGCCGACCACGGCCATGCTCATGGTGCGCTCACCTCGTTCACCGCTCGGTTCCACCGTTCGGTCAGCGTCCGCTTCACTTGATCCGGGGCTCCGGCTCCTCGTCCTCCTCGTCGGGCAGTTTCACGTCGCTCACCGCGATGTTGACCTCGACGACCTCCAGCCCGGTCATCCGCTCCACCGCCGCTACCACGTTCTCCCGTACGTCCCCGGCGACGTCCGAGATCGACACGCCGTACTCGACGACGATCTCCAGGTCGAGCGCGGTCTGCTGCTCACCGACCTCGGCCTTCACCCCGCGCGTCACCCCCGACTTGGTCCCGCCGGGCACCCGGTCGCGCACGGCGCCGAACGTGCGTGACATCCCGCTGCCCATGGCGTGCACACCGGCGACGTCGCGTGCCGCCATTCCGGTGATCTTCTCCACGACGCCGTCGGCGATGGTGGTGCGGCCTCGGTCGGCGGGGGCTCCCCCACCGCGCCGGGCGCCCTGCCCACGCTGTGCACCGGTCTCGGTCGTTTCCTTCTCCGTCAAATCACTCATCGCCGCATTCCCTTCCGGTACGTCCTTCTTCGACCACCGTAAGCACGGTTGCGCGATCGTGCGCCGTGGATGCGGCAGGCTGGAGGAATGACGACGGCGGACCGGTGGGCACGAACGGTGCGGGAACAGTTGCGGCTCGGCAGGCTGCTGCCGCTGGGCGATCCGCGGGACGGCGCGTGGATCGCGGAGCGGGCGGCACGGGAGGTACTGCTGGCCGCGGCCCGGGACGTGGCGGGCGTGCGGCCGGGTGGCCTGCGTATCGCGCTCGCCGACCGGGACGACACGGACGAACCTGCCGTACCGCCGCCGCCGAGTGCCCTGCCGCCCGGCCCGCTACGGGTGACGGCCGACTTCGCGGCGGTCGTCGGTCCCGCGGCGGCGGGCGAGCCGCTGCCGGCGACGGCCGCCCGTCTGCGCGCCGTGCTGACGGCGGCGGCGCGGGGACTCGGTCTGCCGGTGACCGACGTGGACCTGCGGGCGACGGCCCTGCTGGACGCGGCCGCGGAGCCGGAGCCGGAACCGGCGTCCGGTCACGAGCCGCCGCGTCCCCCGGCCGTGCACCCCGGCGACGGTGACGCGGGCCGCGCGGCCGACGCCGCGCTGGCGGTCCCGGGCGTGGCCCGGCTGACGGCGACGCTGGGCCGTCCGGTGGACGTCACGGAGCTGCCGGGGGAGCAGGCCGCGCTGCCGCGCCGTCATGTCCGGGTGGAGCTGGCGGTGGACGGGGACCACCGGGCCGTGGAGGTGGCCCGGCGGGTCCGCGCGGCGGTGACGGAGGCCCTGGCGGACCGTCCGTCGGTCGCGGTGCTGGTGACAGCGGTCGGCTGACGGCGGTCGGCTGACAGCGGTGGCTGACAGTGGTCGGCCGACAGCGGTCGGCCGAGCGGGCCCGTCCCGGGCCTCTGCCCGGGCCACCCGGGCCCGACGGATCGTCGCGACGGTGCCGAACAGTCGCCTGCGGCGCCCGGACTACTCCCCGAGCCCGGCGAGGTCGCGCAGGCGGCGTGCCTGCGCGGCCCGCTCGGCGGCGCGCTGGGCCTCGTAGTCCCGGCCCTGGGCGCCCTGGAGCAGCGCCTTGGTCTCGATGACCGCGTCGCGCGGTGCGGCCAGGACCGCCGACGCCAGGTCGCGTACGGCGCCGTCGAGCTGGTCGGCGGGCACGGCGAGGTTGGCCAGCCCGGTGTTCACTGCCTCCTCGGCCATGACGAAGCGGCCCGTCGCGCAGATCTCCAGCGCGCGGGCGTAGCCGACCAGGGACACCAGGGGGTGCGTGCCCGTGAGGTCCGGCACGAGGCCGAGGCTGGTCTCGCGCATGGCGAACTGCACGTCGTCGGCGACGACCCGCAGGTCACAGGCGAGGGCGAGCTGGAAGCCGGCCCCGATGGCGTGGCCCTGCACGGCGGCGACCGACAGGATGTCGCTGCGCCGCCACCAGGTGAACGCCTCCTGGTACTCGGTGATGGTCGCGTCCAGCTCGGCGTCGCCGCCCCGCGCGAGGTCGATGAACGACGGCTCGCCGTCGAAGCCCTCGGGGGTGAACGCCTGCCGGTCGAGTCCGGCCGAGAAGGACTTGCCCTCGGCCCGCAGCACCACGACGCGGACGGAACCCGGCAGCAGCCGACCGGCCTCGGTGAGCGCCCGCCACAGAGCGGGGCTCTGCGCGTTGCGCTTGTCCGGGTTGGTCAGCGTCACCGTGGCGACCGCGTCGTCGACGGTGAGCCGCACGCCGTCCTGGTCGAGTACGGGAGCGGGGTCGTGGGCGGGCGAAGCCATGGGGTGCCTCCGAAAGGTGCGGTCGTCGTCCCCGCCGTGCGCCGGCTGTGACGCCGTACGACGGCAGAGCTAAGTGACTGCACAGTAACCACCCGGACGGTCGGACGACCGGCCGGGTGGCCACCTTCACTTTCGGAGTCGAAGGGCCGCCCGGAGCATCAAGCCGATGTGGCCTTTTTGCCCCGGGTAGCCCCGCCACGCCCTCGGAGCGTGACACCCGACTCGCTGAGCATGCGGTGCACAAAGCCATACGAGCGGCCGGTCTCCTCGGCCAACGCCCGGATGCTCGCACCGGCGTCGTACTTCTTCTTCAGGTCTGCCGCGAGCTTGTCGCGCGCGGCGCCGGTTACCCGGCTGCCCTTCTTCAGAGTCTCGGCCACCCGGTCCTCCTCATGGGAAGTGCGCTCTGGTCTCCTCATGATCACCCCTCCAGGGCTTCATGGCCACCCATTCGGCAAGGTCGATGAGACAAGGTTGTGACGACAGGAGCGAGTCCCCACATGCGGAATCCCTGATTCCACCGGATCACGCCCGTACCGCCGAACGGGTTTTTCCGCGAAGTACCTGGTCAGAAAGACACCGCGGCCGGACCCCCGGCTTCGGGGGGTCCGGCCGCGAAATCGATGTAGGACACACCTCGTGATGAGGAGATCTCACACAGATGGTGGATCACGGATCGACCGAATGATCCGTACCCAGTGGATCATCCATTCGGTCAAGCCAGGGCGACGAGGTCCGCGTAGTCGGCGCCCCACAGGTCCTCGACGCCGTCCGGAAGCAGAATGATCCGTTCCGGCTGGAGCGCCTCGACGGCGCCCTCGTCGTGGGTGACCAGGACGACCGCGCCCTTGTAGGTGCGCAGCGCGCCGAGGATCTCCTCGCGGCTGGCCGGGTCGAGGTTGTTGGTCGGCTCGTCGAGCAGCAGCACGTTCGCCGAGGACACCACGAGGGTGGCCAGCGCGAGGCGGGTCTTCTCGCCGCCGGACAGGACGCCGGCCGGCTTGTCGACGTCGTCGCCGGAGAACAGGAACGAGCCCAGCGTCTTGCGGACCTCGACGAGGTCGAGGTCGGGGTTGGCCGAGCGCATGTTCTCCAGGACGGTGCGCTCGGGGTCGAGGGTCTCGTGCTCCTGCGCGTAGTAACCGAGCTTGAGTCCGTGGCCCTCGACGACCTGGCCGGTGTCGGGCTTCTCGACGCCGCCGAGAAGGCGCAGCAGAGTGGTCTTGCCGGCGCCGTTGAGGCCGAGGATGACGACCCGGGAGCCCTTGTCGATGGCCAGATCGACGTCGGTGAAGATCTCCAGCGAGCCGTACGACTTGGACAGGCCCTCGGCGGTCAGCGGGGTCTTGCCGCAGGGCGCCGGCTCGGGGAAGCGGAGCTTGGCGACCTTGTCGGACTTCCGCTCGCTCTCGAGGCCGGCCAGCAGCTTGTCCGCGCGGCGGGCCATGTTCTGCGCGGCGACCGTCTTGGTGGCCTTGGCGCGCATCTTGTCGGCCTGCGAGTGCAGCGCGGAGGCCTTCTTCTCCGCGTTCTGCCGCTCGCGCTTGCGGCGCTTCTCGTCGGCCTCGCGCTGCTGCTGGTAGAGCTTCCAGCCCATGTTGTAGACATCGATCTGGGAACGGTTGGCGTCCAGGTAGAACACCTTGTTGACGACCGTCTCGACCAGGTCGACGTCGTGGGAGATCACGATGAAGCCGCCGCGGTAGCTCTTCAGGTAGTCGCGCAGCCAGACGATCGAGTCGGCGTCGAGGTGGTTGGTCGGCTCGTCGAGCAGCAGGGTGTCCGCGTCCGAGAACAGGATCCTGGCCAGCTCGATACGGCGGCGCTGACCGCCGGAGAGCGTGTGCAGGGGCTGCCCGAGCACGCGGTCGGGCAGATTGAGCGCGGCGGCGATGGTGGCGGCCTCGGCCTCGGCGGCGTATCCGCCCTTGGTGAGGAACTCCGTCTCCTGGCGCTCGTACTGCTTGAGGGCCTTCTCGCGGGTGGCGCCCTGGCCGTTGGCGATGCGCTGTTCGTTGTCGCGCATCTTGCGGATCAGGGTGTCCAGGCCGCGCGCGGACAGGACGCGGTCGCGGGCGAGTACGTCGAGGTCGCCGGTGCGCGGGTCCTGCGGGAGGTAGCCGACCTCGCCGGAGCGGGTGACGGTGCCTGCGGCCGGCTGGCCCTCGCCGGCGAGCACCTTGGTGAGGGTGGTCTTGCCGGCGCCGTTGCGGCCGACCAGGCCGATGCGGTCGCCCTTGGCGATGCGGAAGGTGGCGCTTTCGATGAGGACGCGGGCACCGGCGCGCAGCTCGATGCCGGAGGCGGAGATCACGGACAGACTCCAGGGCGGGTGGTTGGCGGGATGGGCGGCTGAGGACGTTTCCCGCCGTCTAATGCGCGAGGAGAATGGCCATGGGGCCAGTCTAACGGGGCCGTGCAACCACTTTTCCCGGGATCCGGTGTCCGCGGTCCCTTGTTCGGCGCTCCCGTGTTCGGAAGCCCGGGGCCGGGGCGTTGTCGGTGGGCGGTGCGAGACTGGGCGACAGGGCTGGATTCCGTGACTTTCCGGGCTTTACGGGATCTTCGCGGTATCCGCTGCTCGGTTTCCGGCTCACTAGGGAGTGATCGGCATGGCAGGCATGGACGGCGCACGCCCGAGCGTCTACCCGACGCTGCTGTACGCGGACGCCAAGGCGGCGGTCCGGCAGCTCACCCAGGCCTTCGGCTTCACGGAACTGGCCGTGTACGAGGGCGAGGACGGCTCGGTGGCCCACGCCGAGCTGGCCCAGGGCAACGGCGCGATCATGCTCGGCTCGAAGGGCACGGGCAGCCGCTTCGACGAGGCGATGAAGAACGCCGGTACGACGGGGGTGTACGTCGTGGTGGCGGACGTCGACGCCCATCACCGGCGAGCGGTGGAACACGGCGCGGAGATCCTGATGCCCCCGACGGACCAGGACTACGGCTCGCGGGACTACATGGCCCGGGATCTGGAGGGCAACATCTGGAGCTTCGGGACGTACGCGCCGGAGATCCGCGGGTAGCCTCCGGCGGTTCGCGCGGCGGGGCCGGACGGCGCGGGTGAGGTGGTGTTCCGGGGTCCGGGGCGGGCGGCCGCGCAGACCGGTGAACGGCCGCGACCGTGCTCCCGGAGCCATGCACCGCGTACTCGTCGTTCGTGCGCAAGCGTCCCCCGGTCGCGCGTGGCCGGTCGGCCTCGGGTGCCCGGGCGTGGTCAGTTGCCTCCGGTGTGGACCTGGAAGGCCGCCCTGCGCACGGCCTTGGCCAGGGCCGGGTCGGGGTGCGCGGCGGCGAGGGCGACCAGGACCTGCACGGTTCGGGGATGGCCGACGGCCCGGACCTCGTCCAGCAGGGCCGGGACGGTGGGCTGCACCGCGGCCTCCAGGTGCCGCACGAGCAGCGGGGCCTCACCGTGGTCGGCGACGGCGGCCGCGGTGTCGACCCACAGCCACGTGGCCTCCTGGCGGGTGAGGACCTCGTGGGCGTCCTCGGGGTCGGCGCCGTCGTGCTCGGCCAGCCACAGCAGGGCGTACGGCCGCAGCGTCGGCTCGTCGAGGACGGCGCGGACATCGGGCTCGGCGGGGGCGCCGACGACGCGCAGCGCCTCGAAGGCGAGGCCGCGCAGCAGGGCGTCCTCGCCGCGGGCGCCGTCGAGCAGCTCGGCGACGGCGCTGCCGACGGGGCGCGCGGCGAGCCAGGCGCGGTACTCGGCGCGGGCGGCGTTCGGGCGGAGCTGGGCGCAGCCGCGGAGCATGTCCTCCGCCGACTGCTCGATGTTGCCGGCGGGGCTCTGCGCGGCGACGCAGATCTGCTCCAGCTTGACCCAGACCGCCCAGCTGCCGAGCGGGGTGAGCGTGGCGTGTCCGTCACCGCAGGTGAGGGCGCCGACGGAGGCGAGGGCGTGCAGGGCCCAGTCGAGGAGGGGGGCGAGCGGGGTGTCGGCGGTGGCGTCCGGGAGCGGTGCGGCGGCCGTGGCGGTCTGCGGCGTTCCGGGTTCGAGACGGGGGCCGTAGGGCACTTCGCAGCGCTCGGTGCGCAGTTCGGTGACGCGCTGCTCCAGCAGGTCCAGGAGCTGCGCCACCGGGACGGGCCCGGCGGACAGCTGGAGGAAGGAGAGCAACTGGGGCATCGCGGAGATGACCTCGGCCACGGCGGCGGGCTCGTGCCCGTCGGGCTCGGGGTGGGCCAGCGACCAGGCGTCGAAGAGGGCGACCCAGCCGCGCAGTACGGCACTGTCGTCGCGGTTCCAGGCGCGCAGCCGCCAGCCGGGGCGGGCGCTGCCGCCGTGCACCTCGACCAGTCCGGCGAGGCGGGCGGTGTCCCAGTCGGCGCGGACTTCGGCCGGGGTCAGGCCCAGTTCCCGGGCGGCCTGACGGGCGGTCGCGTCGGAGAGCGTGGCCTTGCCGTCGGCGGTCGCGCCGCCGCGGCCGGGGCCGAGGGCGGTGTCGGCCCAGCGGGCGACGCGGGCCGCGTCGGCCAGACCGGAGCGGGCCATTCTGGCCAGCTCCGACCGGGCGGGTGTGCCCTCCGGGGGACGCGGCGCGGCACGGCGCGGACGCCGCTGGTTCATCGCTGGAGGGGCGGCGGCCAGGGGTCGCGGGCGGACGAGTCGGAGCCTGGAGTCGCGCGGGATACGGGACGTCACGGGTGCAGTCTTCCGGTTGACGGTCCGAAAACCCAAACGGAATGCCCCGGCGGGCGTTCGGGACGGCGCACGCGCGGGTCCCGGACGGCGTCAGGGCATCGGATCAGGCCAGTGGTACGACGCTAAACGGAACCGGAGCGGTGTGCGGCGGACCAGGGGGCGCGGCGGATCACACCAGCGGGGTCATGAAGCGGCGCAGGGCCTCCTCGTAGCCGTCGGGGTCGGCGTTCCACATGGCGCCGTGCGGGGCGCCCTCGACCGTGTGGAGGGCGACCAGGCGTGGGTGGGTGTCGGCGAGGCGGCGGGAGAGCCGCCACGGGGCGACCACGTCGTCGGGGCCGTGGAAGATCAGGGTCGGGACCGCGGGGCGGTGGAGGCCCGCGGTGTGGACGTCGCTGTCGGCGTGCAGTCCGGCGCGGCCCTGGGCGGCGCGGACGGCGAGCGGCAGGAGCGCGCCCGGCGTGCGGCGGGCGGTGGCCAGGGCGCGCAGGGTGGCCTCCCAGCTGAGTACCGGGGAGTCCAGCACGAGTCCCGCGATGCGCTCGCGTACGCCGGAGAGCGCGGCCGTGCGCAGGGCCATGGTGGCGCCGGTGGACCAGCCGAGCAGGACGACCTGGCGGGCGCCGTGGTCGACGGCGTAGCGGACGGCCGCGTCCAGGTCGCGCCACTCGGTCTCGCCGAAGTGGTGCAGGCCGTCCGGCGAGGACGGGGCGCCGACGTCGCCGCGGTAGGCGAGGGCGAGCACCGGCACGTGCCGGCGGCGCAGGGGGGCCATGAAGTTCATGGCGTGTTCGCGGGTGGCCCCCAGGCCGTGCACGGCGATGATCCAGGTCGGGCGAGCGCCGGGCAGGAACCAGGCCGGGAGGGGGCCGAGTTCGCCGGGGACCTCGACGTCGGTGTACTCCAGGTCGAGGGCGGTGCCCGGGTTTCCGACGTACAGGTTCGGGGTGAACCACGCCCGGTCGCCGGCCGCGAGGGTGCCGTGCGTGACGCGTTCGAGGCGGCGGACGACGGTGTCGGCGCCGTGCTCGGCCGTGCCGAGGACCGGGCCGACCACGGCGTGCGAGCCGTCACCGGCGAGGCCGTACCGGCCGGGGCGCAGCGCGGCCAGATCCCGGGTGAGGGTGATCTGCCCGGCGGCGGTGCCGTGCACGGTGAGCCGGGGCTCGGTGGGCAGGGGCCGGCCGGGAGCCGCCTTGAGCGCGGCGTCGCTGGCGAGCCGGCCGGCGGCGACGCTCGCTGCACCGGCCGCCAGGGCTGCGGTGACGGCGGCGGCCGTTGCTGTCACAGTGCGCATGGGGCCAGTCTCCTGGTGGAGTCCTCGGGCGGCCAGTGGGCGGGCGGTGGGGAGTGACGAGCCCCCGCCGGCCGCCCGGTCGGGCCCGGAGCCGTGAGTCGGTCCCGCTGCCGGTACCCCCGAAGCAGCGCGGTACGCGCTTCGCCGCCGGCGGGTTCCGCCGACAGGGGCACGCACGTACCGCGCGGCGCGTGGCCGGGTGCCGGGGATACCGGGCAACCGGTGTGCCGCCGCGCGAAGCGTCCGTCGTCCGGGGCGCCGGGTGTGCGGGACACCGGGCGTGCGGGACACCGGGCGTGCGGGACACCGGGCGTGCGGGACACCGGGGCGCCGTCGCGCGAGGCGCCGGGATGCCGGGTGCCCGGGGCGCCATCGCGCGAGGCGCCGGGTGCGCGGGTGCCGAGTGCCCGGGACGCCCGGCGTACGGGGCGCCGGGTGCGCGGGAGGCCGGGTGCCCAGGCGTCGACGTCCGGGACTTGCGCCCCTCGCCCGGAAGCCGGCTTCGGCCGCCGGCCGCATGCCGCATGCCGCCGCCGTCGGCCCGGCAGGGCGGCGGCCTGCGCCCGCCACCGGACGCCCCGGCCGCCCTGCGCTCAGCCCCGCAGGGGACCCTGCTCAGCCCCGCGGGGGACCCCGCACAGCCCCCCGGGGGACCGTGCTCAGCCCCGTTGCCCGTACCCCCGGAGGCGTCGCGTCACCTCCGTCAGTTGGTCGTCCGTCAGCAGGGACGGTGTGCGGCCCGGGACCGAGGAGGCCGCCAGCCAGAGGCGGCACATCCACTCCAGTTGGGCCGTGCGGTCGTAGGCCTGGTCGAGGGAGGTGCCGTAGGTGATCGTGCCGTGGTTCTGGAGGAGGCAGCCGGTGCGGTCGGTGAGGGCGGCGAGCACGTGGCGGGCCAGTTCGTCCGTGCCGTAGGCCGCGTAGGGGGCGACCCGGACGGGGCCGCCGAGGGCAGCGGTCATGTAGTGGACCGGCGGGAGTTCGGGGACGAGGAGCGAGACCGCCGTCGCGTGCACCGCGTGGGTGTGGACGACGGCCCGGGCGTCGGTGGCGCGGTACACGGCGAGGTGCATGGGCAGTTCGCTGGTGGGGACGAGCGTGCCGAGCACCTGCCGGCCGTCGAGGTCGACGCCGGTCGCGTCGGCCGGGGCCAGACGGTCGTACGGCACACCCGAAGGGGTGACCAGCACCGTGTCGCCCACACGCACCGAGACGTTGCCGGAGGTGCCGACCACCAGCCCGTCCGCGACCGTGCGCCGGGCTGTCGCGACGAGCGCCTCCCAGGCCGCCTCCCGGTTCCGCTCCTCGTCCGCGCCCACCGCTCCGACCCGCGAATACGTCACAGTCACCGTCTCCCCACGGGCACTTCCGCACCCCTCACGTCCCACCGCCGACCGGCCTCGCGGCGATCCTGCCAGGCACGTCTCCGGAGAGCATCGGGCCGGGCACACAGAGGGAGGCGGCGTCACCGGTTCCGGTCACCGTGGCGCCCTGTCCAGTTCATCTTCCGTTCACTCTGGTTACCTACGTTCGTCCAGCCAATGACCTCGAACGATTGCCTGGGTAAATGGAAAGCTTCTCGCTGATCCTCGCGATTGTGGTGGTAACCGCACTCGCGTTCGATTTCACGAACGGTTTCCACGACACCGCGAACGCGATGGCAACGACCATTTCGACCGGTGCGCTCAAGCCCAAGGTGGCGGTGGCGATGTCCGCCGTCCTCAACCTTGTCGGCGCCTTCCTCTCGGTGGAGGTCGCCAACACGATCTCCAAGGGTCTCGTCGACGAGACCGGCATCCGTCCCGAGGTCATCTTCGCCGCCCTGGTCGGCGCGATCCTCTGGAACCTGCTGACCTGGCTGGTCGGGCTCCCGTCCAGTTCCTCGCACGCCCTCATGGGCGGTCTGATCGGTGCCGCGGTCGCTTCGGCGGGCATCGGCGCGGTCAACGGCGACGCGCTCGTCACCAAGGTGCTCATCCCGGCGATCGCCGCCCCGCTCGTCGCGGGCGTCGCGGCGCTGCTCGGCGCACGGCTGACGTACAGGCTCGGCCGCAAGGCCGACGGCAAGGCCGCCGCCAAGGGCTACCGCGCCGGGCAGATCGCCTCCGCCGGGCTGGTATCGCTGGCCCACGGCACCAACGACGCCCAGAAGACGATGGGCATCATCACCCTGGCCCTGATCGCCGGCGGCGCCCTCGCCCCCGACTCCGACCCGCCCATGTGGGTGATCCTGTCCGCGGGTATCGCCATCGCGCTCGGCACCTACCTCGGCGGCTGGCGCATCATCCGCACCATGGGCAAGGGCCTGACCGACCTCCAGCCGCAGCAGGGCTTCGCCGCCCAGACCAGCGCCGCGACGGTCATCCTGGCCTCCTCCCACCTCGGCTTCTCCCTCTCCACCACGCACTCGGTCTCCGGCGCGGTGATGGGCGCGGGCCTCGGCCGCAAGGGCGGCGTGGTCCGCTGGTCCACGGCCACCCGGATGTTCGTCGCCTGGGGCCTGACCCTGCCGGCCGCGGCCCTGGTCGCCGCGATCGCCGAGTGGGTCTGCGGCCTGGGCGACTGGGGCACCGCGCTCGTCGCCGTCTTCCTGGTCGCCTCCAGCGCCGCCATCTGGAAGATCTCCCGGCGCGAGGTCGTCGACCACACCAACGTCGTCGACGAGCCCGAGCAGGCCGGTGTGGTGACCACGGCGATGGCCGCCGTGTCCCCGCCCCCGGCGGGCGTGACCGAGGACCTGGCCGCGGCCGGTGCCCCGGGCTCCGCGTCCGACTCCAAGGCCCCCTCGGCCACCACCTCCGTCTGAACCCGCGCCCGGGTACGAAGGAAAGCGAACCTCCATGAGCATCGACTGGGCAGCTCTCGGCTCCGTCTTCGGGGTCAGCCTCGTGGCCACCGTGGCCCTGGTGGGCCTGTTCACCCTCGGCATCGTCGGCCTCTCCCGCCAGGAGCGGGCGGCCGGCCAGGGCGGCTCCGCGGCCCTCGCGGTCACCGGCGCGTACGCCTGCTTCGCGGCCTGCGCGGCGGCGGTGGCGTACGGCATCTACCTGATCGTCGCCTGAGCGACCGCGCACACCCCTGAGGCGGGGCGCGGGACGGACTCCGACCGTCCCGCGCCCCGCCTCTTCCCGTGCCGGCGCACACCGCCCGCGTGTGGGGCTTCGCACACTCCCCCGTTGCAGGTCAACGCCAGGTTGACGGGTGTTCGCGGGCCGTGGTGGACTGCCGGAGCCAATACGGCGGCAGGAGAGGAAGCCCGGTGCGAATCCGGCGCGGTCCCGCCACTGTGACCGGGGTACTGCCCCCGGGAGCCAGGAACTCTCACCGCCGGTCTCTTCTAACCAGGGCGCGGACACCCTGAGTGAGGACATATCGCCATGCGCGGCCGCCGTTCCAGGTTCAGCGGTTCCGGACACACCTCTTCCGGACACATCACTTCCGGACGCACCGGTACCGGACGCACCGGTTCCGGGTACACCGGCGACTCGCTCTCCCGCCCCGCGGCCGGTTGAGCCGTGCGCGCCGAACGCGTCTTCGCGTACGGCGCCGCCGCCGGCCTTCTCGGTGACCTCCTCCTCGGCGACCCGCGCCGCGGACACCCGGTCGCCGTGTTCGGCCGTGCCGCCGGTGCCGTGGAACGAGTGCTGTGGCGGGACCACCGGGGCTGGGGCGCGGTGCACACCCTCGTGTGCGCCGGTGGCGCCGCCGCCCTCGGCACCGCCGCCGCGCACGCCGTACGCCGCTCCCCCGCCGCCTCCGTCGCGCTGACCGGCGCGGCCACCTGGGCCGTCGTCGGCGGCACCTCGCTCGCCCGCGAGGCCCGGGCCGTCGGCCGTGCCCTGGAGGCCGGCGACATCGAGGCGGCCCGCGCCCGGCTGCCGCACCTGTGCGGGCGGGACCCGCAGGCGCTGGACGCCGACGGGATCGCCCGGGCCGTCGTGGAGTCCGTTGCCGAGAACACCTCGGACGCGGTGGTGGGCGCCCTGGTGTGGGGCGCCGTGGGCGGGGTGCCCGGACTGCTCGGCTTCCGGGCCGTGAACACCCTGGACGCCATGGTCGGCCACAAGTCCGCCAGGTACCGGCGGTACGGCTGGGCCTCGGCCCGCCTCGACGACCTCGCGGGCTGGCCGGGCGCCCGTCTGACCGCCGTACTGACCACCGTGGCCGGCGGCGATCCGCGCGGCGCCGTACGGGCCTGGCGCGCCGACGCCGCTCGGCACCCGAGCCCCAACGCCGGGCCCGTGGAGGCCTCGTTCGCGGGCGCCCTGGGCGTGCGGCTGGGCGGGACGCTCTCCTACGGCGGCCGGGTGGAGCACCGGCCCGTCCTCAACGGGGCCGCCGGGCGCGCCGTCCGGGCCGGTTCCGGCGACATCGACCGGGCCGTTCGGCTCTCCCGGCGCGTGGGCTGGCTGGCGCTCGGCGTGTGCGCGGGCGTGCGGCTGTTCGTGCGCGGGGCCGTCAGGAAGGGACGTACGACGTGAGCGGTCGCCTCCTCGAGAAGGGACGTACGTCATGAACGGTGGCCTGCTCGTCGCCGGCACCACCTCCGACGCCGGCAAGAGCGTCGTCACCGCCGGGATCTGCCGCTGGCTGGTGCGGCGGGGCGTCAAGGTCGCGCCCTTCAAGGCGCAGAACATGTCGCTCAACTCCTTCGTCACCCGCGAGGGCGCCGAGATCGGGCGGGCGCAGGCCATGCAGGCCCAGGCGTGCCGCGTGGAGCCGACCGCGCTGATGAACCCGGTGCTGCTCAAGCCGGGCGGCGAGCGCAGCAGCCAGGTCGTGCTGCTCGGCAAGCCGGTCGGTGAGATGAGCGCCCGCGGCTACCACGGCGGTCGGCAGCGGCAGTTGCTCGGCACGGTGCTCGACTGTCTGGCCGAGCTGCGGGGCACGTATGACGCGGTGATCTGTGAGGGGGCGGGCAGTCCGGCCGAGATCAACCTGCGCCGGACCGACATCGTGAACATGGGGATCGCCCGGGGTGCCGGGCTGCCCGTGGTGGTGGTGGGCGACATCGACCGGGGCGGGGTCTTCGCCTCGTTCTTCGGGACGGTGGCGCTGCTCGCGCCCGAGGACCAGGCGCTGGTCGCCGGGTTCCTCGTCAACAAGTTCCGCGGTGACGTCTCGCTGCTGGAACCGGGTCTTGAGATGCTGCACGGGCTCACCGGGCGGCACACGTACGGCGTGCTGCCCTTCCGGCACGGGCTCGGCATCGACGAGGAGGACGGGCTGCGGCCCGCTTTCAGATCAAACACAGCCCTGCGCGGGACGGTGCGGGAGTCCGTCGTCGCGCCGCCGGTCGGCGAGGACGTGCTGCGGGTCGCCGTCTGCGCCGTCCCGCTGATGTCCAACTTCACGGACGTCGACGCGCTCGCCGCCGAACCCGGTGTCGTGGTGCGGTTCGTGGACCGGCCGGAGGAGCTGGCGGACGCGGACCTCGTGATCGTGCCGGGGACGCGCGGGACGGTCCGGGCGCTCCGGTGGCTGCGGGAGCGGGGGCTCGCGGACGCCATCGCGCGCCGGGTCGCCGACGGCCGGCCCGTGCTCGGCATCTGCGGCGGTTTCCAGCTGCTCGGCGAGCACATCGAGGACGAGGTCGAGTCGCGTGCCGGGCACGTCGACGGGCTCGGACTGCTGCCCGTGCGGGTGCGGTTCGCCCGCGAGAAGACCCTCACCCGACCGGTCGGCGAGGCCCTCGGCGAGCGCGTCGAGGGGTACGAGATCCACCACGGGGTCGCCGAAGTCACGGATGGTGAAGCCTTCCTGGACGGCTGCCGGGTCGGCCAGACCTGGGGCACGCACTGGCACGGCTCGCTGGAGTCGGACGGCTTCCGGCGGGCGTTCCTGCGCGAGGTGGCCGCCGCCGCGGGCCGCCGCTTCGTACCGGCCCCCGACACCTCCTTCGCCGCGCTGCGCGAGGAGCAGCTCGACCGGCTCGGCGACCTGATCGAACAGCACGCGGACACGGACGCGCTGTGGCGGCTCATCGAGTCCGGCGCGCCACGAGGTCTGCCTTTCATTCCACCGGGAGCGCCCGCATGAGCACAGTGTTGTTGTTGTCGACCGCCGACACGGACCTGCTGGCGGCCCGAGCGTCCCAGGCCGCCTACCGGATCGGCAACCCGACCCGGGTCGACGTACGGGAGGAGCTGCCGGGGCTCGTCGAGGGCGCGGACATCGCCGTCGTACGCCTGCTGGGCGGCAAGCGCGCCTGGGAGGACGGGCTCGCCGCGCTGAAGGCCGCCGGTGTCCCGACCGTCCTGCTGGGCGGCGAGAGCGTGCCGGACGCGGAGCTGATGGCCGAGTCGTCGGTGCCGGCCGGGGTGGTGGCGGAGGCGCTGCGGTACCTGGTCGAGGGCGGGCCCGCCAACCTCACCCAGCTCGCCCGGTTCCTGTCCGACACCGTGCTGCTGACCGGCGAGGGCTTCGACGAGCCGGAGAAGATGCCGGAGTACGGCGTCCACGGCTCCCGGGCCGTCGTGGAGGGGCGCCCGACGGTCGGCGTGCTCTTCTACCGCGCCCACCAGCTGAGCGGCAACACCGCCTTCGTCGACACGCTGTGCGACGCGATCGAGGCGCACGGCGCCAACGCGCTGCCCGTGTACTGCGGTTCGCTGCGCGGCGCGGATCCCGGGCTGTACGAGCTGCTGGGCCGGGCCGACGCCCTGGTCGCCACCGTCCTCGCGGCCGGCGGCACGCACGCCTCGCAGGCCTCGGCCGGCGGCGACGAGGAGGCCTGGGACATCGGCGCGCTGGCCGACCTGAACGTCCCGGTGCTGCAAGGGCTCTGCCTCACCTCCTCCCGCGCCGCCTGGGAGGCGTCCGACGCCGCCCTCTCCCCCATGGACGCGGCGATGCAGGTCGCGATCCCGGAGTTCGACGGACGCCTGGTCACGGTGCCGTTCTCCTTCAAGGAGCAGGGGCCGGACGACGTACCGGTCTACGTCGCCGACCCCGAGCGGGCCGGGCGGGTCGCCGGGATCGCCGTACGGCACGCGGTGCTGAAGCACAAGGCGAACGCCGACAAGAGGCTGGCGCTGGTCTTCACCGCGTACCCGACCAAGCACTCCCGCGTCGGCAACGCGGTAGGGCTGGACACCCCGGCGTCCGCGGTCCGGGTCCTGGACGCGCTGCGGGACGCCGGGTACTCGCTCACCGAGTACCCCGCCGGCGGCGACGAGTTGATCCACCGGCTCATCGAGGCCGGCGGCCACGATGTCGAGTGGCTGACGGAGGACCAGCTGGCGGCGGCGCCCGCGCGGGTGCCGCTGGCCGACTACCGGGCGTGGTTCGAGAAGCTGGACCCGGAGCTGCGGGAGGGCATGCGGGAGGCGTGGGGGGAGCCGCCGGGCTCGCTGTACGTCGACGGGGACGACATCGTGCTCGCGTCCCTCCGGTTCGGGAACGTCGTCGTGATGATCCAGCCGCCGCGCGGCTTCGGCGAGAACCCGATCGCGATCTACCACGACCCGGACATGCCGCCGTCGCACCACTACATGGCGGCGTACCGCTGGCTGGACAGCAGTTTCGGCGCCGACGCGATCGTGCACATGGGCAAGCACGGCACGATGGAGTGGCTGCCGGGCAAGGGCCTCGGGCTGAGCGCGGGCTGCGCGCCGGACGCGGTGCTGGGCGACCTGCCGCTGATCTACCCGTTCATCGTCAACGACCCCGGTGAGGGCACGCAGGCCAAGCGGCGCGGGCACGCGACGGTGGTCGACCACCTCGTCCCGCCGATGGCGCGCGCCGACACGTACGGCGACCTGGCCAAGCTGGAGCAGCTGCTCGACGAGTACGCGCTCGTCTCCGACCTGGACCCGGTCAAGGCGCCGGCGGTGCGCGCGCAGATCTGGACCCTGGTCAAGGCGGCCGAGCTCCATCACGACCTGCACGTGGACGACCAGCCGGACGACGACGCGTTCGACGAGTTCGTCATGCACATCGACGGCTATCTGTGCGAGATCAAGGACGTGCAGATCCGCGACGGCCTGCACATCCTGGGCGGCGGCCCGGTCGGCGAGCCGCGCGTGAACCTGGTGCTGGCGGTGCTGCGCGCCTCGCAGGTGTGGGGTGGGCAGGCGAACGCGCTGCCGGGCCTGCGGGCGTCGCTGGCCGAGCACTTCGGGCTGGTGGAGAAGGAACTGCTGGCCGAGCCGGGCGCACCGGTGAAGGTGCCGGTGGAGCTGACCGACCTGGTGGAGGGGCCGGCGCGCTCGGCCGCCGACGCGGTCGATCTGCTGGAGCAGTTGTGCCGGCGGTTCGCGGAGGGCATGGAGTCCCGGGACTGGGCCGTCACGGCCGTCCCCGCCCTGGTGCGGGAGGTGCTGGGCGCCGAACTCCCCGAGGCCGTCGCGGTGCTGGAGTTCGCGTGCCGGGAGGTCGTACCGCGGCTCGCCCGGACGACGGACGAGATCGGGCACATCCTGCGGGCCCTGGACGGCGGTTACGTCCCGGCCGGGCCGTCCGGGTCGCCCACGCGCGGGCTGGTCAACGTGCTGCCGACCGGCCGGAACTTCTACTCCGTCGACCCCAAGGCGATCCCGTCCCGGCTGAGCTGGGAGGTCGGCCAGTCCCTGGCGGACTCGCTGATCGCCCGTTACCTCCAGGACACCGGCGAGTACCCGAAGTCCGTCGGCCTCACGGTGTGGGGCACGTCCGCCATGCGCACCCAGGGCGACGACATCGCCGAGATCCTGGCGCTGCTCGGCTGCCGTCCGGTCTGGGACGACGCCTCGCGCCGCGTCACCGGCTTCGAGATCGTGCCCCCGGCCGAGCTGGGCCGGCCGCGCGTCGACGTCACGGTGCGCATCTCGGGCTTCTTCCGGGACGCGTTTCCGCACGTCGTGGGGCTGATCGACGACGCGGTGCGGGCGGTGGCGGAGCTGGACGAGACCGCCGAGCAGAACTACGTGCGCGCGCACGCCGACGCGGACACCGCCGAGCACGGCGACCGGCGCCGGGCCACGGCCCGCATCTTCGGCTCCAAGCCGGGCGCGTACGGCGCCGGTCTGCTGCCGCTGATCGACGCCCGCAACTGGCGCTCCGACGCGGACCTCGCCGAGGTGTACGCGGTGTGGGGCGGCTACGCCTACGGGCGGGGGCTCGACGGGCGCGCGGCGCGCGGGGACATGGAGACGGCGTTCCGGCGGATCGCGGTCGCGGCGAAGAACGTGGACACCCGCGAGCACGACCTCGTCGACGCCGACGACTACTTCCAGTACCACGGTGGCATGGTCGCCATGGTGCGGCACCTGACGGGGACGAGTCCGGAGGCCTACGTCGGCGACTCGGCCACCCCCGACCAGGTGAAGACCCGGACGCTGGGCGAGGAGACCCACCGGGTCTTCCGGGCCCGGGTGGTCAACCCGCGCTGGATGGCGGCGATGCGGCGGCACGGCTACAAGGGCGCCTTCGAGATGGCGGCCACCGTGGACTACCTCTTCGGGTACGACGCCACGGCCGGGGTCGTGGACGACTGGATGTACGAGAAGCTCAGCGCCGAGTACGTCTTCGATCCGGAGAACCGGGACTTCATGAAGAAGTCCAACCCGTGGGCGCTGCGGGGCATCACGGAGCGGCTGCTGGAGGCCGCCGACCGCGGCCTGTGGGCCGAACCGGACGCGGAGACGCTGGAGCGGCTGCGCGCCACCTATCTGGAGCTCGAGGGCGACTTGGAGGGCGACGAGAAGTGAGCACCCCGTTCCCGTTCACGGCCGTGGTCGGCCAGGACGACCTGCGCCTCGCGCTGCTGCTGAACGCCGTCTCCCCGGCCGTCGGCGGCGTGCTGGTGCGCGGCGAGAAGGGCACCGCCAAGTCCACGGCGGTGCGCGCGCTGTCGGCGCTGATGCCGGAGGTGGACGTCGTCTCCGGGTGCCGGTTCTCCTGCGATCCGGACGCGCCCGACCCCGGCTGCCCGGACGGCCCGCACGAGCCGGGGGCGTTCGCGTCCCGCCCGGCGCGCATGGTGGAACTGCCCGTCGGCGCCTCCGAGGACCGGCTGGTCGGCGCCCTCGACATCGAGCGGGCGCTCGCGGAGGGCGTGAAGGCCTTCGAACCGGGCCTGCTGGCCGACGCGCACCGCGGGATCCTGTACGTCGACGAGGTCAACCTGCTCCACGACCACCTGGTCGACCTGCTGCTGGACGCCGCCGCGATGGGCGCCTCGTACGTCGAGCGCGAGGGTGTGTCGGTGCGGCACGCCTCGAAGTTCCTGCTGGTGGGGACCATGAACCCCGAGGAGGGCGAGCTGCGGCCGCAGCTGCTCGACCGGTTCGGGCTGACCGTCGAGGTAGCGGCCTCGCGCGAGCCCGACCAGCGGGTGGAGGTCGTACGGCGCCGGCTCGCCCACGACGACGACCCGGCCGGCTTCGCCGCGCGCTGGGCCGACGAGGAGGCCGCCGTACGGGCGCGGATCGTGGCGGCGCGGGAACTGCTGCCGTCGGTGCGGCTCGGCGACGGGGCGCTGCGGCAGATCGCGGCGACCTGTGCCGCCTTCGAGGTGGACGGCATGCGGGCCGACATCGTGATGGCCCGGACGGCGACCGCGCTGGCGGCCTGGGCCGGGCGGACCGACGTACTGGCGGAGGACGTACGGCAGGCCGCTCTGCTGGCCCTCCCCCACCGGCGGCGGCGCAACCCGTTCGACGCCCCGGGTCTTGACGAGGACAAGCTCGACGAGACGCTGGAGGAGTTCGGCGGGCAGGACGGTGGCGGGGACGACGGGGACGGTGGCGGGGACGACGACCCCGATCCCGGTCCCGGTGGTCCCGGTGGGCAGCCGGAGCCCGACGACGCCCCGCGGGGTGACGGTGACGCCGCCGCGCGCCCCGAGGCCGGGGAGGGCGGGGAGCCGCAGCCCTCCGGTGGTGCCGGTGAGCAGTCGCCCGCACGGGCCGCCGAGCCGTTCCGTACGAAGGTGCTGAGCGTGCCCGGACTCGGCGAGGGCGCCGCCGGGCGGCGTTCGCGGGCGCGGACCGAGCACGGGCGGACCACCGGGGCCCGCCGGCCCGAGGGGGCGCTGACCAAGCTGCACCTGGCGGCGACGGTGCGGGCGGCGGCGCCGCACCAGCGGGCGCGGGGCCGGTCGGGGCGCGGTCTGGTGGTGCGCCGGGACGACCTGCGGCAGGCGACGCGTGAGGGGCGTGAGGGCAACCTCGTGCTGTTCGTCGTGGACGCCTCCGGGTCGATGGCGGCGCGGCAGCGGATGAGCGCCGTGAAGGGCGCCGTGCTGTCGCTGCTGCTCGACGCCTACCAGCGGCGGGACAAGGTCGGGCTGGTGACGTTCCGGGGTTCGGCCGCCGAGGTCGCGTTGCCGCCGACCTCGTCGGTGGACGCGGCGGCGGTCCGGCTGGAGTCGCTGCCGACGGGTGGGCGTACGCCGCTGGCGGCCGGGCTGCTGCGCGCCCATGAGGTGCTGCGGGTGGAGCGGCTGCGGGATCCCGCGCGGCGGGCGCTGGTCGTGGTGGTGACGGACGGACGGGCCACGGGTGGCCCCGAGCCCGTCGCGCTGGCCTCGCGGGCGGCGCGGCTGTTCGCCGCCGAGGGCGTGGCGTCGGTGGTCGTGGACTGCGAGTCGGGTCCGGTGCGGCTGGGGCTGGCCGGGCACCTCGCCGGTGAGCTGGGCGGCACGGCGGTGACGCTGGACGAGCTGCGGGCCGACTCGATCGCCGGTCTGGTGAAGGACGTGCAGAGCGACAGGAGGGCCGCGTAGTGCCGCAGGGAAAGCCGTCGGTAGTACCCGACGATGGACTGACGACCCGTCAGCGCCGCAACCGGCCGCTGGTGGTCGTGCACACCGGCATCGGCAAGGGCAAGTCCACCGCCGCCTTCGGGCTGGCGCTGCGGGCCTGGAACCAGGGGTGGCCGATCGGGGTGTTCCAGTTCGTCAAGTCGGCGAAGTGGAAGGTCGGCGAGGAGAACGCGCTGCGGGTGCTGGGCGCCAGCGGCGAGGGCGGGTCCGTCGACTGGCACAAGATGGGCGAGGGCTGGTCCTGGGTCCAGCGCGACGCGCAGATGGACAACGAGGAGAAGGCCCGGGAGGGCTGGGAGCAGGTCAAGCGGGACCTGGCCGCCGAGACGTACAAGCTGTATGTCCTGGACGAGTTCGCCTACCCGATGCACTGGGGGTGGGTCGACACCGACGAGGTCGTGTCCGTGCTGCGGGAGCGGCCCGGGACCCAGCACGTCCTGATCACCGGGCGGAACGCCCCGGAGAAGCTGGTGGGGTTCGCCGACCTCGTCACCGACATGTCCAAGGTCAAGCACCCGATGGACGCGGGACAGAAGGGGCAGAGGGGCATCGAGTGGTGACCTCGCCCTCCGTTCCCCGGCTGGTCCTCGCCGCGCCCTCCTCGGGCAGCGGCAAGACCACCGTCGCCACGGGGCTGATGGCCGCGCTCACCGCGCGCGGGCTCGCCGTGTCGCCGCACAAGGTCGGGCCCGACTACATCGACCCCGGGTACCACGCACTCGCCACGGGGCGGGTGGGGCGGAACCTGGACGCCTACCTGTGCGGGGCGGAGCTGGTGGCTCCGCTGTTCCTGCACGGGGCGCGCGGCTGCGATCTCGCGGTCGTCGAAGGTGTGATGGGGCTGTACGACGGTGCCGCCGGGGAGGGTGAGCTGGCGTCCACCGCGCACGTCGCCAAGTTGCTGCGGGCGCCCGTCGTGCTGGTCGTGGACGCGTCGTCGCAGTCACGGTCGGTGGCGGCGCTGGTGCACGGGTTCGTGTCCTGGGACCCGGAGGTGCGGGTCGGGGGCGTGATCCTCAACAAGGTCGGGTCGGATCGGCACGAGGCGCTGCTGCGGGAGGCGCTGGACTCCACCGGGGTGCCGGTGCTGGGGGTGTTGCGGCGGGCCGCGCGGGTGGAGACGCCGTCGCGGCATCTGGGGCTGGTGCCGGTCGCCGAGCGGGGTGCTGAGGCGGTCGCGGCCGTCGCGGCGATGGCGGCGCTGGTCTCCGACGGATGTGATCTTGAGGCGTTGGTCCGGTTGGCGCGGGCTGCCGGGCCGTTGCCAGGGGGCGCCGCCCCCTGGACCCCCGGGCCTTCGCCCAGCCACCGCCCGGCCCGGCCCGCTGAGAAGTCGCCGCCGCGTATCGCCGTTGCCGGCGGGGCCGCGTTCACGTTCTCCTACGCGGAGCACTCCGAGCTGCTCGCCGCCGCCGGGGCCGAGGTCGTCACCTTCGACCCCCTGCGGGACGAGGGACTCCCCGACGGGACCGCCGGGTTGGTCGTCGGGGGCGGGTTCCCCGAGGTGTACGCCTCCGAGCTGTCCGCCAACGAGCCGCTGCGCGAGGCCGTCGCCGAACTGGCGCTGAGCGGTGCTCCCGTCGCCGCCGAGTGTGCGGGGCTGCTCTACCTGTGCCGGGAGCTGGACGGGATGCCGATGTGCGGGGTGCTGGACGCGTCCGCGCGGATGGCGGAACGGCTGACGCTGGGTTACCGGGACGCCGTGGCCGTCGCCGACAGTGCGCTGGCCGTCGCGGGGACGCGGATGCGGGGGCACGAGTTCCACCGGACCGTGGTGGAGCCGGGGGCCGGGGCCGCGCCGGCGTGGGGGATGCGGGCGCCCGAGCGGCGCGTCGAGGGATTTGTGGAGCGCGGTGTGCACGCGAGCTATCTGCACACGCACTGGGCGTCCGAGCCCGGTGTCGCCCGTCGGTTCGTGGAGAGGTGCCGGACGTCATGAGCAGCAGGCTGATCGGGGTGGGGGTCGGGCCCGGGGACCCCGAGCTGGTGACCGTCAAGGGGGTCAACGCGCTGCGGGCCGCCGAGGTCGTCGTCGTGCCCGTCATGGCCGCGTCCGACGGAAAAGACGGCGGGGAGCCGGGACGTGCGGAAGCCACCGTGCTGCACTACGTGGGCGCCGAGAAGGTCGTGCGGGTCGTGTTCGCGCTGAACGAGCGCACCGACCGGGTCCGGCGCGAGGCCGCCTGGGACGCGGCCGGGGAGCGGGTCGCCGCGCTGCTCAGGGAGCACGGCAGCGTCGCCTTCGCCACCATCGGCGACCCCAACGTGTACTCGACCTTCACCTATCTCGCGCAGACCGTCGGCGAGCTGGTGCCGGGCACCGTCGTGGAGACCGTGCCGGGGATCACCGCCATGCAGGACCTCGCGGCCCGGTCGGGTGCCGTGCTGACGGAGGGCACCGAGCCGTTGACGCTGGTGCCGGTGACGGCGGGCGCGGCCGTGCTCAAGGACGCGCTGAACGGCCCCGGCACGGTCGTCGCCTACAAGTTCGGCCGGCAGGCCGCCGAGGTCGCCGAGGCGCTGCGGGAGACCGGGCGGCTGGACGACGCCGTGTGGGGGTCGGCGCTGGGGCTGCCGGAGGAATCCGTACAGGCGGCCGCCGAGCTGGACGGCGGGCCGCTGCCCTATCTCTCGACGCTCATCGCGCCCGCGCGGCGCGAGGGCGGGCGGGGCGGCAAACTGTGAACCAGGGCTCGTCACTCCGCCACACCCACCACCAGCCAGATGAACGCCGCGCCCGCCACCGTGCACAGCAGGGTCGAGCGGGCGGGGTGCTCGTGATGGGCCTCGGGGAGGATCTCGGCGGCGGCGAGGTAGAGCAGTACGCCGCCGAACAGGCCGAGATAGGCGCCGAGTACGCCCTCCGGGATCGAGAAGAGAAGGGTGGAGGCGGCACCGGCCACGGGCGCCACGGCGTCGGCGAACAGCATCGCGATCGCGCGACGGCGGGCGTTCCCGTACAGGCTGGTGAGCGTGTAGGTGTTGAAGCCGTCCGCGAAGTCGTGGGCGATCACGGCCATCGCGACCGCCGTGCCCATGCCGCCGCCGACCTGGAAGGCCGCGCCGATCGCCACGCCGTCCATCGCGCTGTGCCCGACCATCGCGGCGGCGGCCGTCAGGCCCACCTGGGGCGAACGCTGCCCGTGCTCGTCGGCGCCGTGCGCGGCGCGGCGGGCGGCCAGCAGGCGTTCCACGAGGTGCGCGAGCAGGAATCCGGCGACGAAGAGCAGCAGTGCCTCGGGCACGCCGAACACCTCGTCGCCCGCCGCCTCCAGGGCCTCGGGCAGCAGGTCGAGGCCGACCACGCCCAGCATCAGGCCGCCGGCCAGGCCCAGGACCAGGTGGCGCCGGTCGGTCACGCGCTGTGCCGTCCAGCCGCCGGCCAGCGTCATCAGGAACGCGCCGAGCGCGACGAAGACCGCCATGGGCCCTTGCTATCCGATCAGAGCGCGCATCCGCGCGCACGACAGCGGCAACCGCAGTAAATATGCGTAGGAAAGGACCCCATCCCATGGCTTCCGTGGCTTCCGAGGCTTCCGCGGCCGACGTATCCTCCGGCAAGGTGACCTTCGTCGGTGCCGGTCCCGGCGCCGCCGACCTGCTGACGTTCCGCGCCGCGCGTGCCATCGCCGAGGCCGATGTCGTGATCTGGGCGGCGAGCCTGGTCCAGGCGGAGGTCCTCCAGCACGCGCGCGAGGACGCGGAGGTCCTGGACTCGGCGACGATGTCGCTGGAGGACGTCGTCGCCGTCTACCGGCGGGCACGCGAGGAGGGACTGCGGGTGGCCCGCATCCACTCCGGCGACCCGGCCCTGTGGGGCGGCACGCAGGAACAGATCGACCGGTGCGCGGAGATCGGTATCGCGACGGAGATCGTGCCCGGCGTCTCCGCCTTCTCCGCGGTCGCCGCGCTCGCACAGCGGGAGCTGACCATCCCGGAGGTCGCGCAGTCCGTCGTCCTCACCCGGCTCGGCGGCGGCAAGACGCCGATGCCGCCCGGGGAGGAGGTGCGCGAGTTCGCGAAGCACGGCACGACCATGGCGATCTTCCTGTCCGCGGCCCGCAGCGGCCAGCTGGTGCGGGAGCTGCTGGAGGGCGGCTACCCGACCGAGACCCCGGTGGTCGTCGCCTATCAGGCCACCTGGCCGGAGGAGTTGGTCGTGCGGTGCACGATCGGCACGCTGGAGGAGACGGTCAAGGAGCACAAGCTCTGGAAGCACACCCTCTTCCTGGTCGGCCCGGCCCTCGACGCGCACGGCACCCGCTCGCACCTGTACCACCCGGGGCACTTCCACGGGTACCGGAAGGCCGACCCTCAGGCTCGCAGGGAGCTGCGCACGCGGGGTGCGAGCACGTGATCACGGTGGTGGGCATGGGGGCCGGGACGCCGCCTTTCGAGGACGTCGCCGCCGGGGCCGAGCTGGTCGTCGGCGGGCGGCGCCATCTGGACGCCGTACGGCTGCCGGAGGGGGCCGAGCGGCTCGTGCTCGGGGCGTTGGCACCCGCCCTCGACACGGTCGCGGAGTACGTCGCCGAGCGGCGGCCGGTCGTCGTACTGGCCTCCGGGGACCCGGGGTTCTTCGGCATCGTGCGGGCGCTGGCCGAGCGGTTCGGGCCGGAGCGGCTCGATGTGCGGCCCGGTGTCTCCTCCGTGGCCGCCGCGTTCGCGCGGGCCGGGCTGCCGTGGGACGACGCCGTGGTGGCCAGCGCGCACGGGCGGGACCTGCGGACGGCGGTGCACCTGTGCCGGTCGCATCCGAAGGTCGCCGTGCTGACCGGCCCCGGGGCGGGGCCGGCGGAGCTGGGCGCCGCGCTCGGGGACGATCCGCGGGTCCTCGTCGTCGCCTCCGCGCTGGGCTCGGCCGAGGAACGCGTGGAGCGGGTGACGCCCGCCGAGGCCGCCGCCCGGGACTGGGGGACGGCGGTGAGCGTGGTGCTGTGCCTGGACGAGGCGCGAGCGCTGGGACCGGTACGGACCGTCGCCGGGCCGCGTCCGGGGCCCGCCGGGTGGGCGCTGGAGGAGGCCGAGTTCGCCCACCGCGACTCGATGATCACCAAGTTCGAGGTGCGGGCGCTGGCGCTGGCGCGGCTCGGTCCGCGGCCCGGCGACCTGGTCTGGGACGTCGGGGCGGGCTCAGGGTCCGTGGCCGTGGAGTGCGCGCGGCTGGGTGCCGCCGTCACGGCCGTCGAGAAGACACCGGACGGAGTGGAGCGGGTCCGTGCCAACGCCGCCGCGCACGACGTCGACGTCCGGGTCGTGCACGGGGCGGCGCCCGCGGTGCTGTCCGGGCTGGACGACCCCGACGCCGTGTTCGTCGGCGGCGGCGGGCGGGAACTGCCCGCGATCGTCGCCGCCTGCGCGCGGCGCGCCCGGCGGATCGCGGTCGTCGCCATGGCCGCGCTGGACCGGGTGCCGGCGGCCCGTGCGGCGCTGCTCGACGCCGGACTGGAGTGCGACGGGGTGCTTTTGCAGTCCTCGCGCCTCGCGCCGCTGCCGGGGGACGTGACCCGGCTGGCGGCGACCAATCCCGTTTTCCTGCTGTGGGGCACCAGGCCCCGCACCCGTACCGAAGGAGTGGGCCAGTGATCGGCCTCATTTCCGCCACCTCGGCGGGCGCGGCCGCGCGGGACCGGCTGGCCGCCGCGTGGCCGGACCGCACGCGCGTGTACGGGGGTCCCGTCGCGGACGCCGTACGGACCGCGTTCGCCGAGTGCGAGCAGCTCGTGTGCTTCCTCGCCACGGGGGCCGTGGTCCGGCTCGTGGCACCGCTGCTGGGCGACAAGCGGACCGACCCCGGTGTGGTGTGCGTCGACGAGGGCGGGCGGTTCGCCGTGTCGCTGGTCGGCGGCCACGGCGGCGGCGCCAACGAACTCGCCGTCGCGGTCGGCGGGGTGCTGGGTGCCGAGCCGGTGGTGACGACGGCGACGGACGCCGTGGGGCTGGCCGGGCTGGACACGCTCGGGCTGCCCGTGGAGGGCGATGTCGCCTCCGTCTCGCGGGCTCTGCTGGACGGCGAACCGGTGGCGCTGCGGGCGGAGGTGCGGTGGCCGCTGCCGCCGCTGCCGGTCGCCGAGGACGGGGCGTACACGATTCGGCTGACGGACCGTGTGGTGGAGCGGGCCGAACGCGAGGCCGTCCTGCGTCCGCCGTCCCTGGTCGTCGGCGTCGGCGCCTCCAAGGGCGCGCCGGTGGACGAGGTGCTCGCACTGGTCGAGGCGGCGCTGCGGGACGCCGGGCTGTCCGCCGCGTCGGTCGCCGAGCTGGCCACCGTGGACGCCAAGGCGGAGGAGCCCGGGATCGTCGGGGCGGCCGAGCGGCTGGGCGTGCCCCTGGTGACGTACTCCGCCGGGGAGCTGGCGGGCGTGGAGGTGCCCAACCCCTCCGACGCCCCGCTCGCGGCCGTCGGCACCCCGTCGGTCGCGGAGGCGGCGGCACTGGTGCGCGGCGGCGAACTGCTCGTGCCCAAGCGGAAGTCGGCGGCGAGCCCCGCCATGGCGACCTGTGCCGTCGTACGGCGGCCGGGGCGCGGGCGGCTCGCGGTGGTCGGGCTCGGGCCGGGCGCCCGGGACCTGGTGACTCCGCGCGCGCAGGCCGAGTTGCGGCGGGCTTCGGTGCTGGTCGGCCTCGACCAGTACGTCGACCAGATCCGCGACCTGCTGCGGCCGGGCACGCGCGTCCTGGAGTCGGGGCTCGGCGCCGAGGAGGAGCGGGCCCGGACGGCCGTCGAACAGGCCCGGCGCGGGCACGCCGTGGCGCTGATCGGCAGCGGGGACGCCGGGGTGTACGCCATGGCCTCGCCCGCGCTGGCGGAGGCGTCCGACGACATCGACGTGGTCGGGGTGCCGGGCGTGACGGCGGCGCTGGCGGCCGGGGCGATCCTGGGCGCGCCGCTCGGCCACGACCACGTGTCGATCAGCCTGTCCGACCTGCACACGCCGTGGGAGGTCATCGAGCGGCGGGTGCGGGCGGCGGCCGAGGCGGACATCGTCGTGACGTTCTACAACCCGCGCAGCCGGGGCCGGGACTGGCAGCTGCCCAAGGCGCTGGCGATCCTCGCGGAGCACCGGGAGCCGGTGACTCCGGTCGGGGTCGTGCGCAACGCGTCGCGCGCCGACGAGTCCAGCCGCCTGACCACGCTCACCGCTCTCGACCCGGCGACGGTCGACATGATGACCGTCGTGACGGTGGGCAACACCGCGACCCGTCGGATCGCCGGGCGCATGGTGACGCCGCGCGGCTACCGCTGGCAGGAGACGTCGTCCCAGGAGGAGCCGAAGTGAGCCGTGTCGTGCACCCCATCGAGCAGGAGTCCTTCCGGCGGCTGCGCGCCCGGCTGGACACCTCGCACTTCCCGCCGCTGACCCGGGCGGTGGTGGAGCGGGTCATCCACTCCGCCGCCGACCTGGAGTACGCGTCCGACCTCGTCATGGGCGAGGGCGAGCTGGCGAAGGCGCATGCCGCGCTGCACGCCGGGGCGCCGGTCGTCGTGGACGTGGAGATGGTCGCGGCGGGGATCACCCGGCGGGAGACCGTGTGCCGGCTGAAGGACGCCGTCGCGGGCCCCGGGCTGACGCGTTCCGCGCACGCGATGCGGCTGGCGTACGAACAGGTCGGGCCCGGTGCGCTCTGGGTGATCGGCTGTGCGCCGACCGCGCTGGAGGAGCTGCTCACCCTGGACGCGTCGCCGGCGCTCGTCATCGGTCTGCCCGTCGGCTTCGTCGGCGCGGCCGAGTCCAAGGCCGCGTTGCGGGAGAGCGGGCTGCCCGCCGTCAGCAACGTGTCCGAGAAGGGCGGGTCGGCGGTCGCCGCGGCCGCGCTGAACGCCCTGCTGTACCACCCCATTCCGTCCGAGGAACCCGAGGAGAAACTGTGACGACCCCGCCCGCCCTGCTCATCGCCGGACACGGCACCCGGGACGAGGCCGGAGCCGAGGCGTTCCGCGACTTCGTGCGCGAGCTGGGCCGCCGCCACCCCGAACTGCCCGTCGCGGGCGGCTTCATCGAGCTGTCCCCGCCACCGCTGGGCGAGGCGGTCGCCGAGCTGGTCGAGCGCGGTGTGCGCCGGTTCGCCGCGGTGCCGCTGATGCTGGTGTCCGCCGGGCACGCCAAGGGCGACATCCCGGCGGCGCTGTCCCGCGAGAAGGAGCGGCACCCCGGCATCTCGTACACGTACGGGCGTCCGCTGGGCCCGCACCCGGCGCTGCTGCGGGTGCTGGAGCGGCGGCTGGCGGAGGCGGTCGACCCGTCCTGGGACCCCGCCGAGGTGACCGTGCTGCTGGTCGGGCGCGGTTCGACGGACCCGGACGCCAACGCCGAGGTGTTCAAGGCGGCGCGGCTGCTGTGGGAGGGGCGCGGGTACGCGGCCGTGGAGACGGCGTTCGTGTCGCTGGCGAAGCCGGACGTGCCGGGCGGCCTGGACCGGTGCGTGCGGCTGGGGGCGCGGCGGGTCGTGGTCCTGCCGTACTTCCTGTTCACCGGCATCCTCCCGGACCGGGTCCGGCACCAGACCGAGGAGTGGGCCGCCGCGCATCCGGAGACCGAGGTGCGGTCGGCGGACGTCATCGGGCCCGAGCCGGAGCTGCTGGACCTGGTGTGGGAGCGGTACGAGGAGGCCGTCAAGGGCGATCTGCGGATGAACTGCGACTCGTGCGTGTACCGGATCGCGCTGCCGGGGTTCGAGGACAAGGTGGGACTGCCGCAGCAGCCGCACTTCCACCCCGACGACGACGGCCACCACCACCACGGGCACCATCACGGGCATGGACACGCACACTCCCATGCGCACTGAGGCCGACGGTCCTGATCTGCGGCACCACGGGGACGCCGAGGTCCGCGACGGCGGCTCGGCCCTGGTGGACCTCGCGGTGAACGTCCGCGCGGACACGCCCCCCGCCTGGCTGCGCGAGCATGTCGCCGCCTCGCTCGGCTCCCTCGCGGCCTACCCGGACGGGCGGGCCGCGCGGGCGGCGGTGGCGGCGCGGCACGGGCTGCCGGTGGAGCGGGTGCTGCTGACGGCGGGTGCCGCGGAGGCGTTCGTGCTGCTGGCGCGGGCGCTGAAGGTGCGCCGGCCGGTCGTGGTGCACCCCCAGTTCACGGAGCCGGAGGCGGCGCTGCGGAACGCGGGGCACACGGTCGACCGGGTGCTGCTGCGGGAGGCGGACGGCTTCCGGCTGGACCCGGCGGCCGTCCCCGAGGACGCCGACCTGGTGGTGATCGGCAACCCGACGAACCCGACGTCGGTCCTGCACCCGGCGGCCACGGTCACGGAACTGGCCCGTCCCGGGCGGACGCTGGTCGTGGACGAGGCGTTCATGGACGCGGTGCCGGGCGAGCGGGAGGCGCTGGCCGGGCGTACGGACGTGCCCGGGCTGGTGGTCCTGCGCAGCCTCACCAAGACGTGGGGGCTGGCCGGGCTGCGCATCGGCTACGTCCTGGCGGCCCCGGAGACGATCACCGACCTGGAGCGCGCGCAGCCGCTGTGGCCCGTGTCCACGCCCGCGCTCGCGGCGGCCGAGGCGTGCGTGGCTCCTCAGGCTCTGGCGGAGGCCGCCCACGCCGCCCACCGCGTCGCCGCGGACCGGGGCCATCTCGTCGCCGGGCTGGCGGAGTTCACCGACGCCGGGGTACGGGTCGTCGCCCCCGCCGAGGGCCCCTTCGTCCTCGTCCGCCTCCCGGACGCCGCCGCGGTGCGCCACCGGCTGCGCGCTCTCGGGTACGCGGTACGACGCGGGGACACGTTCCCGGGGCTGGGCGAGGAGTGGCTGCGCCTGGCGGTACGCGACCGGACGACGACGGACGGCTTCCTGCGCGCGCTGCGGCGGGCGGTGGCGGAACCGGCCTGAGGCGGCCGGCCCCGCCCCGGAGTACCGCCGGCCCGGCGTCCCCGCCTCCCCCCGGCCCCCCCGACCCCCGGCCGCGCCCATCCGCACCCCGTCCGGCCCCTGCCGCCGCCCGCGCGAGCCCCCTGGCCGCGTCCGCGCCGCCCCCCTACGGTCAGCTTCCGCGGTCAGCCCCCACGGTCAGCCCCGCGGTCAGCCCCCGCGGTCAGCCGCGCCTGCGGCGGGCCAGGACGAGGGATCCGCCGCCCGCCAGGACCAGCGCGGCGGCGCCCGCGGCGATGTACGGGGTCGCCGAGCTGCCGCCCGTCTCGGCGAGGTCCGCCTCGGCGCGGGCGCCCTGGGCCTTCACGTCGGCCGCCGGTTCGGCGTCCTGCTCGGTGTCCTGCTGCGCGGGCGGCTCCTCGGCCTTCGCCGGCGGCTGCCCGGTCTCGGCCGCCGGGGCCGCCGGGGCCTCGCAGGTCGCCTTCGCCAGGGTCAGGGTGCCGTCGACCTCGGCGACGTTCAGGTCGAGGGGGTTGACGGACACCTTGAGTTCGAGCGCGGTGGCGGCGGCCGTACGGGATGTGGTCTCCGTCCTGGAGAGGTCGAGCCGCACCTCCCCGACGCCGGGCACCTTCACCTGCGTCGTCCCGCCCGTGGTCAGCGTGACCTTCTTGCCGAGGACCGTCACCGCGCCCAGCAGGTTCGCGTCGGCGACCGGCTTCTTCCCGGCCTCGCAGGTCGCCACGGAGGTGACCTGCTCGACCTCGACCACCGACAGCAGCGGCAGACCGGGGACGTGGAGCCTCGCGCGGGCCAGGTTGGTGTACCCCTCGCTCTTCGCCGCGGTCGCCGTCGCCTTGGCCTCGGCCACGTCGGCGCGCAGGACGCTGAAGGGCTTGCCGCCGTCGACGCCGTCCAGCCGTGCGGTCAGCGCGGTCTTCTGGGCGGTCTCGGGCGCGTGCACCTCGTTGAGGGTGACCGCGAGCGGGACGTTCACGGTCTTGTTGAGCAGGGACACGTCGAGCCCGGTGCGCAGGACGGTGGCGCTCGCGCGGCCGTGGTCGCCGGTCGCGTGTGCGGTGCCCGCGCCGGCCAGCACGGCGGGGCCGGCGGCCAGCGCCGTGGCCGCCGCGACGGTGACGAGGCGGCGTGCGGGCATGCGGAAGGTGTTGCCGTTCAAGGTGGTGGGACCCCCAGTGAGACATGCGTGCGGGACACGCATGAGCGACATGCTTGGGACCCGGAAAGAATGTCCCCGCGCACGCCGAACCGTCAGCGATCCCGGGGCACTTCACCCCTTCGTGGGGTTTCCGCGTGCCCATTCGAATCTCCGCGCACGGGCGTTCCCCGGCCTCACCCGCGTCGGCTAACCGACGACCCGCCCGTTCAGCACCACCCGGCGCGGAGCGGCGAGCACGCGCACGTCCGCGCGCGGGTCCGCGTCGAACACCACCAGGTCCGCCGGCGCGCCCTCGTCCAGCCCGGGACGCCCGAGCCAGCCGCGGGCGGCCCAGGTCGTCGCGGCGAGGGCCTCGACGGGCGGGATGCCGGCGGTGACCAGTTCCGCGACCTCCGCCGCCGCCAGGCCGTGGGCCAGGGAGCCGCCCGCGTCGGTGCCGACGAAGACCGGGATGCCGGCGTCGTAGGCGTTGCGCACGGTGTCGTAGCGGCGTTCGTGGAGTCGGCGCATATGGGCCGACCAGCGCGGGAACCTGGACTGGCCGCCGTCGGCGAGCGCGGGGAAGGTGGCGATGTTGACGAGGGTCGGCACGATGGCGACGCCCCGCTCGGCGAAGAGCGGGATGGTGTCGTCCGTCAGGCCCGTGGCGTGCTCGACGCAGTCGATGCCGGCCTCGACCAGGTCGCGCAGGGAGTCCTCGGCGAAGCAGTGCGCGGTGACGCGGGCGCCGAGCCGGTGGGCCTCGGCGATCGCGGCCTCGACGGCGCCGCGCGGCCAGCACGCGGACAGGTCGCCGAGGTCGCGGTCGATCCAGTCGCCGACCAGCTTCACCCAGCCGTCGCCGCGCCGGGCCTCCTGGGCGACGTACGCGACGAGGTCCTCGGGCTCGACCTCCCAGGCGTAGTCGCGGATGTAGCGGCGGGTGCGGGCGATGTGCCGCCCGGCCCGGATGATCTTCGGGAGGTCCTCGCGGTCGTCGATCCAGCGGGTGTCGGAGGGGGAGCCCGCGTCACGGATGAGGAGGGTGCCCGCCTCGCGGTCGGTCAGCGCCTGCTTCTCGGCGACGTCCTCGGGGACGGCCCCGTGCCGGTCGAGGCCGACGTGGCAGTGCGCGTCGACCAGACCGGGCAGTGCCCAGCCCTCGACGGTGCGGACGTCGGCGGCCCCGGCCGGGCGGTCGTACGAGACCCGGCCGTCGATCACCCACAGCTCGTCGCGGACGTCCTCGTCCCGCGGTCCGACGAGCACCCGACCCTTCACGTGCAGCACCGTGCGATCGCTCATGCCCGCACCTTAGACCGGGCTGCGGGGGTGTTCGAAGGCCCGGTCTACCGGCCGTCGCTCCGTGCTGCCGCGCGGGCGCGGAGCTCGGTCGCGTACCCGGCCGCGACGGCGCCCGCCACGGCCGTCAGGGCCAGGGCGGCGACGCCGGGGTTGACGTAGCCGGGGACGTCGTCGGAGTCGTATCCGTCGCCGTCGGCGGTCTCGCAGCGGAAGCGGAGGGGCAGGTAGGAGGCCGAGTAGTCGACGACCCGGGCGGACAGCTCCGGATGCTCGCTCGTGCGGCAGGGCCGCGACGGCGCGGATCCCGTGCCGCCGTCCTCCGCCTCCATGACCGCGAGAGCCACACACAGCGCGCCCCAGACGTACAGCAGGGCGGCCGCCGCACCGGCACACCCCGCCAGTACGCGGAACCCCCCACCGGGGCGGACGGGCGCGGAAGCGGCACCGCCCGCCCCGGGGGCAGGGCTGACGTACGTGCCGGGGCGGCGGGCGAGGACGACGGCGGTCACGACCGCCACGAGGACGAGCAGCAGGAGAGCGGACACGGCCCGAGTCCACCAGGCGGACGATCACCACCGCTGTGGCGGAAGCCACAATTCCGGGCGTGGGGGTGTCGCAACGGATGCCCTCCGACGCGAGTGGCGCCAGGGGCCGTGGTTACTCTCGACTCCGTACGTGCCGTACACCTGCCCGTGAGCGAAGAGAGCAGCACAGTGACCCACCCCTTCCTGGACCTCGCCCCGCTGAGCGCCGGCCGTTTCGCCGCGATCGAGGACCGGGTCGCGCGCCTGCTCGGCACCGGCCAGGACGTCGTGATCATGCAGGGCGAGGCGCTGCTGCCGCTGGAGGGCGCCATCCGCGCCGCAGCCGGGCCGGGCACCGTGGCACTGAACGTCGTCACGGGGCCGTACGGGCAGACCTTCGGGAACTGGCTGCGGGACTGCGGCGCGACCGTGCACGACCTCTCCGTGCCGTTCCACACGGCCGTGTCCGCCGGGCAGGTCCGCCATGCCTTCACCGAGCACCCGGAGATCGACTTCGTGTCCCTGGTGCACGCCGAGGCGGCGACCGGGAACACCAACCCGGTCGCGGAGATCGGCGAGGTGGTCCGGGCGCACGGCGCGCTGTTCTACCTGGACGCCGTGGCCTCCGTGGGCGCCGAGCCGGTGCTGCCGGACGAGTGGGGCGTGGACCTGTGCGTGATCGGCGCGCAGAAGGCGATGGGCGGTCCGGCGGGCGTGTCGGCGGTGTCGGTGAGCGAGCGGGCGTGGGCGCGGATGGCCGCGAATCCCGGGGCGCCGCGCCGGTCGTACCTGTCGCTGCTGGACTGGAAGGAGCGCTGGACCGACGGTGGGCGCAAGGCGCTGCCGCACGCGCCGGCGCAGCTGGAGATGCTCGCGCTGGAGGCGTGCGTGGAGCGCATCGAGGCGGCGGGCCTCGGGACGGTGATGGGGCGGCACGCGTCGGCGGCGGCGGCCACACGGGCCGGCGCGCTCGCGCTGGGCGGCGGTCTGGAGCCGTACGTGTACGAGGCCACGGACGCGGCGCCGGTGGCGACGACCCTGCGGGCGCCGGCGGACGTCGACGCGTCCGAGCTGGTGGCCCGGGCCCTGGAGTCCGACCCGGCGCTGCCGCTGGCCGCGGGCGGGGGCGCGCTCGCGGCGGAGATGATCCGCGTCAACCACTACGGTCCGGACGCGACGCGGGGGGCCGTGCAGGGGTGTCTGGCGGCACTGGGTGCCGCGCTGGCCGAGAGAGGCCTGAAGGCCGATCCGGAGGCGGCTCGGCGGGCCGCCGAGGACGCCTGGGACCGGCCGGCCGGACCCAACCTTTCGGAAGCATGAATTCAGGGGAATTCCCGACGCTCACACAAACAGAATTAAGTAATTACACTCAGCACAGCTTCCCGTATTCTTCTGCCCGCTTTTCCGAGACCTAAACACGCGGATTCCACGAGCCCCGATCTTCACATTTCGGGCACGTCTCGCACGGGTTACGCGATTGTGACCCGATCCACATGCTGCCCGTTTTGTGGCCTATGGGCGGGTCAAACTCTGACATACCGCCGCCAGCTCGCGCGGAAGCACGCGCCCGCGTGATAACACATGACGCGCCCATACGTAACCCCATGCGGCGATGCAATTTCGAATTTCGCTGGGTAAATTCAATTCGCATGACTGCCGCGCAAGCAGACCTGCAAATCGACCGTCCGAGAGTGGCCGACGGGGCCGCCCTGTGGCGGATAGCGAGGGATTCGAAGGTCCTCGACCTGAACTCGTCCTACAGCTATCTGCTCTGGTGCCGGGACTTCGCCGCCACGTCGGCCGTCGCCCGGGACGGGCACGGTGTGCCGGTCGGCTTCGTCACCGGGTACGTACGCCCGGACCGGCCGGACACGCTGCTCGTGTGGCAGATAGCGGTGGACGAGGCGTACCGCGGGCGCCGGCTCGCCGCCTCCCTGCTCGACGGGCTGGCCGCCCGGACCGTCGCGGAGCTCGGCCTGACCACCGTGGAGACCACCATCTCACCCGACAACACCGCCTCGCAGCGGCTGTTCACCTCGTTCGCCGAGCGCCACGGCGCCCGGCTGGAGCGCGAGGTGCTGTTCGACACGGGCCTGTTCCCCGACGGGCCGCACGAGCCCGAGGTGCTGTACCGCATCGGACCCCTGACCGCGGCCGGCCGCTGACGCCCGGCTCCCGGGCGATCCGGCCACCCCGGACCGTCCGGCTCCCCAAGACTTCCCGGCCGGGACCGCACCGGTTCCGCCGGATTCGTACGACCTTCCTCTCCCACCCTCACCCAACGAGGAGCGATTCGTCGTGACCATCACCCAGCCCGACCTCAGCGTCTTCGAGACCGTCGAGTCCGAGGTGCGCAGCTACTGCCGCGGCTGGCCCACCGTCTTCGACCGTGCGCTCGGCAGCCGCATGTACGACGAGGACGGCCACGAGTACCTCGACTTCTTCGCCGGAGCGGGCTCGCTCAACTACGGGCACAACAACGCCGTCCTGAAACGCGCGCTGATCGACTACCTGGAGCGGGACGGCGTCACGCACGGTCTCGACATGTCGACCACCGCCAAGCGCCGCTTCCTGGAGACGTTCCAGAACCTGGTGCTCCGGCCGCGTGACCTGCCGTACAAGGTCATGTTCCCGGGCCCGACGGGCACCAACGCCGTGGAGTCCGCGCTGAAGCTGGCGCGGAAGGTGAAGGGGCGCGAGTCGATCGTGTCGTTCACCAACGCCTTCCACGGCATGTCGCTGGGCTCGCTCGCCGTGACCGGCAACGCCTTCAAGCGGGCCGGCGCCGGCGTCCCGCTGGTGCACGGCACGCCCATGCCGTTCGACAACTACTTCGACGGCACGGTCGAGGACTTCATCTGGTTCGAGCGGCTGCTGGAGGACCAGGGGTCCGGCCTGAACAAGCCGGCCGCCGTGATCGTCGAGACGGTGCAGGGCGAGGGCGGCATCAACGTCGCCCGGGCCGAGTGGCTGCGGGCCCTGGCCGACCTGTGCGCGCGGCAGGACATGCTGCTCATCGTCGACGACATCCAGATGGGCTGCGGCCGTACCGGCGCCTTCTTCTCCTTCGAGGAGGCGGGCATCACGCCGGACATCGTCACCGTCTCCAAGTCGATCAGCGGCTACGGCCTGCCCATGGCGCTGACCCTGTTCAAGCCCGAGCTGGACGTCTGGGAGCCGGGCGAGCACAACGGCACCTTCCGCGGCAACAACCCCGCGTTCGTCACGGCGACCGCCACGCTGGAGGCGTACTGGGCCGACGGCTCGGCGATGGAGAAGCAGACCCGCGCCCGCGGTGAGCAGGTCGAGCAGCACATGATCGCCATCACCGAGGAGAACCTCGCCGACGTCAAGGAGTACCGCGGCCGCGGCCTGGTCTGGGGCCTGGAGTTCCACGACAAGGACCGTGCGGGCCGGATCGCCAAGCGCGCCTTCGAGCTGGGGCTGCTCATCGAGACGTCCGGCCCCGAGAGCGAGGTCGTCAAGCTGCTCCCGGCGCTCACCATCACGCCCGACGAGCTGGACGAGGGCATGAAGACCCTCGCGCGGGCCGTGCGCGAGACCGCCTGACCGCACCACTGCTTCCGGCGCCTTCGGCCCGTGCGGCCGAAGGCGCCGGGGACCCTTGCACACCCTTCACCTAGGAGGCATCGCAACACCGTGATCGTCCGTTCGTTCAAGGAGATCGAAGGCACCGACCGGCACGTGAAATCGGCGTCCGGCACCTGGGAGAGCAAGCGCATCGTCCTCGCGAAGGAGAGGGTCGGTTTCTCCGTCCACGAGACGATTCTGTACGCGGGTACGGAGACGTCCATGTGGTACGCGAACCACATCGAGGCCGTCGTCTGCACCAAGGGCGACGCCGAGTTGACCGACCGCGAGACCGGGAAGACGTACCACATCACCCCGGGCACGATGTACCTCCTCGACGGCCACGAGCGGCACACGCTCAAGGTCAAGGAGGACTTCCACTGCATCTGTGTCTTCAACCCGCCCGTGACCGGACGGGAGGATCACGACGAGAACGGCGTCTACCCGCTGCTCACCGAGGAGGTGTGAGTCACCGTGACCATCACGACCACGAACGTCACCGATCTCTATCCCACCCGCGGCGCCACCGAGGTGGCGACTCCCCGGCAGGACCCGGTCGTCTGGGGCTCCCCGGACACGCCCGGTCCCGTCTCGGCCGGTGACCTGCAGGCGCTGGACCGCGACGGCTTCCTCGCCATCGACCAGCTCATCGGACCGGACGAGGTCGACGTCTACCGGCGCGAGCTGGAGCGGCTCACCACCGACCCGGCCATCCGCGCGGACGAGCGCTCGATCGTGGAGCCGCAGTCCAAGGAGATCCGGTCCGTCTTCGAGGTGCACAAGATCAGCGAGGTCTTCGCCAAGCTGGTGCGCGACGAGCGGGTGGTCGGGCGGGCCCGGCAGATCCTCGGCTCGGACGTCTACGTCCACCAGTCGCGGATCAACGTCAAGCCCGGCTTCGGAGCCAGCGGCTTCTACTGGCACTCGGACTTCGAGACCTGGCACGCCGAGGACGGCCTGCCGAACATGCGGACGATCTCGGTCTCGATCGCGCTCACCGAGAACTACGACACCAACGGCGGTCTCATGATCATGCCGGGGTCGCACAAGACGTTCCTCGGGTGCGCGGGGGCCACGCCGAAGGACAACTACAAGAAGTCCCTGCAGATGCAGGACGCGGGGACGCCGTCCGACGAGGCGCTGACGAAGATGGCCTCGGAGTACGGCATCAAGCTGTTCACCGGCAAGGCCGGCTCGGCGACCTGGTTCGACTGCAACTGCATGCACGGGTCGGGCGACAACATCACGCCGTTCCCGCGCAGCAACGTGTTCATCGTGTTCAACAGCGTGGAGAACACGGCCGTCGAGCCGTTCGCGGCACCGATCCGGCGGCCGGAGTTCATCGGCGCACGGGACTTCACTCCGGTGAGGTGACCCGCGGCTGAACCCGGGCAGGGGCCTCTCCGTGTGGGACGGGAGGCCCCTGCCCGATGCTGTCCCGGCCCGGCTGTCCCGGCCCGGTTTTCCCGGCCCCGGCGTCCCGGCCGTCCCGGTCGTCTCAGCCCGCCAGCACGTCCAGCAGCCGGTCGACGTCCGCCGCCGTGTTGTACAGGTGGAAGGCGGCCCGCAGATTGCCCGCCCGGTCCGAGACCTGCACGCCGGCCCGGCTCAGCCCGCCCTGCCGGTGGCCGAGTCCGGGCACGGACACGATCGCGGAGCCCGGCGCGGGCACCGGCTCGTGGCCGAGCGAGCGCACCCCCTGCCGGAACCGGTCGGCGAGGGCGGTGTCGTGGGCGTGCACGGCGTCCACGCCCAGCTCCTCGACCAGGGCCAGGGAGTGCCGGGCGCCGGTGTAGGAGAGGACGGCCGGGCTCTCGTCGAAGCGCCGTGCGGAGTGCGCGAGTTCCTCGACGGGCCCGTAACAGCTGTCCCAGGGACGCTCGCCCGACGCCCACCCGGCGAACAGCGGCGTGAGTCCGCCGAAGTCCTCCGGTACGACGAGGAAGGCGACGCCCCGGGGGCAGAGCACCCACTTGTAGGCGACGGCGGCCACGTAGTCGAAGTCGTCGGCGGCCAGCGGCAGCCACCCGTTGGACTGGGAGGCGTCGACCAGCGTCCGCGCGCCGTGCGCCCGGGCGGCGTCCCGCAGCGCCGCGAGGTCGGCGATCCGCCCGTCGGCGGACTGGACGGCGCTGACCGCGACGAGCGCGGTGTCCGGGCCCACCGACTCGGCGATCCGCTCCAGCGGCACGCTGCGCACCTTCAGGTCACCGCGCGTGTGCAGGGGATTCACCAGGGAGCTGAAGTCGGCTTCAGCGGTGAGGACTTCGGCGCCCGCGGGCAGCGAGGCGGCGACGAGCCCGCTGAACGTGGCGACCGAGGCGCCGGCCGCGACCCGGGTGGCGGGCACCCCCACGAGCCGGGCGAAGGCGGACCGGCACGCCTCGACGTCCGCGAACATGTCGAGCGGCTGCCCCTGGGCCGCGGACGCCGCCGCGTCACGCATCGCGACGAGGGTCCGGGCGGGAAGCAGGCCGGTGCTGGCGGTGTTCAGGTACGTGGTCTTCGGGGCGAACTCGGTGCGGACGAGGTTCTCGAAGCTCTCCATGGCACCATCGTGCGGCTCCGCGACCTCCCCGTCCATCGCGTATTTCTACGCGGTTCCTCCAAGCGTCGCTTATGCGACCGTCCCCACCTGCGGTTTCAGTCCTGCGGGACCGCGCACCCGTCCGGGCCGCACGCCTCGGCGCCCCCGTCGTCGATCACCTTCAGCGGCGTGCGCCCGCCCCACGCCCGGGTCAGCGCCTGGGCGAAGACCTCGGCGGGCTGGGCGCCGGAGACGCCGTACGCCCGGTCGAGCACGAAGAACGGCACGCCCGTGGCCCCGAGCCGCGCGGCCTCGTCCTCGTCGGCACGCACCTCGTCGGCGTAGGCGGCGGGGTCGGCGAGCACCTCGCGGGCGGCGTCCTCGTCCAGGCCGACGGCGACGGCCAGCTCCACGAGCCGCTCGTCGTCGTCGAAGACGGAGCGCTCGTCGGCGAAGTTGGCCCGGTAGAGCGCGTCCAGCAGCGCCTCCTGCCGACCCCGCTCCTTGGCCAGGTGCAGCAGCCGGTGCATGTCGAAGGTGCTGCCGTGGTCGCGGCCCCGGGTGCGGTACTCCAGACCCTCGGCGGCGGCCTGCGTTCCGAGATGGTCCTCACCGGCGTGCGCCTGCGCCTCGCTCATGCCGTACTTGGCGGTGAGCATCGTCAGCACGGGCTGGACGTCGTCCTTGGCCCGCCCCGGGTCCAGCTCGAACGACCGGTGGACCACCTCGACGCCGTCACGGTGCGGGAAGGCCGCCAGCGCCTTCTCGAAGCGGGCCTTGCCCACGTAACACCACGGGCAGGCGATGTCGCTCCAGATCTCGACGCGCATGTCTCGGCTCTTCTCCAGGTCGTACGGGTGCGGAGGACTTCCCCGCCCCGTACGTGAACCTTCAACCAGTCGGTCTCATTCCCCGGGCACGTCGAAGCGCAGGACCAGGTGGTGGTCGCCCTCGGCGGGCGGGTTCTCCGGGTCGGGGACCCGGCCCCGGTGAGCGTAGAAGGCCCGGGCTCGTCCGTTGTCGACGTGTACGTCCAGGACGGGCTCCCCGACCCGGTCGAATCCGTCGTCGGGGAGCCCGTCCGGGCAGTACGTCGCCCGGGCCCGGGCGGGCAGGGCGGCCACGGCCTCCGCCTGGGCGGGCAGGACGGTACGGATCACCCGGCTCCCGGTCACACGTTCGTCGATCATGCAACGCAGGACGCGGGAGCCGGGTCTTCCGGTCGCGTCAGCCGCCGTCGCGCAGGTCCGCCGGCCAGGCCGGCCGGAACTCCAGGTGGTCGTACGTCACCTCGCACCCCTCCCCCGTGGGCGCCTGCGCCAGGAACCCCACCAGGGCCGCGCCGGTCTCCTTCTCGTCGCCCAGGGTGAACAGCCGGACGAAGGTCCAGCGTTCGCCGTCGAGGGAGGCGTGGAAGGCGAAGGCCCGTCCGGTCCGGCTGACCCGCAGCCAGACGGAACCACCCTCCACCGTGAAGGAGTTGCAGTCGTCGGAGTGCCCCCGGGTGACCACCGTGCAGACGGTGGGCACGTCCGGGGAGTACTCCAGGCACAGCTTGGCCCAGGCCCGCTCCCCGACGTGGACGTAGAGGACCCCGGCGTCGAAAGCGCCGTTGAACCCGACCGTGACGCGGGCGATCAGCTGGAAGTCGCCGTCGGGAGCGCCCAGCAGCCGGGGCGCGTCGGAGGCGGACTCCAGCACCTCACCGGTGGGCGGCACGAACCGGTCCTGCCGGGGGCCGGCCGACCCGGTGAGCACACCGTCCTTGTAGGACCAGTTGCCGTCGGGACCATAGGGACGGAGGGAGAAGGGCAGTTCGGATATCTCGATGTCCATCTGCGAATGATCTCCGGTCCGTGCGGATACGCAGGGGCGCGGGGCCGCATCGACTCGCGGCCCCGCCGCGTGGGCGCGACCGGCCGAGTCGGCGCCGCGGCGGCGGACCGACCCGCGCCCGCGGTGCTATCGCTCCAGAACCCCGTTGAACCGCCGAGGCAGCCCCAGCGGATTGTCATCCCGCAGCTCCGGCGGCAACAACGCCTCAGGCGCCCCCTGATAGGCGACCGGCCGCAGCCACCGCTCGATGGCCGCGCCCCCCACCGACGTGGACGTCGACGTCGTGGCAGGGTACGGCCCCCCGTGCTGTTGAGCCGCGGCGACCGCGACCCCCGTCGGCCAGCCATTGACCAGCACCCGCCCCGCTAGCGGCGTCAGCTCCGCGAGAATCTCCGCCCCGCGCCCCCGACCCGCCGCCTCCTCGGCGGACAGCTGAACCGTCGCCGTGAGGTTCCCCGGCAGCCGCGACAGCACCCCCCGCACCTCGGCCTCGTCCTCGTAGCGGGCCACCACGGTGACCGGCCCGAAGCACTCCTCCAGGAGCAGGTCGTGCTCGCCCTCCGCCGCCAGCCGCCCGGCCGGCACCGTGAGGAACCCGGCGGCGACGGTGTGCTCGCCGCCCGAGCCCGGCGTCACCGGGGAGTCCACGTCGGGCAGCGCGGCGCGCTCGGCGACGCCGGCGACGAAGTTGTCCCGCATGCGGTGGTCGAGCAGCACGCCGGCGTCGGTGTCGCTGACCGCGTCCGTGAGGGACTTGACCAGGCCGTCACCGGCGGCGCCCGACGGCACCAGGACCAGGCCGGGCTTCACGCAGAACTGGCCGACGCCCAGCGTCATCGAACCGGCCAGCCCCGCGCCGATCGCCTCCGCCCGCTCGGCGGCCGCCGCCTCGGTGACGACGACCGGGTTCAGCGAGCCCAGCTCGCCGTGGAAGGGGATCGGGACGGGGCGCGCCGCCGCCGCGTCGAACAGCGCGCGGCCACCGCGCACGGATCCGGTGAAGCCGGCCGCCGCGACCAGCGGGTGCCCGATCAGTTCGACGCCCGCCTCGAAGCCGTGCACCAGGCCGACGACGCCTTCCGGGAGGTCGTGCCGGGCGGCGGCCCGGCGCAGCACCTTGGCGACCAGCTCGGACAGGGCCGGGTGGTCGGGGTGGGCCTTGACGACGACGGGGCAGCCGGCCGCGAGGGCGCTCGCTGTGTCGCCGCCGGGGACGGAGAAGGCGAAGGGGAAGTTGGAGGCCGAGTAGACGGCGACGACGCCGAGGGGCACCTTGTAGCGGCGCAGGTCCGGGATCGGCGGGGTCGCGGTGTCGTCGGGGTGGTTGACGACGACACCGAGGAACTCGCCCTCGTCGACGATGCCGGCGAAGGCCCGCAGCTGGTAGCAGGTGCGGGCGAGTTCGCCGGTGAGCCGGACCGGGCCGAGCGCGGTCTCCGCGTCGGCCACCTCGACGAGGGTGCTCTCGGCCGCCTTCAGCTCGTCGGCGGCGGTGCGCAGGAAGGCCGCGCGCACCCTCCGGTCGGCGAGGGCGTCCCGGGCGGCGTGCGCGGCGCGGACGGCGGCGTCCACCTCCTGGGCCGTGGCTTCCACCGCGACCTGTTCACGCTGCTTCCCGGTACGGGGGTCGACACTCCAGACTGGTGCTGCTGCCACCGCGGGTCCCTTCACGTGCTGTACCTGGAACTCGTTCGATATACTGAACGCTGTCTCTACTGATGAATATGCTGTCGAGACTATTTCCCGTCGAACGAAGGGGTCAAGGGCGATGTCGGCTGTCGAGACGGGGGGCGGAGCGCAGGTCAAGTCCGCGGTGCGGACGGTTGAACTGCTCGAGTACTTCGCCGGACGCCCCGGTATGCATTCCCTCGCGTCGGTCCAGGAGGCCGTCGGCTATCCCAAGTCCAGCCTCTACATGCTGCTGCGCACGCTGGTGGAGCTGGGCTGGGTGGAGACGGACGCGACCGGCACGCGGTACGGCATCGGCGTACGGGCGCTGCTGGTCGGCACGTCGTACATCGACGGCGACGAGGTGGTCGCGGCGGCGCGGCCGACGCTGGACCGGCTCTCCGACGACACGACCGAGACCATCCACCTCGCGCGGCTGGACGGCACGAACGTCGTCTACCTCGCCACCCGCCAGTCGCAGCACTACCTGCGGCCGTTCACCCGGGTCGGCCGCCGGCTGCCCGCGCACTCCACGTCGCTGGGCAAGGCGCTGCTGAGCACGTACACCGACGAGCAGGTCCGCAAGCTGCTCCCGGACACGCTGCCCGCGCTGACCGAGCACACGATCACCGACCGGGAGCGGCTCATCGAGGAGCTGCACCAGGTGCGGGAGCAGGGCTTCGCCGTGGACCGCGAGGAGAACACGCTGGGGCTGCGCTGCTTCGGCGTGGCGGTCCCCTACCGCACCCCCGCGCGGGACGCGATCAGCTGCTCGGTGCCGGTGGCGCGGCTGACGCCCGCGCACGAGCAGATGGTGAAGGACGCCTTGTTCGACGCGCGGGACCGGCTGACGCTCGCCACGCGTAGGCTCTGATCCATGCACATCGCTCTGCGCGAGGTTCACGACAGCGATCTGCCCGTCTTCTTCCGGCAGATGAACGATCCCGAGGCCCTGCGCATGGCGGCCTTCACCCCCGAGGATCCGGCGGACTGGCACGCCTTCGAGACCCACTGGAGAAAGATCCGGGCCTCGGTCGATGTCGTCAGGACGATCCTCGGCGACGGTGACGTCATCGGCAGCGCGGCGGTGTACGGGGAGCCGGGCGAACGCGAGGTGACGTACTGGGTGGACCGGGCCTACTGGGGCCGGGGCGTGGCCACGGCGGCGCTGCGCGTGCTGCTGGCCGAGGTGCCGGACCGCCCGCTGTACGCGCGGGCGGCGGCGGACAACGCCGGGTCGCTGCGTGTCCTGGAGAAGTGCGGCTTCCAAGAGAGCGCCCAGGCCCGGGGGTTCGCCCCTGCCCGGGGCGAGGAGATCGACGAGGTCGTACTCCACCTCGCGGGCTGACCGGCTCCGCCGCGCGGCGGAGGCGGATCGTCGGTGCGCAGGAGGTGCCCGGGGGTGTCCGCGCGGGAGCGTGGAGGCATGACGCAGACGCTCGCCCCCACGCCCTCCCCGCCCGCCTCGGCCCCCGGCCCCGCCCGGGCCCGCCGGCCGCTGCGGGCGGTCGCCGTCCTCGCCTGTCTGCCGTACCTCGCGCTCAAGGTCGCCTGGATCGCGGGGAGTCGGGTCGGGATCCCGGAAGGCAGCGTCCTGCTGGACCACCGGGTCACCATGGTCCTGGCCAACGGGCTCACGCTGCTGCTGGACAGTTGTGTGATCGTGCTGGCCCTGATGCTGACCCGGCCGTGGGGTCTGCGGGTGCCCGCGTGGCCGCTGGCGTTCCCGGTGTGGGTCGCCGGGGGGCTGCTCGCGCCGATCATGGCGGGGTTCCCCCTGCAGCTCCTCACCCGGGCGCTCGGCGGCGACACCGCGACGGCGTCCGGCCCGGGACGCGAGGCCTTCCTCCACCCGTGGGTGTTCGTGATCGTGTACACCGGGTTCATCGTGCAGGGACTCGCCCTCGGGGGGCTGTTCGTGCTCCACGCGCGTGACCGCTGGGGACGTCTGTGGCGCGGGCGGGTGGGGGAGCTGCCGGCCGGCGTCGTCCGGGCGCCGTACCAGGCGGTCGCTCTCGTCGCGGCGATCCTCGCGTCGTTCCCGCTCGCCGTCCGGCTGTACTGGGCGTGCGGCGGCACGGCGGGGCTCGGGGCCGGGGACCGCACCAGTGACTTCCGGGCGCTGGAGGGCATGCACGTCGCCTTCCTCCTCGCGGCCGTCATCGGCACCCTGCTGCTCGCCTTCCGCCGCGCCCGCGTCCTGCCGGTCACGGTGCCCCTCGCTTGGGCCTGGGTCTGTTCCGGCGCCGCGGCCTGCTGGGGCGGCTGGGTGCTGCTCGCCGCGCTGATGCCGGCCGACGATCCCACCGACCGCCCGGCACCGCTGATGATGTTCGCCTACGCTGGCCAGATGACCGTCGGTCTCCTTCTCGCCTCGGTCGGCGCCCACTTCCTCGCCCGGCGGTCGGCCACGGCCCGCAGGCTGCCGTGACCGCTCTCGCCCGGTTCCTGTTCGGCCGGCGGGCGCGCCTGCGGTGGATCCACCTGATCCTCGGCGGCGCGCTCGCCATGCCGTACGTCCTCGTGGGCTCGGTCGTCGTCGGCCCCGTCGCCGGGGACGCGGACGTCTTCCGCTCGCTGTCCCTGCAACTGGCCTCGTTCGCCTTGGGGTTGCCGCTCGCCGCCGTCACTTCGCTGTTCCCGCTGACCCGCCCGCTGGAGGCCGGCGTCGTGCGGTGGCTGTGCGGCGTGGACGCCGACCGGCTCGCCTACGGGCCCGCCCGCACCAAGGGCGAGAAGGGGCGGACGGCGGCCTGGTTCACGCTGCACCTGGGGGCCGGCGGCATCATCGCGGGGATGTCGCTCGCCGTGCCGCCGTTCGCGGCCGCGCTGATCGCGCTGCCCTTCGTACCGGCGCTGCGCGACGACCGGATGGGGCTGCCCGGCGTCCTCCAGCACGTCTGGGCACTCGCGCTGGCGCCGGTCGCGGGCGCCGCGATGCTGGTCGCCCTCGCCGGCTGCGCCGTGGGGTGCGGCGCGTTGCTGGCCCGCTGGGCGCCCGCGCTGCTCGGCCCGTCCCCCGAGGACCGGGTCGCGGCGGCCGAGGCACGCGCCGCCGACCTCGCCGTCCGCAACCGGCTCGCGCGCGAGCTGCACGACTCCGTCGGCCACGCCCTGAGCGCGGTCACCCTTCAGGCGAGCGCGGCCCGCCGGCTCCTGGACACCGACCCGGAGTTCGCCCGCGAGGCGCTCGCCGCGATCGAGGACACCACCCGCCGCACGGTCGGCGAACTCGACGCCGTACTGGGCGTCCTGCGGGACGGCGACGCGCCCGGCACCGCGCCTGCGCCGACGCTCGCCGCCGACCTCGACGGGCTGCTGCGCCGCACGCGCGCGGGCGGGCTGCGGGTGGCGGCCACCGTCGCCACCGACCCGGAGGCGCTTCCGCCGCTGGTCTCCCGCGAGGCCTACCGGATCGTGCAGGAGGGGCTGAGCAACGCGCTCAGGCACGCGGGCGGACAGGTCCCCGTGGCGCTGCGCGTCGACGTGCTGGACGATCACCTGCGGATCACCGTCGAGAATCCCCTCGTCGAGGCCTGCGGGACCGGCGGCACATCGCGCCGCACCGGTGGCGGCCACGGACTGCGCGGCATCGCCGACCGGGCCCGGCTGCTGGGCGGCGCGGCCGAGGCGGGCAGCGTCGAGGGGGCGTGGCGGCTCCACGTACGACTGCCGCTGAAGGGAACCGTATGACCCCGCCCGAAGGAGACCGTGTGGCCCGCCCGCCGATCCGGATCGTCCTGGCCGACGACGAGCGCATGGTCCGCACCGCCCTGCGCGCCATCCTCTCCGCGGAACCGGACCTGGAGGTCGCCGGCGAGGCGGCCACCGGCGCCGAGGCCGTCTCCGTCGTCCGGGAGACCCGGCCGGACGTGGTCCTCATGGACGTCCGCATGCCCGAGGTCGACGGCATCCGCGCCACCGAGCAGATCCTCGCCACCCTCGACGAGCCGCCCCGCGTCGTGGTCGTGACCACCTTCGAGAACGACTCCTACGTCTACGACGCGCTGCGCGCCGGGGCCGCCGGCTTCCTGCTCAAGCGCGCCGACGCGGACACGCTCGTCCAGGCCGTACGGCTGGTGGCGCACAGCGACACGCTGCTGTTCCCGGCGGCGGTACGGACGCTGGCGGCCGAGCACGCGCGCGCGAACCCCGCCCGGCCGGCCTGGGTGGCGCGGCTCACCGGACGCGAGGGCGAGGTGCTGCGCCTGATGGCGACCGGGCTGACCAACGCGGAGACGGCGCAGCGCATGGGGGTCGGGCCGGCCACGGTGAAGACCCATGTGGCGTCGGTGCTGGCGAAGACCGGCGCCCGGGACCGCACCCAGGCGGTCATCCTGGCCTACGAGGCCGGCTTCATGAACGGAAGATGAGAAATCGGGGCGGACGGAACGATTCGCTCCCGCCCGTTCGTCTTCCCAGTGGGATGAACAAGACGATCAGGCGCGCATCGGTCTTCACGCTGCTCCTGGTGTTCGCTCTGCTGATCAGAGCGACCTGGGTGCAGTTCTACGAGGGCCGGGCACTCGCGGACGACAAGGAAAACCGGCGGAACGCGATCGAGACGTACGCGGAGCCGCTCGGGAACATCATCGTGGCCGGCCGGTCGATCACCGGCTCGGCGCCGACGGAGGGCGGTGACCTCGCCTACAAGCGCACGTACGAGAAGGGCAAGCTGTACGCGGCGGTGACGGGCTACGCCTCGCAGGCGTACGCGCCGACGCAGTTGGAGGGCATCTACCAGGACGTGCTCAACGGCACCGACCCGCGGCTGAAGACGGTGATGGACACGATCACCGGCACCCGGGCCGAGCCGGGCAACGTGGTCACGACGATCGACCCGGAGGTGCAGAAGGCCGGGTTCGAGGCGCTGGGCGAGACCAAGGGCGCCGCCGTCGCGATCGACCCGAAGACGGGCCGGATCCTGTCGGTCGTGTCGACCCCGTCGTACGACCCGACGTCGCTGACCGACGCCAACACCGCCGGTGAGGCCTGGGAGAGGCTGACCAGTGACCCGGACAAGCCGCTGACCAACCGCGCGCTGCGCCAGCCGCTGCCGCCGGGCTCGACGTTCAAGCTGGTGGTGGCGGCCGCCGCGCTGGAGGACGGGCTGTACGGGTCGGTGGACGAGGAGACCGACAGCCCGGACCCCTACACGCTGCCGGGCACCGTGACGGACCTGACGAACGAGAACCCGAACGCGCCCTGCGAGGACGCCACGATCCGCACCGCGCTGCAGTACTCGTGCAACAACGTCTTCGCGAAGATGGCCGTGGACCTCGGCCAGGACAAGCTGCGGGCGATGGCCGAGAGGTTCGGCTTCAACGACGAGTCGCAGGACGTGCCGGTGCGGGCGTACACCAGCGTGTACCCGAAGGACATGAACAAGTCGTCGACGGCCCTGACGGGCATCGGCCAGTTCGACGTGACGGCGACCCCGCTGCAGATGGCGATGGTCTCGGCGGCCCTCGCCAACGGCGGCGAGCTGGTCTCCCCGCACATGGTGTCCCAGATCACCGACAGCGGCGGCGACATCCTGGAGGACACCGACCCGGACTCGAAGCGGATCGTCTCCTCCTCCACCGCCGAGCAGCTCCGGTCGGCCATGGAGACCGTCGTGGAGAAGGGCACGGGGTCGAACGCGCGGATCTCCGGCGCGACCGTGGGCGGCAAGACGGGCACGGCACAGCACGGCGAGAACAACAGCAAGACCCCGTACGCCTGGTTCACCTCGTACGCCAAGTCCGACTCCTCGGACAAGGAGGTGGCCGTGGCGGTCATCATCGAGCAGTCCGACGCGGCCCGTTCCGAGGTCAGCGGCAACGGCCTGGCGGCCCCGGTGGCCAAGGCGATGATGGAGGCGGCGCTCAAGGGCTGACTCCCCCGGGCCGTTCGGTCTCCCATACGGCGTTCGACGCACCGCACGGCGGCGCGTCGGACGCTGCTACAGTGCCGGACTCCGGCCCGGCGCACGGCTGTTCGACGCCGGGGAAGCCGCTGCGAGGAGAGTCCGCCCGTGGGGACAGTCGTCGACGACGCCGCCGCCGCGGAGTTCCACGCCTTCTTCGAGCGCCACTACGCGGAACTCTCCCGGCTCGCCCAGCTGCTGACCGGTGAGCCGGACGCCGCCGACGACCTCGCCGCGGACGCCCTGCTGGCCCTGTGGCACCGCTGGGACCGGGTCCGCGCGGCCGACCGTCCGGTGGCGTACGCGCGCGGTGTCGTCGCCAACCTCGCCCGCACCCGGGTCCGCACCGCCGTGCGGGAGCGCAGAAGGGTCGCCCTGTTCTGGTCGCAGCGCGAGGAGAGGACGGAGAACCCGGACGTCGCGGGTGTGGTGGACGTCCAGGAGGCACTGCGCCGACTGCCGTTCCGCAAGCGGGCGTGCGTGGTGCTGCGGCACGCGTTCGACCTCTCCGAGAAGGACACGGCGCTCGCCCTGGGCGTCTCGGTGGGTACGGTGAAGAGCCAGACGTCGAAGGCGATGGCCGAACTGCAGCGGTCACTCGGCACACGGACGGCTCCGAAACAGGTGCACGCGGCGATCGCGCGCAGCGGTGGGGCCGCGGGAAGGAACCGATGACCGGGCGGCGAGGTGTGGACGAGGAGCTGCGCGCCCGGCTGCACGAGGCGGCCAGGGCGCACGAGCCCGACCGGGCGCGCATCCTGACGCGGGTCGAGCGCGGCATGGCCGACCAGGGCCAGGCCCGCCCCGGCCGCCACGGGGCGATGCGTCCGCCGCTGCTGGGCTGGGCCCGGGTGGCCGGTGCCACGGCCGCGGTGGCGGGCGTCCTGGCGGTCGGCGGTTACGCGGTCGCGTCCGCGGTCAAGGACGACGCTCCCCCGCAGCGTGCGGTCGTCACCTCGCCGACCCCCACGCCGTCACCGGAGGCCGCCACCAGCCGGGCGCCCGCCCCGCCGGCCGACCCGACGCCGAGCGCCCCGCCCGGGACGGGGACCCCGGACACCCCCGCCTCCTCCCGGCCGCCGGCCGCGACCGGGGGCGCGACCGCCCGGCCGCCGGTCTCCGCCGTCGAGGACGGCCCGCTGTGGTCGGACGGCGCGGTGGACCCGCACAGCAACGACTTCTGGGCCCAGAGCAACATCACCCTGAGGACCGGTGAACCGCTGACCGCGCTCACCGTCGAGCTCCGGGTGGCGCAGACCGGCGGGGTCGCGTCCACCGGCGCCTGGCGGTCGCTGCCGGAGGAGGACTTCACGTTCACGGTCGAGGAGCGGGACGGTTCCCTCGCCTACCGGTGGACGCTCAAGCGGGGCCGCACGGTCCCGGCGGGCGAGTGGATGTTCGCCGGCCAGTACGACCACGACCGCGGCGGCCGGGACGCGGGCCGCGACCGGTACTCCGCGACGGCCACCGCCGGGTCCGAACGGCTCTCGGTGCGGGGCGACTTCACTCTTTCGTGAACAAGCCCCGAGGACGCGGCACCCCTCCCTCCCCGGGCGGTCGGGCCGGTGCGGCGAGGACCGACTCCAGCCATCCGAAGGCCTCGTCCTGCATGCGCAGCGGGAAGGCGTGGCCGACGTCCGGCCAGGTCTCGGTGCGCAGCCGGTCGGCGGCGCCGCGGGAGTGCCAGACGGCGCGCAGCCTGGCGTAGGCGGTGCGGACGCCCTCGGCGGTGAACAGGCGGTCCTGCTCGCCGCCGAGGAACAGCATCGGCCTGGGCGCGGCGATGCTCGCCACGTCGGGGAGGTCGAGGTACCGGGCGAGTCCGGGGTGCAGCATGTGGAACGCAGACTGCCCGCGCAGGGTGTTGTTGCCGGGCACCATCATCTCCTTCAGACCGGTCATCCAGCACACGCTCACCGCGGCGGCGACGAAGTCGCTGAGGGCGGCGGTCTGCCAGGCGCGGTAGCCGCCCATGGAGAAGCCGACGGCCGCGACCCGCCGGGCGTCCACGCGGTCGAGGGAGGCCAGGAAGCCGGCGGCGCGCTCGTCCTCGCGGGCCAGGAGCCCGGCGAGGGAACTGCCGAGGTGGAAGAGGTTGCCGGCCAGGGCCTGTTGCCGGGTGTAGGTGAGCGGTTCGCGGTCTCCCCAGCCCAGGGCGTCCGCGCAGAGCACGGCGTAGCCGCGCCCGGCCAGTTCGTCGCCGAGGAAGCGTCCGTCGAAGTGCCGGTCCGCCCAGTCCTCGGCGGCGGCGAGCCGGGAGTCGTCGTACCAGGGCCGGACCAGTTTCTCCTTGCCGATGTCGAAGCGGGAGCCGTGGTCGTGCAGGAGCAGGACGGCCGGGAAGGGCCCGGCGCCGTGCGGGGTGAGCAGGGCGCCGCGGACCCGCCCGTAGCGGGTGAGGGAGAGGGTGACCAGTTCCCGCGTGTATCCGTCGCCGTCCGAGCGGGCGGTGAACTCCGGGGCGTACGGCGTGTCGTCCTGCCGGCCCACGAGGAGGTGGTCCTCGACCGTCGCGCGGGCCGCCCGCCGCCACGCCTCGAAGTCGCGTTCCGGCGAGCTGCCCCAGGCGAGCGGGAAGGTCAGTTCGGCCCTGAGCGCCGGATGGAAGCCGGGCAGCGGACCGCTCGGGTCGTCGGGCAGGTCACCGGTGGCGGTCATACGGCCGCCAGTCGCCGAGGTACGCCTCCCGGGTGTGCGACGCGGCCTCGGCGCGGGTGAGCCGGGGCCGGTTCTCCGGGACGGTGACCGCGGCGCCGGGGCCGGTGTTGCGGTACTCCCGGAAGCGCTGCTCCTGCCAGGGGTGCGCGTCCCGCATGTTGGCGTAGGGCGCGACCGCGTCGATGCCCGCGCCGAGGTGGGTCTCGCGCACGGTGAGCATCGGGCGGGCGGAGGTGTCGGAGCTGGGCACCCAGGGGCGGGCCAGCTTGTAGTAGCCGTCGGGGGCCTCGCTGCTGACGCGGCCGCGCGTGACGAGGTAGCCGCGCGGGTTGGCGCCCGCCGTGGACGGGGCGAACACGAAGCCGTGGGGGGCGCCGGACAGGTCGGCGCGGACCAGGGTGCGGAAGTGGCAGCCCTCGTAGACGGCCGTCGCCCGGCCGAAGACGAAGTCGACGTCGCCCTCGACGTAGCAGTGGGCGTAGTACTGGTGGGCGAAGTGGCCGAGGTCGCGGGTGTCGGCGTAGAGGGTGTCCTGGTGGCCGAGGAAGCGGCAGTCGTGGAACGCCGAGCGGTCGCCCTGGACCTTGATCGCGACGGCCTGGGTGCCGGTGAAGCCGGGGTGGTCGGCGCGCAGCCAGTCGTTGGCGAAGGTGATCCGGCGGGCGGTGAAGCCGTCGGCCCGCACGGTGGTGGTGGCGGAGCCGCTGGTGCCGTAGGTGCCGGAGCCGTCCGGTTTGGGGGTGCCGGCCGCGTTGTCGAAGACGATGACGACGTCGCGGGGGTCCGCGCCGGCGCCGAGCCAGGTCGTTTCGGTGCGGTCGGCGTCGACGGAGACCGTCTCGCGGTAGGTGCCGGGGGCGATGACCAGTGTCCAGCCGGGGCCCTCGGCCGCGGTGACGGCGGCCTGTACGGAGGTGAAGTCGCCGCGTCCGTGCAAGTCGACGTACAGGGTCTTCGGGGTGCGGCGGGCGGCCGGGGAACCGTACCTGCCGAAGGGGCGCGGTCGGGTGCCGGCGACGGCGGGGCCTGCCGCGAGGCCGAGGGCGGCGCCCGCGCCGGCGGTCGTCAGGAGGAAGCCTCTGCGGGACAGGGCGGGTCGGTGCATGCCGGTGCTCCTTCGGGTGCGCTTGCGTGGCGGGTGCGGGAGGGCCGGGGCGGTGCGGGCGCCCCGGCCCTCGGTTCTGAGGGTCAGCGCAGGCGGCCGGCGCCCGCGCCGTGGTCGACGACGAAGGGGACCGCCCAGGCCGGGAGGACCTTGGTGCGCAGGGTGGGCGTCCAGCCCGCGCCGGACCGCAGGGGCGTGCCCGGGTTCGCCGCGTTGTGCGCGGCGATCAGGTCGGTGCCGCGGCCGTTGACGCGGTTGTGCGCGGCGGTGAGGGGCGAGTCGTTCCACCTCTTCAGCACCTTCGCGGGGCTGACGCCGTCCGGCAGGGTGAAGGCGTTGTGCTCGGCGACGAGCTGGGACTCCTTGCCGACGCCGAAGCTGTAGGCGTAGTCGTCGCCCGCCACGAAGTGGTTGTTGTAGACGTCGACCTGCCCGAACCGCACCCGCGGGGCGCGCTCGACGAGGTCCTTGAAGAGGTTGTGGTGGAAGGTCGTCCGCAGGTGCCCGCGGTCTCCGGCGGCGGTGGACTCGCTGTCGCTGTTGCCGATGAGGATCGTCTTGTCGTGCTCGGTGAAGACGTTCCAGGAGGCGGTGACGTAGTCGGCGCCGCGCACGATGTCGAGCTGGCCGTCGTGCTGCTGGTACAGCATGCCGAAGTAGGTGGGCGCCGCGCTGTCGGGGTGCTCGCCGTCGGTGAAGGTGTTGTGGTCCAGCCAGACGTGGGTGGAGCCGTACACGACGGCGCTGTCGTACTCGGAGTTCCAGTTGCCCTTGTCGCCGTCGGTGGGGTCCCACTGCGGGAAGCAGTCGACGGGGCTCTCGAAGGTCAGGTTGCGGACGATGACGTTGTCGACGCCCTTGATCTGGAGACTGGCGCCCTTGAGGCCGGCGTTGCGCCCGACGCCGATGATCGTGGTGTTCGCGGGGACGTTCGCCTTGATGGCCTGGTTCTGCCGGTCGGCGGAGATGCGGCGCAGTCCCTCGGGGCTGTCCTCGGGCTCGTCGCTCAGGTCGGTCTCCAGGCCCCAGCTCTGCGGGGAGTACTTCTCCAGGTAGGCGCCGAAGTCGTAGCCGGGCGCGGCGAAGGCGTCGCAGCCCTCGGAGACGGCGTCGATCGTGCCCTTCACCTTGATGATCCTGGGCGCGCTGCCGCCGGCGGCGAGGGCGGCCTTGAACTCGGCCCAGGTGGCGACGGTGTACACGTGCTCCGCGTCGGCGGCGGCCCCGCCGGTGGTGCCGGTGCCGTGGGAGGCCCAGCCGTCGTTGGCCGGCAGGGTCTGCCGGGCGGTGTCGCGGGGGTGGTGGTCGGGGCGGGCCTGCGCGGTGGTGCCGGTCAGGGTCAGTACGAGGGCGGTGCAGCCGGCCAGCGCGGCGGTTCGCTTTATGGCATGCTCATGCCATCTCGATGTGCTCATGGTGCGACTCTCCCTTTTCCGTGGGTCGGGGGTGCTACGCGGTGGCCGAGGCCGGCCAGTTGATCCAGGACTCGGGGATGTCCTCGTCCAGCCGGCGCACGTCCCGGTGCGCCAGCACCCGCGTGCGCTGCGATTCCCGCGCGACGAGCCGGGCGACGGCGATCGCGCCGGGCGGGTTGAAGTGGGTGTTGTCCTGCTCGGTGGCGGTCCAGTTGAAGTACGCCTTGGTGCCCTCGAAACCGAGCCGCTGCCACAGCGCGAGCGACAGCGCCTGTACGTCGAGCAGCGCCACCCCCTCCTGCCGCGCGAGCGCCCGCATCGCCGCCGGGTACTCCCCGTGGCTCGGCCGCGCGTCGCCCGCCGCGTCGAACCGGCGCCGCTCGACGGGCGTGGCCAGCACCGGCCGCGCCCCGCGGGCCCGGGCACCGTCGACGTACAGCCGGAGGTAGTCCTGGTACGTCGTCCAGGGCTCGGTGTAGCGGGTGGGGTCCTCGTCCTTCTCGTCGTTGTGCGCGAACTGGACGAGCAGGAGGTCACCGGGCCGGATCGCGTCGAGGACGGCGTCCAGCCGCCCTTCGTCGACGAAGCTCTTGGAACTGCGTCCGTTCACGGCGTGATTGGCCACACCGAGGCCCTTGCGGAGGAAGAACGGCAGCGCCATCCCCCACCCGGTCTCCGGCGCGGCGTCGGCGTACTTCTGCGCGGCGGTGGAGTCGCCGGCGATGTGCAGGGTGCGGGGGCGGTGTCCGCCGGCTCGGGCGGTGCCGGTGGCGGCGAACACGAGGGGAACAGCGGAAACGGCAGCCGAGGTGACCTGTCTGCGGGTGAGTGACACGCCGGAGCGCCTTTCGGGAGAGGGGGCGGACAGGGACGGCCCGCGGCCTGCGACACACGGGCCGCCCCACGGCGAAGCAGAGGACTAACCCATCTGCTCCGTCCACTCGGCCTGCGCCTCGTTCAGCTGCTCGGCCATCGTGTCGAGGAACGCCTTCGCGCTCATCTTGCCGAGCAGCACCTTCTGCAGGTTCGGCTCGTTGTCCGCCTTGGAGATCGTGTTCCAGTCCGGCAGGTAGTACGGCAGCTGGACGATGGTCGTCGACCCGTCGTTCAGCGCCTGGGCCGCCAGCTTCGTCGGCTCCGCCTTCTGGATCCACGCGGCCTTCGCGGCCTCCGTGTGCGACGGCACCTGCCCCGCCGACTCGTTGAACTTCGAGTTCTGCTCGGGCGAGGTGGCGAACTCGATGAACTTCCAGGCGGCCTCCTTGTTCTTGGAGCTCTTGAACACGCCGAGCCCGTCGACCGGGTTGGACACCTGGACCCGCTTGCCGGAAGCGCCGACCGGCTGCGGAATGCCGCGGAACTTCTCGACGCCGAGCGCCTTCACGTGATCCTGGTAGGAGCCCAGGTTGTGGTTGAGCATGCCGATCGTGCCGGAGTCCCACTGGGCGACCATCTTGGCGAAGTCGTTGTTGACGTCGGCGGCCGGCGTGGCCTTCTTGTAGAGGGCCGCGTACTTCTCCAGCGCCTCGACGTTCTTCGGGTCGTTGACGGTGGTCTTCTTCTTGCCGGCGTCCCAGAACGAGGTGATGCCGGACTGCCCGTACATCGCGTCGAGCGCCTGCGCGATGGAGCCGGAGCCGCCGCGGATGGTGTAACCGAACTCGTTCTTGTCCTCGTCGGTCAGCTTCTCCGCGGCCTCGTAGAACTTGTCCCACGTCGTCGGCGCGTCCAGCCCGGCCTTGTCGAACAGGTCGGTGCGGTAGTAGAGGACGCCGTTGTTCGCGGAGGTCGGCACCGAGTACAGCGTGCCGTCGCCGCCGCCGGCCGCCTTCAGGGACTCGACCATGTCCTTGTTGAGCTTGCCGCCGAGGGAGGACTTGGCGAGCCGGTCGTCCAGCGGCTCCAGGGCGTTCTGGGCCGAGAACCCGGCGAGCATCGCCGCGCCGACACCGCCGACGTCCGGCAGTCCGCCGCCCTGGATGGCGGTGTCGACCTTGGACTGGTACTCGGTGGCGGCGATCCCGACGTACTCCACGTCGATGTCCGGGTTCGCCTTCTCGAAGTCGGCGATGATCTGCTTCCAGACGGCCGTACGGATACCGCCGTTGTTGTCCCAGAAGACGATCTTTCCCTTGCCGCTGCCCTCGGCTCCCTTGTCGCCGCCCGCCCCGCTGCCGTCGTCACCGCAGGCGGTGGCGGTCAGCGCGAGCACGGCCCCCAGGGCGACGGCGGCGGAGGTCCGGCGCCTGCCTGTGCTTCTGCTGCTGCGCATGCTGATCTTCATTGGTCGGCTCTCTTCTTCTGGATCCAACGGAGGGTTGAACGGAGCGGTGAACGGAGCGGTGAACGGACTGGACACGTGGGGGAGTCAGTGGGTGCCGAGCTGCTTCCGCGGCCCCGAGAAGCGCTTGACCAGCGCCGGAACGGCGGCCGCCGGGTCGAGCCGGTAGTCGTAGAAGTCATCCGGTTCGAAGGCGTCGCCCCAGGCGTCGTGCCGGCCGGTCGTGTCCTTCAGGATCGATCCGCGCTGCACCAGTTCCGCGGTGGCGTCCGCCTGGTAGGGGTGCTGGACCCCGTCGTAGTAGCTGTTCTCGATGACCATCCGCGTCGCGCCGCGTGCCCAGTTCCCGTACGTCCACAGCGGGTCGCCGTCGGCCACCTGCGCGGAGAGGTAGTTGTTGTACAGGTGCGCGTAGGCGCAGTTGTCGGCGGACGGGTTGCGCTGCTTGGTGCCGGTGAACCAGTTGTGGTCGATGGTGATCTGGGTGCGGACGTTGTCCGTCCAGCCGATGCCGAGCGCCTTGTTGTGGTTCTCGAACCGGTTGTAGGAGACGGTGATGTACTCGCTGTCCCTGCGGATGTCGAGCAGGCCGTCGCCCATGTGCGTGAGGCGGTTGTGGTCGATCCAGACGTGGTGGACGGAGTCCATCTGGATCGCGTCGAAGTCGGTGGTCTTGCCGTCCCAGTCGCCCTCGACGTAGCTGTCGCGGATCGTGAGGTTGCGGATGATCACGTTGTGCGTGCCCGGATCGAGGTGCAGCTCGCCGTGGACGATCTCGCCCGTGTCGCCGACGCCGACGATCGTCTTGTCGGAGCCGACCACGATGTCCGCGCCGAAGGGCGCGACCGCGATCGAGCCCGCCACCCGGATGACGTACGGCTCCTCGGCCGCCGCGTACTTCGCCAGCGCGGCCTGGTCGGTGACGGTGACGACCCTGCCGCCCGCACCACCGGTGGTGCCGCCGGCCAGGGAGGCGAAGCCGTGCGCCCGGTCGGCCAGGCGCGGCGCCCCCGTCTCACGGGCCGGGGCGGCCTGTGCCTCCCCGACCGTCCCGAGGGCCAGGGCGGCGACCAGACCGAGGACGGTGGCCAGGATCCTGCCGGTTCCCGGCAGGCGCTCGCTACGGAGGTGCGTCATTGCGACTCCCAACAGGCGTACGGGTGGGGCTGGTCAACGGGGTCCGGTCCGGAACCGCGTGAAGGTGGCCGCGCCGGCGTCCCCCCGGCCGACGGGCGCGAGCGCGAACAGGCCGAGCAGGGCGCCGACCCAGCGCCACGGGGTGGCGGCGAAGACCTGGCCGGTGGGGCGCGGCCCGTCGCCGAGATCGTAGGAGAAGCGGCAGCGTGCCCCGGGGCCGGCCTCGATCCGCAGCCGTGCCCGGCCCTCGGGCGCGGGGCGGGGGTGGTCGGCGTCCCGCTCGGCCTCGGCCACCGGCTCGGCGAACCGGTGCACCAGGTGCACGGTCCCGTCCGCGCCCCGCTGGAGCCCGATCCAGCGGTAGGCGTCGCCGAGCACCGCGAGCCCGGCCCGCGCGCCCGGCTCCTCGCTGTCCAGGCGCAGCTCCACCTCGATGGCCGCGGGGTCGCCGGGCAGCCGCTGCGTGAGCACGTTCGGCAGTCTGCGCAGGTCGTGCGCGTCGGCCGAGCGGACGCAGGCGAGCCGCAGCCCGTCCCCGGAGTGCCGGGTGGCCCAGCCGTCGCGGGGGTTGGCCGTCCACGACCACTGGCGGCCGAACCGTCCGCCGGGGAAGTCGTCGTCGGTCGCGGGCGCGGCGGGCGGCTGCGGCGGCAGCGCGGGACGCGGGTGCTCGGTGACCGGGGCCCCGTCGTCGCCCAGCACCGGCCAGCCGTCCGGGCCCCACCTCATCGGCTGGAGGTGGACCACCCGCCCGTACGCGCCGCGCTGCTGGAAGTGCAGGAACCAGTCCTCGCCGGTCGCGGTGCGTACCCAGCCGCCCTGGTGGGGGCCGTTGACGTCGGTGTCCTTCTGCTCCAGGACGACCTTCTCCTCGTACGGCCCGAAGAAGTCGCGGGAGCGGAAGGCGCCCTGCCAGCCGGTCTCCACTCCCCCGGCGGGTGCCAGGATCCAGAACCAGCCGTCGTGCCGGTAGAGCTTGGGGCCCTCCAGGGTGAACCAGCCGGGGAGCCGGTCGGCGTCGACGATCACCTCGCCCTCGTCGAGGAGTCCGGTGCCGTCGGGGCGCATACGGTGGCCGGTGAGGCGGTTCTTGATCCCGGAGCGGGACCTGGCCCAGGCGTGCACGAGGTGGGCCTCGCCGGTCTCGTCGTCCCACAGGGGGCAGGGGTCGATCAGTCCCTTGCCGGCCTTCACCAGGTGGGGCGCGGTCCACGGGCCCCGGATGTCGGAGGCGTTGACCTGGAAGATCCCGTGGTCGGGGTCGCCCCAGAAGATCCAGAAGCGGCCCGCGTGGTGGCGCAGGGACGGGGCCCAGACGCCGCAGTCGTGGCGGGGCGTCGCGAACGCCTCCGCCGGCTCCAGGCGGTTCAGGGCGTGCCCGACCAGGGTCCAGTCGACCAGGTCGCGGGAGTGCAGGAGCGGCAGGCCGGGGACGCGGCCGAAGCTGGACGCGGTCAGGTAGAAGTCGTCGCCGACGCGCAGGACGTCCGGGTCGGACCAGTCGGCGTTCAGGACGGGGTTGGTGTACGTCTCCGAGGTCCCGGACGCGGTTTCGTGTGCGGGGTCGGACGCGGTCTCGTGTCCGGTCTCGGATGCGGTCCCTGAGGTCACGGGCTCACCGCCTTTCGTACGAGGGTGGTGGCGCCGTCGGCGTCGAGTCGGCCGTCGGCGACGACGGTGACGATCCGGCGGACGACGGTGTCGCCGGGGGCGACCGTCAGTCGTTCGTCGTACGCGAGGGAGGAACCGACGCCCGGGTACTCCTCGGTGCGCACGAACCACGGGTCGCGGCGGGTCTGCTCCGTGGCCCCGGCGAACACCAGCGACCAGGTGTCGCCGGTCAGGGCGAGCCAGTCGGCGCGGGTCCCGTGGATCTCCCGCTCGCCCTCGCGGTCGGCGGTGAGGACCCGAGGGGCCGCGCTCTCCTTGCGGGCGCGCCAGAAGAAGCCGCCGTAGGCGGCGCCGGGGCGCCCGTTGGTGGCGGGGCTGCCGATGGTGAGCGGGTCCGGGGTGACGTTGGTGAGGGAGAAGGTGAAGTCCAGCGCCCAGGCCGTGGCCGTGAGTCCGGTGGCCGCGACGGTGCGGCGCTCGCGCAGCAGCTCGGTGCCGGCGGCGACCCAGCGCAGCTCCTCGACGAGGCCGTCGGGGTCGCGGAGCTGGAAGGCGACGTGCCGCTGGGCGCCGTGGTTGTCCAGCTCGGTCGGGCCCCGGTCGCGGACGTAGGTGCGCCCGCCCCAGAAGTTGTGCCCCTCGACGTCGGGAACGGCGACACCGACGCCGAGGTGGTGGGGGTGGTCGGCGGGGCTGAACTCGGTGACGGCGGTGCCGGCCAGGGTGGTGACGGGGTGCAGGTAGGGGCGCGGGGAGAGCCGGGGCGGCAGTTCGGGCCGGGTGACGTACCGGGCGACGGGGCGGCCCGCCACGCGCAGCACCGGGGAGTCGTGGCCGGTCATCGGGTGCTCACCTCGCATCGCGGGTGCTCCGTGCGCGGCGCCCAGGGCGCGCCCAGTTCGGAGTAGAGGGAGAGGGTGTCGGCGGCGGCTGCCACGAAGGAGTCGACGCCGGGGACCACGCGGCGGCTCTCGCCGGGGACACGGCGCCAGGCGGCGTCGGGCAGCGGCTCCGGGTCGGGGGCCCGGCGGATCGCCTCCACGACCCGCATGAAGGCGCCCGTCTCGTCCGGCGGGACCAGCAGGGCGGCACCGGTGGTGAGGTGCGCGACCAGGTTCTCCAGCAGGTCGGTACGGCCGTGGTGGTACTCCTCGGGGCCGTGGCCGCCGCGCTGGAGCAGGACGCGGTCCTGCTTGTACCAGAAGGTGATGCGGCCGCTGCTGCCGTGCACCAGGACGTACGGCTCGTCGGGCCGCTCCGCGCACAGGGTCGCGGCGACGGTGACGCGACGGCCCCGGGTGGTGGTGACGCGGACGCAGGAGGTGTCGTCGGCCTCGATGTCGTTGGCGTGCGCCAGCTCGGTCTCGATGCCGGTGACGTCCTCGGCGCGGGTGCTGCCGCCGAGCGCGAGGGCGGTGGCGACGGCGTGGGCGAGGGGGTTGGTCAGCGCGCCGTCGATCACGTCGGCGCCGTCCAGCCGCCGCCGGCCCGCCCAGGGCGCCCGGCGGAAGTAGGCCTCGTCGCGCCCCCACGCCCCGGCCCCGCCGATGCCCAGCACCTCGCCGATCGCGCCCTCGGCGACCAGCGCGCGGACGGCCGGCACGGCGTGCGACCCCAGCGACTGGAACCCGATCTGGCAGGCGACGCCGGCCTCGGCGACCCCGTCGGCCATGCGGCGGAACTCCGCGTACGACGGAGCCGGTGGCTTCTCCAGCAGCAGGTGGACGCCCCGGCGGGCGGCGGTCAGCGCCAGGTCGGTGTGGGTGGGGATCGGCGTGCAGATCACGGCGATCCGGGCGCCGGTGGAGTCGAGCAGGGCGCCGAAGTCGGCGGACTGCTCGGGCACCTCCCCGCCGGCCTCCGCCTCGCTCAGCGGGGTCAGCTCGCAGATGCCGGCCAGCCGGACCAGTCCGGCCCGCTCCAGGCGGCGGATGTTGGCGATGTGCCAGCGGCCGTGGCCGCGGGCGCCGGCGAGGACTACGGGAACGGCGCTCACCCCTTCACCGCCCCCGCGCTGAAGCCGGTGATCAGCCACTTCTGGATGAAGGCGAACACGAGCACCACGGGCACGGCCGCGATGATGCCGCCGGCGGCGAGCGCCCCGAGGTCGACGCTGTCCGCGCTCATCAGGGTGTTGAGGCCGACCGGGATGGTCTGCTTGTCCTGGTTGTTGAGGAACATCAGGGCGAACAGGAAGTGGTTCCAGGAGTGCACGAAGGCGAAGGAGCCGACGGCGATCAGGCCCGGCCGCAGCAGCGGCAGGACGACGACTAGGAAGGCCCGCATCCGGCCGCAGCCGTCGACCCAGGCGGCCTCCTCCAGGGAGTACGGCACGTTCTTGATGAAGTTGCTGATCAGGATCATCGACAGGGGCAGCTGGAAGACCGTCTCGGCGATGATGACGCTGCCGAGCGAGTTGATCATCTGCAGTTCGGCGAAGATCTCGAAGAGCGGGACCAGCAGCAGTGCGCCGGGCACGAACTGGGAGCAGAGCAGGGCGAGCATGAAGGCCCGCTTGATCTTGAAGTCGAACCGGGCGAGGGCGTAGCCGCCGGTCAGGGCGACGAGCGTGGTCATCACCAGGGTCGCGAGCCCGACGTACACGCTGTTCTCGAAGAAGGTGCCGAAGCTCCGGTCGGTCCACACCTTCTCGAAGTGCTCGAAGGTCATCGGCCAGGGCACGAGCGAGGTCGAGCCCGCCGGGCGCAGCGCGAAGAGCAGGATCCAGTAGAACGGGATCAGGGTGAAGACCAGGTAGACGCCGAGCGGGAGATAGATCTGCCAGCGGGGGACCTCGTCCCAGGCGGGGCGGCGCTTCTTCGCCTGCCGCGGCGGCTCGTGGTCGGCCCGCGCGGGCGCGGGAGCGGGCGCGGTGGCCTCCTTGGTGATCACTTGTTCTCGCCTCCGAACTTGCTCAGCCGCAGATAGACGATCGAGCAGAAGAGCAGGATCACGAACGCGACCGTGGTGAGGGCCGACGCGTAACCGAAGTCGTGGGCGTCGACGCTGGTGTTGGCGATGTACAGCGGCAGTGTCGTGGTCACTCCCGCGGGTCCGCCGCCGGTCAGGGTGTAGAGCAGGTCGACGTTGTTGAACTCCCACACCGCGCGCAGCAGCGTGGACAGGATGATGGCGTCCTTCAGGTGCGGCAGTGTGATGTGCCAGAACTGCTTGAGCCGGCTCGCCCCGTCGACCTCGGCGGCCTCGTACAGGTCCTTCGAGACGGACTGGAGGTCGGCGAGGATGAGGATCGCGAAGAAGGGCACGCCGCGCCACAGGTCGGCGACGACCGCCGCGGAGAACACGGTCGAGGTGTCCGACAGCCAGCTGGTGCCGTAGTCGCCGATGCCCATGTCGGCGAGGTAACGGGTGATGCCGGTCTGGGAGTTGTAGAGCAGCACCCAGATCGCGGAGGTCAGCACGCCGGAGACGGCCCAGGGGGAGAAGACCAGGGCACGCCCGATGCCCCGGCCGACGAAGGTCTGGTTGACGATGAGCGCCAGGGCCAGGCCGAAGAGCAGTTGCAGTCCTACCTCGACGAAGACCCACTTGGCGCTGAAGACGAGGGTGTCCCAGAACATCGGGTCGTCGGTGAAGATCTTGACGAAGTTGTCGAAGCCCGCGAAGCCGTTCCGCCACGGCTTGGTGGGGTTGTACTCCTGCAGGCTGTAGTAGAAGACGCTGATGACCGGGTAGGCGATGAAGCCCAGCATCAGCAGGGCGGCCGGTGCGATCAGCAGGTACGGGAGCCTGCGCGGTGTGGCGGAGGCACGGCGCCGCCGGGGTGGCGCGGGCGGTTTCGCCACGGCTGCGGCTTGGGCCATGACAGTTCTCCGTTCTGGTACGTCGTGCGTGGGTCGTGCAGGAAGCGCTTTCTCTGCGTGCAGGGGTGTGCGGAGGTGTTCGTGTCGTGCGGGGTTCAGCCGGCGTACGGGTCCTGCACCCTGCCCGGGCGGGCCAGGAACTCGAAGTCACAGCCGGTGTCGGCCTGGGTGATCTGTTCGTTGTAGAGCGCGCCGTAGCCCCGCTCGTAGCGGGCGGGCGGTGGTGTCCACGCGGCCCTGCGGCGCTCCAGCTCCTCGTCGTCCACGTGGAGTCGCAGGGAGCGGCCCTCGACGTCGAGGGTGATCAAGTCGCCGGTGCGCACCAGGGCGAGCGGTCCGCCGACGTACGACTCGGGCGCCACGTGCAGGACGCACGCGCCGTAACTCGTGCCGCTCATGCGGGCGTCGGAGATCCGGACCATGTCCCGCACGCCCTGCTTGAGCAGGTGGTCGGGGATGGGCAGCATCCCGTACTCGGGCATGCCCGGGCCGCCCTTGGGGCCGGCGCCCCGCAGCACCAGCACGCTGTCCGCGGTGATGCCCAGGGCCGGGTCGTTGATGGTGCGCTGCATCGTCCGGTAGTCGTCGAAGACGACCGCGCGGCCGGTGTGCTCGAGCAGGTGCGGCTCGGCGGCGATGTGCTTGATGACGGCGCCGTCGGGGCAGAGGTTGCCGCGCAGGACGGCGACCCCGCCCTCGGCCGCGACGGGGTTGTCGCGGGTCCGGATGACGTCGTCGTTGTGGACGAGGGCGCCGTCCAGCTGCTCCCGCATCGTGTCGTGCGACACCGTGGGCCGGTCCAGGTGGAGCAGGTCGGTGATGCGGGAGAGGAAGCCGGGCAGGCCGCCGGCGAAGTGGAAGTCCTCCATCAGGTACGTCTGTCCACCGGGGCGGACGTTGGCCAGCACCGGGACCGTGCGGGCGATGCGGTCGAAGTCGTCGAGGGTGAGGGTGACCCCCGCGCGGCCCGCCATGGCGATCAGGTGGATCACGGCGTTGGTGGAGCCGCCGAGGCCGAGCACGGTGGTGACGGCGTCCTCGAAGGCGTCGGCCGTGAGGATGTCGCTCAGCTTGCGGTCCCGGTGGACCAGTTCGACGACGCGCAGACCGGCCGCCGCCGCCATCCGGTCGTGCCCGGAGTCGACGGCCGGGATGCTGGAGGCGCCCGGGACCGTGACGCCGAGGGCCTCGGCGGCTGCGGTCAGCGTGGACGCCGTACCCATCGTCATGCAGTGACCGGGCGAGCGCGCCAGGCCGCTCTCCAGTTCCTGCATCTCGCAGTCGCCGACGATGCCGGCCCGCTTGTCGTCCCAGTACTTCCACATGTCGGTGCCGGAGCCGAGGGTCTCGCCGCGCCAGTGGCCGGGGAGCATGGGCCCGGCGGGCACGAAGACGGCGGGCAGGTCGACGCTGGCGGCGCCCATGAGCAGGGCGGGGGTGGACTTGTCGCAGCCGCCCATCAGCACGGCGCCGTCGACCGGGTAGGAGCGCAGCAGCTCCTCGGTCTCCATGGCGAGCAGGTTGCGGTAGAGCATCGGGGTCGGCTTCTGGAAGGTCTCGCTGAGTGTGGAGACCGGGAACTCCAGCGGGAAGCCGCCCGCCTGCCAGACGCCCCGCTTGACCGCCTGGGCGCGGTCGCGCAGGTGGACGTGGCAGGGGTTGATGTCGGACCAGGTGTTGAGGATCGCGATGACCGGCTTGCCGAGGTGCTCCTCGGGCAGGTAGCCGAGCTGGCGGGTGCGGGCGCGGTGGCTGAAGGAGCGCAGGCCGTCCGTGCCGTACCACTGATGGCTGCGGAGCTGCTCCGGGGGCCTCACGCCGACCACCCCGCGGCTATGGCGGCGACCTCGGCCCGCTCGTCCTCGGGCAGCGGCTTGCTCGGCGGGCGGACCTCCCTGCGGCACAGGCCCAGCGAGGCGAGGGCCTCCTTGACCACGGTGACGTTGTTGGCGGAGCCGTTGGCGGCGCGCAGTTCCTCGAAGCGGCGGATCTGCTCCCAGACCTTCATCGCGGCCGTGTAGTCGCCGGACCGGAGCGCTTCGATCATGTTCAGCGAGACGGCCGGGGCGACGTTCACAAGACCCGAGGTGAATCCGGTGGCACCCGCGGAGAAGTACGAGGGCGCGTACGGCTCGGCCAGCCCCGCGATCCACACGAAGCGGTCGAGGCCGGCGTCGCGGGCGAAGGCGGCGAACCTGGCGGCGTCCGGGACGGCGTACTTCACGCCGATGACGTTGGGGCAGGCGTCGGCGAGTTCGGCGAGGCGGGCGCCGGTGAGCTGGGCGTTGCGGATGTAGGGCACGACGCCCAGCGCGGGTACGGCCTCGGCGATGGCGCGGTGGTAGTCGACCCAGCCGCCCTGGGAGACGTAGGGGTGGACGGGCTGGTGGACCATCACCATGGAGGCGCCCAGGTCCCGGGCGTGCCGCGCGGAGGCGACCGCGGTCGGCACGTCGTGGCCGACGCCGACCAGGACCTCCGCGCGGTCGTCGGCCTCCTCGATCGTCAGCTCGGTGACGAGGCGGCGCTCGGCCGGGGTGAGGGCGTAGAACTCGCCGGTGTTGCCGTTCGGGGTGAGGGTCGTGATGCCACCGTCGAGGAGACGACGCAGCAGGGCCCGGTGGATGGCGGGGTCGACGGTGCCGTCCTCGGCGAACGGGGTCACCGGGATCGCCACCACGTCGGCCAGGGCCGCCCGCTGGGTCTCGAACGTCGCTGTCATGCCTGACCGTCCTCTTCCTGGGCCGCCGTCCCCGCTTCGGGGAAGGCCCGCTCGACGAACGACGCGATGTGCGCGTGCAGGGCGCGGGCCGCGCCGTCCGCGTCACCGGCGAGGGCGAGGCGCAGGATCTCCTGGTGCTCGCCGGCCTCCCGCTCCCAGGAGGGGTCGGCGGCCCAGGCGACGGCGGAGACGAGGGCCGCCTGGTCGCGGACCTCGTCGAGCATCCGGCCGAGCAGCGGGTTGCCGCACGGCACGTACAGGGCGCGGTGGAACTCCCGGTTGGCGAGGGACCGTTCGGCGGTGTCCGTGGCCCGGTCGGCCCGGGTCAGCGCGTCGGTCGCCGCGTCCAGGGAGGCCCCGCGGCGCACCGCGCGCTTGAGCGCCTCGGGCTCCAGGAGCAGCCGGACGTCGTAGACCTCGCGCGCCATGTCCGCGTCCACCATGCGCACGGTGACGCCCTTGTACTGGTTCATCACCACCAGTCCGGTGCCGGCCAGCGTCTTGAGCGCCTCGCGCACCGGTGTCTTGGACACCCCGAACTGTGCGGCGAGGTCGGTCTCGACCAGGGCCTGACCGGGCGTCAGCCGGCCGGTGAGGATGCGGCGTTTGATCTCCTCCAGCACGTACTGCGTGCGGGAGGGGATCGGCGTGGGCACAGAGGTCATGCGCGCCTCTCGGAATCTCGCGTCGGATGCGCGTCTCGGATGCCGCGTGCCGGATCCGATGGGATCTCTCGCGTATCTGATCTCGCGTATCGCGTCTCATATATGACGTACGAAGTACGACGCGTTGAAGGTAAGAGGGGCGCGGGGCCACGTCAATGCTTCTGACAGAGGAAGTTGAGGTCGCGGTGCTCTCCCTAGGCGGGCCGCGTCCAGCCCGGGTCGCGCCCGCTCAGTCCCACGGCCCGGTCCAGCAGCGGGGCGTCGTCGGGAACGGGGACGACGGGGCCGAACATGCCGGCGTCCCGGTCGGGCTCCTCGGCGGCGGCGGAGAGCAGGCCGTACGACGCCTGGAGGGCGGCCGGGTCGGGGCGGTACTCCTGGCCGGTCGCGCGGGCCAGGTCCCAGCCGTGGATCACCAGTTCGTCGGCCACCACGGCACCGGCCACCTCGCCGGGCAGGTCGACGCCACCGGCCCGGGTCATGCCGCTCCAGGCTCCGGGGGCGCGCCATGCCTCGGCGAGCCGGCCGAGCACCTCGGCCAGTTCCTCGCGCCAGCCGGGCCCGATGTCCGGCACGGCCGCTTCGGGGCTGGTGTCGGTGGTGGCGCCGAGGTCCTTGCGCGCGGCGTCGCGGAAGGCGGTGGCCAGGCCGGTCAGATGGCCGAGCAGGTCGCGGACCGCCATGTCCGGGCACGGTGTCGGGTCCGCGAGCCGCGCGTCGCTCACACCGTCGGCGAGGCGTGCCAGGACCCGGACCTGCGGGCCGAGGTCGAGGGTGGGGGTGGTGGTGGGAGTGGGTGTGGCGGCGGTGATGGGAGTGGGGGCGTCGTGGGTCATCGGGTGCTCCTCGGGAACGCGTGGCCGGCTCTCTGCGGAGGTAGACCGATTCCGGCCGTGAAACTCATCGGCCGCCGCACCGGCCGCTGAGGCACCTGCCCGATGCCCGCCCCTCCGCCTTAGATCCACGATGACCAGGCATGACGCCAAGGAACGCACAGACGAGGAAGACGACGCGCGGGGCCTGGCCCGTGGTCCGCGTCCTGCGCGACCGCGACGCGGGCCTGTATCTCGCCGGGGTGGTGGTGTCCGGCTTCGGCACCTCGGCGCTGTGGCTGGCCTCCGGTGTCTGGGTGAAGGACCTCACCGGCTCGGACGGACTCGCGGCGCTGTGCATGCTCGCCATGTGGGCGCCGACGCTGGTGGGCCCGGTGCTGGGCACGCTCGCCGACCGCGTCCGCCGCAGGCCGCTGCTGATCGCCACCAACCTGCTGCTGGCCGTCCTCCTGCTCTCCCTCTTCGCCGTGGACTCGCCGGACGCGCTGTGGCTGCTGTTCGCGGTCCTGTTCGTGTACGGCGCGGCGGGCGTCGTCCACGACGCGGCCGAGTCGGCACTCGTCGCCGCGGTCGTCGGCCCTCGCCTGCTCGGCGACTTCAACGGGCTGCGCATGACCGCGGGCGAGGGCCTGAAGCTGGTGGCGCCGCTGGCGGGGGCGGGCGTCTACGCGGCGTACGGCGGCGCGAGCGTGGCGGCGCTGGACGCGGCGACGTTCGTGCTGGCCACGGGGTTGTACGCCGCCCTGCGGGTACGGGAGGCACCGCCGGGGCGCCCCGCGGCGAACTGGCGGCGGCGGACGGCCGAGGGCGCCCGGTACCTGTGGGGGCGCCCGCGGCTGCGCCCGCTCGTCGTCGCGGGCGGCGTCATGATGCTGTGCGCGGGCGTCTGCGGGCCCACGGTGTACGCCGTGGTCGAGTCCCTCGGGCACTCCCCCGCGTACGCCGGTGTGCTGTACGCCTGCCAGGGCGCCGGCTCGGTGGCGGTCGGCCTGCTGGCCGGGCCCGCCCTGCGGCGACTGGGCGAGCGGCGGTTCGCGGCGGCCGGGATCGCACTGCTGGCGGTGGCGGTGGCGGTGCGGGCCGTTCCGTACGACGCGGTGGCCCTGGCGTCCGGTGCGGCGGCCGGAGCGGGGATGCCGGCGGTGCTGATCGCCGCCCTGACCGCCGTCCAGCACGAGACGCCGGGGCCGCTGCTGGGCCGGGTCACGGCGACGGCCAACTCCCTGATCTTCCTACCGAACGTGCTCGGACTGGCCGCGGGCGCGGCACTGGTCGAGACGGTCGGGCTGCCGCTGCTGCTGCCGACGCTGGGCGGCGTCCTGCTGGCGACGGCGGTGGCACTCGTGGCGGCTCCCCGCACCCCCTCGGGTACCTGCGCCGGACGCCCCTGAAAGGGGCGCGGGGAACCGCGCGACCGGCCCCCACCGACCCGCAGCCGAAACACGACGTCCAGTCCTCACCGGCCCGCAGCCGGACCCCGACGTCCCGCCCCGCCCCCGTCCCGCTCACCTCACCCGCAGCCCCGCCCGCACCCCCTCCAGGTCCGCGTCCGACGCCAGCCCCGCGTGGTACAGCCGCAGTTCCGTCGCACCCAGTTCGCGCGCGCGGGCGGCGTCGGCCGCGAGCGCGTCCGGTCTGCCGCCCATGCCGGAGACCACGGTGAGGTTGGCGGCGAGTACGGCCCCGGCGCGGCCCTGCTCGGCGAAGGGCGTCAGCAGGCCCGCGCCGCCCGTGCAGGGCACGATCACGCCGTCCGCGACGGACAGGATGTGCGCGGGGTCCACGCCGGCGTTGGCGCCGCAGTGGTACGAGACGGGGTCGGCGTGCAGCAGGACCTGGAAGCCGTCGGGCGCGGCGGCGCGTACGGCCGCGACCGCCGCCTCCTGGAGCGTGCGGGCGGTCTCGTCCCGCCACGCGCGCGTGGCGTTCGCCGGCGCCTCGCCGAGCAGCTTCGCCACGCCCGCCCAGCCCCCGTCCGACGGCACCGCTCCCCGCCACACCGGTTCGAGCGCGGCGCGCACGGCGGCGGCCAGTTCGTCGGGGTCGAGGCCCTGACCGCCGTAACCCGCCCGGCAGTCCGGGCAGAAGCACAGTGACATCAGGTACTGCCCGGCGTCCCCGAGGCCGACTCCGCCGGTCTTGTCGTGGGCGTGCAGGTGGGCGAGCCCGTACCAGCCGAGGGACTCCAGTTCGGTGCCGCGCGCCCCCGGCCGCACCGCCGCCTCGGCGGCCAGGTCGGTGAGGTACGCGCGCGTGGCGGGCTGCGCGATACAGGGCGCCCATGGGTAGCGGTCGCCGTAGGCGTTGACGACGGAAGTGCGCGGACGCTCGGCGCCGAGGCGGGAGTTGTGGGCGAGGACGACCCAGGTGTGCACGTCCAGGCCCGCGTCCGCGAGGGCGGCGGCGGCCTCGCCCCAGGCATCGCCGGGCGCCCAGTCACCGGCCTCGTACGGGCGCAGGTCCCGTCCCTCCCAGCGGGCGTCCGGCGGGTAGAGGACGGCGGCGTACTCGGCGGTGACGACGCGGTGGCGCGGGTGACGGGGGGTGAGGGCGCGGGTGGAGTGGTAGGCGGCGGCGAGCGTCACCTGCCCGACGCCGGTTCCGGCGAGGAACTCCGGCGCCGACGGGTCCCCGTTGACGTCCCAGGGGTAGACGAACGCCGACGCCCTCATTTGCGGCCCTCCTCGTCGAGCAGCGCGTAACCCCGCTCGATCAGCCGCGCGAGTTGCTTCACATGGTCCTCGGTCGGCTCCTGCAACGGCGGCCGCACCTCCCCCACGTCCAGCCCGCGCAGCCGTACGCCCGCCTTGACCAGGGCGACGGCGTACCCGCGGCCCTGTGCGCGCAGTTCGACGAACGGCCGGTAGAAGCCGTCCAGCAGGCGGTGCGCGACGGCGTCGTCGCCCGAGCGGAGCGCCCGGTGGAAGGCGAGGGCGATCTCGGGGGCGAAGCAGAACGCGGCGGACGAGTAGAGGGTGACGCCGAGCGCGCGGTAGGCGAGCTGCGTCTGCTCGGCGGTCGGCAGCCCGTTGAAGTAGAGGAACTCGTCGCCGGGCGCCTCGGTGCGCACGGCGCTGATGATCCGCTGCATGAGGTCGAGGTCGCCGAGCCCGTCCTTGAGGCCGACGATCCCGTCCGTGCGGGCCAGTTCGACCACGCTCTCCGGCGTGAACACGGCGTTGTCGCGCTGATAGACGATCACCGGCAGGGAGGTCGCCGCGGCCACCTCCCGGTAGTGCCGGACCAGCCCCTCCTGCCCGGCGAGCACGAGGTACGGCGGCATGGCGAGCAGCCCGTCGGCGCCGGCCTCCTCGGCGAGGCGGGCGTAGCGCACGGCGAGGGCGGTGCCGTAGCCGGCGCCCGCCAGGACGGGCACCCGCCCCGCGGCCTCCTCGACGGCCGCCCGGACGCAGGCCTGGAACTCCTCCGGGGTGAGCGCGTGGAACTCGCCGGTGCCGCAGCAGGCGAACACGGCGGCGGCTCCGGCCTCGATCCCGCGGCGCACGTGCGTACGGAAGGCGTCGAGGTCGGCCTCGCCGCCGGGGCCGTAGGCCGTGACGGGGAAGAACAGCGGACCGCTGGGGGTGGTGAGCCGGGCGGCGAGAGGGGCTGAGGTCACGGGCGCTCCCCATTCCATGTGTAAGGCCTGCGTCTGCGAGACCTGCATCATATTCGTGATCTGCGTCTACATTTCTGAACGCAACCACGCTAAGCCGCCCCGCGAACACCGTCAAGCAGGCCGCCTCTTGACGGGCCACCACCCGTTCTTTAGCGTGTCCACGCATATGAACGGCAGGCGCCCATACGCACGGCCGCCGGTTCAGGAGACCCACAGGAGACCTAGGAGTCCCGAGGATGCCCGCTCCCCGCACCGTCCTGCTCACCGGCGCCGCCGGCGGCCTCGGCACCCTGATGCGGGACCTGCTTCCCGACCACGGGTACACGCTGCGCCTGCTCGACCTGCGCCCGATCGAGGGCGAGCCGGACGCCGTGGTCGCCGATCTCGCCGACCGGGCGGCCGTGCGCGAGGCGGTCCGCGGCGTCGACGCGATCATCCACCTCGCGGGCATCTCCCTGGAAGCCCCGTTCGAGAAGATCCTGAAGGCCAACATCGAGGGGACGTACAACCTCTACGAGGCCGCGCGCGAGGAAGGCATCCGGCGCGTCGTCTTCGCCTCCTCCAACCACGCCGTCGGCTACACCCCGCGCCCCCAGGGCGACGACCCCCTCATCCCGGTCGACACCCCGCGCCGCCCGGACACCTTCTACGGCCTGTCCAAGTCCTTCGGCGAGGACCTCGCCCAGTTCTACTGGGACAAGCACGGCATGGAGACCGTCTCGGTCCGCATCGGCTCCTGCTTCCCCGAGCCGACCAGCGTGCGCATGCTCTCGGTGTGGATGAGCCCCGCCGACGGCGCCCGCCTCTTCCACGCCGCCCTGACCGCCGAGAACGTCGGGCACACCGTCGTCCACGGCTCCTCCGCCAACACCCGCCTGTGGTGGGACCTCACCTCCGCGCGGGCGCTCGGTTACGAACCGCGGGACGACTCCGAGTCGTATGCCGAGAAGCTCGTCGCCGAGCAGGGCGACCTCGACCCGGACAACCCGGCGCACGCCTGCCTCGGCGGCCACTTCGTGACCGACCCCCCGATCTGGCCGTACTGACCAAAAACCGATCGATCACGAGGCGGGCGGGCACCGAACGGGCCCGCCCGCCTCCGCATGCGGGCATCCGTGTTGCCCGTTCTCACGCCCCGCCCCGCCGCCTCCCAGGTCCGTGACGGGCACCCGGCGACCGGAACGGGCACAAGCGGGCAGTATCGGATCCGCAACAGGCCTGGTCAGTGCCGCGCGGCCGCTGTAGAACTTCCCCCATGGCCCTCACGGGCCCGAACGGGCAAGGACACGGCGACGAGGCGGTGAGGCAGGTGTTCGGCATGGGCACGAGGACGACGGAAGAACGCCGGCACGAGATCGTGCGGCTCGCCCGCGCCACCGGCTCGGTCGACGTCACCGCGCTCGCGGCCGACCTGGGCGTCGCGAAGGAGACGGTGCGACGGGACCTGCGCGCCCTGGAGGACCACGGCCTGGTCCGCCGCACCCACGGGGGCGCCTACCCCGTGGAGAGCGCCGGGTTCGAGACCACGCTCGCCTTCCGCGCCACCAGCCACGTGCCCGAGAAGCGCCGGGTCGCCGCCGCGGCGGCCGAACTGCTCGGCGACGCGGAGACGGTCTTCGTCGACGAGGGCTTCACCCCCCAGCTCATCGCCGAGGCCCTGCCCCGGGACCGGCCGCTGACCGTGGTCACCGCGTCCCTGCCGGTCGCCGGCGCGCTCGCCGAGGCCGGCGACATGTCCGTCCTGCTGCTCGGCGGCCGGGTCCGCTCGGGCACGCTGGCCACCGTGGACCACTGGACGACGAAGATGCTGGCCGGCTTCGTCATCGACCTGGCGTACATCGGCGCCAACGGCATCTCCCGCGAACACGGCCTCACCACCCCCGACCCGGCGGTCAGCGAGGTCAAGACCCAGGCCATCCGCGCCGCCCGCCGCACCGTCTTCGCGGGCACGCACACCAAGTTCGGGGCGGTCAGCTTCTGCCGGTTCGCGGAGGTCGGCGCCCTGGAGGCGATCGTCACCAGCACGCTGCTGCCCACGGCCGAGGCGCACCGCTACTCGCTGCTCGGGCCGCAGATCATCCGCGTCTGAGAACAACACGCACGTCCCCCGCAGGGCGCCCTTTCGCCCCGCACTGCCCCATACCTCCCCATATGTTCAGGAGCGATCCATGCGAACCCAGAGCCGACGGAGGCCGCGAGCCACGCTCGCCATGGCCGCCGCAGGGACGCTGCTCGCCCCGCTGCTCTCCGGCTGCTGGGTCGGGGCGGGCGGCGCCGGCTCCGGCGGCAACGCCATCAACGTCCTGATGGTCAACAACCCGCAGATGGCCGAGTTGCAGAAACTCACCGCCGACCACTTCACCGAGGAGACCGGCATCAAGGTGAACTTCACCGTCCTGCCGGAGAACGATGTCCGCGACAAGATCAGCCAGGACTTCGCCAACCAGGCCGGCCAGTACGACGTCGCCACCCTCTCCAACTACGAGATACCGATCTACGCCCGCAACGAGTGGCTGCGGCCGATGGACTCCTACGTCGCCGAGGACCCGGCGTACGACGAGAAGGACGTCCTGGGGCCGATGCGCGAGTCCCTCACCGGCGACGACGGCAAGCTCTACGGCCAGCCCTTCTACGGCGAGTCGTCCTTCCTGATGTACCGCAAGGACATCTTCGAGAAGGAGGGCCTGACGATGCCCGAGCACCCCACCTGGACCCAGGTGGCCGAGCTCGCCGCCGAACTCGACGGTGCCGAGCCGGACATGAAGGGCATCTGCCTGCGCGGCCTGCCCGGCTGGGGCGAGCTGATGGCGCCGCTGACGACGGTCGTGAACACCTTCGGCGGCACCTGGTTCGACACGGACTGGCAGGCACGACTGGACTCCCCCGAGTGGGAGAAGGCGACGAAGTTCTATGTCGACCTCGTCCGCGAGCACGGCCAGTCCGGCGCCGCCCAGTCCGGTTTCGCCGAGTGCCTGAACAACATGACGCAGGGCAACGTCGCCATGTGGTACGACGCCACCTCCGCCGCCGGATCGCTGGAGTCGGCGAACTCCCCCGTCAAGGGAAAGATGGGCTACGCGCCCGCTCCCGTGGAGAAGACCGAGTCCTCCGGCTGGCTCTACACCTGGGCCTGGGGCATCCAACAGGCCTCCCGCAACGCCGACAAGGCGTGGAAGTTCGTCTCCTGGGCGTCCAGCAAGGAGTACGAGCAGCTGGTCGGCGACGAGATCGGCTGGTCCAATGTCCCGGCCGGCAAGCGCGCCTCGACGTACGAGAACCCGGACTACGTCAAGGAGGCCGCCGCCTTCCAGGAGATGACCCGGAAGGCCATCGAGGGCGCCAAGCCCAACGACCCCGGCGTCCAGCCGCGTCCCGCGCCCGGCATCCAGTTCGTCGGCATCCCCGAGTTCACCGACCTCGGCACCAAGGTCTCCCAGGAGATCAGCGCGGCCATCGCCGGACGTCAGTCCGTCGAGGAGGCCCTGAAGAAGTCCCAGCAGCTCGCCGAGCAGATCTCCGAGGAGTACGAGGGACGATGACCGCCACGACAACGGCCCCCTCGGCCGCACCCGACCACGCACGACCCGCCGTCCGCCCGCCGTCCTCCCGGCTGCGGGCCTGGGCCACCCGGGCCCCTCTCCTGCCCGCCCTGATCTTCATGATCGTGGTCACCCAGCTGCCCTTCGTGGCGACCCTGGTGATCTCCTTCTTCGACTGGAACTCCCTCTATCCGGACGCCCGCACCTTCACCGGCTTCGGCAACTACGGCGATGTCCTGTCCGACCCGGCGCTGCGCAAGTCGGTGTGGACGACGATCCTGCTGACGGTGGCGGTGGTCCTCGCCAGCCTGGTCCTCGGCCTGGCGCTCGCCCTGCTCCTGGACCGCCGGTTCAAGGGCCGGGGTGTGGTCCGCACCCTGCTGATCGCCCCCTTCCTGGTGGTCCCGGTGGCGGCGGCCCTGCTCTGGAAGCACGTCCTCTACAACCCGGAGTACGGCCTGCTCAACGGCCTGCTGCACTACGTCGGCGGCCCACAGCCGGACTGGATCTCGAACACCCCGCTGCTCGCGGTGGAGGCCGCGCTGGTGTGGCAGTGGACGCCCTTCATGATGCTCATCCTGCTGGCCGGACTGCAGAGCCGGGACCAGCAGCAGATCGAGGCCGCCCGGGTGGACGGCGCGAGCGACTGGCAGATCTTCGTCCACCTCACCCTCCCCCACCTGCGCCGCTACCTGGAACTCGGCGCCCTGCTGGGCTCGATCTACATCGTCCAGAACTTCGACGCGGTCTTCACGATCACGTCCGGCGGCCTGGGCACCGCCAACCTGCCCTACACCGTCTACCAGAGCTTCTACCAGGCCCACGAGAACGGCCTCGCCTCGGCCGCGGGCGTCCTGGTCGTCATCGGCTCCATCATCATCGCCACCTTCGCGCTGCGCGTGGTGTCGTCCCTGTTCCGCGAGGAGGTCGGCCGCGCATGAGCGCCACCGCCGTACGACCCGCCGCCACCGGCACCACCGCCGACAAGCCCGTGCGAGTCCGCCGCAAGGCGGGTGCCGGACTGGGCCTGGTGGCCTGGCTGGCCGGCATCGTCTTCTTCCTGCCCATCGCCTGGATGGCCCTGACCTCCTTCCACTCGGAGGAGGACGCCGCCACCAACCCGCCGTCCTTCGCGGCCTCCCTCACCCTCGACGGCTACCGCGAGTTCTTCGGCGCGGACGGTGGCGCCAGCCCCTGGCCGGCGCTGATCAACTCGGCGGTGGCGTCGGTCGCGTCGACCCTGTTCGTCCTGGTCCTGGCCCTCCCCGCCGCGTACGCCCTCTCCATCCGCCCGGTGAAGAAGTGGACGGACGTCCTGTTCTTCTTCCTCTCCACCAAGATGCTGCCGGTGGTGGCGGGCCTGCTGCCGATCTACCTGTTCGCCAAGAACACGGACCTGCTGGACAACATCTGGCTGCTGGTCATCCTCTACACGTCCATGAACCTGCCGATCGCGGTATGGATGATGCAGTCCTTCCTGGCCGAGGTCCCGGTCGCGATCATCGAGGCGGCCCGGGTGGACGGCGCGAATCTGCCGACGATTCTGGCGAGGATCGTCGCCCCGATCGCCCTCCCCGGCATCGCCGCTACCTCCCTCATCTGCTTCATCTTCAGCTGGAACGAACTGCTCTTCGCCCGGGTGCTGACGGGCGTGGTCGCCGAGACCGCCCCCGTCTTCCTGACCGGCTTCATCACCAGCCAGGGCCTCTTCCTGGCCAAGGTGTGCGCCGCGTCGCTCGTCATCTCCCTGCCGGTGCTCGCCGCGGGGTTCGCCGCCCAGGACAAACTGGTCCAGGGCCTGTCGTTGGGAGCCGTGAAATGAAGGCCGCCGTCATCGAGTCCGTGGGCCGTGCCGTCGTCTCCGAGGTCCCCGACCCGACGCCAGGGCCGCGCGAGGTCGTCGTCGAGGTCGCCGCCTGCGGCCTGTGCGGCACCGACCTGCACATCCTCCAGGGCGAGTTCGCGCCCAAGCTCCCCATCGTGCCGGGCCACGAGTTCGCCGGCGAGGTGGTCGGCGTCGGCGACCGGGTCACGGAGGTGTCCGTCGGCGACCAGGTCGCGGTGGACCCGTCCCTGTACTGCTACGAGTGCCGCTACTGCCGCACCGGCCACAACAACCTCTGCGAGCGGTGGGCGGCCATCGGCGTGACGACGGCCGGCGGCGCCGCGAAGTACGCGGTGGCACCCGTGGCGAACTGCGTGAAGCTCCCCGAGCACGTCCGCACCCAGGACGCGGCCCTGATCGAGCCCCTGTCCTGCGCGGTCCGCGGCTACGACGTCCTCCAGTCCCGCCTCGGCGCCCACGTCCTGATCTACGGCTCCGGCACGATGGGCCTGATGATGCTGGAGCTCGCCAAGCGCACCGGCGCGGCCAGCGTCGACATGGTCGACCTCAACCCGGCCCGCCTGGAGACCGCCCGCGGCCTCGGCGTCTCGGCCTCGGCGGCGACCCCGGACGAACTGGACCGCCCCCAGGGCTGGGACCTCGTCATCGACGCGACCGGCAACGCGGCGGCCATCCAGGACGGCCTGGACCGGGTCGCCAAGGCGGGCACGTTCCTCCAGTTCGGCGTGGCCGACTACGCGACACGGGTGCGGATCGACCCGTACCGCATCTACAACCAGGAGATCACCATCACCGGCTCGATGGCGGTCCTGCACAGCTACGAACGCGCCGCCGAACTCTTCGCCAACGGCGTCCTGGACCCGGACGTCTTCATCAGCGACCGCATCCCGCTGGACCGCTACCCCGAGGCGCTGGAGCAGTTCGCGGCGGGGGTGGGGAGGAAGATCGTGGTCGTGCCGTGATGATGAGCCCGTCCGGCGCTTGAGGACGAGGCCGAAGGCCGAAAGGGGTCTCTGGGGGCGCGGCCCCCGGGGACGGGGAGGGAAGGGGCGGCGGGGGCGAAACCCCTGGACCGGCCGCCCCACCACCGCACTCCCCGATTGGCCCTCGGGTAAGGGAACGGTAAAACGCCCTCGCTCGTTCACCCGGCATGACAGCTATGACCCCCGGCTCGAACATCCCCCTCTCCGCCGCCCGCGTGACGGTGGACGTCGCCGCGCCCGTGCGGCTCGACGTATCGGGCCTGCTGCTCACCGCCGACGGCAAGGTGCGCTCCGACGACGACTTCATCTTCTACAACCAGCCCACCGGCCAGGGCGTGACCTACCGCTCCGGCGGCGGCGCCGCCCCGGACGCGATCGTGGTGGACACCTCCGCCGTGCCGCCGGGCATCGAGAAGATCGTCGTCACCGCCAGCCCGGACGCCGCCGGGCAGTCCTTCCAGGGCATCGAACCGACCGCCACCATCCGCAACGCGGACGACAACTCCGTCCTCGCCACCTTCACGCCCCCGCAGCTCGGCACCGAGACCGCGCTGGTGATCGTGGAGGTCTATCTGCGCAACGGCGCCTGGAAGGCCCGCGCGGTCGGCCAGGGCTACGCCAACGGACTCGCCGGTATCGCGACGGACTTCGGCGTCACCGTCGAGGAGCCCGCCGCCCCGGCCGCCCAGCCGACCACCCCGCCGGCCCCGCAGCGGTCCCAGGCGGCCACCCCGCCGCCCCCGCCCGCCGCCGCGCCCACGATGCCCTCCGCGCCGCCCACCGCACCGGCCGCCCCGCCGGCCCCCGCCCCGGGCGCCGGGAAGATCAACCTCGACAAGGGCCGGGTCAGCCTCCAGAAGAACCAGACCGTCTCCCTCGTCAAGGGCGGCCGCCCGATGCTCGCCCAGGTCAAGATGGGCCTCGGCTGGGAGCCGGCGTACCGCGGCAAGGACATCGACCTGGACGCCTCGGTCATCGCGTACGGCCCGCAGCGCAACCACATCGACAGCTGCTACTTCGGCAAGTTGTCCATCGTCGGCGGCGCCATCAAGCACTCCGGGGACAACCTCACGGGCGAGGGCGGCGGCGACGACGAGGTCATCACCGTCGACCTCGGCCGGCTCCCCCAGGAGGTCAGCGGCCTGGTCTTCACGGTGAACTCCTTCTCCGGCCAGAAGTTCACCGAGGTCGCCAAGGCCTACTGCCGCCTCATGGACGCCGCGACCGGCGAGGAACTGGTCCGCTTCGACCTGACCAGCGCCGAGCCGCAGACCGGCGTGATGATGGCGAAGCTGATCCGCCAGTACTCCGGCGAGTGGGAGATGACCGCCATGGGCGACTTCGTCAAGTCCCGCACGGTCCGGGGCATGGTCAAGCCGTCGGCCCAGGCCCTGTAGGCAACGGCAGGCGGGGCGCTCCCGGCACCGCGAGCGCCCCGCCGAAGCCGCCGAGAGCCCGTCCGGCGGATCCTGTCGCAGGAAGGCGACGGCGCCTCATCCGCGCCGATGAGCCGCCGGACCGGCCCTACGCCCGCAACCCGCCCCACACCAGGGACAGATACCGGCGGACGGACTCCCCGGCGTCCCCGCCCGCCCCGTCGGTCGACTCGGACGCCGTCACCACCCCGTGCACCAGCCGCAGCACCTCGATCGGCTCGACGTCCCGCCGCAACGTGCCCTGGTCCCGCGCCGCCCGCACCAGCCGCCCGGCCGCGCCCCGCACACAGTCGCCGCACGCCGTGTCCACCGCCGAGCCACCGGCCGTGACGGCGGTGCCCAGCAAGGCCTTCATCCCGCGGACCTGGATCATCCCCGCGGCAAGCTCGTTCAGCCACTCCAGCAACGCCTCGTCCGGCGCCCGCTCGGCCGCGATCACATCGGCACGCGCCGCGATCGCCTCGATCCGGTCGAGGTAGGCGGCCTCCAGCAACGCCCGTCGCGTCGGGAAATGCCGGTACAGCGTGCCGGTCCCGACGCCCGCGCGCTTGGCGATGTCGTCCAGGGAGGCGCCCTCCCCGTGCTCCGCGAACGCCACGACCGCGGCTTCCAGCAGCCGCTCATGGTTACGGCGGGCGTCCGCGCGCATGGGCCTGACCTGCGCCATTCCCGACTCCCTACCCAGCGGTGTCTCCCCGGCCAGCCTATCCGAGGCATCCACCACCACGGATGACGCGCATCGAGCACAGTGGGTGGGCGAAGTCCGTAGGTCCTTGTGCCGCCCCGGTGACCAAGCCATTCACGATGAACAGGACGCGGGCCCGACGGTCGGACTCAAGACCCGTCCACCACCCGCCGCTTCGATCCGGGTGACTCTGTCCAGAGCTCGCCTCTCCCGGACATGCCCATCCGTGTCGATCAGTCCGGAAACGCATCCGCCCCAGAAGCGGTGGCTCAACAGCTCCCAGGGCAGTCGCCGCCGAGTGGCAGAGGCGCTTACCGGCGCTTCTGCCGCTTCCAGGGCCCGGTGATGGCGAGCAGGATACCGGGGTCCTGGATGTTGGCGTAGAGGGTCTTTCCGTCGGGCGAGAAGGTGACGCCGGCGAACTCGCTGTACTCGGGCTCCTCTTCGGAGCCGACGTTCAGGTCGTTGCGGGCGATGGGGTACGTGCGCCCGCTGTCGGTGGCGCCGAAGAGGTGCTGGACGCCGTCGCCGTCCTCGGCGATGACGATGCCGCCGTACGGGGAGACGGTGATGTTGTCGGGGCCGTCGAAGGCGCCGTCCGCCGACGGGTCGGGGTTGACGCCGAGGAGGACCTTGAGGGTGAGGGTGCGGCGCTTGGGGTCGTAGAACCAGACCTGGCCGTCGTGCGGCCGGCCGGGGCTCTCGTCACGGGCGAACGAGGAGACGATGTACGCGCCGCCGTCGGCCCACCACATGCCCTCCAGCTTGCGGGCGCGGGTGACCTGGCCGGCGCCGAACTGCTTGCGCACGGAGGTGCTCTGCGCGTCGCGGTCGGGGACGTCGATCCAGTCGACGCCGTAGACGGTGCCGGTCTTCGTCGCGCGGGAGAGGTCGTCGACGAACTTGCCGCCGGAGTCGAAGCACTTGAACGCCTGGAGGACCCCGGCGTCGTCGGCGAGGGTGCGCAGCCTGCCGCGGCCGTGCCGGAAGCCCTCCGGCGGGGTCCAGCGGTAGAAGAGGCCGTTGGGGCCGGAGGCGTCCTCGGTGAGGTAGAGGTGGCCGCGCCTGGGGTCGACGACGACGGCCTCGTGGGCGTAGCGGCCGAGCGCCTTGATCGGCTTGGGGTCGCGGTTGGCGCGGCGGTCCTCGGGGTCGACCTCGAAGACGTAGCCGTGGTCCTTGGTCATCCCCTCCTCGCCGGCCTTGTCCTCGGTCTCCTCGCAGGTCAGCCAGGTGCCCCAGGGGGTGCTGCCGCCCGCGCAGTTCTGGGCGGTGCCGGCGATGCCGACCCACTCGGCGACGTGGCCGCCGCGGCGGACCTCGACGACCGTGCAGCCGCCGGCCGCGGCGGGGTCGTAGACGAGGCCCTCGATGAGCGGGACGGGGTGGTCCCAGTCGTCGCGGTGGCCGCCGAGCTCGTGGTTGTTGACGAGGAGGGTGGTGCCGCGCGGGCCGTCGAAGGCGGCGGTGCCGTCGTGGTTGGACGGGGTGTACTCGCCCGACTCCAGCTTGGTCCGGCCGCAGTAGGTGAGGATCTCGTAGCGGAAGCCGGCGGGCAGGGCGAGGATGCCGTCCGGGTCGGGGATCAGCGGCCCGTAGCCGACCCCGCCGTGGTCGTGTCCGTGGCCTCTGCCGTGCTCCTCCCCCGCGCTCTCGGTGTCCGTGGACGCGAGGGCGTTCGGGGCGGTGGCGAGGGCGCCGACGCTGCCCGCCAGCACGACTCCGGCGCCGGTGAGCGCGGAGCGACTGGCGAAGTCCCTGCGGGTGAGCGACATGGTGACTCCTGTGACGGTGGACGTGCCGTGGAGGGTGGCGGACCTCGGTCCGGCGACACGGTTCCGCTCGCGCCTGAACGGCGGTTGAACTGTGCACGGCGCCCGCGGGGCAACCCGCACAACCACGAGCCCGCCCCCGGCAGCCACGGTCACCCGCGGGCATGCGTCCCGCTCTGGGCGGCACGGCTGGGCGCGGGCGGCACCCCGCGACGCCGGGCCGCGGCATCCACCCCCACCCTGCCGACCGACCGGAACCAGGCTCCGCCCGGCTCCGTCCCGCGCGCCGGCGTCAGCCGCCCTGCTGCGACCGTGCCTTGAACGCCGCCTTGCGCGCTTCCTTCGCCACCTTCTTGTCGGGATGCAGCCGCCCCATCGCCTCCAGGACGTCCGGCGTGGCCGGGTGGTCGACCCGCCAGACCGTCTCGAAGAACCCGCTGTGCTGCCGGGCCAGGCCCTCCACCAGGAGGCGCAGTTCCTCGGAGTTGCCCTCGGCCGCGAGCTGCGCCGCCACGGTGTCGATGGTCAGCCAGAAGACCATCTCCTGCGGCGGGGCGGGAACGTCCTGCGCGCCGTGCTCGGTCAGCCAGACCCGGGCCAGGCCGCCCAGCTCGGCGTCGTCGAGGACCTCCCGCAGCGCGGGCTCCGCCTCGGCGCCGACCAGGGACAGCGCCTGCTGGCAGCGCAGCCGGCGCAGGGGCGCCCCGGTGTCCGAGCCGCGTGCCGCCGCCAGCAGTTCACGGGCCGCGTCGAGAGGGCTCCGGCCGGCCAGCCACAGCTCGGTCTCGGCGTGCGCCGCGGCCGGCGGGAAGGGTGCGGTGCCGTCCAGCAGCGCGTCGGCGCCCTTGTCGGCGAGGTCACCGACGGCGGGTGCGTCGAAGCCGGCCTCCAGGAGCCGGGCGCGCAGTCCGTACAGGCCGAGCGGGGTGAGCCGCACCATGCCGTAGCGGGCGACGTCGGTCTCGTCGACGGGCGCCGCGGGCTCCTCGTCCGCGTCGGCCATCAGGGCCTCGTCGACCGGCTGGTACTCGACGAGGCCGATGGGCTCCAGCAGCCGGAACTGGTCGTCCAGCCGCATCATCGCGTCGGACACCTGCTCCAGTACGTCGTTGGTGGGCTCGCCCATGTCGCTGGGCACGATCACGGACGCCGCCAGCGCGGGCAGCGGCACCGAGGCGTCGCCGGGGCGGTCCTCGCCGACGGTGAGCAGGTAGAGGTTGCCGAGCACGCCGTCGAGGAACTCGGCCTCGGCCTCCGGGTCCCAGTCGAGGGACGACAGGTCGACCTCGCCGCCCTCGGCCATCGCGTCGACCAGGTCGTCGAGGTCGGGCACGCTCGCGTCGGCGAGGACCGCCTCCAGGGCGGTGAGCCACAGCCCGAGCACGTCCTGCGGGGAGCCGCCGGTGAGCAGGGCGACGTCCTCGCCCGCCGCGACGGTGCCCGCCTCCTCGTCGGTGATCTCGACGAGACCGGTGTCCACGGCGATCCGCCACGCCTCGCTCGCGTGGGCCGCGGCGTCGTCCCCGCTCAGCCCGAGCTCCTCGGCCGCCGTCGGCAGCTGCTCCTCGACGAGCCCGCCCCCGGCGTCGACACGGGTGTCGGGACCGGCCCAGCGGGCCAGCCGGGCGGCCCGGGAGAGCACCGGCGTGGACAGCGCGTCGCGGGCCAGTTCCGCTTCGGCGCGCAGCCGTGCGGGCGGCAGGGTGGAGCTGTCTGACATCGGCTGTTCTCTCCTCGCGCGCCTTGACCGCCGTACGGCCATCCGGACGCCGTACGGCTCAACAGCTCAGCCTAGACGGGTTTCCACCCATGCCGCCCGGTTCATCTCCCCGACGGGTGGAGTACATGGCCGAAACCTTGACAACTGGCGTGGCCAAGCAGGAGATTGACGCGCGTAGAAAGCGGGGGGACAAGTGTTCACTCAGGTCCACGTGTGCCCTGCGGCCCCTCGCGTCCCCTCACCCTCGTCCCGTCGCGCCACCCCTCGTCCCACCCTCGTCCCGGCGCTCTTTCACGTCCCCGGAGGGATCACGTTGGCCAGCAAGTCCTCCTCGCGCCTCGCCGCGCTCACCGTCGCCGCAGTCTGCTCGGCGGCGTCCACGGTCGTCCTCGTCCCGCCCGCGCACGCCGACTCCGTGCGCGTCCACGACATCCAGGGCAGCACCCGGCTGTCGCCGTACGCCGGCGAGCAGGTCACGGACGTGGCCGGAATCGTCACCGGCGTCCGCGGCTACGGCTCCTCCAGAGGTTTCTGGATCCAGGATCCGCGGCCGGACGCCGACCCTGCCACCAGCGAGGGCGTCTTCGTCTTCACCGGTTCCACCCCGAAGGGCGTCGCCGTCGGTGACGCGGTCACCGTGTCCGGCACCGTCTCGGAGTACGTCCCGGGCGGCACCTCGTCCGGGAACCAGTCGCTGACCGAGATCACCCGCCCGACCTTCACGGTCGTCTCCAGCGGCAACGCGGTCCCGGCCGCGACGACCGTCTCCGCCCGCACCGTGCCGCGCGCGTACGCCCCCGAGGGCGACGAGGCCGCGAACGGTTCGGTCAACGGCCTGCCGCTGCGGCCCACGCGCTACGCCCTGGACCACTACGAGTCCCTGGAGGGCATGAACGTCCGGGTCGCCGACGCTCGCGTGGTCGGCGCCACCGACCCGTACACCGAGCTGTGGGTCACGGTGAAGCCCTGGGAGAACGCCAACCGTCGCGGCGGCACGGTGTACGGCTCCTACGACTCCCAGAACACCGGCCGGCTCCAGGTCCAGTCCCTGGGCGAGCCGGCCGACTTCCCCGACGCCCACGTGGGCGACACCCTCGCCGGGACTACCGCGGGCCCCCTGGACTACAACCAGTACGGCGGCTACACGCTGGTCGCGAGCGAGATCGGGGCGCTGGAGAGCGGGGGCCTGGAGCGCGAGTCGACGCGCCGGCAGAGCAGCCGCGAGCTGGCGGTGGCGACGTACAACGTCGAGAACCTCGACCCGTCCGACGGCACCTTCGCCGCGCACGCCGAGGCGATCGTGCACAACCTCGCGTCGCCCGACATCGTGTCCCTGGAGGAGATCCAGGACAACAACGGCGCCACGAACGACGGCACGGTGGCCGCCGACGCGACGGTCGGCAAGCTGATCGACGCGATCGTCGCGGCCGGCGGCCCGCGCTACGACTGGCGCGGCATCGACCCGGTCGACGGCGAGGACGGCGGCCAGCCCGGCGGCAACATCCGCCAGGCGTTCCTGTTCAACCCGGAGCGGGTCTCCTTCACCGACCGCGGGTCCGGCGACGCGACCACCGCGACCGGGGTGACGAAGGTGCGCGGCAAGGCGGCGCTCACCCACTCCCCCGGCCGTGTGGACCCGGCGAACCCCGCCTGGGAGGACAGCCGCAAGCCGCTGGCCGGCGAGTTCGTCTTCCGCGGCCGGACGGTCCTGGTCATCGCCAACCACTTCAACTCCAAGGGCGGCGACCAAGGGCTGACGGCTCAGTACCAGCCGCCGTCGCGTGGTTCGGAGACGCAGCGCCACCTCCAGGCGGAGGTCGTGAACACCTTCGTCAAGGACGTGCTCTCCACCCAGAAGAACGCGGACGTCATCGCCCTCGGCGACATCAACGACTTCGAGTTCTCGCAGACCACGCGCATCCTGGAGGACGACGGCGCCCTGTGGTCGGCGGTCAGGTCGCTGCCGCGGAGCGAGCGTTACTCGTACGTCTACCAGGGCAACAGCCAGGTCCTCGACCAGATCCTGGTCAGCCCGTCGATCCGGTGGGGCGGACGCCTGTCGTACGACAGCGTGCACGTCAACGCCGAGTTCCACGACCAGATCAGCGACCACGACCCGCAGGTACTGCGGTTCCGTCCGTGACCGGTGGCCGGAGGGAGCGGGTCCAGCGGGGTACGAGGCCGAGGGCGTGGTCGTAGCGGTTGACCGTACCGCTCTTCGGACCCGGCCGGTTCCGCACCCGCTCCCACCGTGCCTACGCCGAGCCGACGCCGTCGCCCGGTGTGGCGAGGGCGTCGACGCGGGCCTGGACAGCGGCTCCGCCGCGGGCCCGCCGGCGCGAGCGCGCCCGGCACGCCGTGCACCGGTACGCCGTACACCGCTACGCCATGCGTGACGAGGGGCCCCGCCCGGAGCCCCTCGTCACGCCCGCGCCCTCAGCAAGGCCCGTGCCGGTGACGGCGCCGCCACACGCCCGCGGCGACCACCGCGCCGGCCGCCGCACCGGCGACCAGCACCGCACGGGGATGCCCGAGCCCGGCCCGAACCGCACCGCGCGCCCTTCCCGGCACCCGCTGCTCCACGGTGTGCCCGGCCCTGCCCGCCTTGTCCTGCGCTGTACGGCCGGCCCGGCTCGCCTTGTCCTGCGCGGTGTGCCCGGCCCGGCTCGCCTTGTTCTGCACGGTGTGCCCGGCCTGCGCGGCGGAACTGCGCAGCTGCACGGTCATGGCACCGGCCTTGTCCCTGAGGTCGGCGGCCCGGGCCTTGGCGCGGCCCTTCACATCCGCCTTCCCCGCCAGCTCCTCCACGGTGTCGCCGAGCTGGCCGCGGGTCTGCTCGATCTGCTGCCGCAGCTCGTCGGGCCCCTTGGCCCCGCCGATCGGCTGCGCGGTGGAGCCGGTCCTCGTGCCGTCACCGCTTGTCGCGTCGGTCATCGATGCGCCCTTTCCCTGATCTGGTCCACGTCGGCCTTGACGCTGCCGAGGGCTTCCTCGGGTTTCGGGGGCACGGCGCGGCGGAGCTGGGCGCGGCCCATCATGGCCAGTACGCCGGCGATCACGAAGAGCACCGCCGTCACGATGAGGGCCGCGGCCCAGACGGGCAGCGCCAGCGAGAGCGCGGCGGTGGCCGTTCCGGCCAGGGCGAACAGGCCGACGTACGCGATGGCGCCCGCGGCGCCGAGCATCCCGCCGCCACGCCCGGCCCGCTTGCCCTTCTCGGCCAGCTCCATCTTGGCGAGGGCCACTTCCTGGCGCACGAGCCGGGAGAGCTGTTCGGTGGCCTGACCGACGAGTTCACCCACGGAGTGCTGCTGCTCGTCGCGCACAGGCCTGGTGTGCATGGTCCCGGTCACGGTTCCGCCTCCTCTCGGTTCGGAGCACCCCGGGTACCCATGGCCGACCGGCACTACCCTGCCCTGTCCCGCCCGCCGACCACGCAGCACTCCTTACACATACCTCGTAGCAGATTTAAGTGGAGCTACACGATTCGTCCGCCGACACTACTCCCATGACGACAGACGACGACCGCCCCTCCCCACCCCCCTTCGGCCGCGCCCTGTGCGCCATGGTCACGCCCTTCACCGGGACCGGCGCGCTCGATCTCGACGGCGCGCAGCGGCTCGCCGACCGGCTGGTGGCGCGGGGCTGCGACGGCCTGGTGCTGTCCGGCACCACGGGTGAGTCGCCGACCACCACGGACGCCGAGAAGGCGGCACTGGTCACGGCGGTCCGGGAGGCGGTCGGGGACCGGGCGTCGGTCGTCGCCGGAGTGGGCACCGCCGACACCCGGCACACGGTGGAACTGGCGCTGGCCGCGGAGAGGGCCGGCGCGGACGGGCTGCTGGTGGTCACGCCGTACTACAGCAAGCCCCCGCAGGACGCCCTGGAGGCGCACTTCCTGGAGGTCGCGGACGCCTGCGGACTGCCGCTCGCCCTCTACGACATCCCGGGCCGCACCGGCACCCGCATCGAACCCGACACACTCGTCCGCCTCGCCGGTCACCCGCGGATCGTCGCCGTCAAGGACTGCTCCTACGACGTCCTCGGCATCCAGAAGGTGCTGTCCCGCTCGGACCTGGCGTACTACGCGGGATGCGACGAGCAGGTCCTCGCCTTGTACGCGGTCGGCGCGGCGGGGTACGTCAGCACGGTCGCGAACGTCGTGCCGGACCTGTTCCGGGCCGTCCTCGACGCCTTCGACGCGGGCGACACCGGGCGGGCCGCCCTGCTCCAGCGGCGGGCGATCGCGCTCGTCGAGCCGATGATGGCCGCGGACCTGCCCGGCACGGTCACCGCGAAGGCCCTCCTCGGCGCACTGGGCCTGCCCGCGGGGCCGGTCCGCGCACCGCTGCGGCCCGCGGACCGCGAGACGACCGACCGGCTGCTGGCGACCTACGAGGAACTGGTCGCCGACACCGGTCAGCTCCAGGTGTAGCCGTCCCCGAGCAGCAGCGTGTGCTCCAGTACGTCCTCCGCCGGGTCGTCGATCTGCCCCACGTTGACGTTGAGGAGGCCGACCCGGGGGCCGTTGTGCGAACCGGAGGTGGTCTCGTCCGCCTGCGCGACCCCCGCCGAGCCCCAGCACACCAGCACCGCGGCGCCCGCCCCGGCCAGCCAACGCGCCACGGTCCTCGCCCGCTCGTTCGTCATACCAGGCCCCTCGTTTCGTCGGATCGGCGTCTGATCGGACTCTGCGTCCACCAGTTCATCCGCCAAGACCACCGGAAGGTCACGGGCCGTCATCCGTACGTGCGGGGGCGCTCGCGGCACGCGCCCTCGCCGCGTCGGCGGAACACACCCCCCACAGCCACGCCCAAAAACGGCGACCGCCCTCCCGACAGCCCGGCAGGGGCGTGTCAGAAGGGCGGCCCGTCCGTCGGCGACCGGCTACGGCGTCAGTTGTGGCTGTGCAGGACGTCGTTCAGACCGCCCCACACCGCGTTGTTCGGGCGAGCCTCGACCGTGCCCGTGACCGAGTTGCGGCGGAAGAGGATGTTGGAGGCGCCGGAGAGTTCGCGGGCCTTGACGACCTGGCCGTCGGGCATCGTCACGCGGGTGCCGGCGGTGACGTAGAGGCCGGCCTCGACCACGCATTCGTCGCCGAGCGCGATGCCGACGCCCGCCTCGGCGCCGACCAGGCAGCGCTCGCCGATGACGATGCGGACGTTGCCGCCGCCGGAGAGGGTGCCCATGGTGGAGGCGCCGCCGCCGATGTCGGAGCCGTCGCCGACGACGACGCCCGCGGAGATGCGGCCCTCGACCATCGAGGTGCCGAGCGTGCCCGCGTTGAAGTTGACGAAGCCCTCGTGCATGACCGTGGTGCCCGCGGAGAGGTGCGCGCCGAGCCGGACCCGGTCGGCGTCGGCGATGCGGACGCCCTTGGGGGCGACGTAGTCCGTCATGCGCGGGAACTTGTCGACCGAGGTCACCTGGAGGTGCAGGCCCTCGGCGCGGGCGTTGAGGCGCACCTTCTCGATGTCGTCCACGGCGACCGGGCCGAGCGAGGTCCAGGCGACGTTGGCCAGGTGGGCGAAGATGCCGTCCAGGTTCTGGCCGTGCGGCTTGACCAGGCGGTGGGAGAGCAGGTGCAGGCGCAGGTAGACGTCGTGCGTGTCGACCGGCTTCTCGTCCAGCGAGGCGATGACCGTGCGGACCGCGACCACTTCGACGCCGCGCCGGGCGTCCGGACCGACCGCCGCGGCCGCGCCGCCGCCGAGGAGTTCGGCGGCCTGCTCGGCGGTGAGGCGCTCGGTGCCGGACGGGCCAGGGCCCTCGGCGCTCGCAGCGGAGAGTTCGGGGGCCGGGAACCAGGTGTCGAGGACGGTGCCGTCGGCGGCGATCGTGGCAAGCCCGGCGGCCACGGCGCCGGTGGTGCGGGGAGCAGTCGTGTCGGTCATGAGGGCAACCTAACCGGCCGTCGCCCGCGGAAGCGAGCCGGCCCCTCGGGCGTCTCGCGTGCCGGGCGGTACGGGACGCGCCGGGGGCTTTTCGCGAGGTTCGTCCCGGTCACCGACCGTGTACCCGCCCCAGCATCTCCCTCGCGCACTCCTCGTCGTACGGCGCCCCCGTCAGCAGTACCTGGAGGCAGATGCCGTCCAGCAGGGCGACCAGGGCGCGGGCCGTGACCGGGTCCGTGCGGCAGGCGAGGAGGTCGGCGACGCCCTCGGCCCACTCCGCGGCGACCGGGCGCAGGGCGGGGCGGCGCAGGGCGGCCAGGTACAGCTCGTACTCCAGCTCGACGCCGGTGCGGTCGCCGGCCAGCCATTCGCCGAGCACGCGGGCGAGTTCGGCGGGCAGGTCGGCGCGGGGGTCCGCCAGGGCCGGGTGGGCGGCGACCACCTTGGCGAAGCCCTCGTTCGCCTGGCGCAGGGCGGCGACCAGGAGTTCGTCCAGGGTCGCGAAGTGGTACGTCGTCGAGCCGAGGGGCACGTCGGCCTCGGCGGCGACGGTGCGGTGACTGAGGCCGGCGATGCCCTTCCGTCCGACGACCCGGATCGCCGCGTCGATGATGCGCTGGCGCCGCTCGGGGTCGTGGCGCCGGGACATCAGTGCGCGCCGCCCAGGTTCAGCACCACCACGCCGACGATGATCAGTGCGATGCCGGCGGCCTTGGTGACGGTCATCCCCTCGCCCATGAACGTCACCCCGATCGCGGCGATGGCGGCGGTGCCCACGCCGGCCCAGATGGCGTACGCGGTGCCGACGGCGAGGACCTTCAGGGTCTGGGCGAGCAGCGCGAAGGAGAGCACGTACGCGAGCGCCGTCAGCAGTGAGGGGCCCAGCCTGCTGAAGCCCTCGCTGTACTTCATGGCGGTGGTCCCGGCGACCTCGGCGGCGATGGCTCCGGCCAGGAGCAGATATCCCATGTGTACGAGCGTACATAACGGAGCCCCGAGAGGCTCCCCGGACACAGAAACGGCGACACCCGGTGGGTGTCGCCGTTCTCGTTGTGTACCGCGGTGTCTACGCGGCAGCGGTGTGCCTCAGACGTTGAACCCCAGCGCGCGCAGCTGCTCGCGGCCGTCGTCCGTGATCTTGTCCGGGCCCCACGGCGGCATCCAGACCCAGTTGATCCGCAGCTCGTTGACGATGCCGTCCGTGGCGGACTTGGCCTGGTCCTCGATCACGTCGGTCAGCGGACAGGCCGCCGACGTCAGGGTCATGTCGATGGTCGCGATGTTCGCGTCGTCGATGTGGACGCCGTAGATCAGGCCCAGATTGACCACGTCGATGCCCAGCTCGGGGTCCACGACGTCCAGCAGGGCCTCGCGGACCTCCTCCTCGGAGGCCGGCTTCATTTCCACGGTCTCACTCATGCCGTCGTCTCCTTCTCGGCGTCGGCGCCGTCCAGTGCCTGGGACGTCGCGTCCTTCCAGGCCATCCAGCTCAGCAGGGCGCACTTGACCCGGGCCGGGTACTTCGAGACCCCGGCGAACGCGACCGCGTCCTCCAGGACCTCCTCCATCGCGTCGTCCGGCTCGATCCTGCCCTTGGACTGCATCAGCTCCAGGAAGGTCTCCTGGATCCGCTGCGCCTGGGCGAGGTCCTTGCCGACCAGCAGGTCGTTCAGCACGGAGGCGCTCGCCTGGCTGATCGAGCAGCCCTGGCCCTCGTAGCTGACGTCGCTGACCGTCGTGCCGTCGTACTTCACGCGCAGCGTGATCTCGTCGCCGCACGTCGGGTTGACGTGGTGCACCTCGGCGTCGCCGTCCCTCAGACCACGCCCGTGCGGGTTCTTGTAGTGGTCCAGGATGACTTCCTGGTACATGGAGTCCAGCTTCATGCTCTTCGCTCGTCCCGTCAGCCGAAGAAGTTCCGTACGTGCTCCAGGCCGTCGACCAGTGCGTCGATCTCGGCCGGCGTGGAGTACAGATAGAACGACGCTCGCGTGGTCGCAGGAATTCCGTAGCGCAGGCAGACGGGGCGGGCGCAGTGGTGGCCGACCCGGACCGCGATGCCCTGCTCGTCGAGGACCTGGCCCACGTCGTGGGGGTGGATGTCGCCGAGCGCGAAGCTGATCGCCGCGCCGCGTTCCTCGGCCGTCGTCGGGCCGATGATGCGCAGGTCCGGGACCTCCAGCAGGCGCTTCACCGCGTACTCGGTCAGCGCGTGCTCGTGGGCCAGGATCTTGTCCATGCCGATCGAGCCGAGATAGTCGATCGCCGCGCCCAGGCCCACCGCCTGCGCGATCGGGGGCGTGCCCGCCTCGAACTTGTGGGGGGCCGGGGCGTAGGTCGAGGAGTGCATCGAGACCGTCTCGATCATCTCGCCGCCGCCGAGGAAGGGCGGGAGGTCCTCCAGCAGTTCCTGGCGGCCCCACAGGACGCCGATGCCCGTCGGGCCGCACATCTTGTGGCCGGTGAAGGCCACGAAGTCGGCCTGGAGGGCCTGTACGTCCATCGGCATGTGCGGCGCGGCCTGGGAGGCGTCGACGCAGACGAGCGCGCCGACCTCCTGGGCGCGGCGCACGATCGCCTCGACCGGGTTCTGGGTGCCCAGGATGTTGGAGACCAGCACGAAGGAGACGATCTTCGTCTTCTCGGTGATGACCTCCTCGATGTTCGAGAGGTCGAGGCGGCCGTCGTCCGTGAGGCCGAACCAGCGGAGCTTCGCGCCGGTGCGCTGGGCGAGCAGCTGCCACGGCACGATGTTGGAGTGGTGCTCCATCTCCGTGATGACGATCTCGGTGTCGGAGTCCACGCGGTAGGGGTCGTCGGCCCAGCCCAGCATGTTCGCGACCAGGTTGAGCGACTCCGAGGCGTTCTTGGTGAAGATCACCTCGTCGCGGGAGGGCGCGTTGATGAACTCCGCGACCTTGTCCCGCGCGCCCTCGTACAGTGCCGTGGCCTCCTCGGCGAGGACGTGCACGCCACGGTGGACGTTGGCGTTGTAGCGCTCGTAGTACTCGCTGAGCGCGTCCAGCACCTGGCGCGGCTTCTGCGAGGTCGCCGCGTTGTCCAGGTAGACGAGCTTGTGCCCGTCGTGGACCTGGCGGTCCAGGATCGGGAAGTCCTTGCGGATCGCCTCGGTGTCGAGGAGGCCCGGCAGCTGTGTCACTCGGATGCGCCGCCCTTCGTGTATGCCTCGTAGCCCTCGGCCTCCAGCTTGTCGGCCAGCTCGGGGCCGCCCGACTCGGCGATGCGGCCGCCTGCGAAGACGTGGACGTGGTCGGGCTTGATGTAGCGCAGGATGCGCGTGTAGTGGGTGATCAGCAGAGTGCCGACCTCGCCCGACTCGTGGACGCGGTTGACGCCCTCGGAGACGACGCGCAGGGCGTCGACGTCGAGGCCGGAGTCGGTCTCGTCGAGGATCGCGATCTTCGGCTTGAGCAGCTCCAGCTGGAGGATCTCGTGGCGCTTCTTCTCACCGCCGGAGAAGCCCTCGTTGACGTTGCGCTCGGCGAAGGCGGGGTCCATGTTGAGGCGCTCCATGGTCTCCTTGACCTCCTTCACCCAGTGGCGCAGCTTGGGGGCCTCGCCGCGGACGGCGGTGGCGGAGGTGCGCAGGAAGTTGGAGACCGAGACGCCGGGGACCTCGACCGGGTACTGCATCGCGAGGAACAGGCCGGCGCGGGCGCGCTCGTCGACGGACATCTCCAGGACGTCCTCACCGTCGAGCAGCACGGTGCCGCCGGTGATCGTGTACTTGGGGTGACCCGCGAGGGAGTAGGCGAGGGTCGACTTGCCGGAGCCGTTCGGGCCCATGATGGCGTGCGTCTCGCCCTGCTTCACGGTGAGGTCGACGCCCTTGAGGATCTCCTTCGTGGCGTTGTCGGCCTCGACGGTGACGTGCAGGTCTCGGATTTCAAGCGTTGCCATGGGTGCCTCAGGACTCCTGGGTGAGGGAGACGAGCACGTCGTCCCCTTCGATCTTTACGGGGTATACGGGGACGGGGCGCGTCGCCGGAAGACTGTCGGGCTTGCCGGAACGGAGGTCGAAGCGCGAGCCGTGCAGCCAGCACTCGATGTGGCAGTCGTCGACCTCGCCCTCGGCGAGGGAGACGTTCGCGTGCGAGCAGATGTCGTGGATCGCGAACAGCTCGCCCTCGGTCCGCACGACGGAGATCGGCGTGCCGTCGAGTTCCACCCTCTTGGGGGTGTCCTCCTCCAGCTCGTCCGCTCCACAGACGCGTACGAAGGTCATGCGACCGACGCCTCCAGCTCCTCGTCGATCTTGGCGAGCAGACGCTCCTCGATGTCCGCGACGCCGATCTGCTGGACCAGCTCGGCGAAGAAGCCGCGGACCACCAGGCGGCGGGCGTCGATCTCGGGGATGCCGCGCGCCATCAGGTAGAAGAGCTGCTCGTCGTCGAAGCGGCCGGTGGCGGAGGCGTGACCGGCGCCGACGATCTCGCCGGTCTCGATCTCCAGGTTCGGCACCGAGTCGACCCGGGCGCCGTCCGTGAGGACGAGGTTGCGGTTCATCTCGTAGGTGTCGGTGCCCTCGGCCGCGGCCTCGATGAGCACGTCGCCGATCCAGACCGCGTGCGCGTCGTCGCCCTGCAGCGCGCCCTTGTAGACGACGTTGGACTTGCAGTGCGGGACGTTGTGGTCGACCAGGAGGCGGTGCTCCTGGTGCTGGCCCTGGTCGGTGAAGTACAGGCCGAACAGCTCGGCCTCGCCGCCGGGACCGGCGTAGGCGACGCGCGGGTGCAGCCGGACCAGGTCGCCGCCGAAGGTGACCACGAACGACTTGAAGGTCGCGTCCCGGCCGATCAGCGCGTTGTGCTGGCCGACGTGCACGGCCTTGTCGTCCCAGTCCTGGACGGAGACGACGGTCAGCTTGGCGCCGTCGCCCAGGACGTAGTCGACGTTGGCCGCGAGTACCGCGTCACCGGTGTGGTCGATGACGACCACGGCCTCGGCGAAGGCACCCAGCTCGACGACCTGGTGGGCGTAGGCGGTGCCGCCGTCGCCGTGCACGGAGATGCGGATCGGCTCGGTGAGGACCGTCTCCTTGGGGACGGTGAGCACGCCGGCCTTCTCGAACGCCGAGTAGGCCTGGGCGGCGACCCGGTCCACCGGGGTGCCGGCCCTGCCGATGCGCGCGTCGTCACGGCCGACGGTCTCGACGACGACGCCCTCGGGCGCGTCGATGTCGACCTTCACGCCGTCGCCGGTGGCGACCGCGGTGCCGTCGTGCAGCCCGCGCAGCCGCTCCAGCGGCGTGAACCGCCACTCCTCCTCGCGGCCGTGCGGGACCGGGAAGTCCGCCACGTCGAAGGACGCGGGCGCGCTCATGCGCGTGGCGACGGTCGACTCGGCGGCCACCGCGATCTGGCCCGCGGTGGTGGACCCCACGGGGATGTTCTGAGCCTCAGCCATGGCTGTCGGTCTGCTCTCTTCCTACGTCAGAAATCTGGCGACTGCTTCGGGGCGGGTCTTAACCGACCGCGCCTTCCATCTGCAGCTCGATCAGCCGGTTGAGCTCGAGGGCGTACTCCATCGGCAGCTCCTTGGCGATCGGCTCGACGAAGCCGCGCACGATCATCGCCATCGCCTCGAACTCGCTCAGACCGCGGCTCATCAGGTAGAAGAGCTGGTCCTCGGAGACCTTGGAGACGGTCGCCTCGTGGCCCATGGACACGTCGTCCTCGCGGACGTCCACGTACGGGTACGTGTCGGAGCGGGAGATGGTGTCGACGAGCAGCGCGTCGCACAGCACGTTCGACTTGGAGCCGTGGGCGCCCTCGCCGATCTCGACGAGACCGCGGTAGGACGTACGGCCGCCGCCGCGCGCCACGGACTTCGAGACGATGTTGGAGGACGTGTTCGGCGCCATGTGGACCATCTTGGAGCCGGCGTCCTGGTGCTGGCCCTCGCCCGCGAAGGCGATGGACAGGGTCTCGCCCTTGGCGTGCTCGCCCATCAGGTAGACGGCCGGGTACTTCATCGTCACCTTGGAGCCGATGTTGCCGTCGATCCACTCCATGGTCGCGCCCTCGTACGCCACGGCGCGCTTGGTGACCAGGTTGTAGACGTTGTTCGACCAGTTCTGGATGGTCGTGTAGCGGCAGCGGGCGTTCTTCTTGACGATGATCTCGACGACCGCGGAGTGCAGCGAGTCCGACTTGTAGATCGGGGCGGTGCAGCCCTCGACGTAGTGCACGTAGGCGCCCTCGTCGACGATGATCAGGGTCCGCTCGAACTGGCCCATGTTCTCCGTGTTGATACGGAAGTAGGCCTGGAGCGGGATCTCGACGTGCACGCCCTTCGGCACGTAGATGAAGGAGCCGCCGGACCACACCGCGCTGTTCAGCGAGGCGAACTTGTTGTCGCCGACGGGGATGACGGTCCCGAAGTACTCCTTGAAGAGCTCCGGGTGCTCCTTCAGGGCCGTGTCGGTGTCCAGGAAGATGACGCCCTGCTCCTCCAGGTCCTCACGGATCTGGTGGTAGACGACCTCCGACTCGTACTGGGCCGCGACACCGGCGACGAGGCGCTGCTTCTCCGCCTCGGGGATGCCGAGCTTGTCGTACGTGTTCTTGATGTCCTCGGGCAGGTCCTCCCAGGACTCCGCCTGCTTCTCCGTGGAGCGCACGAAGTACTTGATGTTGTCGAAGTCGATGCCCGACAGGTCCGAGCCCCAGTTGGGCATGGGCTTCTTCTCGAAGAGGCGCAGGCCCTTGAGGCGGAGCTTGGTCATCCACTCCGGCTCGTTCTTCTTCGCGGAGATGTCGCGGACGACGTCCTCGTTGATGCCGCGCTTGGCAGAGGCGCCGGCCGTGTCGGAGTCGGCCCAGCCGTATTCGTACTTGCCCAGGCCCTCGAGCTCAGGGTGAGCAGTCTCCGTGGGGAGAGTCATGCGGGGTTCCTCCCGGCCGTGCTTGCAGATGCGTTAGCGGTGTTCGTGGACGCTTGCGCCGCCGTGGGCGGCGCGTGCGAAGTCTTCGGAATGAACGTGGTGCAGACCCCGTCGCCGTGCGCGATGGTCGCGAGCCGCTGTACATGAGTACCGAGCAGCTCGGCGAAAAATTCCGTCTCCGCCTCGCACAGCTGCGGAAACTGCTCTGCGACGTGGGCGACCGGGCAGTGGTGCTGGCACAGCTGCTCGCCCTGTTGGGGATGGGGTGCGCTCCGCGCGGTAGCAGCGTACCCGTCCGCGCTCAGGGCCCTGGCCAGCGCTTCCGTGCGCTTTTCGGGCGGGACGGACTCGACCGCCTTGCGGTACGCGCCTGACTGGGCGGCGATCCGGGCGCGGGCGAAGGCGGCGATCGCCTGCTCCCCGCCCTCCTGCCGACCGATCCAGCGCAGGGCGTCCGCGGCCAGCTTGTCGTACGACTGGTCGAAGGCGTCCCGGCCGCAGTCGGTGAGCGCGAAGACCTTGGCGGGTCGCCCGCGCGTGCGCGTGCCGTAGACCCGCTGCTCACGGGCTTCGACCACGTCGTCGGCGACCAGCGCGTCGAGGTGGCGCCGGACGGCGGCCTGAGTGAGGCCCAGGCGCCCGGCGAGCTCGGCGACGGTCGACGGCCCGTGGTCCAGGATGGAGCGCGCGACGCGGTTGCGGGTGGACCGCTCACCGGTCGCGAGTTCCTCCTGCGGAGCCTCGCCAACGTTTTTCACAACGCCATTGTTGCGTAATTCCGCCGAGGCGGGCAAGCCGGGTCCGGATCTTCGGACGGTGCCCTGCGTCACTTAGGTATACCTAATCTGACCTGCGGAAACGATCTTTGATCGATCAATCCGGTGGCGCCCGTGACCGGCCTGCGGGACACTCCCCGGCATGCCCACACCCCCTCCCACCGGCCCACTCGTCACCCGCGGCACGATCGCCGCCGGGCTGCGCGAGCTGGGCGTGCGGACCGACGACACCCTGCTCGTGCACTCCTCCCTCAGCTCCCTCGGCTGGGTCTGCGGAGGCCCGGTCGCGGTCGTCCAGGGACTGCTCGACGCGCTCGGCCCGGACGGCACGCTGGTGGTCCCCACCCAGACCGGCGACCTCTCGGACCCGGCCCTGTGGAAGAGCCCGCCGGTGCCCGAGGAATGGTGGGCCACCGTCCGGACCGCGATGCCCGCCTACGACCCGCTGATCACTCCCTCACGCGGGGTCGGGGTGGTTCCCGAGACCGTGCGCACCTGGCCGGGCGCCCTGCGCAGCGCGCACCCGCAGACGTCCTTCGCGGCCCTGGGCCCCCGCGCCGCCGAGGTGGTCGCGGGGCACGCGACCGACTGCCGGCTGGGCGAGCGCAGCCCGCTGGCGACCCTGGAGCGGATGGGTGCCCGGGTCCTTCTGCTCGGCACGGGCTTCGAGGCCTGCACGGGCTTCCACCTCGCCGAGTACCGGATTCCGTCCCCGCTGGTGGAGGTGGGGCGGCCGGGTCCGGTGGGCTGGGAACGCGTGACCGAGGTGTCGATCACCTCGGACCGGTTCGACGAGCTGGGCCACGACTTCGAACGCGATCGGCCCGTCGTACGCGGGCGGGTCGGCGCGGCCGTCACCCGGCTGTTCCCGCTGGTGGACGCGGTCGCCTACGCGGAGCGGTGGCTGCCGGTGCACCGGCCCCGCGAGTAGCGGCGCGGGCGGGGGCGACGTGCCCGGTCGCGCAGCCCCCGCACCGCTCACCGGCGCGGGTCGGCGGCGGCCCCGCACGGACCCCGCGCACCCCGCGAGCGACGGCTCACGGGGCCCCGAGCGCCGTACGCCGGCCCCGCCGCAGCCCCCGCGCGGGCCCCTTGAGCGCGCCGTACGCCGGTCCGACGCGGGGCGTTCACCGGCCCCCGCGAGCGCCCCGTACGCCCACCCCCGGGGAGGAGATCCCGCACCCCCGCGCCTGAGCCCCCGTCCGCGTACCTAGACTCGTGACCCATGCGAAGCGAGCCCGTGGTCCAGGTCCAGGCCCTGGTGAAGCGGTACGGCACGAAGACCGCGGTGGACGGCCTCGACCTGGCGGCCCGGGCGGGTGTCACCGCCGTACTCGGCCCCAACGGGGCGGGCAAGACGACCACGGTCGAGACCTGCGAGGGGTACCGCAGGCCCGACTCCGGCACGGTGCGCGTGCTGGGCCTCGACCCGGTGGCACAGGGCTCCGAGCTGCGGCCCCGGATCGGCGTGATGCTCCAGTCCGGCGGCGTCTACTCCGGCGCCCGCGCGGACGAGATGCTGCGGCACGTCGCGAAGCTGCACGCCCACCCGCTGGACGTCGACGCGCTCATCGAGCGGCTCGGCCTCGGCGCGTGCGGCCGGACGACGTACCGCAGGCTCTCCGGCGGCCAGCAGCAGCGGCTCGCCCTCGCGATGGCCGTGGTCGGCCGCCCCGAGCTGGTGTTCCTGGACGAGCCGACCGCCGGCCTGGACCCGCAGGCCCGCCGCGCCACCTGGGACCTCGTACGGGACCTGCGCGGTGACGGCGTCTCGGTGATCCTCACCACGCACCACATGGACGAGGCCGAGCAGCTGGCCGACGACGTCGCCATCATCGACGCCGGCCGGGTCATCGCGCAGGGCTCGCCCGAGGAGCTGTGCCGCGGCGGGGCCGAGAACACCCTGCGGTTCTCCGGCCGGCCGGGACTGGACGTCGCCTCCCTGCTCAAGGCGCTGCCCGCGGACTCCGCGGCCGCCGAGCTGACCCCGGGCTCCTACCGCGTCAACGGCAAGGTCGATCCCCAGCTGCTCGCCACGGTGACCTCCTGGTGCGCCCAGCACGGAGTGATGCCGGACCGCATCTCGGTGGAGCGGCACACCTTGGAGGACGTGTTCTTGGAACTGACGGGCAAGGAACTGCGCTCATGACGACGACACCCACCGGCACCTACACGCCGAAGCCCGGTGCCGCGCCGCTCGGCCGGATGATCGCGACCCAGGCCCTGCTCGAGACGAAGATGCTGCTGCGCAACGGCGAGCAGCTGCTGCTGACGGTGATCATCCCGACGCTGCTGCTCGTCCTGTTCAGTTCCGTGGACATCATCGACACCGGCGCCGGCGAGGCCGTCGACTTCCTCGCGCCCGGCGTCCTGGCGCTCGCCGTGATGTCGACGGCGTTCACCGGGCAGGCCATCGGCACCGGCTTCGAGCGCCGGTACGGGGTGCTGAAGCGGCTGGCCGCCTCACCGCTGCCGCGCTGGGGCCTGATGACCGCGAAGACGGTGTCCGTGCTGGTCACCGAGGTGCTCCAGATCGTGCTGCTGACGGTGATCGCCTTCGCGCTGGGCTGGTCGCCGCACGGCAACCCGTTCGCCGTGCTGCTGCTCCTGGTCCTCGGCACGGCCGCCTTCTCCGGGCTCGGGCTGCTCATGGCGGGCACGCTGAAGGCGGAGGCCACGCTGGCCGCCGCCAACCTGGTCTTCCTGCTGCTGCTCGTGGGCGGCGGCGTGATCGTGCCGCTGGACGAGTTCCCGGACGCGGCGCAGAGCGTGCTGGGGCTGCTGCCGATCTCCGCCCTGTCGGACGGGCTGCGGGACGTCCTCCAGCACGGGGCCGGGATGCCCTGGGGCGACCTGGGAATCCTCGCCGTCTGGGCGGTCGCGGGGCTCGCGGCGGCCGGGAGGTTCTTCCGCTGGGAGTGAGGACGCGCGCGGGGGGACGGGGCCCCCTCGTGAAAGCGTGCACAAGCGGGCGCCTACGATGGACGGCGTGCCAAACGTGACCCGTGCCGACGCCGCAGCCGCCGTGCGCAACCCGCTCGCCTTCATCGCCGCACGCTGGACCCCGGAGCCCCGGACGGTCCGCCGGGCGGCCCTCGCCGCGCTCACCATGGCGGTGCTCATCGTCGTCACCGGCGGTGCCGTACGCCTGACCGGCTCGGGCCTCGGCTGCCCGACCTGGCCCAAGTGCACCGACGACTCGCTGACCACCACCAGCGAGATGGGCTTCCACGGCGTCATCGAGTTCGGCAACCGCCTGCTGACCTACGTGCTGTGCGCCGCGGTCGGCTGGGCGATCATCGCCGCGCGGTCGCAGAAGCCCTACCGGCGCGGCGTGACGCGGCTGGGCTGGCTGCAGTTCTGGATCGTGATGGGCAATGCCGTCCTCGGCGGCATCGTGGTCCTGGTCGGCCTCAACCCGTACACCGTCGCGGCCCACTTCCTGCTGTCGACCGCGCTGATCGCGGTCGCGACCGTGATGTGGCAGCGCACCCGGGAGGGCGACGCGGCACCGCGCCCCCTGGTCGGCAAGGCCGTCCAGCAGCTGGTGTGGGCGCTGATCGCCGTCTCCGTGCTGCTGATCGCGGTCGGCACGGTGGTCACCGGCGCCGGCCCGCACGCGGGCGACTCCAGTGACGTCCCCCGGATGCCGCTCGACTGGGAGACGGTGAGCAAGGTGCACGCCGTGCTGGCGTGGATCGTGGTGACGCTGACGTTCGCCCTGTGGTTCGTCCTGAAGGCGGTCGACGCGCCCAAGGGCCCGCTGGCCCGCACCCGCGACCTGTTCCTGGTGCTGCTCGCGCAGGGGGCCATCGGCTACGTCCAGTACTTCACCGACCTGCCCGAGGTCCTGGTCGCCCTGCACATGTTCGGCTCGTGCGTGATGTGGATCGCGGCGCTGAGGGTGCTGCTGGCGCTGCGCGAGCGGCCGGAGGAGACGGCCGGTGTGCCCGGCCCGGCGGTGGAGGCGACGCTCACACGGGCCTGAACGGCCTCACGTTCCCGGCGGCACCCGCCGGTTCCCGCTCCAGGCCGTACACCCGCCCCGCGTTCCCCGACGCGATCATCCCGGCCACCCGCTGCGCGTCCCCGAGGGACCAGGCCCCCTCGGCCACCCAGGTGCCCAGCACCCGTCCCAGGGCCTCGCGGAACAGGCGGGCGGCGACCACGTGCAGTTCGGGCAGGCCCTGGGCGCCGCTGGAGAACAGGATCTTGCCGAAGGGGGCCAGCTCCAGGATCTCCGCGAGGACCGTCGCCGCGCGGGCACCGGTGCGTACCAGGGCGGCGCCCGAGTCGGCGTAGACGTGCGGGAAGACGCCGGCGAGGTGGGCGGCGTGGCGGTGGTACGGGTAGCCGTGCAGCAGGACCAGGTCGGTGCCGAGGCCGGCGGTGGCCCGCACGAAGTCGGTCAGCAGGACCGGGTCGGTGCGGTCGATGCGCAGGCCGGGCTCGCCGAGGCCCGCGTGCAGCTGGAGCGGCAGCCCCGAGGCCACGGCGATCCACAGCAGGTGCCGCAGGAGCACCGGGTCGCTCAGCTCACCGCCGACCTCGCGTCCCGTCAGCCAGCGGGCGGCGGCGCCGCGCACCTCCCCCGGGCCCGGCGGTTCCGGCGCGAGCGCCAGACCGTGCCGTACGCCCGCGACGGAGGTGAAGGCGACCGCGTTCGCGGCGGCGCCGTGCACGGCCTCGGCGAGGTTGGCGAGAAAGGACTCGACGGTGCCGGAGGTGTCGGCGACCTGCTCGGCCAGCAGTTCGAGGCGCACGATCTCGTGAGCGTCCGCGTCCGCCGCGGACGCCATCTCGGCGGGGCCGGTGAGGTCGCCGGGCAGGCCCGCGTCGACCAGGTAGGTCGTGATGCCGCTGCCGCGCAGCAGCCGGCGGTCGGCCTCCATGACGCCCAGTTCGCGGCGCCGGGCCAGATAGCGGGCGGGCGTGCAGTGCGGTTCCAGGCCCAGCAGGGGCGGGCACCAGCGGCGTACCGCGAAGCCGGTCTGGGTGTCGAAGAGGGTGGTGCCCGGCGCGGGCGGTCCCTCGGTGCGGGCCAGCCGGGCCTCGAAGGTGCCGAGGCCCAGCTCCGTTCTCAGGACGCCGTGGCAGTACTGGTCCACCAGGGACGGCGTTTCGATCATCCGGACTCCCCGTGATGGGACCGTGCGCCTTTTGGCTCGTGCGCCTTGTCGCTCGTGCGCCCTGGGGCACGTGCGCCTTCACGGCTCGCGCGCCTCACGGCTTCCTACGGTCCTAACGGGTGAACCCGGTCTCAGGTGTTGCTCGGCCCGCCCACCTGGATGCCCGCCATGCGCGACCACTCGTAGGGGCCGGTCTCCACCTTGGCCGCGAACTCGCCGTCGAAGTCCTCGTGGACGGTGATCCCGGACTTCTCGACGGCCTTCCGCGCCGTCTCGTAGGAGCGCGCGACCAGGTCGCCCCAGGCGCCGTCCGCGCCGACGAGCACGATCCGGGCGCCGCGCTCACCGAGGTAGGCCACCTGGCCCTCGGCGCCGCCGTGCGCCTTGGAGAAGGAGTCGATCCGCCCGGCCAGCCGGGTCACCCGGCGCTCGGCCCACCGGTCGGCCTTCGTCTCAACCTGCTGCGTGTCTGCCATGACCAGGATGCTACCGACGGGTAGATCGAACGGCGACGGGCGGGGTGCGTGGCCTTGGCCACGCACCCCGCCCGTCGGAGTTCTCGGAGAACGGGTACTCAGCGCAGGAAGGGGTCCACCGCGATCGCCAGGAACAGCACCGACACATAGGTGATGGACCAGTGGAAGAGGCGCATCTCCTTGAGCTTGCCGCCCGTGGCCTCGGCCTTGGCGCGGTTCTGCAGCCCGTGCGCCTCCCACAGCCACATGCCGCCGGCCAGCAGGGCGACCGCCGTGTAGAACCAGCCGGTGTAGCCGAGCGGCGTCAGCAGCAGCGACACGACGACCATCACCCAGCTGTAGATGACGATCTGCCGGGCCACGACCTTGTTGGAGGCGATGACCGGGAGCATCGGCACGCCCACGCGCGCGTAGTCCTCCTTGACCTTCATGGACAGCGGCCAGTAGTGCGGCGGCGTCCAGAAGAACATCACCCCGAAGAGGATGATCGGTGCCCAGGACATCGAGTCGGTCACGGCCGACCAGCCGATGAGCACCGGCAGACAGCCGGCGATGCCGCCCCAGACGATGTTCTGCGAGGTGCGGCGCTTGAGGATCATCGTGTAGACGACGACGTAGAAGAGGAGCGCGCCGAGCGAGAGCCAGGCCGACAGCCAGTTCACGGTGAGGCCGAACAGCAGGGTCGAGACGATGGCCAGCGTGATACCGAAGACGAGGCATTCGGCCGGGCTGACCATGCCGGTCACCAGCGGGCGCTGCGAGGTGCGGTCCATCAGCGCGTCGATGTCGCGGTCGATGTACATGTTCAGGGCGTTGGCGCCGCCCGCGGACAGATAGCCGCCGACGCAGGTCAGCAGCACCAGCTTCAGATCCGGAACACCCTGCTCGGCGAGGAACATCACCGGAACGGTGGTGATCAGCAGAAGCTCGATGATCCGCGGCTTGGTCAACGCCACGAATGCCTTGACACGGGCCCCGAACGGCCGGTGACTCGGGCTCTCGCTCGTCCCGATAACCCCCGCAGGACGGGATTCAACGGCCGTCACGCACACCCCTGACAGAGACTCCCAGCAAGCCCGACCGTGTGAAGTGGCGGTAAAGGGCTCGCGCGTACCACGCCACTTTAGACGTTGCCCATACCTCGGCCTTCGCGGGGGTGGGGTCGTGTTGAGGGGGGTGCTCCAGGACGCATGCGAGGGGGTGCTCCGACGTGCGTTCGGGGAGTCGATTGAGCGGTCAGATGAGCGGCTCCGTATTCACTTGCCGAATGCGGTTTCGCCCAGTCGACAGGCGGATCCAGGAGAGTCCCGGCAGTCTGGTTTCCAGCGGAAAAACGCACGTACTTACGGGGGTAGGCTCAACAACGGCCGGCCGACTCAGGACGCGCCGGCAGCCGGTGGGCGCCCACGTGCACCGGCATCCGACATGTGGAGAGGAGCCCTGACTCAGGGTGAGCACCAAGCCGACCACCACAGACCTCGAGTGGACCGAACTGGACCAGCGGGCCGTGGACACCGCCCGCGTCCTGGCCGCCGATGCCGTACAGAAGGTTGGCAACGGCCATCCGGGTACGGCGATGAGCCTGGCGCCCGCCGCCTACACCCTCTTCCAGAAGGTGATGCGGCACGACCCCGCCGACGCGAACTGGGTCGGACGCGACCGTTTCGTGCTGTCCGCCGGCCACTCGTCGCTGACCCTCTACACCCAGCTCTACCTGGCCGGCTTCGGCCTGGAGCTGGCGGACCTGGAGTCCTTCCGCACGTGGGGCTCCAAGACCCCGGGCCACCCCGAGTACGGCCACACCACGGGCGTGGAGACGACGACCGGCCCGCTCGGTCAGGGTGTCGCCAACGCGGTGGGCATGGCGATGGCCGCCCGCTACGAGCGCGGCCTGTTCGACCCGGAGGCCGCCGAGGGCGAGTCCCCGTTCGACCACTTCATCTACTGCATCGCCGGTGACGGCTGCCTCCAGGAGGGCATCTCCGCCGAGGCCTCCTCCCTCGCGGGCCACCAGAAGCTCGGCAACCTGGTCCTGCTGTGGGACGACAACCACATCTCGATCGAGGGCGACACCGAGACCGCCGTCTCCGAGGACACCTGCAAGCGGTACGAGGCGTACGGCTGGCACGTGCAGCGCGTCGCCCCGAAGCCGGACGGCGACCTGGACCCGAACGCGCTCTACGACGCGATCGAGGCGGCGAAGAAGGTCACCGACCGGCCGTCCTTCATCGCCATGCGCTCGATCATCGCCTGGCCCGCCCCGAACGCCCAGAACACCGAGGCCGCGCACGGCTCGGCGCTCGGCGACGACGAGGTCGCGGCGACCAAGCGGGTCCTGGGCTTCGACCCGGAGAAGTCCTTCGAGGTCTCCGACGAGGTCATCGGCCACACCCGGCAGGCGCTGGAGCGGGGCCAGGCGGCCCGCGCGGTGTGGGAGAAGTCCTTCCAGCAGTGGCGGGACAACAACCCCGACCGCGCCGCCGAGTACGAGCGGGTCGCCAAGGGCGAGCTGCCCAAGGGCTGGGAGGAGAAGATCCCGGTCTTCGAGACGGGCAAGGGCGTCGCCACCCGCGCCGCGTCCGGCAAGGTCCTCCAGGCGCTCGGCGCGGTCGTCCCCGAGCTGTGGGGCGGCTCGGCCGACCTGGCCGGCTCGAACAACACGACGATCGACAAGACGTCGTCCTTCCTCCCGGCGGACAACCCGCTGCCCGAGGCGGACCCGTACGGCCGCACGATCCACTTCGGTATCCGCGAGCACGCGATGGCCGCGGAGATGAACGGCATCGCGCTGCACGGCAACACCCGCATCTACGGCGGAACGTTCCTGGTCTTCTCGGACTACATGCGCAACGCCGTCCGTCTGTCGGCGCTGATGCACCTGCCGGTGACGTACGTGTGGACGCACGACTCCATCGGTCTGGGCGAGGACGGCCCGACCCACCAGCCCGTCGAGCACCTCGCCTCGCTGCGCGCCATCCCGGGTCTGAACGTGGTCCGCCCGGCGGACGCCAACGAGACCGCGATCGCCTGGCGCGAGATCCTGGGGCGCTGGACGAAGGAGTTCGGCAAGGGCCAGCCGCACGGCCTGGCGCTGACCCGTCAGGGTGTGCCGACGTACGAGGCGAACGAGGACGCGGCCAAGGGCGGCTACGTGCTGTTCGAGGCGGAGGGCGGCGACGCCGAGGTCCTCCTCATCGCCACCGGTTCCGAGGTACACGTCGCCGTGGAGGCGCGCGAGCGGCTCCAGGCCGACGGTGTGCCGACCCGCGTGGTGTCCATGCCGTCCGTCGAGTGGTTCGAGCAGCAGGACCAGGGGTACCGGGACAGCGTCCTGCCCCCGTCCGTGCGGGCCCGTGTCGCGGTGGAGGCCGGGATCGGCCTCACCTGGCACAAGTACGTGGGGGACGCCGGCCGCATCGTTTCCCTGGAGCACTTCGGTGCTTCGGCGGACGGCAAGGTGCTCTTCCGCGAGTTCGGCTTCACTGCCGAGAACGTGGCCGCCGCCGCCCGGGAATCGCTGACCGCAGCCCAGCGCTGACGCTGACACACGACACGTAGGAGATGCATTTTCCATGACAGACGCACTCAAGCGCCTCTCCGATGAAGGCGTCGCGATCTGGCTGGACGACCTGTCGCGCAAGCGGATCACGTCCGGCAACCTCGCCGAGCTGATCGACCAGCAGCACGTCGTGGGCGTCACCACCAACCCGTCGATCTTCCAGAAGGCGATCTCCCAGGGCGACGGCTACGACCAGCAGCTCTCCGACCTCGCCTTCCGCAAGGTCACGGTCGAAGAGGCCATCCGCATGATCACCACGGCGGACGTCCGCGACGCCGCCGACATCCTGCGCCCCGTCTTCGACGCCACCGGCGGCAAGGACGGCCGGGTCTCCATCGAGGTCGACCCGCGCCTCGCGCACAACACCAAGGCGACGGTCGCCGAGGCCAAGCAGCTCGCCTGGCTGGTGGACCGGCCCAACACGCTGATCAAGATCCCGGCGACCGAGGCCGGTATCCCGGCGATCGCCGAGACGATCGGTCTGGGCATCAGCGTCAACGTCACGCTGATCTTCTCGCTGGAGCGCTACCGCCTGGTCATGGACGCCTTCCTCACCGGCCTGGAGAAGGCCAAGGAACGCGGCCTGGACCTCTCGCAGATCCACTCCGTGGCGTCCTTCTTCGTGTCCCGCGTGGACACCGAGATCGACAAGCGGATCGACGCGCTCGGCACCGACGAGGCCAAGGCGCTGCGCGGTAAGGCCGCCGTCGCCAACGCCCGGCTCGCCTACCAGGCGTACGAGGAGATCTTCTCCTCCGACCGCTGGAACGCCCTGGAGAAGGCCGGTGCCAACAAGCAGCGTCCGCTGTGGGCGTCGACCGGCGTGAAGGACAAGGCGTACAGCGACACCATGTACGTCACCGACCTGGTCGCGCCCAACACGGTGAACACCATGCCGGAGGCGACCCTGTTCGCCACCGAGGACCACGGCGAGATCACCGGCAACACCGTCGCCGGCACCTACGAGCAGGCCCGAGCCGACCTCGACGCGGTCGAGAAGCTCGGGATCGGCTACGACGAGGTGGTCCAGCTGCTGGAGAAGGAGGGCGTCGACAAGTTCGAGGACTCCTGGAACGACCTGCTGAAGTCGACCGAGGCGGAGCTGAAGCGCCTCGCCCCCTCGGAGGGCTAGGACATTGTCAAGCAGCAATCCGCTGCGTGACCCCGCAGACCGACGGCTCCCGCGTATCGCGGGGCCGTCGGGTCTGGTCATTTTCGGCGTCACCGGCGACCTCTCCCGCAAGAAGCTCATGCCCGCCGTGTACGACCTCGCCAACCGGGGTCTGCTGCCGCCGGGCTTCTCGCTCGTCGGTTTCGCCCGCCGCGACTGGGAACACGAGGACTTCGCCCAGGTCGTGCACGATGCCGTCAAGGAACACTCGCGAACCCCCTTCCGTGAGGAGGTCTGGCAGCAGCTCAGCCAGGGCATGCGCTTCGTCCAGGGCACCTTCGACGACGACGAGGCGTTCGAGCGGCTGCGCGGCACCATCGACGAGCTGGACAAGGCGCAGGGCACGGGCGGCAACTTCGCCTTCTACCTCTCGGTGCCGCCCAAGTCCTTCCCCGTGGTCATCCAGCAGCTGAAGAAGCACCAGCTGGCCGACCAGTCGAGCGGCTCCTGGCGCCGCGCGGTGATCGAGAAGCCGTTCGGCCATGACCTGAAGTCGGCCGAGGAGCTCAACGGGATCGTCCACGAGGTCTTCGCCCCGGACCAGGTCTTCCGCATCGACCACTACCTGGGCAAGGAGACCGTCCAGAACATCCTGGCGCTGCGTTTCGCCAACCAGATGTTCGAGCCGATCTGGAACCGGTCCTACGTCGACCACGTGCAGATCACGATGGCCGAGGACATCGGCATCGGCGGCCGGGCCGGCTACTACGACGGCATCGGCGCCGCCCGTGACGTCATCCAGAACCACCTCCTCCAACTGCTCGCGCTGACCGCGATGGAGGAGCCCGCCTCCTTCGACGCGGACGCGCTGGCCGCCGAGAAGACCAAGGTGCTCGGCGCGGTCCGGCTCCCCAAGGACCTGGGCCGGGACACCGTGCACGCCCAGTACGCGGCGGGGTGGCAGGGCGGCGCGAAGGCCGTCGGCTACCTCGAAGAGGACGGCATCGACCCGAAGTCGAAGACGGACACCTACGCCGCGATCAAGGTCGGCATCGACAACCGCCGCTGGGCGGGCGTCCCCTTCTACCTGCGCACCGGCAAGCGGCTCGGCCGCCGGGTCACCGAGATCGCGGTCGTCTTCCAGCGCGCCCCGCACTCCCCCTTCGACTCCACGGCCACCGAGGAACTCGGCTCGAACGCGATCGTCATCCGGGTCCAGCCCGACGAGGGCGTCACCGTCCGCTTCGGCTCCAAGGTTCCGGGCACGTCGATGGAGATCCGGGACGTGTCCATGGACTTCGCGTACGGCGAGTCCTTCACGGAGTCCAGCCCGGAGGCGTACGAGCGCCTCATCCTGGACGTCCTGCTCGGCGACGCCAACCTCTTCCCGCGCACCGAGGAGGTCGAGCTGTCCTGGAAGATCCTCGACCCGATCGAGGAGTACTGGGACGAGCACGGCGCTCCGGCCCAGTACCCGGCGGGCACCTGGGGGCCCGTCGAGGCGGACCACATGCTCGAACGAGACGGACGGAGCTGGCGCCGCCCATGAAGACAGACCTCACGGACACCACGGCCAGCAAGATCAACAAGGCGCTGGTGCTGGGCCGCCGGGCGATCGGCACCCCGGCCATCGGCATGGTGCTCACGCTGGTCATCGTCACCGACGAGGAGAACGCCTACGACGCGCTGAAGGCCGCGAGCGACGCCGCGCACGAGCACCCCTCGCGCACGCTCGTCGTCATCAAGCGCGTCTCGCGTTCGCCCCGGGACCGTACGAAGTCCCGGCTGGACGCCGAGGTACGGCTCGGCGCCGACGCGGGCACCGGGGAGACGATCGTGCTGCGCCTGTACGGCGACGTCGTCGACCACGCCCAGTCGGTGGTCCTGCCGCTGCTGCTGCCGGACGCGCCGGTCGTGGTGTGGTGGCCGGTGAACGCGCCGCTGGACCCGGCCGGGGACCCGCTGGGCGCGCTGGCCCAGCGCCGGGTCACCGACACCTACGCCTGCGAGGAGCCGGTACGGGAACTGGCCGCCCGCGCCGACGCCTACGCGCCGGGCGACACCGACCTGTCCTGGACCCGGATCACGCCGTGGCGTTCGATGCTGGCGGCGGCCCTGGACCAGGTCGACTGCAAGGTGCGGTCGGTCGAGGTGGAGGGCGAGGAGTACAACCCGAGCTGCGAACTGCTCGCGATGTGGCTCGCGGACCGGCTTGACGTCCCGGTGCAGCGCTCCGCGTCGAACGGTCCGGGTCTGACGGCGGTCCGGATGGACACCGACTGCGGCCCGGTCGTCCTGGACCGGGCCGACGGCTCGCTGGCGAACCTGTCCATCCAGGGCCAGCCGGCCCGCGCGGTGGCGCTCAAGCGCCGCGAGACGGCCGAGCTGATCGCCGAGGAGCTGCGGCGCCTCGACCCGGACGACACCTATGCCTCGGCGCTGCGGTACGGGGTGCACCGGCTGAACGCGCCGGACGAGCCGGACGCCCCGGGCAAAGGGGGCTCCGGCGACGGGGCCGTCGCGGTGGCCGCTCCCGTCGAGACGGCCGCGAAGGCTCCCGCGAAGGACGCGGCGCGGGAGAAGACCCCGGTGAGGAAGGCGGCGGCGAAGTGAGCACTCCCCAGCTGGTCGTGCACCGAGACAAGGAGCTGATGGCCGAGGCCGCGGCGGCCCGGCTGATCACGAAGATCGTGGACGCGCAGGCCTCCCGGGGCAGCGCGTCCGTGGTCCTGACCGGCGGCCGCAACGGCAACGGCCTGCTGGCCGCGATCGCCGGGTCCCCGGCCCGGGACGCCGTCGACTGGGCCCGCCTCGACCTGTGGTGGGGCGACGAGCGCTACCTCCCGGAGGGGGACCCGGAGCGCAACGTCACCCAGGCACGGGAGGCGCTGCTCGACTCGGTGCCGCTGGACCCGCAGCGGGTGCACGCGATGCCGGCGTCCGACGGGCCGCACGGCTCGGACGTGGAGGCCGCCGCGGCGGCGTACGCGCGGGAGCTGGCCGAGGCGTCCGTTCCCGAGAACCACGCCGCGGTGCCGTCCTTCGACGTCCTGCTGCTGGGCGTGGGCCCGGACACGCACGTGGCGTCGCTCTTCCCGGAGCATCCGGGCGTACGGGAGACCGAGCGCACGGTGATCGGCGTCCACGGCTCCCCCAAGCCGCCGCCCACCCGCGTCTCCCTGACCCTCCCGGCCATCCGCACGGCCCGCGAGGTATGGCTGCTCGCGGCCGGCGAGGACAAGGCGAACGCGGTCGCGATGGCCCTGTCGGGCGCGGGCGAGATCCAGGCCCCGGCGGCCGGGGCGCAGGGCCGCGCCCGCACCCTGTGGCTCCTGGACACGACGGCGGCTTCGCGACTACCGAGGTCCCTCTACCCACCGGCGTCGGCCTGACCAGCCCGCCCGGCGTTCGAGGACGAGGCCGTCAAGGCCGGAAGCGGGGGTCTGGGGGCGCAGCCCCCGGGACGGGAACGGGAAGGGGCGGCGGGGGCGAAATCCCTCCCCGCCCCGCCCACCGTCACTTCACCGACCCCGCCATGACTCCTTGCACGAAGTGCCGCTGGAACGCGAAGAACACCACCACCGGCACCACCAGCGACAGGAACGCCCCCGGCGCCAGCACGTCGATGTTGCTGCCGAACTGCCGGATTTGCGACTGGAGTTCCACGGTCAGCGGCTGTGACGAGCTGTCCGCGAACAACAGCGCCACCAGCATGTCGTTCCACACCCACAGGAACTGGAAGATGGCGAGGCTGGCGATGGCCGGCTTCCCCACCGGCAGCACCAGCCGCGTGAAGATCCGCCACTCGTTGCCGCCGTCCATCCGTGCGGCCTCCAGCATCTCCTTGGGCATCTCCGCGAAGTAGTTCCGCAGCAGGAACACCGCGAACGGCAGCCCGTACGCCACATGGAACAGCACGACACCCGGGATGGTCCCGAACAGCCCCAGCTGGCCGAAGAGTTTGGCGACCGGCAGCAGCCCGATCTGCACGGGCACCACCAGCAGCGCCACGACCAGCAGGAAGATCGCCTCGCGCCCCGGGAAGTCCAGCCACGCGAAGGCGTACCCGGCGAGCGCGCCGACGACCACGACGAGCACGGTCGTCGGCACGGAGATGAGCACCGTGTTCCAGAAGGCCTGGGTGATGCCCGAGTTGCCGAGCAGCGCGGAGTAGTTGTCGAGGGACAGCTGCCCGGGGCTGGCCAGCGCCGTCCACCAGCCGCCCTTCGCCGTGTCCTCGGCCGACCGCAGCGAGGACAGGAACAGCCCGGCCAGCGGCGTCATCCACACCAGGCCGATGAGCACGAGGAAGGCCTGCACGACCCCGTTGCCCAGATACCGCCGCACGGCGTTCATCGCTGACTCCTCATCGCTGACTCCTCTTGAAGCGGCGGACGTTGAAGACCATGGCCGGGACGACGAGCAGCAGGAGCAGTACGCCCAGCGCGCTGCCGAGCCCTTGGTTGTTGCCGCCGCCGAACGACACGAGCCACATCTGCGTCGCGAGCACCGTCGCGTCCTCCTGCACGGGTCCGGGCGCGATGATGTAGACGAGGTCGAAGACCTTCATCACGTTGATCACGAGGGTGATGAAGACGACCGTCAGCACCGGTGCCAGCAGCGGGACGGTGATCCGCCGGAAGATCTGCCATTCGTTGGCGCCGTCCATCCGCGCCGCCTCCAAGGCGTCACGCGGCAGCGACGACAGGCCGGCGCCGATCAGGACCATCGCGAACCCGGTCCAGATCCACAGGTACGCGCCGATGATCGCGGGCGTGACCAGCGCGGGGCCTAGCCAGGAGACGCCCTCGTAGGGCGGGGCGAAGTTCGACGCGGGCAGCTCGACGGCGTACGAGCCCTCGGCCAGGTCCTCGAAACGGAAGGAGCCGTCGGCCGCGGTGGTCGTGGTGGCGACCGTACGGCCGTCGCGCACGGCCTCGACCGTCATCTCGGGCAGCCCGCTCTCGCGCCGGTCCACCCTGCCCCGCTCCCCTCCCCCGCCGGGCGTGAAGTCCAGGTACACGACACCGCTCACCTCACCGGCGGCCGCCTCGCGCCCCGCCGCGCCGTACGCGGGCTCCGTGCCGGACGGCAGGTCGTCGGGCCCCACCCCGACCAGGCCGAGCGCCACCGTGTCGCCCGGGGACACGTCCGTACTCGTCCGGTACGAACCGTCCGCCGCCTTGACCAGACCGCCGCCGTCCTGTCCCTCGCGGGCGCGCGCGCCCGGATAGGTCGACGTACCGGCGAAGGCGTCGTGCACGCCGGTCACGGCGGCGTTGAGGACGCCCTTGTCCGGGTCGTGGTCGTAGGCGAGCCGGAAGATGATGCCGGCGGCCAGGAAGGACACCGCCATCGGCATGAAGAGGAGCAGTTTGAAGGCGGTGGCCCAGCGGACCTTCTCGACCAGCACGGCGAGGATCAGGCCGAGGCCGGTCAGCAGGGTGGGGGCGATCACGACCCAGATGGCCGTGTTGCGTACGGCCTTGAGGGTGGCCGGGTCGCTGAACATCTCGGTGTAGTTGTCGCCGCCCACGAAACGCGTGCCCGAGGCGTCGAAGAGGCTGCGCCCGACGGAGAACAGCACGGGGTAGACGACGAGTGCGCCCAGCAGGAGCAGTGCGGGCAGGACGAAGAGCAGGGCGACGGCCGCCCGGCGCCGCCGGGGGCGCCGTACGGGCGCCGGGCCGGGGGCGGTGGGCGGGCTCGCCTCTTTCACCAGGGTCGTGGTCATGACCGGTCAGCCCTTGTAGGCCTTGGCCGCCGCGGCTTCCAGCTGCGCGGCGGTCGCCTTCGGGTCGGACGGGTCGCGCAGGAAGTCCTGGAGGATCTTCCACTCGCCCGTGCCCTTGGTGCCGCCGAAGGCCGCCGGTGCCTGGTCGGACATGTCGAAGCGGACCGAGTCGCCGGCGTCCACGAGGGACTTGGCGGTGGCCCGGCCGACGTCGTTCCCGTAGGAGGCGAGGTCGAGCTTCTTGTTCGGGGAGAGGAAGCCGCCCGCCTCGGCCCACACGGCCGCGGCCTCGGGGGTGGCGAGGTACTCCAGGAGCGCCATGCCGGCCTCGGAGTTCTTGCCGTCCTTCAGGACGACGGCCGCGTCGCCGCCGCTGACCACGGGCGCCTCACCGCCCGCGACCGCGGGGAACGGGAAGAAGTTCGCGTCCTTGCCGATCTCCTTGCCGAACTGGTCCTTGGCGACCCCGGCGACGAAGTCGCCCTCGTAGACCATGCCGGCCTCGGGCTCGGGGCCGAAGACCTTCTCCACCGAGCCCGGGAAGTCGGTGTTCAGGGCGCCCTTCTGGCCGCCCTCGATGAGCTGCTTGTCCTTGAAGAGCTTGCCGAGGGTGGTGAGCGCCTCGACCACGCTCGCGTCGGTCCACTTCAGTTCGTGGGCGGCGAGGGCGTCGTACTTCTCGGGGCCGGCCTGGGAGAGGTAGATGTTCTCGAACCAGTCCGTGAGCGTCCAGCCGTCCTGTCCGGCGACCGAGAAGGCGGCGAGCCCGGAGTCGGAGACGGTCTGCCCGGCCTTCAGCATCTCGTCGTACGTCTTCGGCGGCTCGACCCCGGCCTGGTTCAGGGCGTCGGGGCTGTACCAGACGGTCGACTTGTGGGCGGCCTTGAAGTACAGCCCGTAGAGGGCGCCGTCGACGCTGCCGTACGACTTCCAGACATTCGCGAAGTTGGCGTCCACGGACTGCTGGGCCGTCTTGGACAGCGGCTTCAGCCAGCCCTTGCCGGCGAACTGCTCGAGCACGCCCACCTGCGGGACCATCACGACGTCGGGGGCGTTGCCGCCCTCGATCTTGCTGCCGACGACGGTGGAGACGTTGTCGCCGGTGGAGACGAAGGAGGTCTTGGCGCCGGTCTTCTCGGTGAAGGCGTCCAGCACCTTCTGGAAGTTCTCCTGCTCGGTGCCGGACCAGACGCCGGCCACGGTGACGGACTGTCCGCCGAGCGCCTTGTCACCGCCGCCGGCCGTGACGGGTCCGCCGCCGCCGCCGCACGCGGTGGCGCCGAGGGCGAGTACGAGGGCGGTGCAGCCGGTGAGCAGGGTGGTACGTCGTCGCATCATCGTCGATGTCCCTTCGAGGATCGGGCAGGCAGAGGTCGCGTCGCAGGTCAGAGGTCGGCGATCCACCAGGCGGCGGTGGAGCCGGGCAGGACGCCGGGTGGGCAGGGTCCGCTGGTGAGCAGCGGGGTGCCGGGGACCGGCGCCGGGGTGGGGGCGGTGCCGAAGTTGACGGCACAGACCAGGCCGTCGCCGCGGACGAAGGCCAGGACGCCGGGCGGGGTGTCGAGCCAGCGCAGGGTGCCCTCGCCCAGCTGGGGCAGGTCGCCCCGGAGCTGGAGGCCGTCGCGGTAGAGGTGCCAGAAGGAGCGGGTGTCGGCGAGGGCGCGGTCGGTGGCGTACTCGGCGAAGTACTCCGGCTGCGGCAGCCAGGGCTTGGCGCTCCCGTCACCGGAGGTGAAGCCGAACGGGGAGGCCTGACCCGACCAGGGCAGCGGCACCCGGCAGCCGTCGCGGATGCGGGCGCGGCTGCCGGTGCGGTGGAAGATCGGGTCGGTGAGCACGTCGTCGGGCAGGTCGACGACCTCGGGAAGGCCCAGTTCCTCGCCCTGGTAGATGTACGCGGCACCCGGCAGCGCCAGCATCAGCAGCGCGGCGGCGCGGGCGCGGGCGGTGCCGAGGCCGCTGCCGTCGGTGGCGGGCTCGCCGTAGCGGGTGACGGTGCGGACCTGGTCGTGGTTGTTGAGGACCCAGGTGACCGTGGAGCCGGTCCCGGCGATGTCCTGCATGGCCTCGGAGATGACCTTGCGGAAGGCGTCGGGGTCCCAGGGGGCGCCGAGGAGGTCGAAGAAGAAGGCCTGGTGGAGCTCGTCGGGGCGGACGTAACGCGCGTGTTCGCGGGCGCTGGGGACCGACACCTCGCCGACGAGGAGGCGTTCGCGGCCGTCGCGGTCGGCGTACTCCTCGCACACCGCGCGCCACTGCCGCCACACGTCGTGCACCTCGGGCTGGTTCCAGGCGAGCGGGTTGACCGAGTCGCGGGTGCGGGCGTCGGCCTCCGGGTCCGGCGAGTCGGGCAGGTCCGGGTGCTTGAAGAGGCCGGCGGCCACGTCGATGCGGAAGCCGTCGACGCCCCGGTCGAGCCAGAAGCGGAGTATCCGGTCGAACTCGGCGGCGACCTCGGGGGTGCGCCAGTTCCAGTCCGGCTGCTCGGGCGTGAACATGTGCAGATACCACTGGCCGGGGCGGCCGTCGGCCTCGGTCACGCGGGTCCAGGCGGGGCCGCCGAACATGGCGTGCCAGTTGTTGGGCGGTTCGTCGCCGTGCGGACCACGGCCGTCGGCGAAGTGGAAGCGGGCGCGGGCCGGGCTGCCGGGCTCGGCGGCGAGGGCCTCGCGGAACCACGGGTGCTCGCTGGAGCAGTGGTTGGGGACGATGTCCAGCAGCAGCCGGATGCCGAGGCGCCGGGCCGCCGTGACCAGCGCGTCGAACTCGTCGAGGTCGCCGAAGATCGGGTCGACGCCTCGGTAGTCGGCGACGTCGTAGCCGTGGTCGTGCTGGGGCGAGGGGTAGAAGGGGCTCAGCCAGATCCCGTCCACGCCGAGCTTGCGCAGATACGGCAGTCCGGCACGGACGCCGGCGAGATCGCCGACACCGTCGCCGGTGCTGTCGAGGAAGCTGCGGACGTAGACCTGGTAGATCACCGCGTCACGCCACCAGTGGTGCCTGTTCACCCCGTAGACCTGTCTGTCGAGAGCCGCCGTTGTTATGCATGCATGTTAGGTAGCCGTGTCGCGGAGATGTCAACGAACAGAACGGAAGCTACTGAGGGGTTGGGGCCTTAAATGCTGACTTTTCACCGCACTGGGAGGCGAGATGAGACGCCCGCGTTACCTAACACGTAACTAGGGAGGAGTGCGGAATCAGCGCTGCGAGATCGCGGCCAGCTCGCGCGCCAGCCGGCGCACCGCCGCCTCGGGCGTCTGCCGCCCGGTCATCGCGTCGCGCACGACCGCCTGCACGGCCAGGCTGACCTGGTCGTAGCGCGGGCTCTTGGGGCGCGGTGCGGCGGCGAGCACACTCTCGCGCAGAGTCGGCAGGTACGGGAACGCCTCGACGAGCCGGGGGTCCTCGTAGAGATCGGCCCGTACGGGCGGCAGCGCGCCGCGGGTGAGGACCTGGCGCTGGACGCGCTCGCTGGTGAGGTACGCGATGAGGCGCGCGGCCGAGTCGGGGTGCCGGGCATGGGTGCCGACGGCCAGGTTGGAGCCGCCGAGGACGCTCGTACCGGGACCGCCGGGTCCGGGCAGCGGTACGGCGCCCACCTTTCCGGCGATCTTGGAGTCCTCGGCGGAGGCGCCGACGTAGGCGTAGGGCCAGTTGCGCAGGAAGAGCAGGCGGCCGTCCTGGAAGGCCTGCTTGGACTCCTCCTCCTTGTAGGTCAGCGCGTCCTTCGGGATCCAGCCCTCGCGCACCCCGCGCGCCAGGAATCCGATGCCCTCGCGGGCCGCCGCCGAGTCCACGGTGACGCGTTCGCCCTCGTCGCCGAGGATGCTGCCGCCGGCCGAGTAGACGGCCTCGGCGACGTTGACGGTGAGGCCCTCGTAGGGGAGGAACTGGCCCGCGTAGCCGTCGAGACCGTGCTTCGGGGCCAGGGTCTCGGCGTACCGCTCCAGCTCCGCCCAGGTGCGCGGCGGCGGGACGCCCTCCTCGGCGAGGACGTCCTTGCGGTAGAGGAGGAGGCCCGCGTTGGTGACGTACGGGACGGCGTACAGCCGCCCGTCGTAGGTCGCGGTGTCGACGACCGGCGGCAGGAAGGTGCCGAGCGGGAAGCGGTCGCGGGGCAGCGGGCGTATCCAGCCCGCGGCGGCGAACTCGGAGGTCCAGTTGACGTCGATGTTGAGGACGTCGAAGCGGTGCCGGTCGCCGTCGCGCAGGTCGGTGGCCATCTGCGCGCGGGTCTCGTCGGCGGAGTCGGGAAGTTCGACGAGGGTGACCCGCTCGCCGGGATGGTCGCGGTTCCAGCCCTCCAGCAGCGGGCCGAGATAGCCGGTGAGGTCACCGGCGGTGGCCAGGGTGAGCGGTCCGCGCCCGCTCTCGACGCCCACGTCGGCGCGGGCGCCCGAGGCGACGTACCCGGTCAGGAGCACGACGAGGACGAGAAGGCCCCTACCGGCGGCGTGGATCCACCGCATAGGTTCCTCCCTGTACACCCTCGTACACCGGTCAGGGGCCATGTATACCTGTTAGGTATGCGCGATACTAGGGCCTGGAGCACATGTGACCAGAAGGGAAGGACGGCTGAGTGCGCCTGCACCTTCTGGCCCTTCTGGCCCGCGGACCGGCCCACGGCTACGAGCTGAAGCAGGACCTTGAGCAACTGCTGGGCTCCGCGTACCCTCAGCCGAACGTCGGCCAGATCTACGTCACCCTCGGCCGCCTCGAGAAGACGGGACTGATCGAGGGCGAGGACATCGCGCAGTCGAGCCGGCCCAACAAGAAGGTCTACCACCTCACCGAAGCCGGGCGCGACGAGCTGCGGGCCTGGTACGAGGAGACGGCGGACGAGCCGCGGGTGCGGGACGAGTTCTTCATGAAGCTCGCCCTGGCTCCGCAGACGGGGCTCGCCGACCAGGTCGCCCTCATCAACAAACAGCGGCGGCAGTATCTGAACACGATGCGCCAGTTGTCGAAGCTGGCCGCCGCCGAAGACCGTGACAACCGCGTCGCCCACCTCCTCATCGAGGGCGCGATGCTGCACCTGCAGGCCGACCTCGACTGGCTGGAACGGTGTCAGGAAGAGCTGGAGGAGCTGGAGTGAGCGCGGACGAGGCTCCCCTGCTGCGCGCCGAGGGGCTGGTCAAGACGCATCACGGCGAGGGCGCCCCGGCGCACGCCGTGCGCGGGGTCGGCCTGTCCGTGCGGCGGGGCGAGTTCGTGGCGATCACCGGTCCGTCCGGCGCCGGGAAGTCGACGCTGCTGCATCTGCTCGGCGGGCTCCAGCGGCCGGACGCCGGCAGCCTCTGGCTGGACGGCGCGTGCACGGACCGGTACAGCGAGGCGCGCTGGGCGGTCGAGCGCAGGAAGCGCATCGGGATCGTCTTCCAGTTCTTCAACCTCGTCTCCGACCTGTCCGTCGCGGACAACGTCGAGCTGCCCGCCCTGCTCGCCGGGCTGCCGCCGAAGCGGGCGCGCGCCGAGCGGGAGGAGCTGCTGGCCGAGCTGGGCCTCGCGGGCAAGGAGCGCAGCATGCCCGGTGAGCTGTCCGGCGGCGAGCAGCAGCGGGTGGCGCTCGCCCGGGCGCTGGTCAACCATCCGCCGCTGCTGCTGGCCGACGAGCCCGCGGGCAGCCTGGACAGCAAGGGCACCCGCGAGGTGATGCGGCTGCTGACCCGCTTCCACCAGCGCGGGCAGACGATCCTGCTGGTCACCCACGACGCCCGGCTCGCGAGCGCCGCGGACCGGGTGATCAGCTTCTTCGACGGGCGCATAGCCGACGACGCCGAACTGGACGCCGGTACGCCCCCGCGCCACCGGTCCGGGGCGTCCGCCGTGCTGGAACTCAAGGACTGACATGCGGGCGTACGACCACCGCGTGCACCGCTCACCGGAGGGCTGAGGCCCGTGCGAGCCACCCTGCGCTGGGCCCACTCCGATCTGCGCACGCACCGGGGCGAGGCGCTGTTCCTCGTCCTCGCCACCGCGGGCATCGTCGCCTCGCTGCTGCTGGCCACGGCCCTGTTCGGGTACGCGACCAACCCCTGGCAGCGCGTCTTCACGCAGGCCCGCGGTGCCCACGTCTGGCTGCACACCGACACCGCGGCCGACACCGACAGGCTGACCGGCCTGGGCGGCGTCCAGTCCGTCGCCGGCCCCTACCCCACCGCCTCCGCCACCGTCGCCGTACGCGGCACCCGCGCCTCCGTCGAGCTGCGCGGCACCGCCGACGAGCCCGACGTGGGGCGCCCGCTGCTCACCGCCGGGCACTGGCTCGACCCGGCCGATCCCGACGGGGTGGTCCTGGAGAGCCGCCTCGCCCGCGCGCTGCTGGCCCAGCCCGGGGACACCCTCACGCTGCCCGGCACCGCGCGCACCCTGACGGTGCTGGGCATCGCCGACAGTCCCGAACGCCGCTACCGGCCGGGCGAGCGGCCTGGCCTGGTGTGGGCGCCGCCGGCCGCGGTGCCCGACCCGGGCGGCCAGGTGATCGGGCTGCGGCTGACGGATCCCGGGGACACCGACTACGCCGTGCAGCGCGCGGTGACCGTGCTGGGCGCCGGTGCGATCGGGCAGGTCTCCACCTGGCAGCAGGCCCGCGCGGAGGCCCAGGGCGACAACCGGCTGCTCGGCCAGGTCCTCGGCCTCTTCGGTCTCGGCGCGCTGCTCGCCGCCGGGCTCGCGGTGCACGGGGCGATCGGCACCCGGATCCGCGGCCATCTGCGGGACATCTCCGTCCTGAAGGCGATCGGCTTCACGCCGGGCCAGGTCGTCCGGGTCTTCCTGCTCCAGCACCTGGCCTACGCCCTGCTCGGCGCGGTGGCCGCTGCCGTGCTCACGCAGACCCTCGGCAGCCTCGTCCCCGGGCGGCTCGGGGACGCGGTCGGCGTGTGGCAGGGCCTGCCCGGGCACACCGTCGCGCTGTTCGCCGTACCGGCGGGCGCGGTGCTGTTCATCGGCGCCACCACCGGGCTCGCGGCCTGGCGGGCGGGACGGGTGCCGCCGGTTCCGGTGCCGCGCCCGGCGGCGGCGCGGGGCAGCCGGCTGTCCGACGCGGCACGGAGGGCGCTGGGGCTGCGGGTGCTCAGGGTGCGGGTGCCGGTGCGGGTGCGGGGCGTCCAGGGACGCGGCGGGCGAGCGTCCGGCGAACGCGCGGCCGATGAGCGGGCGCCCGACGCACAGGGCCGCCCTGGTGAGCGGCGTTCCGAAGAGCGGCCCGCCGGTGCACCGCGTCCCGACGTACGCGCACTCGAGGTCCGGGTGCCGCCGGCGCTCGTCCTCGGCTGGCACAAGGCGTTCACGCGCCGCCCGCGCTCGCTCGCCACGGTCGCCCGCCTCACGCTGCCACTGCTGCTGATCGTGGTGGCGATGAGCGCGTGGACCACCATCGACCGCTTCCACAGCCGGCCCGAGCAGCTCGGCCTGCCCACCGCCCTCACCGTCCGTGCCGACGCCGGTCTCGGCGACCGCGGCACCCGTGCCCTGCTGGGCGGCGACCCGCAGGTCGCCGCCGCCTACCCGGGCGTCGAGGTGGCCGCCCTGGTGCCGGGCCAGACCGCGACCATCGCGCTGCGCGGGCTCGGCACCCGCGAGGACCCCTACCCGTACGCCCTGGCCGAGGGCCGCCGCGCGCACGGACCGGACGAGGCGGTGGCGGGGCAGGGGCTGCTCGACCTGCTGGACGTGCGGGTCGGTGACTGGGTGCGGATGACCGTCGGCGACCAGCCGCAGATCCTGCACATCGTGGGCCGCAGCATCGAACCGGAGAACGGGGGCCGGGTCATCTCCACGTCCCTCGACACCCTCCGGGAGAACGACCCGCGGCTGAGCCCGACCCTCTACCAGCTCCGACTGCGCCCCGGCGCCGACCCGGGCGAGGTCGCCGGGCGGCTCGCCGAGGCCGGGCACGGACGGCTCGACGTGCACTCCGTGACGAACCCCGCCGACGGGCTCTCGCCGCTGCGTGGAGTCGTCCTCGGACTGATCGCCGTCCTCGCTCTCATCGGCCTGATCGAACTGCTCACCGCCATCGGCGGCACCGTCCGGGAGAGCGAACGCGACCTGCTCGCCCTCAAGGCGATCGGCCTGTCCCCGCGCCAGATCACCGGCATCACCGTCACGGCCACCGCGTGCACCGCCCTGGCGGCCGTGCTTCTCGCCACCGCTCTCGGGCTGCCGCTCGCGCGCTGGCTGATCGACGCCCAGGGCGCCTCCAGCGGCATCGGCGCGGGGATCGCCCAGGCCCCCTCCCCCGTCTTCCTCGCCCTCCTGGGCGCGACCGCCGTGTTCGGTGCCGCGGCGCTGGCCGCCGTACCGTCGGCACGGGCGGCCCGGCGCCGCCTCGCGGACACCCTGAGCGCGGTGGCCTGACCGGACCGGCCGGACCACCGCGCCCGCCGCCCGTCACTGCCGCCCGCGCAGCTCCCGGTAGGCGGCGACCAGCGCCTTGGTGGAGGCGTCCAGACCGGGGACCGAGCCCGCCGCGGCAGCGGCTGACGGGAACGTCTCGGTGAGGGCGGGTTCGACGCGCTTGGCGAGCACCTTGCCGAGTTCGACGCCCCACTGGTCGAAGGAGTCGATGTTCCAGATGGCGCCCTGGACGAACACCTTGTGCTCGTAGAGGGCGACGAGCTGGCCGAGTACCGACGGGGTCAGCTCGCGGGCGAGGATCGTGGTCGTCGGGTGGTTGCCCCGGAACGTCTTGTGCGGGACCAGTTCCTCCGGCACGCCCTCGGCCCGCACCTCGTCCGGCGTCTTGCCGAAGGCGAGCGCCTGGGTCTGCGCGAAGAAGTTGGCCATCAGCAGGTCGTGCTGGGCCTTCAGCTCGTCGCTCAGCTCGGCCACCGGCTCGGCGAAGCCGATGAAGTCCGCCGGGACGAGCTTGGTGCCCTGGTGGATCAGCTGGTAGTAGGCGTGCTGTCCGTTGGTGCCGGGCGTGCCCCAGACGACCGGTCCGGTCTCCCACTCCACGGGGCGCCCGTCGCGGTCGACCGACTTGCCGTTGGACTCCATGTCCAACTGCTGGAGGTACGCGGTGAACTTCGACAGGTAGTGCGAGTACGGCAGCACCGCGTGCGACTGGGCGTCGTGGAAGTTGCCGTACCAGATGCCCAACAGGCCCATCAGCAGGGGCACGTTGGACTCCGCGGGGGCGGTGCGGAAGTGTTCGTCGACGAGGTGGAAGCCGTCGAGCATCTCGCGGAAGCGGTCCGGGCCGATGGCGATCATCAGGGAGAGGCCGATCGCCGAGTCGTACGAGTAGCGTCCGCCGACCCAGTCCCAGAACTCGAACATGTTGGCCGTGTCGATGCCGAAGCCGGCGACCTTCTCGGCGTTCGTCGACAGGGCGACGAAGTGTCGGGCGACGGCCTTCTCGTCACCGAGTGCGCTCAGCAGCCAGGTCCGGGCGGAGGTCGCGTTGGTGACCGTCTCGATGGTGGTGAAGGTCTTGGAGGCGATGACGAACAGCGTCTCGGCCGGGTCCAGGTCGCGGGTGGCCTCGTGCAGGTCGGCGCCGTCGACGTTGGAGACGAAACGCACCGTCAGCTCGCGGTCGGTGAAGGCGCGCAGCGCCTCGTAGGCCATGGCGGGGCCCAGGTCGGAGCCGCCGATGCCGATGTTGACGACGTTCTTGACGCGCTTGCCGGTGTGGCCCTTCCACTCACCGGAGCGGATCCGGTCGGCGAAGCCGGCCATCTTGTCGAGCACCGCGTGCACCTTGGGCACGACGTTCTCGCCGTCGACCTCGATCACCGCGTCCCGCGGGGCGCGCAGCGCGGTGTGCAGCACCGCCCGGTCCTCGGTGGTGTTGATCTTCTCGCCGCGGAACATGGCGTCGCGCAGCCCGAACACGTCGGTGGCGGCGGCCAGCTCGCGCAGCAGCCGCAGGGTCTCGTCGGTGACGAGGTGCTTGGAGTGGTCGACGTACAGGTCTCCCACCCGGAGCGTGCAGGCGGTGCCGCGGCCCGGGTCGGCGGCGAACAGCTCGCGCAGCCGCACCTCGCCGAGTTCTTCGCGGTGCTTGGCCAGTGCGGCCCATTCGGGCGTCTGGTTGAGCCTGGTACGGCCGTCTGCGTTCATGTCGGACTTCAGCCTTCTTCCTTAGGTGTCCCAGCTGTCCCGGCTGTTCCAACCTAATTGATCAGCACGGGAGAAGACCCGGCTGAAGAAGACCGAAGGGGCCCTGAAGGGGGCCGCTCTAGATCTCGCCCCGCAGTTTGGCGAGCGCCTCGGCGAGAATCGCCTCCCCGTCCGCGTCGCTGCGACGCTCGCGCACATAGGCGAGGTGGGTCTTGTAGGGCTCGGTGCGCGGCGGGTCCGGTGGATTGTCCCGGTCCTGTCCGGCGGGGAAGCCGCAGCGCGGGCAGTCCCAGGTCTCGGGGACCTGTGCGTCGCTCGCGAAGCTCGGCTGCGTCTCGTGTCCGTTGGAGCACCAGAAGGAGATGCGCAGGCGCGGCGCGGACTCGCCGCGCTCGGCCTCGCCCATCGGCCCCGCCCCGACCCGGCTTCCCCGGATCGCGTTGCCACTTGCCACGGTCGTAACTCCCTGCGTGATGGTGCCGCAAAGCGAGTCGGCGTTCGCTTCGCTGCGAGCGCCTCAGTCTACGTAAGGGCCAACGCGCGTCCAGTGATTGGAGTTACAAGCCCCACACAAGACGCAGGCCCCATGATAGGCGGCGCCGTGGGGCGCGTACCGAACATGGGGCTTTACGTGCTCGAGTGGGGGGTGTGTCAGTTGTTCAGTTGTTCGCCTTCATCAGCAGGCCGAGCACCATGATGCACGCGAACCACAGCAGACCGACCACCACGGTGATCCGGTCGAGGTTGCGCTCGGCGACCGAGGAGCCGCCGACGGACGACTGCATGCCGCCACCGAACATGTCGGAGAGGCCGCCGCCCTTCCCCTTGTGCATCAGCACCAGCAGCATCAGCAGCAGGCTGAAGACGATCAGGGCGATCGAGAACCCCAAAACCACGGCTGGACCAACTTCCTCGGATTCGGATGAACGACGGGGGCACGGTGACTGCAGGCCACCATGCCCCCGCAAGGGTACGACGTATCGCCGCTACGGCATACTCACCGGCCGATCTGCCGGACGGCGGGCCTGCCGGCCTACTGGTCGCGGAAGCGGACGATCTTGACGAACTCGTCCGAGTCCAGCGAGGCGCCGCCGACCAGGGCGCCGTCGATGTCGGCCTGCGACATGATCTCGGCGACGTTGCCGGACTTGACCGAGCCGCCGTACTGGATGCGGACCTTGTCGGCCAGCTCCCGCGAGTACAGCTCGGCGAGCTTGCCGCGGATGGCCGCGCAGACCTCCTGGGCGTCCTCGGCGCCGCAGACCTTGCCGGTGCCGATGGCCCACACGGGCTCGTAGGCGATCACGACGGTCTCGGCCTGCTCGGCCGGGAGGTCCTTCAGGCCGCCCTCGACCTGGGCGAGGGTGTGGGCGACGTGGTTGCCCGCCTCGCGCACGTCCAGCTCCTCGCCGACGCACAGGATCGGGGTCAGGCCGTGCTTGTAGGCGGCCTTGACCTTGGCGTTGACCAGCTCGTCGGTCTCGGCGTGGTACTGCCGGCGCTCGGAGTGGCCGATCGCGACATAGGTGCAGCGCAGCTTGGCCAGCATCGGGCCGGAGATCTCGCCGGTGTAGGCGCCGCCGTCGTGGGCGGAGACGTCCTGGGCGCCGTACTTGATCTTGAGCTTGTCGTGCTCGACCAGGGTCTGCACCGAGCGCAGGTCGGTGAAGGGGACGAGGACGGCGACCTCGACGGCGTCGTAGTCCTTGTCCGCGAGGGCGAAGGCGAGCTTCTGGACGTGGGCGATGGCCTCGAGGTGGTTGAGGTTCATCTTCCAGTTGCCCGCCATCAGCGGCGTGCGGGTGGTCATTGAGGTCAGTCCTCCAGTGCGGCGAGGCCGGGGAGCGTCTTGCCCTCGAGGTATTCGAGGGAGGCGCCGCCGCCGGTCGAGATGTGGCCGAATGCGTTCTCGTCGAAGCCGAGCGTACGGACGGCCGCGGCGGAGTCGCCGCCGCCGACCACGGTGAAGCCCGGGGCGTCGAGGAGGGCCTGGGCGACCGCCTTGGTGCCCTCGGCGTAGTCGGGGTGCTCGAAGACGCCCATGGGGCCGTTCCAGAAGACGGTGGCGGCGTCGGCGAGCTTCGATGCGTACAGCTTGCGGGTCTCGGGACCGATGTCCAGACCCTCCTGGTCGGCCGGGATGGCGTCCGCGGCGACGGTGGCGGGGTTGGCCGGGGCCTTGGTCTTCAGGTCCGGGAACTCGGACGCGACCAGGACGTCGACGGGGAGGACCAGCTCGACGCCGTTCTTCTCCGCGCGCTCCATGTACTCCTTGACGGTCGGGATCTGGTCCTCCTGGAGGAGGGAGATGCCGACCTCGTGGCCCTGGGCCTTGAGGAAGGTGTACGCCATGCCGCCGCCGATGAGGAGCCGGTCGGCCTTGCCGAGCAGCTGGTCGATGACGGCGAGCTTGTCGGAGACCTTGGCGCCGCCGAGGGCGACCACGTACGGGCGCTGGACGTCGTCGGTGAGCTTCTTCAGGACGCCGACCTCGGTGGCGATGAGGTAGCCGGCGTAGTGCGGGAGCTTCTTCGGCAGGTCGTAGACCGACGCGTGCTTGCGGTGCACGGCGCCGAAGCCGTCGCCGACGTAGACGTCCGCGAGGCCGGCCAGCTTGTCGGCGAAGGCGGCGCGCTCGGCGTCGTCCTTGCTGGTCTCACCGGCGTTGAAGCGCAGGTTCTCGATGACGGCCACCTGGCCGTCGGTGAGGCCGGACACGACGGCCTCGGCGGAGGCTCCGACCGTGTCCTCGGCGAAGGCGACGTCGGCGCCGAGCAGTTCACCGAGACGGGCGGCGGCCGGGGCGAGGGAGAAGGCCGGGTCCGGGGCGCCCTTGGGGCGGCCCAGGTGCGAGGCGACGATCACGCGCGCGCCCGCGTCGGCCAGGGCCTTGACGGTGGGCACCACGGCGCGGATGCGGCCGTCGTCGGTGATGGTGGTGCCGTCCAGCGGCACGTTGAGGTCGGCGCGGACGAAGACGCGCTTGCCCGCGACGCCTTCGGAGAGCAGTTCGTCGATCGTCTTCAAGAGGGCTCCTGGGTTCTCGTGATCGCTCGTGATCCTACGAGGGCTGGTCGCTGCGGACGCGACGCAGGGCTCGGGCAGCGCGGCCTTGCGCTGCCCGAGCCCTGCTACCGCATCGAGGTGCCTGCTGCGTCCGAGTCGATCAGAGCTGGTTGCCGACGAAGACCGTGAGGTCGACGAGGCGGTTGGAGTAGCCCCACTCGTTGTCGTACCAGCCGATGACCTTCACGTTCTTGCCGTCCTGGACCATGGTCAGGGACGAGTCGAAGGTGCAGGACGCCGGGGCGTTGACGATGTCCGAGGAGACGATCTCGTCCTCGGTGTACTCCAGGATGCCCTTGAGCTCGCCCTCGGCGGCCTTCTGGAAGGCGGCGTTGACCTCTTCCTTGGTGACCTCGCGGCCGAGCTCCAGGACGAGGTCGGTGACCGAGCCGGTCGGGACCGGGACGCGCATGGCCATGCCGTCCAGCTTGCCCTTGAGCTGCGGGAGGACCAGCGCGGTGGCCTTGGCGGCGCCCGTGGTGGTCGGGATGATGTTCTCCGCGGCGGCACGGGCGCGGCGCAGGTCCTTGTGCGGGAAGTCCAGGATGCGCTGGTCGTTCGTGTACGCGTGCACCGTCGTCATCAGGCCCTTGACGATGCCGAAGTTCTCGTCGAGGACCTTCGCCATCGGCGCCACGCAGTTGGTGGTGCAGGAGGCGTTGGAGATGACGTGGTGGTTCGCCGGGTCGTACTTGTCCTGGTTGACGCCCATCACGATGGTGACGTCCTCGTCCTTGGCCGGGGCCGAGATGAGGACCTTCTTCGCGCCGCCCGCGATGTGCTTCTCGGCGTCGGCCTTCTTGGTGAAGATGCCGGTCGACTCGATGACGATGTCGACACCCAGCTCGCCCCACGGGATGTCGGCGGGGTTGCGCTCGGCGAGGACCTTGATGGTCTTGTCGCCGACGGTGATGGTGTCCTCGGTGTGCGAGACCTCGTACGGGAGGCGCCCGAGGATGGTGTCGTACTTCAGCAGATGGGCGGTGGTCGCGGTGTCACCCAGGTCGTTGACAGCCACGATCTCGATGTCTGCACCCTGCTCCAGCAGCGCGCGGAAGTAGTTACGACCGATGCGGCCAAAGCCGTTGATGCCTACGCGGATCGTCACGAACCGATCTCCTCGTTGGTACGCCGGCCCGATGTGCCGGCGAGCTGTATTTGGGATGTCCCCGACCACCTCCGACCCTACCTCTCCGGGGCCTCGGGGGTGACATCGAGACGCCCCATACCCGGCAGGGCGGTCCGTACCCGCCAGTAGGGGTACGGACCGCCCTGGGCCGTGGGGACCGATCACCCGATTTCGCTACACCGTGTCAGTCCCCAGCGGCCCGGGATTCACTCATCCAGGGCACGCAGCGCCTGCCGGACCAGAGCCGTCCGGGCGGCCGGCTCGGTGAGGTGCTCCAGGCCGAAGCCCAGCAGGACCGTGTCGTCCGTGGTGACCGCGCCGTACGTCTGGAACAGGGTTCCGGTACGGCTCCAGTCCTTCAGGACGGCGGGGCTGCCCGCGGGCGGTCCGGAGACCCGCCAGGCGCCGAGCGCGGTCTCGAAGCCCTCGGTCGCGGTCGTCGTACCGCCGACGACCAGCGAGGCCTCGTCGGCGAGGACGCCGCGTCCGCCGCTGCCGGGGTCGGTGACGTAGGCGATCGACACCTCGACGGACTTCCCGGCGTACGCGCTCAGGTCGAACTCGACCTGCCGCCATCCCCCGGAGGAGCCGGTGAGGCTGTTCCACTGCCCGGTCGTGCCGGTCGCGGTGCAGCCGTCGTCGGACAGGGTCAGGTAGTGCTCCAGCCAGGGGTGCTCGCCCATGTAGAAACCGGCCGCGCATTCCGCCGGTACGGCCGTGCCGGTGGCGCCGCCCGCCTCGGGGAGCGTGGTCCAGTCGTCGCCGCCGGTGGTGTGCGCCTCGACCAGGGCGTGGTCGTAGCCGCGCTCGGTGTCCCACAGCAGCTGGGTGCGGAGCGTGGGCCGGTCGGCGGCGGTGACACCGGTGAGGTCGACGGTGCGGGTGAGGCGCTTGTAGGCGTCGTCGGTGTGGACGGCGGCGGCCATCCACTCCCCCGCGTAGGGCCCGTACGGGTTGACTGTCCCGGCGAACTTCCCGGCGCCCTCGCTCGCGAACTGCGGGTAGGTGTCGGCGGGCAGCTGGTCCGAGGTCACGCTGTAGGTGCCCGCTGTGTCCAGCGGGTTGCCGGGGGCGTCGCCGAGTGCGCCGGCGGTCCCGTCGAGCTTGCCGGAGCCGGTGAACCCGGTGGCCCCGGGGGTCGACGTACGGGTGTAGGCGCCCAGGTAGTACTGGCTGAAGTCGTCGGACAGGGTGCCGCCGCCGAGGTCGACGCTGCCGCCGGCCCGCTCGCCCGCCTCGATCAGCCTGCCGCCCTCGTTGAGGAAGGCACGCAGCTGGAGCTGGGTGGTGTTGCCGGGCACCGCGGCGCCGGTGTAGTGGACGACGGTGTGGAAGTGGGCGAGGACGCCGAGCGCGTCGGGCGCGCCCTGCGCGGCGACGTCCCAGACGGCCGCCCGCTTGCCGTTGGCCTTGAGGGCGTCGACGTACTTCTGGGTCTGCGTGGCCTTCGCGCCCTCCTCGGCGACGACGAGGACGTCCGCGCGGGGCCGCTCGGCGATCGTGTACGTGAAGTGCTCGCTCTCGGTCCGCTTGCCGCGCTTCGTCTCGCCGGCGAACCAGACCTCGACCCGGTCGCCGCGGTCGCCGTCCCTGACCTTGGCCCGGTACTCGTCGAAGTAGAGGTTGTCCTCGCCGCCGTACGTCTCGCCGCCCCGCCAGGGCCGCAGCTTCATGTCGTGGACGCGTCCACCGTTGACGCGGTACTTCAGCTCCTTGTCGCGTACCGACTTGCGTACGACGACGGAGACCTCCTGGTCGGCGCCGCGCGAGTAGGACGTGGTGAAGGGGGCCGGGGTGAAGTCGGCGGCCTCCAGGCCGACCGCGGAGGACGGCCGGTCGGGGTGGGCGGCGCTCTCGGCCAGCGACAGCGCGAAGGGGATGTTCTTCGCGAACTCCTTCTGGATGAGTTCCTCGTCGTCGGGGAAGTTGAAGCCCGACTGGCAGTCGCGCGGGTCCCACTCGTCGTCGGGGTCCTGCTGGGAGATGGTCTGGCAGGTCGACATCTCCGGGGTGAACATCGCCACGCCGTTGACGTTGGCCGCGTGGCCGTCCGCCTCGCCGTTGGTGGTGTACAGCTCCGAGGAGACCTGCGGGTGGTAGCCGGGGATCGCGGGGTTGTCCGGCGTGCCGGCGAGCGCCTCGTAGAGGACGTCGTCCGGAGTGTTCGTGGCCACCTGCCAGCCGACCCCGTAGAGGATCAGTTCGGCGGCGGAGTGGTAGTTGATGCCGTAGGTGAAGCCGATCCGCTTCTGGAAGGCGTCCAGGGCCTTGGTCTCGGGCTCGGAGTTCGGGCCGTCGCCGCGGTAGGTCTGGCTGGTGGGATTGGGGGACGATCCCTCGTCGTCGTAGCCCCACTTGTAGGCGAAGTTGCGGTTGAGGTCGACGCCGTCGCCGGTGCCGATGGCGCCGTCGCCGTTGTTGTCGCGCAGGTTCTTGCGCCACAGGCGGTTGTCGGTGCTCTCGAACGTGTAGTCGTAGCCGTCGGGGTTGGCCGACAGGAGGAACCACAGTTCGGTGGAGTCGACCAGCTTCTTGATCCGCCGGTCCTCGTCGTACTTGTCCAGGTAGTGGTGCATCAGCCGCCGGGTCATCTCCGGGGTGATCCACTCGCGCGCGTGCTGGTTGGACATGTAGAGGACGGAGGGCTTGGAGCCGTCCTTCGACTTCTTCGCGTTCTTGGTGAGCTTGAGCGCGAGGATGTCCTGACCGTTCACCGACTTGCCGATGGAGACGACCTTGGTGAGGCGGGGATTGTCCCGCGCGGTCCGCAGGATCTCCTCCTTCAGGCCGCCGCTGCCGCTGTACGGGCGGAAGACGCCCTCGGCGGCGTCCTCGACCCGCTTCTCGGCGCGGGAGGAGAGGGTGTGCTCCTCGAGGTCGACGCCCTGTTTCTCCAGCTTCCCGGCCTGCTGGTCGGTGAGGTAGACCTCGACGGTGGCCGTCCCCCGGTCGGGGACCCGCTCACCGAGTTCGTGGCCGTCCTGGCCGGCGGCCAGCAGCAGGGGTACCTGCTCCTGGGTCACGTCGGCACGGAAGACCTTCACCTCGTCGGCGTCCGCGGTCGCGGGGCCTTCGGGTTGTGCCTGGGCGATGGGCGCGAAGCTCGCTCCGCCGATCAGGAGCGCGCCGACGGCGAGGATCGATCTCGCTCTTCGTCTCATGAACCCCCCTAGATGGGGCCTGTCCGACAGGCCTGCGTTCGCCACAGCAGCGAACAGATGCCAGGCTCATGACAGCTCATGATCGAGTCAAGAGCGCGGCAAGGACACGCGAAAGCCGGTGCGGGTCACCCAAGTGGGCGCCCGCACCGGCTTGTTGACGGACCGTGTGCGGCGGGCCGGTTCGCGTGCGGCGGGCCGACGCGTGTTCGGTCAGCCGACGAGGTTGTCGGCCAGCTCCTCCTCGCCGAGGTTGGCGTCCGTGCCGGGGATGCCGAGGTCCGAGGCCCGCTTGTCGGCCATGGCCAGCAGGCGGCGGATGCGGCCGGCGACGGCGTCCTTGGTCAGCGGCGGGTCGGCGAGGGCGCCCAGCTCCTCCAGGGAGGCCTGCTTGTGCTCCATGCGGAGCCGGCCCGCGGCGGCGAGGTGCTCGGGCACGTCGTCGGCGAGGATCTCCAGGGCGCGCTGGACCCGGGCGCCGGCGGCGACGGCCGCACGGGCCGAGCGGCGCAGGTTGGCGTCGTCGAAGTTGGCGAGGCGGTTGGCGGTGGCGCGGACCTCGCGCCGCAGCCGCCGCTCCTCCCAGGCCAGCACCGAGTCGTGGGCGCCGAGCCGGGTGAGCAGGGCGCCGATCGCGTCGCCGTCGCGGACCACGACCCGGTCCACGCCGCGCACCTCGCGGGCCTTGGCCGGGATCGACAGCCTGCGGGCGGCGCCGACCAGGGCGAGCGCGGCCTCGGGGCCCGGGCAGGTCACCTCCAGGGAGGAGGAGCGGCCGGGCTCGGTGAGCGAGCCGTGCGCCAGGAAGGCCCCTCGCCAGGCCGCCTCGGCGTCGCAGGTGGCCCCCGAGACCACCTGCGGCGGCAGGCCCCGGATCGGGCGGCCCCGGCCGTCCACCAGGCCGGTCTGGCGGGCCAGCTGGTCACCGCCCGCGACCACCCGAACGACGTAACGCGAACCGCGGCGCAGTCCGCCCGGCGCCATCACGATCAGCTCCGAGCTGTGCCCGAAGATCTCCAGAATGTCCTGCTTCAGCCGGCGGGCCGCCCTCGCGGTGTCCAGCTCGGCCTCGATCACGATGCGCCCGCTCACCAGGTGAAGGCCGCCGGCGAACCGCAGAATGGCGGAGACCTCCGCCTTTCTGCAGCAGGTACGGGTGACGGGGAGCCGGGAGATCTCATCCTTCACCGCTGCCGTCATCGCCATGGGCCGATCCTTCCATGCATCCGAAAAATACGGTCGTACGCGGCGGCCAGCAGCTCCGGGTCGTGCCTCGGGGTCCCGTCGGTCCGGGCGACCGGAGCCAGTTCGACCGCGGCGCCGAACCGTTTCGCGGCGTCGGTGAGCGAGTCACGGTCGGGCACGGCGGCCTCGTCGGCCAGCACCACGTCCAGGGCGAGTTTAGGGGCGTGTCGTCCCAAAACCTCCAAATGACGCTGCGGGGAGAAGCCCTCGGTTTCTCCGGGTTGCGGAGCGAGGTTCAAGGAGAGCACCCGGCGGGCCTTCGTCTCGGCGAGCGCGTCCAGCAGATCGGGTACGAGCAGGTGCGGGATGACCGAGGAGAACCAGGAGCCGGGGCCGAGCACCACCCAGTCCGCGTCCAGGACGGCGTCGACCGCCTCGGGGACGGCGGGCGGGTCGTTCGGCACCAGGTGCACGGACTGCACCTCACCGGGCGTGAGCGCCACGTTCGCCTGCCCGCGCACGGTGTCCACCTCGTCGGGCCGGTCCGGGTCGTGCCCCCTGACCAGGGCCTGGAGCTCCAGCGGCACGGCCGACATGGGCAGCACGCGCCCCTGCGCGCCGAGCAGCTTGCCGACCAGGTCCAGCGCCTGGACGTGGTCGCCCAGCTGCTCCCACAGGGCGACGATCAGCAGATTGCCGACCGCGTGCTCGTGCAGGTCGCCCTGGGACTGGAAGCGGTGCTGGATGACGCGGGCCCAGGTCTGGCCCCAGTCGTCGTCGCCGCACAGCGCGGCCAGCGCCTTGCGCAGGTCGCCGGGCGGCAGGACACCCAGCTCGTCGCGCAGCCGCCCGCTGGAGCCGCCGTCGTCGGCCACGGTGACGACGGCGGTGAGGTCGCCGGTGATCCGGCGCAGTGCGGCGAGCGAGGCGGACAGGCCCATGCCGCCGCCGAGGGCGACGACCTTGGGCTGGGTGCCGCGGCGACGCGGCTTGCCGCCGCGCGCCTGTTCGGGCCGGGCGGCGCGGGCTTCGGCGGGCCTGCCGCCGCGCCCCTCGGGCACCACCCGGCGCAGCCTGCTCAGCCGCGGAGTACGTCCTGTCATTCCCGTCCCATGTCCCGGTGGACGACCACCGTCTCCACGCCCTCGGCGACGAGCCGGGCGGCGAGCTTCTCCGACATGGCCACGGACCGGTGCTTGCCGCCGGTGCAGCCGACGGCGACGGTCACATAGCGCTTGCCCTCCCGACGGTAGCCCGCGGCGATCATCTGGAGCAGCTCGGTGTAGCGGTCGAGGAACTCCTTGGCCCCGGGCTGGTTGAGGACGTACGAGGACACCTCCTCGTTCAGGCCGGTGAAGGGGCGCAGCTCCGGGACCCAGTGCGGGTTGGGCAGGAAGCGCATGTCCACGACCAGGTCGGCGTCGACCGGGAGGCCGTACTTGAAGCCGAAGGACATGACGGTGGCCCGCAGCTCGGGCTCCTCGTCGCCGGCGAACTGGGCGTCCATCTTGGCGCGCAGCTCGTGCACGTTGAGACTGGAGGTGTCGATCACCAGGTCGGCGTCGCCGCGCAGCTCGCGCAGCAGTTCCCGCTCGGCGGCGATGCCGTCGACGATGCGGCCGTCGCCCTGGAGGGGGTGCGGGCGGCGCACCGACTCGAAGCGGCGCACCAGTGCGTCGTCGGAGGACTCCAGGAAGACGATCCGCCGGGTGACGCCGCGGGCGTCGAGGTCCGCGAGGGATTCGCGCAGGTTGTCGAAGAAGCGCCGGCCGCGGACGTCGACGACGACCGCGATCCGGGCCACGTTGCCCTGGGAGCGGGCGCCGAGCTCCACCATGGTGGGGATCAGCGCGGGCGGGAGGTTGTCGACGACGAACCAGCCCAGGTCCTCCAGACACTTGGCGGCCGTCGAGCGGCCTGCCCCGGACATGCCGGAGATGATCACCAGCTCGGGGATGGCCGCCTCGTGCGCCCCGGCTGTTTCCTTGCCCGTACTCACCTGTGCTCCGTCGTCCTGGCGCTGTTCGGAGGCGGCCGTCTGCGGGCCCGCCCCCTCGCCGGTCGTGCCGTGGGCCTGTTCTCGTTCCACTGCGGGCTGTGCCTCGTGCTCGGTCATCTCTCCTGCCCCCGTCGTTCGTCCGGGGTGCCCGCGGACACGGGCTCCCCCGGGGCATCCGTCGTCGTCTCGGGTGCCCCGTCCTCGTCATCCATGATCTCTCCGGTCGCCGTGTTCACGGCGGGCGCGGCCGGGGTGGCCCGGGCGAGGGCCACGGCCACGGTCTCGGCCGTCTTGCGGCCTATGCCGGGCACCTCGCAGATCTGGTCGATCGTCGCCGACCGGAGCCTCTTCACCGAACCGAAGTGCTTGATCAGCGCCTGCTTGCGGGTCTCCCCGAGGCCCGGCACGTCGTCCAGCGGGCTGGAGCGGAAGCGCTTGGCGCGCTTGGCGCGCTGGTAGGTGATCGCGAAGCGGTGCGCCTCGTCGCGGACCCGCTGGAGCAGGTACAGGCCCTCACTGGTGCGGGGCAGGACGACCGGGTCGTCCTCGCGGGGCAGCCACACCTCCTCCAGTCGCTTGGCGAGTCCGCAGACGGCGATGTCGTCGATGCCGAGCTCGTCCAGGGCCCGCTGGGCCGCCGCGACCTGCGGCTGCCCGCCGTCGACGACGACGAGCTGCGGCGGGTAGGCGAAGCGCTTGGGACGGCCGTCGTCGTCCTTCAGGGCCGGGCCGTCCGTGAGCTGCTCGCCGCCTGCCTCCGTCCCGTCCGCCGGGTCCTCCCCGTCCGCCCACTCGCCGGTCTTCTCCTTCTCCGCGAGGTAGCGGCGGAAGCGGCGGGTGATGACCTCGTGCATGGAGCGGACGTCGTCCTGGCCGGCGAAGCCCTTGATCTGGAACCGGCGGTATTCGCTCTTCCGGGCCAGCCCGTCCTCGAAGACGACCATGGAGGCCACGACGTCGTCGCCCTGGAGGTGCGAGATGTCGTAGCACTCGATCCGGAGCGGGGCGCTGTCCAGGTCGAGGGCCTCGGCGATCTCCTCCAGCGCGCGCGAGCGCGTCGTCAGGTCGGAGGCGCGCTTGGTCTTGTGCAGGACGAGTGCCTGCTGTGCGTTGCGCTGGACGGTCTCCATCAGCGCCTTCTTGTCGCCGCGCTGCGGGATCCGCAGCGACACGCCCGACCCGCGGCGCTCCGTCAGCCACTGCTGGACCGGCTCCAGCGGATCGGGCAGGGCGGTGACCAGGACCTCCTTGGGGACGGCGTCCCCGGTCTCCTCGCCGTACAGCTGCTGGAGGGCGTGCTCGACGAGGGCGCCGGTGGTGACCTCCTCCACCTTGTCCGTGACCCAGCCGCGCTGGCCGCGCACGCGCCCGCCGCGCACGTGGAAGATCTGGACGGCCGCCTCCAGCTCGTCCTCGGCGACCGCGATCAGGTCGGCGTCGGTCGCGTCGGCGAGCACGACCGCGCTCTTCTCCATGGCCTTCTTGAGGGCCCCGATGTCGTCGCGCAGGCGCGCCGCCCGCTCGTACTCCATCTCCTCGGCCGCCTCGGCCATCTGCCGCTCCAGGCGGCGCAGGTAGGTACCGGTGCGGCCGGTCATGAAGTCGCAGAACTCGTCGGCCAGGTCCCAGTGGTCGTCCGCGGAGATGCGCTCGACACAGGGCGCCGAGCACTTGCCGATGTAGCCGAGCAGACAGGGGCGGCCGGTCCGGGCGGCGTTCTTGAAGACTCCGGCGGAGCAGGTGCGCACCGGGAAGACGCGCAGCAGGAGGTCGACCGTGTCGCGGATCGCCCAGGCGTGTCCGTACGGTCCGAAGTAGCGCACGCCCTTCTTCTTGTGGCCGCGCATCACCTGCACGCGCGGGAACTCCTCGTTCATCGTCACCGCGAGGTACGGGTAGCTCTTGTCGTCGCGGTACTTCACGTTGAACCGGGGGTCGTACTCCTTGATCCAGGAGTACTCCAGCTGCAGCGCCTCGACCTCCGTGGACACCACCGTCCACTCCACGGACGCGGCCGTGGTGACCATGGTGCGGGTGCGGGGGTGGAGGTTCGCCAGGTCCTGGAAGTAGTTCGCCAGGCGCTGGCGCAGGCTCTTCGCCTTTCCGACGTAGATCACCCGGCGGTGCTCGTCACGGAACCTGTACACCCCCGGGGAGTCCGGGATCTCACCCGGCCTGGGGCGGTAGCTGGAGGGGTCGGCCATGACTCACACCCTACTGGCGGGGACCGACACTCCGACGGGGCTGTGGACGACGGGCCAGGACCTTGCGGACGACCGGAAGGGGGGGCGGGGGGGCGACGGTCCGGGGCCGCTCGGTCACGCCGGGTGCCCTCGGGGCGGCGGGCCGGTGTGTTCTCGGCCAGGAGCGCGTCGCGGTCGGGCGTCAGGTGTTGTCGGGGCTTGGTCAACACGCTTCAATGCGGGGGGACTCGGGGCCCTGGAGCGCGGCGTACGGATGTGAAGACCCTCTGTGCCGCAACGGGGGCGGCGGCCCCGACCCTCGGCGGATCCACTCGACGGATCCGCGCCGAACGGTCTGACCAGCCGTTGTGGACTTCACAGAAAGGCCCCTGCATGCCGCACGCCACTCAGCACGCGGACGTCGCCACCGCGGAACTCGACTCGGCCCTGCGCGGCGGCCCCTTCCACGTCGCCCTGCGCGCCGCGATCGCCGCTCGTGGACTACCGCTGCAGCGGGTGCAGCACCATCTGTCGCGCCACGGGGTGAGAGTGGGCGTCACGAGTCTGAGCTACTGGCAGCAGGGCGCTCGGCGGCCGCAGCGCCCGGAGTCGCTGCGGGCCGTGCGTGCACTGGAGGAGATACTCCAGCTGCCCGAGGAGTCGCTGATACGCCTGCTCGCCGAGGCCGACGAGGACACCTCGGCCAAGCGGCCCGCGACCCGTTCCTACCGCTCCTACGTGGAGGCCTCGGGCGCACTCGACCGGCTGCTGGCCGAGCTGGATCATCCGCCGTCGGACGGCGGGGTGTACACCCTCGGGCACCAGGAACTGATCCGGGTCGGGCCCCGCCGCGAGCTCGCGGGCCGCGAGTCGCACCACATCGTCCGTGCCCACCGCGACGGCGTCGACCGTTTCGTCGCCGTCCACCAGGGCGACCCGGGATGCGCTCCCGCGCGGATGACCGTCCACGCGCTGGAGAACTGCCGTACGGGACGCGTCCGCACCCACCACGAGACCGGGGTGCTCGTGACCGAGCTGCTCTTCGACACGCGCCTGCGGGCCGGGGACACCCACCTCTTCCGCTACGGCGTGGAGGACGGCACGGCGGGGGCGTCGCGCGAGTACGTCCGCGGGTTCGGCTCGGCGAGCGGGCAGTACGCGCTCCAGGTGCGGTTCGACGCCGCGGCCCTGCCGGTGCGCTGCCACCGGTTCACGCAGCACTCGCCGGCGGCACCGCGCGGCGGCCGGCAGGAGCTGGCCCTCAGCGGGCGGCACCACTCGGTGCATCTCGTGGAGCCGCGGGTGCGGTCGGGGATGCTGGGGATCGGGTGGGACTGGGAGTGAACTGGTCGCACTGGGAGTGAGCGGGCCTGCCTGACAGTAGGCGGGCCGACCTGGGAGTGAGCGGGCCGACCTGGGAGTGAGCGGGTGGGACCCGAGGCAACAGGCGGGACCCGGAAGGGACAGGCGGGACCGGCACGGGCAGGTGGAACCGGCAGGGACAGGCAGAACCGGCACGGACAGGCGGAACCGGAAGGGACAGGCGGAACCGGAAGGGACAGGTGGAACCGGAAGGAGCAGGTGACGCCGCCCGTGCCGGTCAGACCCCGGGGCTCGCGACGATCCGGCCCTGCTTCTCCTCGACCGGCAGTTCGATGAGTGGCACGGTCGCCGGGGCGTGCAGCACCTCGCCGGTCCGGGCGTCGAATTCGCTGCCGTGGCAGGGACAGACGAGTTTCGTTCCCTCCAGCTTCTTGATGGGACAGCCCGCGTGCGTGCAGACCGTGCTGAACGCCTTCAGGGAGCCGTCCTCGGCCCGGCTGACCACCACGTTCGCGTCCCGGTAGAGCTTGGTCGCGCCCTTGGCGACCTCACCGTCCGTACCGAGGTCGACCGGCGCGGTCGGCCTGGCCGGCGCGGCACCGTCGTCGCCCGGTGAACAGGCGGCCAGACCGAGTCCGGCGACAGGCGTGAGGGCCGCCGAGCGCAGGACGGTGCGGCGGCTCGGGACGGGACGGCCGGGCATGGGGTCTCCACTGGTCGGGGGCGTGCAGGGCGACGATATCCGGCGGCCGTGACCGCGACCGAGGGCGGGTCGCACCGACGCGGCGGCATCCGCGAGGGTCGCGTAAACGCTTGCGCAAGCGTTTACGCGACCCTCGCGGATGGGGTACGGTCCCGGCCAGTACGCGCGGGGCGGCACAGAGGCGACGCGCGGCAGTACGGGAAAGGGGGCACGCCGATGGCGACCATGGCCGACGTCGCACGCAGCGCCGGGGTCTCCGTGGCGACCGTCTCGCACGTGCTCAACGACACCCGTCCCGTGCTGCCGCGCACCCGCCAGGCGGTGCTGGACGCCATCGAGGAGCTCGGCTACACCCCGAACACCCTGGCCCGCTCCCTGGTGACCGCCCGCACCCGCTCCATCGGGCTCGCGGTGTCGGCGATCAGCAACCCGTACTTCACGGAGATCCTCCAGGGCGTCGAGGCCGCCGCCCTGGAGCACGGCTACAGTCTGCTCATCGCGGACCCGCACGACGATCCGGGACACGAGCGCAAGGTCGTCCAGCTACTGCACGAGCGGCGTGTGGACGGCATGATCGTCGCGCCCTCCGCCGATCCGCGCGACCTCGTCGCCTACCTCGGCCGCCATCGCGTGCCGGCCGTGTTCCTCGACCGGGTCCTGGACGTGCCGGAGGGCGACGGGGCCCCGCGCTTCGACCAGGTGTGCGCCGAGAGCGCCGAGCCGACGACCCGGCTGGTCACCCATCTCTCCGGGCTCGGCCACCGCAGGATCGGGCTGGTCGCGGGCCGGCCGGGGCTCAGCACGACGCGCGAGCGGATCACCGGCTACCGGCACGGCCTCGCCGCCGCCGGACTGCCGTACGACGAACGGCTCCTGGTCCATGGCGACTCCGAGGCGGACGGCGGTGCCCGGGCCACGGCGGCCCTGCTGTCCCTGGCGGTGCCGCCCACCGCGCTGGTCACCGCGAACAACGCGATGACCATCGGCGCGCTGCGCGCCCTGCGGGACCACGGTCTGTCCGTGCCCGCCGACCTCGCACTGTGCTGCTTCGACGACTTCGCCTGGGCGGACCTCTTCTCCCCCCGGCTCACCGCCGTCGCGCAGCCCAGCAGGGAGCTGGGCGCCCAGGCCGTACGGCTGCTGCTGGAACGCCTCGCCGCGCCGGACCGGCCGGCGCGGACCCTGCGGCTGCCCTGCGCCTTCGTCCACCGCACCTCGTGCGGCTGCCCCGAGCAGCCCCAACGAGCCTCCGCAAAGGCTCAGGAAAGGAGTCTTCCGTGATCGTCGTCGCCGGTGAGGCACTGATCGACCTGGTACCGCAGGGCACGGGTGCGCTCGCCGCGCTGCGGCCGGCGCTCGGCGGCGGGCCGTTCAACACGGCCGTCGCGCTGGGCCGTCTCGGCTCGCCCACCGCCTTCTGCTCCCGGGTGTCGCACGACGCCTTCGGCGAGGCGCTCCTGGACCGGCTGCGTGAAACCGGCGTGGACGTCTCGCCGGTACAGCGCGGGGCCGAGCCGACGACACTCGCCGTGGCCACGGTGGACGCCGACGGCTCGGCCGCGTACTCCTTCTACGTGGACGGGACGGCGGACCGGCTGTTCTCGGTGCCCGCCGCGCTGCCGTCCGGCGCCCGGGCGGTCTCCTTCGGCACCTGCTCGCTGGTGCTGGAGCCGGGGGCGAGCGCGTACGAGGAACTGCTGCGCGGGACGGCCGCGCGGGGGGTCTTCACGGCGCTGGACCCGAACATCCGGGCGGGTTTGATCGCGGACCCGGACGCCTACCGGGCCCGGTTCAGGAGCTGGCTGCCCTCGGTGTCGCTGCTGAAGCTGTCCGCCGAGGACGCCGAGTGGCTGGGCGGCACGCCCCGGGAGTGGCTGTCGGCGGGCCCGGCGGCGGTCGTGGTCACCCGGGGCGGTGCCGGGCTGACGGCGTACACCCGTGACGGGAGTGAGTACACCGTGCCGGGCGAGCGCGTCGACGTGGTGGACACGATCGGTGCGGGCGACACGGTGAACGCGGCGCTGCTGCACGGCCTCGCGGTACGGGACGCCCTCGGTGCGGAGGCGGTGGCCGGTCTGGGGGCGGAGGGCTGGGCGGAGCTGCTGGGGTTCGCCGCCCGCGCGGCGGCGGTCACCTGTTCGCGGGCGGGCGCGGAGCCGCCGTACGCCCACGAGGTGGCCGTCTGAACACCAACGGCAACGGCTCGTCTCGGTGATCAGCCCGTCGGCCTCACCCCACGCAGGGCGCCGGGGCGGCGGCCGTCGAGGCGGTCCGGGGCCGCGGCCGTGGCGTCGTTCGCGGGGAGGTGTACGACGATCCGTCGGCCCTCCTCGGGAAGCGCCGGCGTCTCGTACGACAGCTGCGGGGGCCCGGCCTCCGGGTGCTCGACGTACTGCGTCCCGACGCGTCGAGGGCCACAGCGAGGTCTGCGAACCGGTCGGCCACCACCGGCCGACACCGGTTGACACGGGTTGACGCCGGTTGACGCCGGTTGACGCCGCCCTCGCCGTCACCGTCAGCTCGTCGCTCCGGGGCTGCTCGGGGAGGTGGTGAAGATCCAGCTCCTCATACGGTTCGTGGAGCCGGCGGGTGCCTGCGCCGCGTCGGTGCGCGAACGCCGCGCCGGGCCCCACGGGATCTCCGTGGGGCCCGGCGCGGCTTCGGCTCAGGCCTTGCTCGTCCGCGTCGTCTTCTTCGCGGCGGGCTTGGTGGCCTTCGTGGTGGCCTTCTTGGCCGCCGTGGTGGCGGATTTCTTCGCGGCCGTGCCGGTGACCGTCCTGGTGGCGGTCTTCTTCGCGGAGGCCCTGGTCGCCACCGTCTTGGCGGCCGCCTTGCGCGGGGCCTTCACCGGGGCGGCGTCACTGATCCGGTCGGCGCCCAGGACGTCTTGCAGGAACTTCCCGGTGTGGCTGGCGGGAACGCCGGCCACCTGCTCGGGCGTGCCCTCGGCGACCACCAGGCCACCACCGGCGCCGCCCTCGGGGCCCATGTCGACGACCCAGTCGGCGGTCTTGATCACGTCGAGGTTGTGCTCGATGACGATGACCGTGTTGCCCTTGTCGACCAGGCCGGACAGGACGGTGAGCAGCTTGCTGATGTCCTCGAAGTGCAGACCGGTGGTCGGCTCGTCCAGGACGTAGACCGTGCGCCCGGTGGAGCGGCGCTGCAGCTCGCTGGCGAGCTTGACGCGCTGTGCCTCGCCGCCGGACAGGGTGGTCGCGGACTGACCGAGCCGGACGTAGCCGAGGCCGACGTCCTTCAGCGTCTTCATGTGCCGGGAGATCGCGGGGACCGCCTCGAAGAAGTCGGTCGCCTCCTCGATCGGCATGTTCAGGACGTCGGCGATGGACTTGCCCTTGTAGTGGACCTCCAGGGTCTCCCGGTTGTACCGGGCACCGTGGCAGACCTCGCACGGGACGTAGACGTCCGGGAGGAAGTTCATCTCGATCTTGATCGTGCCGTCGCCCGCGCAGTTCTCGCAGCGGCCGCCCTTGACGTTGAAGGAGAACCGGCCGGGCATGTAGCCGCGGACCTTCGCCTCGGTCGTCTCGGCGAACAGCTTGCGGACGTGGTCGAAGACGCCGGTGTACGTCGCCGGGTTCGACCGCGGGGTGCGGCCGATGGGCGACTGGTCGACGTGGACGACCTTGTCGACCAGGTCGTCGCCGTCCACGCGCGTGTGCCGGCCGGGGACGCTCCGTGCGCCGTTCAGCTCGCGCGCCAGGTGCGTGTACAGGATGTCGTTGACCAGGGTCGACTTGCCGGAACCGGAGACGCCGGTGACGGCCGTGAACACGCCCAGCGGGAAGGACACGTCGATGTCCTGGAGGTTGTTCTCGCGGGCGCCGTGCACGGTGAGCTGCCGGGAGGGGTCGCGCGGGCGCCGGATGTCGGGCAGCGGGATGGCCTTCTTGCCGGACAGGTACAGACCGGTCTGCGACTCGGCGTTGTCGAGCAGTTCCTTGAGGGAGCCGCTGTGCACGACCTTGCCGCCGTGCTCACCGGCGCCGGGGCCGATGTCGACGATCCAGTCGGCGACCTTGATGGTGTCCTCGTCGTGCTCGACGACGATGAGCGTGTTGCCCATGTCGCGGAGCCGGACGAGGGTCTCGATCAGCCGGTGGTTGTCGCGCTGGTGCAGGCCGATGGACGGCTCGTCGAGGACGTACAGCACGCCGACGAGTCCGGAGCCGATCTGGGTGGCCAGGCGGATGCGCTGGGCCTCGCCGCCGGAGAGGGTGCCTGCCGCGCGGTTCAGCGAGAGGTAGTCCAGGCCTACGTCGACCAGGAACCGCAGCCGCTCGTTGACCTCCTTGAGCACGCGCTCGGCGATCTTCTTGTCGCGGGCGCTGAGCTTCAGCTCGCCCAGGAAGTCCGCGCAGTCGCTGATGGACATCGCCGAGACCTCGGCGATCGACTTGCCCATGACGGTGACCGCGAGGACGAGCGGCTTCAGCCTGGTGCCCTCACAGGTGGGGCAGGGCACCTCGCGCATGTAGCCCTCGAAGCGCTCACGGCTGGCGTCGCTCTCGGCCTCGCTGTGCCGGCGCTTGACGAAGGGGATCGCGCCCTCGAAGGCCGTGGTGTACCGGCGCTCGCGGCCGTACCGGTTGCGGTAGCGGACCTCGACCTGGGTCTTGTGGCCGTACAGCAGGGCCTTGCGGGCGCGCAGCGGCAGGCCCGCGAAGGGGATGTCCGTCCGGAAACCCAGGGCGTCCGCGAGGGCACCGATGAGGCGGCCGAAGTAGTCCTTGGTGTGTCCGTGCGACCAGGGGTGGATGGCGCCCTCGTCGAGGGACTTGTCCTCGTCCGGGACGATCAGTTCCGCGTCGACCTCCATGCGCGTGCCGATGCCGGAGCAGTCGGGGCAGGCGCCGAAGGGCGAGTTGAAGGAGAAGGAGCGGGGCTCCAGCTCCTCGAAGGACAGGTCGTCGTACGGGCAGTACAGGTGCTCCGAGTACATGCGCTCGCGCTCGGGGTCGTCCTCGGGGAGGTCGACGAAGTCGAGCACGACCATGCCGCCGGAGAGGCCGAGGGCGGTCTCCACGGAGTCGGTGAGGCGGCGCTTGGCGGTGTCCTTGACCGTGAGGCGGTCGACGACCACCTCGATGGTGTGCTTCTCCTGCTTCTTCAGCGTGGGCGGGTTGGAGAGCTGGATGGTCTCCCCGTCGACACGCGCGCGGGAGTAGCCCTTGGTCTGGAGGTCGGCGAAGAGGTCGACGAACTCGCCCTTGCGCTCGCGCACCAGCGGCGACAGCACCTGGAAGCGACTGCCCTCGGGCAGCTCCAGGACCCTGTCGACGATGGCCTGCGGCGACTGGCGCGTGATCGGCCGGGCGCACTGGGGGCAGTGCGGCTTGCCGATGCGGGCGAAGAGCAGGCGCAGGTAGTCGTAGACCTCGGTGATGGTGCCGACGGTGGAGCGAGGGTTGCGCGAGGTCGACTTCTGGTCGATGGAGACCGCCGGGGAGAGGCCCTCGATGAAGTCGACGTCCGGCTTGTCCATCTGGCCGAGGAACTGCCGGGCGTAGGAGGAGAGCGACTCCACGTAGCGCCGCTGGCCCTCGGCGAAGATGGTGTCGAAGGCCAGGGAGGACTTGCCCGACCCGGACAGGCCCGTGAAGACGATGAGCGAGTCACGAGGCAGGTCGAGCGAGACGTTCTTCAGGTTGTGCTCGCGCGCGCCACGGACGATGAGACGGTCGGCCACGCCGGTCCGCACCTTTCTTGAGAGAAGTGACAGGGGCGAGGCCCCCGTCTTTCTCAGACTAGGGGGAGCCACTGACAACGCCGGTCGGATTCACCGGTTGTCAACAAACCCCGACTCCCCAGCATGCCCGACGCCGCATCCGACCATATAGCACGTGCATTCGATTTGCGGGCGTCGTCCGCCACCTTCACCCGAAGGTGTGGCACGGTCTAGGGTCAGCAGCATGATTGATCACGCGCATGACCTGGCGTCTGTACGTGACGCTACCGAGCGGCTGCTCACCGCGGTCGGGAAACTGGACAACGCGTCCGTGACGGAGTCGTCACGGCTTCCGGGCTGGACCCGGGGCCACGTCCTCGCCCACCTCGCCCGCAACGCGGACGCCCTCGTGAACGTCCTCGAAGGACGCCCCATGTACGTCTCCGGCGAGGCCCGGGACGCCGACATCGAGCGGGACGCCCCGCGCCCCCTCGACGCCCAGCTCACCGACGTGCGCGAGAGCGCGGCCCGGTTCCAGGACGCCTCGGCCGCGCTCGCGGACTGGTCGCGCACGGTGGAGCTGCGGGGCGGCGTCACCGACTCCGCGTCCCGGTTGCCGTTCCGGCGGTGGGTCGAGGTGGAGCTGCACCACGTGGACCTGGACATCGGGTACGAGCTGGAGGACCTTCCGGCGGAGTTCACGGAGCGGGAGACCGACTTCCTGGCCGCCCGGTTCGCGGGGCACCCTGACGTGCCGCCCACCCGCCTCACGGACGGCACGCGCGCGTGGAGCACGGGCCGGGAGGCGGCCGGGCCCGAGGTGACGGTCACCGGTCCCCCGGCCGACTTGCTGGGCTGGCTCGCCGGGCGCCGCGAGGGGACCGCGCTGTCGGCGGAGGGCGGCCCGCTGCCGTCGCTGCCGCCGCTGTAGCCCGGGGACGGCGGTCGGGCCGCCTCCCAGCGCTAGGCTGGCGGTCATGACCTACAGCGGAGAGGTGCGGGTCGGCGGCCCCGCCGACGTGCACGAGCTCAAGGACCTGATGATCACCAAGGTCGCGGTCGGCCCGATGGACAACAACGCCTATCTGCTGCGCTGCCGGGCCACCGACGAGCAGCTGCTGATCGACGCCGCGAACGACGCGCACTCGCTGCTCGGCACGATCGGTGACGGCGGCCTCGCGTCCGTCGTCACCACCCACCGGCACGGCGACCACTGGCAGGCGCTCGCCGACGTCGTCGGGGCCACCGGCGCCCGCACCTACGCGGGCCGGCACGACGCCGAGGGCATCCCGGTGCCGACCGATGTCCCGGTCGACGACGGCGACACGATCCGGGTGGGGCAGGTGGAACTCACCGCGCGTCACCTGGTCGGGCACACTCCGGGCTCCATCGTCCTGGTGTACGACGATCCGCACGGGCATCCCCATGTGTTCACCGGGGACTGTCTCTTCCCCGGCGGTGTGGGCAACACACACGACGATCCGGAGGCGTTCGCGAGCCTGATCCGCGATGTCGAGACCAAGGTCTTCGACGTCCTCCCGGACGAGACGTGGGTCTACCCGGGGCACGGCAAGGACACCACGCTCGGCGCGGAGCGGCCCCACGTGCCGGAGTGGCGCGCTCGCGGCTGGTGAACGCCGCACGCGCCTCGTGTGACGCGTACAAGGGCCGCCGGTTCCCCGATTCCCGCTCCCGGCCGGCGGCCCCGGCAGCTCAGGCCTGGGCCCGTCCCGCCCCGGCCAGCGCCGCGATCCGCTCCACGCCGAACACGTACCCCTGCACACCGCACCCCGCGATCACACCGTCGGCGCGCTGCGAGACGTAGGAGTGGTGCCGGAACGACTCGCGCTGGTGGATGTTGGAGATGTGGACCTCCACCACCGGCAGCCCGTCGCAGGTGTTGAGCGCATCCAGGAGCGCGACGGATGTGTGCGAGTAGGCGGCGGGGTTGATCACGATCCCGCAGTGGTTCAGCCGGGCCTCGTGGATCCAGTCGACGAGTTCGCCCTCGTGGTTGGACTGCCGGAAGTCCACCGTGCCTCCGTGTGCCGTCGCCGCCTTCACGCACAATGCCTCGACGTCGGCGAGGGTGTCGGAGCCGTAGATCTCCGGCTGACGCTGACCCAGCAGGTTCAGGTTGGGGCCGTTGAGGATCATGATCGGGGCGCTGGCCAGGGTGCGGGGCACGGTTCCTCCGGTCCGTTCGGGGTGCGGTGGCCCTTGCGCGACCGCTGCTCGGACCCCGGTCTATCACGGTGCGCCGATGATCCGTCCGGCCGTACCCTCCGTGCATGACGCCGATCGCGTACCCGCCCAAGCCCTCGCCCGGCGACCGTGTCGCGGTGCTGTCCCCCTCCTCCGGTCTGCCTGGACTCTTCCCGCTCCCCTACGAGTTGGGCCTGGAACGGCTGCGCAAGGAGTACGGGCTGGAGCCGGTGGAGTACCCGGCCACCCGGAAGATGGGCTCGACGCCCGGCGAGCGGGCCGCCGACATCCACGCGGCCTTCGCCGACCCCGGGATCAAGGCCGTGATCGCGTCGATCGGCGGCGACGATCAGATCACCGTACTGCCGCTGCTCGACCGGGAGCTGATCCGGGCCAACCCGAAGCCGTTCTTCGGCACGAGCGACAACACGAACCTGCTCGCCTATCTGCGCAACACCGGCATCGTCGGCTACCACGGCGCGAGCGTCATGGTCGAGCTGGGACGTCCCGTCGCCATGCACCCGCAGACCGCCGACTCCCTGCGCGCGGCGCTGTTCACCCCGGGCCCGTACGAGCTGCGGCCGGCCGAGCGCTGGAACGACGTCAACCGCGACTGGGCCGACCCGGCGACCTTCGACGAGGAGCCCGGGTCCCGGCCCGGTTCGGGCTGGTCCTGGGTGAACGCCGGCCGGGTGGCCGAGGGACGCAGCTGGGGCGGCTGCCTGGAGATCCTCGCCGGGCTGCTGATGGCCGACCGCGAGATAGCGCGCGACCCCGCGGAGTACGACGGCGGCGTGCTGATCCTGGAGACCTCCGAGGAACTGCCGAGCGCCACGGAGGTCTTCCGCACCCTGCGCAACATGGGCGAGCGCGGGCTGCTCCACCGTTTCTCCGCACTGCTGATGGCCCGACCCAGGACGTGGTCCTTCGAGCGGCCCAACAGCCCCGAGGAGGCCGCCCGGTACGCGGCGGAGCAGCGTGAGGCGGTACTGCGGGCGATGCGGGCCTACGCTCCCGAGGCCACGATCGTCTTCGACGTGGACTTCGGCCACACCGATCCGCAGGTCGTCATCCCGTACGGGGGCACCGTACGGGTCGACGGACCCGCCCGGCGCATCACCGTCACGTACTGACGCTCGCCCCGCCTATGTCCGTGTCTACGACTGTGACTACGGCTACGGCTACGGCTTGACGGCGAGTTCCAGATACGCCGCGAACGGCACCAGGTGGGTGAAGGCCAGCCGCACGACCGCGACCACGGACGTGGCAGTCGTCCCATGCGTGATGAGCGCCCTGGGACGAGTGACCATGCGGAGATCGTCGCAGCGGGCGACGGCCCCGCATTCTTAGTCACGCGGGCCGGGGGGACCGGTTCGTCCTCCCCGCGGTGGGCACGCCAGAAGCGGCGGGCGGCTCTTCGCCGCCCGCCGCTCCCGGTGCCGGTCCCCGACGCCCGGCCGGGGGTCGTACGTGGTCAGGCCTCGACGCTGTCCTTCGGGGCGTCGTCGTCCTTGGCGACCGCGGCTTCCGCCTCGGCCTGCTTCTTGGAGGCGCGGAGGCTGGTGATCGTGGTGATGATCAGGACGGAGCAGATCACGCCGAGCGAGACCGGGATGCTGATCTCGGGGACGTGGACCCCGGACTCGTGCAGGGCGTGCAGCACCAGCTTGATGCCGATGAAGCCCAGGATGACCGACAGACCGTAGGAGAGGTGCACCAGCTTCCTCAGCAGGCCGCCGAGGAGGAAGTACAGCTGGCGCAGACCCATCAGGGCGAACGCGTTGGCCGTGAACACGATGTACGGGTCCTGGGTCAGACCGAAGATCGCCGGAATGGAGTCCAGGGCGAAGAGCACGTCGGTGGTGCCGATCGCGAGCATCACGACCAGCATCGGGGTCATGACGCGCTTGCCGTTCTCCTCGATCCACAGCTTGGTGCCGTGATAGCGGTCGGCGACGCCGAAGCGGCGCTCGGCCGCCTTGAGCAGCTTGTTCTCTTCGAACTCCGCGTCGTCCTCGTCGGCCCTGGCCTCCTGGATGAGCTTCCAGGCGGTGTAGATGAGGAAGGCACCGAAGATGTAGAAGACCCAGGAGAAGTTGGCGATGATCGCGGCGCCCGCCGCGATGAAGATGGTCCTGAGGATCAGGGCCACGAGGACACCGATGAGGAGGACTCGCTGCTGGTACTGCGTGGGCACCGCGAACTTCGCCATGATCAGGATGAAGACGAAGAGGTTGTCCACGCTGAGGGACTTCTCGGTGATGTAGCCCGCGAAGAACTCGCCGGCGGGCTGACCGCCACCGAAGACGAACAGGCCGATTCCGAAGAGGGCCGCCAGGGCGATCCAGACGGCCGTCCAGATCCCGGCTTCCTTGATCGATACGTCGTGCGGCTTGCGGCCGATGAAGAAATCGGCGCCGATCAGAGCGGCAAGGCCCACGACGGTCAGGACCCAAAGGGTCACAGAAACTTCCACTACTACGCCTCCGGCAGTACGTCACACGGCAAATGTCAGCGTCGTCGCTACCGGAGGTCTCTTCCACCCGGGTCCGGGACGCGTGACGCGCTCGGAACCCACGGGCCGACGCCCCGGGATCTGGCCTGATCCGTATTGACGGGTACGCCGCACAGACAGGGAGTACTCCCCTCCGTACGGACGACAGTACCCCATTCCCCAAGGGAGGGTAAAGAGATTTGCAAATTAAGCTCAAAAGCCCAGCTCGGGAGCGGTCACCGGTCCCACGGACGGCGGGCTGCGGCGACCTGGGTGAGCACGCGCTGGAGCACCTGGCTGCCGGGCGGCACGAGCGCGGGCTCGTACGTCCAGGCATGCCCGACCCACGGGTCGGCGAGGTGGTCGTCGGCCACCGGCGTCAGCCGGAGCAACGAGCGCCACAGCGGGTCGAGCAACGGCCCGTACCCGGCGGACTCCTCACGGTCGGCGACCATCATCAGGTGGACGCCCACGGCCGGCCCCTCGTCGGCGAGATAGCGGAGCTGGTTCACCGCCCGGTCGTCGAAACCGTGCGGGAAGTCGTTGACGATCAGGAGCTGCTGGGACGTGTCGAGACCGGGCGGAAGCGCGTCGGGAGCGCCTCCGCGCAACGCCATCTGCACCAGGTCGACGCGCTGGGTGAGGCGGGCGAGCACGTCCGCCGTCCCGGCGGCGCCCAGGGCGGGCGGGGCCGCGAGCACTCCGGTCTGCACCAGCGGCGCCAGTGCCGACGCCCCTGATCCGGCCGGGTCGATGACGTGCACGGTGAACTCGCCCGCCGGATAGACGGCGAGCAGCCTCGCCGCGTGCGCGACCGCCGTCTCCAGACCCAGGCGCCGCATCTCGTGGGAGTCGGCGAACGAACCGTCGCGCGAGGCGGAACGCCCGCTGTCGATCCACAGACCGCGCTCCAGCGGCAGCCGGACCAGCAGCGGGATGCGTATGCGGTCCGTCTCGGGGAGATGGAGATCACCCAGCCGCAGGGCCATGGGGATCTCCATGGGTACGCGGTAGGCGTGCCAGACCGGGTTGTCCCAGCGCGCGTAGGCCGCCGGGAGGGCGGGCTCGACCACTTCCGCCTCGGCGGCGAGCTGAGCGACGTCCCGGTCCAGGGCCTCCCGGGCCTTGGACACGAGCTGGGTGTGCCGGGTGCGCGCCGCTTCCCGGGCGGCGTCGCCCTGACCGCCGATCCGGCTGCGCGGGTCGGACAGGACCTGGTCGAGTTCCTTCTCCATACGCGAGTCGGCGAAGTCGACGGCGCTGCGGTACGCGGCCGTGGTGCGGGCCAGGTCCTCGAACATGCCCCACACCTGGTTGTAGAGCCGCTCTTCCATGGACCAGCCGGTGGCGTCGCCCGCGACGGGCCGCGCGGGCTGCCCGGGTGCGGCCGGGGGCGCGGTCGGTGGAGGCGGAGGCGGAGCGGCGTTCCGCCGGCGCGGGTGGCTGTAGTCGATCGGGCCGCTGCCGGTGGGCGCGGACGGCTGGCCGGCGGTGGTGGAGTCCCCCGGTGCGGCCGGATACGGCTGCTGTGTGCCGTGCTGTGCCGGAACGCCGGGCGTCTGCGGGTCGGACACACCCTGGGCGTCGTACGGGGACGCCGGGGGCACGGGGCCGGGGGCGCCCTGGGGTGCGGCGGCGCCGTGGTCCGGGCCGTGCGCCGGGGTGGCGGCCTGCCGGGAGCGGTTGCCGTCGGCCGTCCGTGCCGGGGGTGCCGGCACCGAACGGGCCAGGCCGCCGGCCACCGCCTCCTGGATGCTTCGGGCGAGCTGGTGGGCCTGGGGCAGGTTCTGGTCGGTGAGGAGTTCGGCGAGGCCGCCCGTGTAGCCCTGACCGACGGCGCGCACCTTCCAGGCACCCTGCCGCCGGTAGAGCTCCAGCGCGATGACGGCTGACTCGGCCTCAAGACCGGTGATGGTGTAGCTGGCGACCTCGTCGCCGTCGAGGTCCGTGACGGCGACGAAGGGGGCGGCGACGGCACCGAAGCGGCCCGGGCCCGTCCCGCCGGCAGGCAGGGCGAGCAGCACACTGACGCGGTGCACCGCGTCCGGCACGGCGTCCAGGTCCACCGCGAGACGGTGGTCGGCGGCCGCCTGCCGGGAGACCTCCAGACCGGGCAGGGCGGGCGTGCCCGGGTGGGCCACCCATTCGACGCCGTGGACCCTGCCGCTCTCGTCGCCGAGCGTTGCTCCGGCCACGATCGGCGTGCCGGCCGAGACCCGGATCTCGAGACGGGTCCGGGGAAGCGGGTGGTTCTGTCCCCGCGTCAGCTCGGCCGTCATCGCCTTTCCCCCTGTGTCACTCGTGCGTCACTCGTGATGTGTCGTGCGGCGACCGCCCGCCCTGCTCACGGGGCCGGCCAGTACCTGTCGTCCTGCTACAGGACCGGCAGGATGGTCGGCATGAGGTCCTGGAAGGTGCGGCCGTTGGCCGGGGAACCGATGGCGGTCATCGCCCAGCCCTGGCCCGCGCGGTGCACCTTCGCCATGATCTGGGCCGTGTAGGCGCCGCCGCCGGCCAGCGTGTAGCGGGCGAGCTCCTGGCCGTTGGTCTCGTCGACCAGGCGGCAGAACGCGTTCTGCACTTCCTGGAAGGTCTGGCCCGTGAAGGAGTTCACGGTGAAGACGATCTGGTCGATGTGGACCGGGACGCGCTGCAGGTCGACGAGGATCGCCTCGTCGTCGCCGCCCTGGCCGACACCGCCGACGAGGTTGTCCCCGGTGTGGCGCACCGAGCCGTCGTCGCTCACCAGGTGGCGGAAGAAGACGACGTCGACCGGCTGCTTGTCCGCGAACAGGACGGCCGAGGCGTCCAGGTCGATCTCCCGGGTGCGCGAGCCGAAGAGGCCGCGCCGGGGAGCCGCCTGCCAGCCGAGACCCATGCGCACCGACGTCAGGCTGCCGCCGTCGCTCTTCTGCAGACTGATGGCCTGACCCTTGGTCATGTTGACGGTCACGCGCTGATCCCCTCTCGAACTGTCCCCTGTTGCCGCGGACCCGCGGTTGACCAGAACCCTACGCAGGGACACTGACAGCGCCCCACCCCGGTCCGCACTTTGTGTCGGTCTTGCAACACAGCGCGTGCCCGGGCGGGCCGTCAGGCCAGACCGGCCTCCTTCATCTGACGCAGTTCCTTCTTCATCTCGGAGACCTCGTCCCGCAGCCGGGCCGCGATCTCGAACTGCAGGTCCGCGGCGGCCGCCCGCATACGGGTGGTGAGGTCCTCGATCTGTCCGGCGAGCTCCGCCGCGGGCCGGTCGGTCGGCACGGTTTCCTTGCTCTTGCCCTTGCCCTTGCTCTTGGCCGCCTTGGCGCCGGCCGTCGCCTGGCCGCCGAGGGCGGGCACGGGGGCCTTGGCGCCCTTGCCGTCCTTCGACTGGCGGTAGCCGGAGCCGAGCAGCTGCTCGGTGTCGATGTCCTCGCGGGCGATCTGCGCGACGATGTCGTTGATCTTCTTGCGGAGCGGCTGCGGGTCGATGCCGTTCGCCTTGTTGAACGCGACCTGCTTCTCGCGGCGGCGGTTGGTCTCGTCGATCGCCTTCTCCATCGCCGGCGTGATCTTGTCGGCGTACATGTGGACCTGGCCCGAGACGTTGCGCGCGGCGCGGCCGATGGTCTGGATCAGGGAGGTGCCGGAGCGCAGGAAGCCCTCCTTGTCGGCGTCGAGGATCGCCACCAGGGAGACCTCCGGCAGGTCGAGGCCCTCCCTCAGCAGGTTGATGCCGACCAGGACGTCGTACTCACCGGCGCGTAGCTCACGCAGGAGTTCGACGCGGCGCAGGGTGTCGACGTCGCTGTGCAGGTAGCGGACCTGGATGCCGAGTTCCAGGAAGTAGTCGGTGAGGTCCTCGGCCATCTTCTTGGTGAGCGTGGTCACCAGGACGCGCTCGTCCTTCTCGGTCCGCTTGCGGATCTCGTGCACCAGGTCGTCGATCTGGCCCTCGGTGGGCTTGACGACGACCTCCGGGTCGACGAGCCCGGTGGGGCGGATGATCTGCTCGACGGCGCCGTCCGAGCGGGAGAGCTCGTAGGTGCCCGGGGTCGCCGACAGGTACACCGTCTGTCCGATGCGTCCCTGGAACTCCTCCCACTTCAGTGGACGGTTGTCGAGGGCGGAGGGCAGCCGGAAGCCGTGGTCGACCAGGGTCCGCTTGCGGGAGGCGTCGCCCTCGTACATGGCGCCGATCTGCGGGACGGTGACGTGCGACTCGTCGATGACGAGCAGGAAGTCGTCCGGGAAGTAGTCCAGCAGGGTGTTCGGAGGGGAGCCGGGCAGGCGGCCGTCGAAGTGCATGGAGTAGTTCTCGACGCCGGAGCAGGAGCCGATCTGGCGGAGCATCTCCAGGTCGTACGTCGTGCGCATCCGCAGTCGCTGGGCCTCCAGCAGCTTGCCCTGCTTCTCCAGCTCGGACAGTCTCTCGCCCAGCTCCTTCTCGATGTCGTTGACCGCCCGCTCCAGGCGCTCGGGACCCGCGACGTAGTGGGAGGCGGGGAAGACGTACAGCTGCTGGTCGTCGCTGATGATCTCGCCGGTGACCGGGTGGAGCGTGGACAGGGCCTCGATCTCGTCACCGAACATCTCGATGCGGACCGCGAGCTCCTCGTAGACCGGGAAGATCTCGATGGTGTCGCCGCGCACCCGGAAGGTGCCGCGGGCGAAGGCCATGTCGTTGCGCGTGTACTGGATGTCCACGAAGCGGCGCAGCAGCTCGTCCCGGTCGTGCTCCTCGCCCACCCGGAGCGGGACCATGCGGTCCACGTACTCCTGCGGGGTGCCGAGGCCGTAGATGCAGGAGACGGAGGCGACCACGACGACGTCGCGGCGGGTGAGCAGCGAGTTGGTCGCCGAGTGGCGCAGGCGCTCCACCTCCTCGTTGACCGAGGAGTCCTTCTCGATGTAGGTGTCCGACTGCGGGACGTACGCCTCGGGCTGGTAGTAGTCGTAGTACGAGACGAAGTACTCGACGGCGTTGTTCGGCAGCAGTTCGCGGAACTCGTTCGCCAGCTGGGCGGCCAGTGTCTTGTTCGGTGCCATCACGAGAGTGGGGCGCTGGAGCTTCTCGATCATCCACGCGGTGGTGGCGGACTTGCCGGTGCCGGTCGCGCCGAGCAGGACGACGTCCTTCTCGCCTGCTTCGATACGCCGGGCGAGCTCGGCGATGGCCGCCGGCTGGTCGCCGTTCGGCTGGTAGGGGCTGACGACCTCGAAGGGCGCCACCGTGCGTTCGATCTGGGAAACGGGCCGCATGGGTTCCACCGTACGACCCCGCACTGACAACGGGTCCGGATCAGCGGTTCTGCGGGGTTCGGGAGCGCCGGACGCGCGGGCGGCGCGTGTGGTGGGCGGGGTGGTGCGGAGGACGGCGGACCGTGCGCGGAGGCTCGGGGTGGGCGGGGACGCCCGGCTTCCGCTCGACGGGGGCTCCGGCGGACTTCTCCATGATCATCAGCGGGTCGAACATCACCACGACGCCGGCGAGGAGGAGGAAGGCCAGAGGGCCGATCAGCATGGGGGCGAGCAGTTCCGCGGCCGAGCCCCCGGTGGAGGGATCGGCCGTGCCGTGGAGGTGGACTTCGAGGGCGGCCATGCCCGTGTAGTGCATGCCGGTGACGGCCAGCCCCATGACCAGGCTGGCGCCGACGCTCCACAGGAATCCCCGGACCTGTCCGGCAGCCCACAGGGCGGCGGTGGCGGCGGCCATGGCTATGACGACGGACACGGCCACGGTGAACGTGTTGTACGTCAGCTGCCCGTCCAGGCGCATCCCGGCCATACCCAGGTAGTGCATCGACGCGATGCCCAGGCCGGTGATGGTGCCGCCGGTGAACAGGGCCGTTCCTCGCGCGCCCCGATAGCCGACGATGAAGATCCCGATGCCCACCATGACGATGGCGACGGCCAGGCTGGCGAAGGTCATCAGCCAGTCGTAGCGGATCGGCGTGTGTTCGATCGTGAAGCCCATCATGGCGATGAAGTGCATGGTCCAGATACCGGAGCCGATCGCCGCCGAGCCGAGCGCGAGCCATCCCGGGCGCCCGGACCGGGTGACCCGCATGGACCTGGTGGTGCAGCGCAGACCGAGGGCACCGCCGAGGCAGGCCATGAGGTAGGCCACCAGCGGTGTGACGAGTCCGTAGCTGAATCCGTCGACCGTGCCTTGCATGTGCGGCTGCCCTTCCGCCTTCTTGCACCCCGGTTACGACCCGGAATCACCTGATGTGCGCCCCTCCCGGAACCGCGCGAACGGTCAGGGTCGAGGCAGAGAGTATGACTCCCACCGGAATGGTCGAACGATTCTCCGGCAAAGAATCACGGCCCTGACCCACTTGTGGGGCCCCGGTGAGCGGAGTTGAGCAACTCCATTCAGCCTGTGGCCATTCTGCACCCCTCTCCCGTTGACTCTCCGGTGTCACAGTGGTGCTGTCCGTGATCGCTCGACGCGAGGAGTACGTATGCACGCGCGCGCAGTCGCCGTCACGACCACCGCGTTCCTGGGAGTCGCCCTGCTCACTCCGCTCTCGCACGCCAGGACCGCCCAGAGCGGGGACGACGGTCCCTCGGTCGTCGCCCACCGGGGCGCCTCCGGGTATGCGCCCGAGAACACGCTGGCCGCCGTCGACAAGGCGGCCGAGCTGGGCATCCGCTGGGTGGAGAACGACGTCCAGCGCACCAGGGACGGCGAACTCGTCGTCCTCCACGACGACAACCTGCGGCGCACGACCGACGTGGAGGAGGTCTTCCCCGACCGCTCGCCCTGGAAGGTGAAGGACTTCACCGCGGCGGAGATCGCGCGGCTGGACGCGGGAAGCTGGTTCGGATCCGAGTACGCGGGCGCGCGTGTGCCGACGCTGAAGCAGTACGTGGACCGCGTGGAGCACAACCACCAGAAGCTGCTGCTGGAGCTGAAGAACCCCCAGCTGTACCCGGGCATCGAGCAGCAGACCCTCAAGGTCCTCGCCAACGAGGGCTGGCTCGACCGGCGGCACGTGGCCGGCCGGCTGGTCGTGCAGAGTTTCAGCGCGGACAGCGTCCGGACCGTCCACGAGCTCAAGCCTGCCGTCAAGACCGGGTTCCTCGGCACCCCGCCGGTGTCGGACCTGCCGGAGTACGCGGAGTTCACCGACCAGATCAACCCCTCGTACGGCTCCCTCTCCATGGGCTACGTCTCCTCCGTGCACGCGTTCACGGGGCCGCACGGCAGGCCGATGGAGGTCCTCACCTGGACGGTCGACGACGCGGACACCGCCCGGCGGGTCGCCGGGTACGGCGTGGACGGCATCATCACCAACAAGCCCGACGTGGTGCGGGACGCCGTCGGCGAGGACGAGGACTCGGCACGCTGGTGATCCAGTCCCGCCCGGGGCCGGGGGCGGGCCGCGTCCGCCGCCGCCCCGGGCGTTGTCAGTGGTCGGCCGTACCGTTGGCGCATGGACAGCCATGGGCAGTACGAACAGCAGGTCGTGTGGACCGTCGTCGGCACCGACATCGGTCCGCTGCTGCTGGCCGCCACCCGCGACGGACTGGTCAACGTCGTGTTCCACGCCACCGACGCCGCGCGCGACCGTGCGCTCGAAAGGCTCGCGGCGCGGCTGGGCACGGAGCCCGTCGAGGTGCCCGGCTCGCCGCTGCTGTCCGAGGCGATACGGCAGGTGGAGGCGTACTTCGCGGGCCGCCGACGCGACTTCGACCTGCCGCTGGACTGGTCGCTGACCTCGGGCTTCAACCGGGAGGTGCTGCGCGAACTGGCGTCCGGCGTCCCCTACGGCTCGGTCGTCGGCTACGGCGACCTCGCCGGCCGGGTCGGCCAGCCGGGCGCCGCCCAGGCGGTGGGCATGGCGATGGGGGCCAATCCGCTGCCGGTCGTCGTGCCGTGCCACCGGGTCCTCGAGAGCGACGGTGGCATCGGCGGGTTCGGGGGCGGCGTGGGCACCAAGCGGCAGTTGCTCGCGCTCGAGGGCGTGCTGCCCGAGCCGCTGTTCTGAGAGGTCGGCCTTCCGGGAACCCGGCGGGGCTACTCGTGACACCTCGCCTTCTACTCGTAGTGCCGTGCCTCGAAGATGTTGCCGTCCGGGTCACCGAAGTAGAAGCTGCGCCGGGCCGGACCTCGGGCACCGTAGGAGTCGTACGCCAGTTCCGAGACCGGCACGGCCTGTTCTTCAAGGCGGGCGCGCAGTGCCTCGAAGTCCCGCGGTGACAGCGACAGGCAGACGTGGTTGACGGGATGGCCCGCGCTGGCGTCGGCGCCGGGGACCACTCGCATGCGTTCCGCCAGGGAGTGCGGCGCCAGGTCGAGGATGGTCTCGTCGTTGAGGCGTACAGAGGGGAAGCTCACGGTCCCCGCGGCGTACTCGGTGACCCGCAAGGGCTCCAGCCCCAGGGTCTTCTCGTAGAAATCGGCAGCGGCGACCGGGTCGCGCACCCAGAGGACGACATGGTCGAGACGTGTCGTGTTGTCCGTCATGGTTCCCAGGCTGGTGGTCTTCCCGGAGGGCCGCAAGACTCCGGCCGGGGCCCTTGAGGGGTTTGGCCCGGTCCCCCGCCCGCCAGAGATGAGGGAGAACCGACGGACAGGAGGCAGACGCGTGATGCTGATGGTGTCGGAAGAGGTACGGGCGGCGATCGACGCGCGTCGCCCCGTGGTGGCGCTGGAGTCCACGATCATCGCGCACGGGCTGCCGCGCCCGCGCAATCTGCTGGTGGCGCGTGAGCTGGAGGAGGCCGTACGGCAGGAGGGCGCCATACCGGCGACCATCGCCGTGCTGGACGGGCGGCCCCATGTCGGCCTGGACAAGGAGCAGCTGGAGCGGGTCGCGAACGAGGACGGCATCCGCAAGCTGGGCCACCGCGACCTGCCGCTCGCGGTGGCCGCCGGAGCGAGCGGGGCGACCACCGTCTCGGCGACCGCCCTGCTGGCGGCCCTGGCGGGCGTCCGGGTGTTCGCCACCGGCGGGCTCGGCGGCGTGCACCGGGAGTGGACGGTGACGCAGGACGAGTCGGCCGACCTGGGCCTGCTGGCACGCACCCGCATCACGGTGGTCTGCGCGGGCGTGAAGTCCATCCTGGACGTGCCGGCGACACTCCAGCGGCTGGAGACGCTGGGGGTCGCGGTGGCCGGTTACGGTACGGACCGCTTCCCCGGCTTCTACCTGTCCGACTCGGGGCATCCGGTGGACTGGACGCTGCACACCCCGGAAGAGGTGGCGACGGTCATGCGGGCGCAGGACGCGCTGGGCGGGCCGCGGTCCGCGCTCGTGGTGGCCCATCCCGTCCCCGAGGAGGAGCAACTCGATCCCGCGCTGCACGCGCGGGTGCTCGCCGACGCGCTGCACGCCTGCGAGGAGGAGGGGGTCAAGGGCCAGGCGGTCACGCCGTTCCTGCTCGACTACCTGGTACGGCACACCGACGGGGCCTCGCTGAGCGCCAACCTGGCGGCGGTGCGCGGAAACGTGCGGCTGGCGGCACGCGTCGCGGCGGCCTGGGCCGCGGCATGACCACGGGGCCGGGCGGCGCGCTGCTGGTCGTCGGGGACGTCATCACGGACGTCGTCGCCCGGCACCGGGGGCCGCTGGCCTCCGGCACGGACACGGCCGCCTCGATCCGCCGACTGCCCGGCGGGGCGGGTGCCAACGTGGCCTGCTGGGCCGCGTACGGAGGGTGCCGGGACGTGCGGCTGCTCGGGCGGGTCGGCACCGACGCGGCGGACTGGCACGAGCGTGAGCTGGCGGACCGTGGTGTGCGTCCTCTTCTGGTCGTCGACGACGCGGCGCCGACGGGGACGGTGATCTGCCTCGTCGACACGGGCGACTCGGCCGAGCGGACGTTCCTCACGGACAGCGGGGCGTCGCTGCGGCTCGGCCCCGGCGACTGGTCGGACACGCTGCTCGACGGCGTCGCCCGGCTGCACCTGTCGGGCTACCTCCTGTTCTCGAAGCCGAGCCGTGCCCTGGTGCCGGTCGCCCTGGCCGCGGCACGCGCGCGCGGGGTGCCGGTCAGCCTGGACCCGGCGTCGGCCGGGTTCCTCACCGAGCTGGGCGTCGACCGTTTCCTGGACCTGGTCGAGGGGGTGGACGTGCTGCTGCCCAGCCGGGACGAGGCGTGCCTGCTCACCGGGCTGCCCGACGCGGCGGACGCGGCGGCGAAGCTGAGCCGGCTTGTCCCGCTGGTGGTCTCCAAGCAGGGCGCGGAGGGGGCCTTGGTGGCCCGGTCCGGCACCGTGTCCGCGCGTGTCCCCGCCGCCCCGGCGTCGCCACGGGACAGTACGGGCGCCGGTGACGCCTTCACCGGCGCGTTCCTGGCCGCACTGCTCACGGGCGCGGGGCCCGAGGAGGCGGCGGTGGCGGGGTGCCGGGCGGGAGCGCGGGCGGTCGAACAGGTGGGCGGGAGGCCTCCACGGGCGACGGCTGACGGTCGGTAGGCAGGTAGGCAGGTAGGCAGGTGTGAGAGGAGGGCGCCGGTGGCGACGGGCGCCAGGAGTTCGCCGTGGTCGGTGGCGGCGCGAGCGCGTGCGACCCGAGGTACGAGGGCACGGGGCGCGGGGCATGGGCGCGTTCGATGGCCCGTCGGCAGCCCTCGCCCACGACACCGCATCGGTCGACCGGGCCGTGCCACGGCCGCCGCGGCTCCATGAGGCGAGGTGGTGCCCCGTCGCGTGTCGGCCGGGGGCATTCCGGGCCGGCCGGGACCCGCTTCCCTATGCCTTGCGTCCCCACGCCGAGACCATCGGAGCCGTCGCGAGGTCCATGCTGCCGGACGCGACGTTCGCGAGGTGGCGGTCGATGTCCTCGTGGGTGGCCACCCCGGCGCCTACCAGCTGGTCGCGGACCTGACGGACCGTCGCGGATTCCAGGACGGCGCACGCGGGCGAGGTGACCGGGAAGTAGGCATCGGCCTCCACGCGGCGCAGCCCGGCCTCCCGGAGCAGACGCGGGAGCCGGCGGCCGTAGGAGAGATCGGCGCCGCGCCGGGTCAGCAGTTGGCGGAAGCCGTGCCGCAGCCGGTTCGCCAGCTGCTGCTCGGGACCGTGCTCGTCGGGACAGAGCAGGGGCTGCAGCGCGGGATCGGCGTCCTCGACCAGGAGGCGGCCGCCGGGACGCAGGGCTTCGACCATCGAGCGCAACGCTCTCTCCCGGTCCGGGACATGGACGAGCACGAGCCGGGCGTGCACCAGGTCGAACCCCTCCCCCGGCGGTTCCTCGACGCCCACGTCGTGCACGCGCACCTCGACCGGAGGCCGGCCCGCCGGAGCGACCCGCGAGGTGTCGATGTCGGTCGCGAGGACCCTCCCGGTCGGCCCCACCCTCTTGGCCAGCCAGGACGCCACCGAGGTGCCTCCGGCCCCGACCTCCCAGCAGCGCCAGCCGGGTCCGACGCCGAGCGCTTGAAGGTGCCGGAACGTGGTGGGGTCGAAGAGGGTGGCGAAGGCCTCGAAGCGCTCCGCCGCCTCGGCCTGCCGGTTGTCGAGGAGGTATCCGTCGGTTCGCGTCATGCCGCGATCATCCCAGTTGTCCGGCTTGCCGGAAGCGGTCGACGCTCCGGCGCGGCGGCCTGTCGGGGGAGGCCGGATCATGTGCGTCCGCGTCCGAACGCCCTGTCCACAGCCGGGAACAAAGCGGAACGCTCCGTACCCACAGGCTCGTCCGCGGTTGACGCCGGCCTGGCAGACTGGCTCGCCAGGGCGCGGGAAGCACGGCGCGAGGGGACCCACGCGAGGGGACACGGATGACGATGGCAGGGAATCTACGGAAGGTCACGGGCCTGGGGCGGGCCGGCGGCCTCCGCAAGGTGGCCCGGCTGGCCCGGCGGCGCCCGCGCGTGGACCTGAGCCACCCCGCCCGCTCCCCGCTCGGTTCCTCGGTGGTGAACTGCGTGACCTACCGGGACGGTGTCCGTACCCCCGAGGGCGGCGATCCGGTCGACGCGGTGAAGCGGATGCGGGGGCGCGGGGCCGGTTTCGTCTGGCTCGGCCTGCACGAGCCCACGGACCAGGAGTTCGCGGGTGTCGCGGAGCTCTTCGACCTGCACCCGCTGGCGGTCGAGGACGCGATCGAGGCCCACCAGCGCCCGAAGGTGGAGCGGTACGGGGAGACGCTCTTCGCCGTGTTCAAGACGGTCTGCTACGTGGAGCACGAGGAGCTCACGGCCGCGAGCGAGGTGGTGAACACCGGCGAGATCATGGTGTTCGTCGGCCAGGACTTCGTGATCACCGTGCGGCACGGGCGACACGGCTCGCTGGGACCGTTGCGGGAAGGGCTGGAGTCCGATCCCGCGCAGCTCGCCAAGGGGCCGTCCGCTGTACTGCACGCGATCGCGGACCACGTGGTGGACGAGTTCCTGAGCGTCATCGACGCAGTTCAGGCGGACATCGACCATGTCGAGACGGAAGTGTTCGCGGAGCACGGTGCGCGGGTCGACCCGGGGCGGATCTATCAGCTCAAGCGGGAACTCCTGGAGCTGAGGCGGGCCGTGGTACCGCTCGGCCGGCCGCTGGAGGAACTGGCCACCCGGCCGGTCCGCGTGGTCGAGCCGGAGATCCAGGCCTACTTCCGCGACGTCGCCGACCATCTGCTGCGTGCCACGGAGCAGATCGCGGCGTTCGACGAACTCCTCAACTCCATCCTCCAGGCGCACCTCGCACGGGTGACGGTCGCGCAGAACGAGGACATGCGGAAGATCACCGCCTGGGCCGCGATCATCGCGGTACCCACGATGGTCTGTGGGGTGTACGGCATGAACTTCGACCACATGCCCGAACTGCGCTGGCGGTACGGCTACGGCCTGGTCATAGGGGTGATAGCCGTCGCGTGCCTGGCGCTGCACCGGGGCTTCCGGCGCAACGGCTGGCTCTGACGACGGGCGGTCTCGGCGGTACCGCGCATTCCTGCGGACGCGTACGGGTTGGCGAAGTCGTGGGCAGACGGGCTGATTGGGCGAACCGGCCGTCCGCCCGGCGCGTCAGCCGTTCCACGCGGGATGCCGTGGATCGTCGGCGCGCACGAGGACGTCGGCGGTGCCGGAGGGGTCGGCCTCGTCCTCGTAGCGCTCGAAGGCGGGCAGGGTCCAGTGCTCGGCCTCGGGGGTGCGGCGGCGCAGTGCGCCGGGGCTGAGGACCAGATGGACGCTCAGATCGAGGGGGAACCAGTGGCGCAGCAGGAAGGGGCCGTGCAGCAGCAGAGCGCCGCCGGGTGGGAGGCGGACGTAGGAGCTGCGGGTGGCGCGGTCGGTGACCGGGTCCCAGAGGTCGGGCAGAAGGCGCCCGTCGCCGCCGGGCCCGAGGGGGTCGAAGACCTCGCGCCACAGAGCGCCGGTGTCGTGCCAGCCGTTGTAGTAGGACTCGACGTCCTCATGCCCGTATTCGAGGCGGAGCGAAGCGGGGCGCAGGAAGCCCTCCGCCCCGACGACGACGGAGGGGCGGCCGCGCACACGGAGCGCCTCGGAGACCCGCTCCGCGAGCTCGCCGGGGCGGGCTGCCGGGGCACCGTCGAAGGCGACGCGCGACCAGGCGCTGCCGTCGGCGGGATCGAGGTCGAGCAGGCGCTCGGCGAGCAGGTCGCCGAGCCGGTCCCAGGTGATCGCTTCCAGTCGCACCCGCCCATGATGCGTCAGCCACCGGTCCGCCCGCCTGGACGCTCGCGCATGCGCTCGCGCCGGTCGGCCATGGTCACCGTGCCCGTGCGGAGGTTGACTTGGGGTGATCGATGGCCGACGGTGCCGAGCGGGCATCGACGCGACGGGTGGGAGCTGACGCGACATGATCGACGGACCGTACTTCGTACTGACGGTGCTGGGTGTGCTGGGGACCGGTCTGACGGCCGGCGCCTTCTGCGCGTTCTCGACCTTCGTCATGCGGGGGCTCGCGGCGCTGCCGCCCGCGCAGGGAGTCGCCGCGATGAACGCGATCAACACGGCGGCGGTGCGGCCGGCCTTCATGCTCGTGTTCCTGGGGACGGCGGTGCTGACCGCGGTGATCGCCGTGGTGACCTTCGTGCTGTGGCCGGACGGGGCCGCGGTGGAGCTGCTGCTGGGCAGCGCGCTGTACCTGTTCGGGTCGTTCGGGGTGACCGCGGCCGCCAATGTGCCGCGCAACACCGCGCTGCTCCGGCTGGAGCCGGGCACTGCGGAGGCGGCCGACCAGTGGCCCTCGTACGTGCGCGAGTGGACGGCGTGGAACCACGTGCGTACGGTCGCCTCGGCCGGGGCGGCGGTGGCGTACGTGCTGGCCCTCGCCTGAGGAGGCGGGCGCGCCTCGCCTGAGAAGCAGGCGCCGCCACCTCGCCTGAGAAGCGGGCGCCGCCACGGCCGGGACCTGTGGCGAGGGGCCGCCCGGCGCTCTGCGCGCGGGGCGGGCGGGACGTATGGTGGGCCGGAAGAGCGCCGCCCCACGACGCACGGCCTGCCACCCGCACGCAAGGAAGACGGCCATGGCCGATCCCAAGGGTTTCCTGACCACGCCCCGCGAGGAGTGGCCCCGCAGGCCGGCCGAGGAGCGGGTCCGGGACTGGCGGGAGGTCTACGCCCCGGGAGCGCTGCTGCCGATCATCGACGCCCAGGCCGACCGCTGCATGGACTGCGGCGTCCCCTTCTGCCACGAGGCCTGCCCGCTCGGCAACCTGATCCCGGAGTGGAACGACCTGGTCTCCCGGGCGGACTGGAGGGCGGCCAGCGAGCGGCTGCACGCCACGAACAACTTCCCCGAGTTCACCGGCCGGTTGTGCCCGGCACCGTGCGAGGCCGGCTGTGTGCTCGCCATCAACCAACCGGCCGTCACCATCAAGAACGTCGAGTGCGCGATCGCCGACAAGGCCTGGGAGGAGGGCTTCACCCCGCCGCGTCCACCGGACCGGCTGTCCGGGCGGACGGTGGCGGTGGTCGGTTCGGGGCCCACCGGGCTCGCGGCGGCACAGCAGCTGACCCGGGCCGGGCACACGGTCGCGGTCTACGAGCGGGACGACCGGATCGGGGGGCTGATGCGGTACGGCATCCCCGCGTTCAAGATGGAGAAACGGCACCTGGAGCGGCGCATCGACCAGATGCGGGCCGAGGGGACGAAGTTCCGTACGTCGACGGCGGTCGGACGGGACGTGGCCGCCGGCGAGCTGCGGGCCCGCTACGACGCGGTGGTGATCGCCACCGGCGCGACCGCCTGGCGCGAACTGGCGGTGCCCGGCCGCGAGCTGGCCGGCGTCCATCAGGCGATGGAGTACCTGCCGCTGGCCAACCGGGTGTGCGAGGGCGACCTGGAGGGCTCCCCGCTGTCGGCAGCCGGCCTGCACGTCGTCATCGTCGGCGGTGGCGACACGGGCGCGGACTGTCTCGGCACCGCGGTGCGGGAGGGGGCCGCGTCCGTGACCCAGCTGGACATCTACGCGCGGCCAGGCGGGGAACGCGACGAGGAGGCGGAGCCCTGGCCGACGTATCCGCGGTTGTACCGGCTGTCGGCCGCGCACGAGGAGGCACGTGACCTGCGGTCCGCTCCGGCGGCGGACGCCGACGCGCGGCTCTTCGCCGCGTCGACGCTCCGACTCACCGGTGACGCGGAGGGGCACGTGCGGTCGCTGCACCTGGTCGGTGTGGACGCCGGGCGCCGTCCGCTGCCCGGCACCGAACGGTCGCTCCGCGCGGACCTCGTCCTCCTCGCCCTGGGCTTCTCAGGACCGGACCGGGAGGACGGGCTCGTCGAGGGGCTGGGGCTGGAACTGGAGCCCCGTGGCACGATCGCCCGGGACCGGGACTTCGCGACCAACGTCCCGGGGGTGTTCGCCGCCGGGGACGCGGCACGCGGGCAGTCGCTGATCGTGTGGGCGATCGCGGAGGGGCGGGCGGTGGCGGCGGCCGTCGACCGCCACCTGTCGGGCGGCAGCACACGGCTCCCGGCACCGGTCGGCCCGTACGACCGGCCGATGACGGCCTGAACGCACCCGCCGCTACCCGGCCCGCGACCGGTTCGCCCAGCTCCGGGGGAACAACGGGCGAACTCGGCGGGTGTCTCGTCCTCCTCGCGATCAGTGATCGACTCAGTGCCAAACTCAGTGCCAAACAGCTTAAGAACAACAATCAACAGGGCGCGCGCCTCAGGCCAGCAGGAAGTCCGCCTCTCCCGCCTTGGCGCCCTCGATGAAGGCCGTCATCTCGGCGGAGGTGTAGATCAGCGCGGGGCCGTCGGGGTCGGTGGACTGACGTACCGCGATCCGGCCGTCGGCGAGTTTCATCGCTTCCAGGCAGTTGCCCCCGTTGCCGCCGCTCCACGGCTTGTGCCAGCCCTCGCTGCCCAGCTCACGGGCGGGCATGCCGTTGTAGATCCGCTCACTGCGGGTCCGCGGCGAGCGCTGGGGTTTGATGCGGTTCATTCACAGCTCCTTGCGGAGATCCCGGAGGATCTCCTTCGTGCGATGTGCCGTGGCGGCCTGCGCCGCCATGCGGTCCATGACCTCGAGGTGGGTCGCCACCTCGGCACGCGCGTCGAGGTAGACGGCGCCGGTCAGGTACTCGCTGTAGACCATGTCCGGCAGTTCCGGCATGGCGAATCGGAACAGCACGAAGGGCCCGTACGTGCCCGGGTGCGGCCCGTTGGAGAACGGGGCGACCTGCAGCGTCACATTGGGCAGCTTCGTGGCCTCGAGCAGCCTGTCGATCTGGGCACGCATCACCTCCGGGCCCCCGACGGGGCGGCGCAGCGCGGTCTCGTCCATGACGACCCACAGCCTGGGCGCGTCCTTACGGGTGAGCAGTTCCTGGCGTCGCATGCGCAGGTCGACGTGGCGCTCGATGTCGTCGGGCCGGGTCTGTCCGATGGCTCCCGAGCGGAGCACCCCGCGCGCGTAGTCCTCGGTCTGCAGCACTCCGGGGACGAAGTGGGGCTCGTAGGAGCGGATCAGGGCGGCCGCGCCCTCCAGGCTGACGTACATGGAGAACCAGCCCGGCAGGATGTCGTGGAAGCGCTGCCACCATCCGGGCTTGTTGGCGTCCTCGGCCAGCCGGACGAAGGCGTCGGCCTCGTCGTCGCCGATGCCGTAGGCCTTCAGCAGGAGCTGGAGGTACGGGATCTTGAAGGCGACCTCGGCCATCTCCATGCGGCGGACCGTGGCGGGGGCGACGCGCAGGATGCGGGCGGCTTCCTCGCGCTTGAGACCGGCGCGTTCCCGGAGGTCCAGCAGGCGTCGGCCGAGAACGACCTGGCCGACCGTCGGCGCGGACCGCGGCTCGCTCACCGCCCACCTCCTGAAGAGTCCCGAAGAATCCCTGTGCCCTTGTGCGGACAGCCCGGCGGCGCCATTCGAAGATCTGTTCGAAAGCCTTGGCAGGCCTTCGGGGATCCGAAGTGGCGCCGCTCGACATGCTGTTGCGAGCAGTGTGCCACGGCCGTCCAGACCGTCACACAGCACTCTGCATTTTTCAGAGTGACTCTTGCCAAGTGTTCACGGCGGGGCGATAGTGGCAAGCGTGATTCCGTCCGCGCCCTTAGGAACAGACGCCACCGCGGGCTCTCTGGGCCTCGGTGCCGCCATGGGAGCCGGCCCTTCGGGGGCCGCCGCCGTCGAGCGCCGGTTCCGTTTCGAGCTGGCCGCTCATCCGGGCTCTCCCTCGCAGGCCAGACGCCTGACACGGGCCCGGCTGAGCGGCTGGTCGGTGTGCGAGGACACCTGCGACACCGCGGCCCTGGTCGTCTCCGAGCTGGTGACCAACGCGATCGTGCACACCGCGAGCAGACACATAGTGTGCGAGCTGCACGACGACGCCGACCTGGTCCGCATAGCCGTGCGCGACGAGGGCTGCGCCCCCGGCCAGCCCCACCCCTCGGCCGATCAGCAGCCCGAGGACGAACACGGCAGGGGACTGCTCCTGGTCGACGCCCTGTGCGACGCCTGGGGCGCCCACGAGCACGGCCCCGGACTGCTGGTCTGGGCCGAGCTGCCACGCAAGGCCGACGGACCGCGCGACCCGTCGGAGCCCCACAACGACCTGGGCTGGGGCGCCCGCCCGAAGCCCGGCCCCGCCGACGGCACGGGTGACGAGGGCGAGGCGGAGGAACGCCGTCGAGAGGCGCGCCGCGGAACGGGGACCGAATGGCAATGAGGGCAGCGTCCGGCATCCGACCGCTCGGTCTGGACACCCTGGTACGCCTCCAGCGCGGGCTGACCACCCGCGGAACGGCTTCCGCGACACCCCGGCGGCTGCCGGTGCCGGACGGCATGACGGCCCCGCTGGGCTGCGACGCGGTGGCGGTGCCCGCCCGCTTCGGCCCCCTGGTGCTGCCCCGGCTGCCGCGCGTGGGGTGCGTCTACGCCGACGACGCGCACTGGTGGTGGATCGTCCCGTCCGACTCCGACTACGCACTGGAGTGGCCCGCGCCCGCGCGGTATGCCACGGGTGCGATGGTTCCCGACACTCCGGGCCTGCCCGGCCTCATCCACCGCCCGGACGGCACGGTCCCGTACACCCCGCCCATCCCGCTCTACCTGGCACTGTGCCGGCTGACGGACACGACGCCGACCTGGTCGCGGCCGGTGAGCGCGTAGGCGCCGCCGCGCTCTCCCGTCCCTCTTCGCTCCCCCGGCTCCACCCCGCACGCCCCCTTCCGGCTTCCTCCGGCCGGGCGTGCGCCCGCGCGCTCCGGCCTCCCCCGTCCGCGCCCTGCCCGTAGGCGTCCCGCCCCCGCGATAGTGGCCGTCCGTCCACGATGGGGAGGCAGACGGTGCGCAGGAAGGGCGGCACGGAACCAGCCGGGGTCTCGGAGTCGGAGCGGCTGCTCTTCGGCGGTCCACTGCGCTACGACATGGGCTGGAACCAGCACGCCGACGCGTTTCTGGAGCTGGGTTTCCGGGCGATGCTGACACGGTTGCCGTCCCTGCTGTCGTCCAGCCTCCGGCTCGCCCGGCAGGCCGACCCGCAGGCCGCGCGGACCGTACTGGCGGCCGAGGTGGGCCGTGGTCTGGCCCAGGCGGTCAGTCTGCTCGCGGTCAACAGTGTGCTGGCCGGGCTGATGGCCGCCGGGCCCATCGAGGGACGCCTGCGCGAGGCGCTACCGGCGCTGGTCACCGTAGCGGCGGTGATGGTGCTCGCGGCGCTGCTGCGGGCGGCCTCGACGTACGCCACCGGACGGCTGGAGCCCAAAGTGGAGCGGGTGGCCACCGAGCGGTACCTGGAGCGGGCGGCGGCCGTGGAGCTGTCCGCGATCGAGGACCACGCCTTCCACAAACTCCTGGACACCGCCCAGTACGGCGCGGCCTCCGCACGACGCATGATCATGTACGGCACGCGCGTGGTGAACGCGATGATCTCCCTGATCGCGGCGGCCGGCGTCCTGACCGTGCTGCATCCGGCGCTGCTGCCGCTGCTGGTGACGATGACCCTGCCGAGCGCCTGGAGCGCGCTGACCCTGGCCCGCCGCCGGTACGAGTCGTTCCACGCCTGGGTGCAGCACGAACGCGCGGGGCGGCTGCTGGGCAGTCTGCTCATCGAACCGGCCGCGGCCCCGGAGATCCGGGTGCACGGCGTGGGCCCCTTCCTGCTGCGGCACTTCCGCGCGATGTCGGAGACCGCCGAGGCGGAGCAGGCCCGACTGGCCCGGCTGGCGGCCCGTACGGGGCTGATCGCGGCGGCGTGGACCGGGCTGGCCACGGCGGCGACGTACGCGACGCTCGGCGGGCTGCTGCTGGGCGGAGCGATGTCCCTGGCGGTGGCGGGTACGGCCGTGATCGCCATCCGCACCGGCTCGCAGAGCCTCGGCACCCTGGTCGTGGAGGTCAACGCGCTCCACGAGGAGGCCCTGTTCGTCGGCGATCTGGAACGGCTGCACGTGGAGGCGGCCGACCGGGCCATTCCGGTGGGCGGTGCCGCGCTGCCGGAGGACCCGAAGGAGATCCGGTTCGAGAACGTCACGTTCCGCTACCCGGGTGACGCCACCCGCCCGGCGCTCGACGACGTGACGCTCTCCCTGCCGCTGGGCCGGATCGTGGCGCTCGTCGGCGAGAACGGCTCGGGCAAGACGACACTGGTGAAACTGCTCGCCGGGCTGTACACGCCGGACCGGGGCCGGATCACGTGGGACGGCGTCGACGCGGCAACGGCGGACCGGCACGCGCTCGCCGAACGCGTCGCGATGGTGGCGCAGGACTTCAAGCGGTGGCCGTTCACCGCGCGGGTGAACGTCGCGGTGGGCCGCTCCTCGGTACCGCTCGGTGACGACCGGGTGGCCGCCGCGGTCGCCGAGGCCGGGGCCGAGGAGGTGGTCGCGGATCTGCCGCGCGGCCTGGACACCCTGCTGGCCCGCAACTTCAGCGGCGGCCACGAGCTGTCCGGCGGTCAGTGGCAGCGGGTCGGAATCGCCCGCGCGGCGTACCGGCAGGGCCGCATCCTCATCGTGGACGAGCCGACGGCGGCCTTGGACGCCCGGGCCGAACTGGAGGTCTTCGAGAAGATCCGCGCCCTGGCCGGCAGCGGACAGACGGTCGTCCTGATCACCCACCGGCTGGCGTCCGTGCGCCACGCCGACCTGGTGCACGTCCTCGACCAGGGCCGGCTCGTGGAGTCCGGAACACCGGACGAGCTCCTGGCCACCGGTGGCGTGTACGCGGAGCTCTACTCCCTGCAGGCGGAACAGTTCACCAGGGCGCCGGTACCCGCCCCGAAGGCGGGCTGACGCCCGGGCCGCGCACTGACGCCAGGACCGCGCCCGCCCCGCCCGTCAGGCGGCTACGTCACCGGCGGCGTCGCCGGCCCGGACGATGACCAGGAACATGTCCGTGGCGAGATCCATGACGACCTCGGCGGGCAGGCCCTCCAGACGCCGCGCGTTCGCGAACTCCTCCGCCGGCCAGGAACCACGCGGTCCGCCGGCGGGAAAGCGTTCGAGCACCGTTCGCCCGTTCACCCTGCACCTCCATGTAGCGCTGTACTCGTAGAGTTAAACGCCAACCATGGAGCGATCGCCTCGCGGAGTGATGGTACTGAGACATAGTTGACACTCGTTCACCGCAAAGTGTGAGCGGCGTCTCAGCCGTTCGGTCTCCTTCGCTACGGTGCGTGTCAGCCCTCGTACTCGTCGTGGTACCGGATTCTCTCGCTTCCCGCAGGCGCACCGAGAGCCGACGCGCGCCCCTCGGGTTTCTCCCACTGCTCCTGCCTGCCGAGGGCGGTCAGGTCGAGCAGACTGGTGGTCGAGCCGAGTCCGTCGAGGCCGCGTTCGTACGTCGAGTAGGTGTGGAAGACCCGGTCGCGGTCCCGCAGGAAGCAGCTGAGCCCGGGCCTCTCGACCAGCTCGCCCTCGTGTTCGAGGGTCACCTCGAAGTCGGAGTTGAAGTCGCTGACGTACGACGAGTACCAGGGCAGCGTCCAGCCCATCCGCGCCTTGAACGGAAGGATCCGCGGGTACGGCGCACGGGACACGGCCGCGAAGGACGTACCGCGCGCCCTGAGGTGCGCGAGGTGTCCGATCTGGTCCAGGAACGCCGAGCAGCTCCGGCAGCCGGCGTCCCACTCGGGCGCGAACATGAAGTGGTAGACGACGAGCTGGTCGCGTCCCTCGAAGAGGTCGAGCAGCGTGGCCTTGCCGTCGCCGCCCTCGAACACGTACTCCTTGTCGACCTCCACCATGGGCAGCCCGCGCCGCTCGGCGTTGAGCGCGTCACGCGCGCGTGTCGCCGCCTTCTCCTTGGCCAGGAAGGCCTCGCGCGCCGCGCGCCAGTCCGCGCGGGTGACGATCTCGGGCAACGACATGGGATCCAGCTCCTCCGGTGCGACACACGACGGTCCGTCGGAGGTGGTGACCGACGGGCGGAGCGGAACTCATCGCGGCTCGGCAAGATTCTTTCCGAGACGCCGCCCGAAGGCCGCCGGTAAGCCGCTGACCTCGTCGTTCAGGTGTCGTACTCCTGGACCCGCCGGCCGTGTCCGCGGTCGGTCAGGGCGGGCAGCCGCTCTCCGAGTTCCCGTACCACCGCGGGGACGTCGAGGGTCAGCAGCTCGCGGTCCCGCATGAGGACGCGCCCGTCGACGATCGTCGTGCGCACGTCCGAGGACCGCGCGCTGTGCCCCAGGGTGGCGGCGAGGTCGTGCACGGGCTGGGTGTGCGGGCCGGTGAGGTCGACGAGGACGAGGTCGGCCCGTCTCCCCGGCGCGATGCGGCCGACGGTGTCGCCGAGCCCGACCGCGAGGGCGCTCTGCGGGCCGGCGTGGTGGAGGGCCTGACGGGAGGTCAGCCAGCGGGGGTCGCCCTCGGTGGACTTCTGGATCAGGGAGGTGAGCGCCATCGACTCCCACACGTCCAGGGAGTTGTTGGACGCGGCGCCGTCGGTGGCGAGCCCCACGGGGACGCCGATGTCGCGCAGGGCGCGCACGGGTGTGGTGGTGGGCCAGGCGAACTTGAGGTAGCCGCGGGGCGCGGTCGCCACCGCCGTCCGGCCGCCCGCGCGCGCGAGCAGCGGCAGATCGGCCTCGACGATGCCGGTGCCGTGCGCGATGAGCACGTCGGTGTCGAGGATGCCGGCGCGTTCCAGGATCTCGATCGGGGTGGCGCCGTGCCGGGCGAGGCTGGTGTCGGTCTGGTCGCGGTTCTCGGCGGCGTGGAGGTGCACGGGCAGGCCGTGGTCGCGGGCGAGTCCGGCGGTGGCGGCGAGGTCGGCGTCGGTCACGGTGTAGGGGGCGTGCGGGGCGAGGGCGGTGGTGATGCGCCCGCCGGCGGTGCCGCGGTGCCGCAGCGCGAACTCCAGTGACGCCTCCCGCCCCTCGGGCCCCTGCGAGGAGAAGTACGCCTGGCCCAGCAGCGCCCGCATCCCGCAGTCGGCGACGACGGCGGCGACGGCGTCCATGGCGAAGTAGTGGTCCGCGAAACAGGTCACGCCCGCGCGGATCATCTCGGCGCAGGCGAGCCGGGCCCCCAGTTCCACGTCGCGGTCGGTGAGGTTGGACTCGACGGGCCAGACGACGTCGTTGAACCACTCCTCGGTGGGCAGATCCTCGGCGAGGCCCCGCAGGGCGACCATCGGCGCGTGCGTGTGGCAGTTGATCAGCCCGGGGAGGGCGACCTGGCCGCGCGCGTCGATGCGGTCGCCGGCCGCGAGGCCTTCCACGGCGGCGGCGGTCGTCACGGAGTCGACGGCTCCGTCCCGTACGACGACGGCCGCGTCCTCCTGGAAGCCGATCCGTTCCCGGTCGTCGTGCACGAGGACGGTGCAGCCGGTGATGACGAGATCGGCGGGCTTCTCGGAACCATGATGGCCCTTGTGGCTCTCTCGGCTCTCGTGGCTCTCACGGCTCTCGTGGGAAGAAGGCGTCATCACGCCAACGTACGGTGCCGTCCCACGCGCCCGCGCCGCTCCGCGAGTTCGTCCCGCAGTCCGGCGAGCCGGTCGGTGTGGCGGGGCGTGAGCCGGCCGGTGTCGTCGAGATGCACGGCGCACGCGGTGGTGGTGTCGACGAGCCGTTCGAGGACGGCGGCGACCTCGTCCGCGCCCTCCGAGTGCCGGGCGAGGGCGGGCAGTTCCGCGGCGGCGAGGGCGATCGCCGCGCGGGCCTCGGCGAGCGTGCGGTAGGCCTCGCGTCGCAGCGTCCACCGGCCGGCGCGGTCGCCGGACTCGCCCAGTACGTGGGCGAGGTAGGCGTGGGCCGCGGCGTCGGCGACGTCGATCCGGGCCCGGACCCGGCCGCCCCGCTGCCCCGGCACCGGCAGGTGCCCGACGACCAGGACGATCGCGCAGGCCAGCAGTGTCTCGCCGATGCGGCTGACGGAGGCCTGCGGTTCGCCGCCCACCATGACCAGCGCGAGGACGAGGACGGTGACGACGGTGGTCTGGGCGGCGAAGTGCCGCGCGGCGACCGGCACCAGGGCACCGCAGACGGCGACGAGCGCGACGAGCCCTTCCGGCCGGGGCAGCACGGCGGCGAACCCGGCGAAGACGAGCGCCCCCAGGACGGTCCCGGCCGCCCGGCACAGCACCCGGGAGACCAGCGGGCCGAGGTCGGGCTTGACGAGGAAGACGGCGGTGGCCGGCAGCCAGTACCAGTGCTGGTGGGACCCGTACCAGTGGCCGTGGTGCAGTACCTGGGCGACGGCGGCACTGGCACCGAAGCACAGCCCCGCGCGCAGCCCGTACTCCCGTCCGCCCGCACCGAGGACGGTGCGGGCCAGGGAGACGACCGACCGCCTGCGGGTGTGCAGGTCCCGGCCCCTGCCCCGGTCGAAGGCCTCCGCGGCGTGCAGCAGGGCGTCGTCCAGGGCGCGCAGGGCGGGTTCGGTGCGCGTGGGCGCGGGCAGCGGACCCGCGTGGGTGCTGCCGCGGACGGCCGCGGCGAGCCTCCGGGGCCCCTCGGACGCTCGCGCGGGCACGGCCTGCTCGGCCCAGGCGAGGGCGGTCGCGGCCTCGCCGAGAGGCAACGCGGCGGCGTACTGGGCGTGCAGCCGCCGTTCGGCCGCGGACGCGGCACGGCGCCGCAGCCGGGGCCCGGCGAGCGCGTCCTGCGCGTGATCGAGGGCGGCGGTGAGCGCGGCCCGGCGGGCGACGGCCTGCTCCGTGCCGACCGCGTCCAGGAGCGCGGCAACCGCGTCGTAGACCTCGGCGACGGCCGCCCGCTCCCCGTCGAAACGGAAGTCGAGGCGGAAGTCGAAACGGGAGTCGAGGCGGGAGTCGAGGCGGAAGTCGCCCGTGAGGGAGCCGGGCGTGGGCAGGACCAGCCGCAGCGCGAGCAGCCATCCGGCGCCGGCGAGGAAGGCCAGCACACTCTGCCACCCGGGGTCGGGCAACGGCATCCCGGCTCCCACGGCGGTGGTGACCAGCAGTTGCGTCCCGGCCCCGGACGCCACGGTTCCGACGGAGCTGACCCCTCCGGCGACCAGTCCGAGCCCGGTCAGCACCAGGGTCAGCGGAACGGCTCCGAGGTGCTGCCCGGCGTACGTCCCGACCAGCAGCCCGACGGCCCCGGCGAGCGCGGGAACGCCGATGCGCCGCACGGAGGTACGGCGGCTGCCCGGCCGGTCGTTGATGCCGGCCAGCATGGCGGCGATGGCGGCGACGACGCCCAGGGAGGCCCGGTCGGCGAGCACGGCGGCGAGCAGCAGCGGCCCGCCGGCCAGCGCGCCCCGGATCACCGCGCTCCAGGGCACGGGCCCGCGCTGGGCTCTCAGGGCGTGGGCGATCCAGGGCGGAAGCGCGAGGCCGACTCGGCGTGCGGGACGGACGGTGCGGGACACGGGGCGCGGGGCTCCTGTCGTCTGGTCGAGGGCGGGGGTGAGCCTTCGGGCGACGGTGGCCGGGCTGTGTGGTGTGCGGTCCAGCCTACGGCCGGCTTTCGAGGGGCGGGAAACGGGCGGGTTTCGGCGGTGTGACGGTGAGCCGTGCCGCAAGGGCCGACGTGGCGGCTCCGCGCTGCCGCCGAGCGGGCCGGGACGTCCCGCCCGATCAGGCAGGACCGGCGTCGCGCGTACCTCTGTTGGACTACGGTTGCGACTGCTGACATACACAGGCCGACCAGGGCGAAAGGACGACCCACGTGAACGCGGCTCCGCTGAGCCCCGAAGACCCCACTGAGCTCGGCGGTTTCGAGCTGCTCGGCCGCGTCGGCCAAGGCGGGATGGGCCAGGTCTACCTCGGGGAGTCCCCGGGCGGGGAGCCCGCGGCGGTGAAGGTGATCAAGTCGTCGGTGGTCGACTCCGAGACCCGGCTGCGCTTCGCCCAGGAGATCGAGGTGCTGAAGACGATCTGGGGTCCGCGCATCGCCGCGTTCCTGGACGCCGACGCCGACGCCGAGCAGCCCTGGCTGGCCACGGAGTACATCGACGGTCCCGACCTGCGCAAGCACGTGCAGACCCACGGGCCGCTGCCGATGGTGCTGACGGCGTCCCTGGGCGCCACGCTGGCCGAGGCGCTCGCGGGCGTGCACAAGCAGGGCCTGCTCCACCGGGACCTCAAGCCGGCCAACATCCTGCTCGGGCCGAACGGGCCGAAGGTCATCGACTTCGGTCTCGCGGTGTTCACCGAGTCCAACGCCTCGCTCACCGCACCGAACACCGTGCTCGGCACTCCCACCTGTATGGCGCCGGAGCAAGCGAACGGTGTCAAGCCGCTCACCCCGCCGGTGGACGTCTACGCCCTCGGTGCCGTCCTGCTGTACGCGGCCACCGGCCACTATCCCCATCAGGCCGACAACATCCACGCGCTGTTCCATCTGATCACGAAGGCGGACGTGCCCCCGGACCTGACGGGAGTGCCGGTGGAGCTGGTACCGCTGATCGGCTCGATGCTGTCCCACGAGGCACAGGAGCGGCCGGCCCTGCCGCAGGTGGTCACCGCTTGCCGGGCGGTGATCGAGGGGCAGGGCCTGAAGATCGCGCAGGCCCGCCGTCGTCTCACCGCCCACACGTCCGCCGCCACCCCGCCGCCCCCGGCGGTGAACCCACCCACTCCGCCGCAGAACGTCCCGTTCGCCGACCGGACGACCGTGACGGCGCCGCAGCCGGAGCCCCCGGCCACACCCACCGCGCCACCCCCGCTCAGCGGCGTCCCCTGTACACCGACGCTGCGGGCCGAACCCGCGCCCGAACCCAACGGCGAGCCGCGACAGCAGCCAGGCCCTGTCGCCCAGGTCCCTCGCCCGACCGCCCGTCCCGGCCCGCTCCCCTCCGTACGGCAGGGGCACGGCCGTACGGGCCCGGGCCGGCCGCGCACCTCGGCGCACGCCCGACGGGTCGCCGAGCAGCTGCGCGAGGCCTACGCCCAGCGCGCGAAGTTCTGACCCGCACATTCTCCCGGCGCACCTCGACGACACGAGGCCGCCCGGCACCACGCGAAGCACAGCAGCTCAGCTGCTCAGCAGCACAGGAGGCAGCGCACGTGACCGTCGACCAGGCCGACGTCGCCGGGGACGCCCAGCGGGGCGACGCACCAAAAGCCGCCGAGGCCCAGGCTCCCGACGCCGCCAAGTACCCGCCCGGTTCGCAGATCGAGGTACGGGACGAGGAGTGGCTCGTACGGAACGTGACGCGCACGGCGCACGACGGCGACCGGATCGAGGCGGTGGGCGTCTCGGAGTTCGTACGGGACCAGGAGGCGGTGTTCTTCACCGCGCTGGACGACGTGCAGCTGATGGACCCGCGCCGCACCACGCTGATCCCCGACGACTCCCCCACCTTCCGCCGCAGCCGCCTGTTCCTGGAGGCCGTCCTGCGCAAGACCCCGCTCCCCCAGTCCGAGCGCGGTCTGGCCCTCGCCGACTCCTTCCTCCTCGACTCGCTCCCCTACCAGCACCGCCCGGCGCAGCTGGCCCTGTCGGGGAAGAACCTGCGGCCGCGCATGCTCATCGCGGACGTGGTCGGCCTCGGCAAGACCCTGGAGATCGGACTGACGCTGGCGGAGCTGATCCGCCGGGGCCGGGGCGAGCGCATTCTGGTGGTCACCCCGCAGCACGTCCTGGAGCAGTTCCAGCACGAACTGTGGACGCGTTTCGCGATCCCCCTGATCCGTCTCGACTCGGTGGGCATCGAGCGCATCCAGCGGGAGATCCCCGCCGGCCGCAACCCGTTCACGTACTTCAAGCGGGTCATCGTCTCCATCGACACCCTGAAGAACACCGACCAGTACAAGCATCACCTGGAGCGCATCCGCTGGGACGCGGTCGTCATCGACGAATCGCACAACCTGATCAACCGCGGCTCCCTGCGCAACCAACTGGCCCGTCTCCTCGCCCCGCAGACCGACGCGCTGATCCTGGCCTCGGCCACCCCGCACAACGGTGACGCCCGGAGCTTCGCCGAGCTGATCTCCCTCCTCGACCCGGCCGCGATCCGCGATCCGGGGCGCTACGCCGCGAAGGACATCGAGCACCTCTTCATCCGCCGGACGAAGGTCAGCCCCGAGGTCCGCGAGCAGATGAAGGGCCAGTGGGCGGACCGGGGCCCCAGTACGTCGGTGTACTGCGCGGCGACCCCGGCCGAGGAGGCGGTCTTCGAGGAGCTGGCGCGGGTGTGGCTGCCCGAGGACGGCCGCCCGTCGGTGAGTGAGAGCCGCCTCTTCCCGTACACCCTGCTCAAGTCCTTCCTCTCCTCGCACGCGGCGCTGGCGACGACGGTCGACAACCGCACGCGGACCGTGAAGGACAAGGAGGGCGCGGCGGCGGAGGCCGAACTCGCCGCGCTCCAGCGCCTGCGGGATCTCACCTTCGGCATGTCGGAGGCGGACTCGGCGAAGTTCCGGGCCCTCGTGGAGCAGTTGCGGGAGATCGGTGTCGGCCCGAGGAGCGACACGCGGGTCGTCGTCTTCTCCGAGCGGGTGCAGACGCTGGAGTGGCTGCGCGAGGCGGTGCCGGCGGCCCTGGGCTTCAAGGGCAAGGCGCTGCGGGAGGCCGCCCGGGTGATGCACGGCGGGCTGTCGGACGAGCAGCAGATGCAGTGCGTGGAGGACTTCGGCCTCGCGGACACCCCGGTGCGCGTGCTGTTCACCGGCGACGTGGCCTCCGAGGGCGTCAACCTGCACCGCCAGTGCCATCAGCTCGTCCACTACGACGTGCCGTGGTCGCTGATCCGCATCGAGCAGCGCAACGGCCGCATCGACCGCTACGGCCAGTCCCGTCCGCCCGAGTTCCGCGCGCTCCTCCTCACCAGCGAGACCGACGGCGCGAAGGACGACCGTACGGTGGCCGAGCGGCTGCTGGAGCGGGAGGACGAGGCGCACCGCAGCCTCGGTACGGCCGAGGCGGTCTCCGGCCTGTACCGGGCGGACGCGGAGGAGAAGTCCCTCGTCCAGGATCTGCTGCGCGGCCGTACGGTCGACGAGTCCCTGGACGCGACGAAGGAGGCGGCCGAGGACGAGGACGCGGGCGGCGACTTCCTCGCGGACTTCTTCGGCGCGGTCGGCGACGACCCGCAGGACGCGGACGGCGACGCCCCGCCCGCGCCGGCGGACGTGCCGCGTCTGTTCTCCGGCACCCGCGAGTTCCTGGACGAGGCGCTGCGTGAGGTGTTCCCCGATCCGCAGCGGCAGCTGGAGCTGGACCGGGACCCGGAATCCGGTCTGGTCTCCTTCCGTCCGCCGTCCGACCTGCTCCACCGCCTGAAGGCGCTGCCACCCGACTACCGCCGCGAGCAGCGCCTGCACGAGCGGCTGCTGGTCACCATGAACCGCAAGCTCGCCGACCTCTCCCTCGTCCGGGCCCGGGAGTCCTCCACGTCCAGCTGGCCGGAGATCTCCCTGCTCACCGACCTCCACCCGGTGGTGGAGTGGCTGACGGACAAGGTCCTGGTCCGCCTCGGCCGCCAGGAGGCTCCGGTCGTCACGGCGGACGTGGACGCCCCGACCTACCTGATCCAGGGCATCTACTCGAACGCGCTGGGCCGGCCGACCGTGGTGAAGTGGATGGCCGTCCGCTCCGGTGAGGTCACCGACGACATGGTGGGCGTGCTGCGCCGGGCAGGTGTCGGCCCCACCATGGCCAACCCGCTCCATCACCACGACCTCGACGCGCTGAGCACGGGCATCCCCGGCGCGCTGGAAGCGGCGGAGGACTTCTTGCGCCGCCACCGCGACGAATGGGAGCGGGCCCTGCTGGGCCCCATCGAGGACTACAAGCAACGCCTCGGCGACTGGGAGCAGCCCACGCTGGCGGGCGAGCACACCAAGTCCCAGCTCGCCGACCTGGCCGACTCGCTGCTCACCACCGGCCGCCCGCTGCTCCGGGTCCTCGCCGTCCTCGACTCCGCCGCCGCCTGACGTTCCGAAGGTTCTCCCACGATGACGTACGACTCCCTCGTCAACCGCGGCGACTACTTCTCCGCGCACTACCTGGCCGAGGTGTTCCCGAAGGACCTCAAGTCGGGCTTGCTGAACATCTGGAAGGAGCGCGAGGAGGCCGCCCGGGACACGGAGGCCGGCCCGGCCGAACCGGACGCACTGCCGGTGACCCCGCGCGCGGGTCTGCGCGAGCTGCGCCGCCCCTACTTCCGGGCGCGGGCGGGGTTCGCGGAGGCGGCGGCCGAAACGGACGACGCGACGACGTACGGTTCCCCCGCCTGGCGGGAACGGGCCGCCGAGCTGAACGCCTCGGTCCTGCGCGCGCTCGGCTACGACGCCAAGCCGCAGACCGTGACCGTCCAGCGCGCCGACCACTCCCACGAGGTCCGGGTCGCCCACGCCGAGCCCGGCCTCATGGCCCTCGACTGCGGCTGGGCGGCGGAACCGGACGCCGCCCTGGACGCGGACGGGCCGGGACGCCTGCTCCACCCGGTCCCGCTGGAGGGCGCCGCCGAGCTGACGACCGGCTCCAAGCTGGCGTCCTTCCTCTTCGCCTGCGAGGACGCGCCCCGCTACGTCCTGCTGCTGGTCGGCGGGGTGATCGTGCTCGCCGACCGCGCGGCCTGGGGCGAGGGCCGCTACCTCGCGGCCTCCCTGGACGCGGCCCTGGAACGCAACGACAGCAAGGCAGGCGGCGAACTCGACACGCTGGCCGCGCTGTTCGGAGCGGACTCGCTGCGCACGCCGGAGGAGGGCGGCGAGAGCCCGCTGGCCGGCCTGCTCGACAAGTCGACGAAGCACGCGGTGGGCGTCTCATCGGACCTGCGCGACGGCCTTCGCCTGTCGGTGGAGCTGATCGCCAACGAGGTCCTGGAGCGGCTGCGGACCGCCGGCGTCCGCCCGGACGAGGTGGGAGAACTCCCCGAACTGTCCAAGCAGCTCACCCGCGAGTCGCTGCGCTATCTGTACCGGATCCTGTTCCTGCTGTACGCGGAGGCACGCCCCGAGCTGGGCATCCTGCCCTCCGACTACCCCGAGTACCACCAGGGCTACGGCCTCGGCCGCCTCGGCGAGCTGGTGGCGGAGCGGGACCTGGTCGGCGAGAAGGCCCGCGAGGGCTTCTACCTGTACGAGTCCCTGGACCTCCTCTTCCGCAAGGTCCAGGAGGGCTACCGCTCGCGCCGCACGCACGGCGAGCCCGAGTCGGCCTCGCAGGACATCGGCCTGCGCTTCGAGCCGCTGCACTCCAAGCTGTTCGAGTCCGCGTCGATCCGGCTGATCGGCGCGCGTACGGTCGTCGACCCTCGCGTCGACGAGGACGAGACCGGCGAGCCGGCCTACCTCGACACGCGCCTGCGCAACGCCACCCTGTACCGCGTCCTGCGCCTGCTGATGCTCACCCGGGGGCGAAAGGGCGAGCGCGGCGGGTTCATCTCCTACGCCCAGCTCGGCATCAACCAGCTCGGCGCCGTGTACGAGGGCCTGATGTCGTACTCCGGTTTCGTCGCCGACGAGGAGCTGTACGAGGTCGCCAAGGGCGGCGACCCCAAGGACGGCTCCTGGCTGGTACCGGCGTCGCGGGCCGACGAGTACGCGGACTCCGTCTTCGTACGGCGGAAGGACGAGGAGACGGGCGAGGAGGTACGGGTCCGGTACCGGCCGGGGTCCTTCGTGTACCGGCTGTCCGGGCGCGACCGGCAGACCTCGGCGTCGTACTACACGCCGGAGTCGCTGACCAAGGTGACCGTCCAGCTCGCGTTGCAGCACCGGCTGGACCAGGACGGCACGACGACCGAGGCACGGGAGCTGCTGGACTGGAAGATCTGCGAGCCCGCGTTGGGCTCCGGCGCGTTCCTCAACGAGGCGATCAACCAGGTGGCGGCGGAGTACCTGCGGCGACGGCAGGACGAGCTGGGCACCGCCATCGACACGGAGAAGTACGCGGTCGAGCACCAGAAGGCCAAGGCGTACATCGCCCTGCACAACTCCTACGGCGTCGACCTCAACTCGACGGCCGTGGAGCTGGCGGAGGTGTCCCTGTGGCTCAACACCATGCACCCCGGCATGGAGGCGCCCTGGTTCGGCCTGCACCTGCGGCGCGGCAACTCGCTCATCGGCGGCCGGCGGGAGGTGTACCCGGCGGAGCGGCTGAAGAAGGGCGGCTGGCTGGGGACGACTCCGGAACGTTTCCCGTTGACGGAGGCGGCGGACGGTCTGCCCGACGGGGCCGTGCACCACTTCCTGCTTCCGGCGAAGGAGTGGGGCGCGGTCGCCGCCGAGAAGGAGGCCAAGGCGCTGGCGCCGGAGGAGGCGAAGGCGCTGGGCGCCTGGCGGCGGGCGATCACCAAATCGCCGAACAAGAAGCAGACGGAGCGGTTGCAGGGGCTCGCGCGGCGCGTGGAGTACCTGTGGGGGCTGGTCGCGCGGCGACTGGAAATCTCCGAGCGCGACATCTCGCGGCGGATCGGTGTGTGGGGCGCGGAGGAGGAGTGGCTGCGGTCGCCCGAGGTCGCGGTCCAGCGGGAGAAGGTGCTGGCGGATCTGGAGGGTGTGGACACGCCGTACTGGCGCCTGAAGACGCTGATGGACGCGTGGTGCGCCCTGTGGTTCTGGCCTGTGCAGAGTGCCGCGCTGCTGGATGGTTCGCATGACGTGTATCGGCGTGCGGTGGCCGAGCTGGTGGAGATGGCGGAGGCGGTGGAGGCTTCCGACGATGTGCTGATGGCTTGGGAGGCGGATGCGCTGCCGGGCTTCGCCGCCGGGCCCGAGCAGATGAGCCTCACGCGGGAGAGTGTGGAGCGGAAGCGTGCGGGGCGGCGCAAGGAGCAGGTGAAGGGCCCCGAGCGGGCGGTTGTCGCGCTGGCTGAGCTGGATGACTGGCTGGACTTCGCGGAGTCGTTGCTGGGGCGGCGGGATGTCCCGGAGGGCTCGCTGATCTCCGAGTTCGAGCGGCTGGATGAGCTGGAGAGGTTCGAGGACGCGCTGCCGGATTTGATGGGCATGGAGGGGGCTCATCGGTTGGAGGAGCGGTATCCGTGGGCGGGGGTGGCGAAGGATGTTGCCGGGCAGCAGGGGTTCTTTCATTGGGAGTTGGAGTTTGCGCAGGTGTTTGCGTGTGGTGGATTTGATTTGCAGATGGGAAATCCGCCTTGGGTGCAGCCACGCTGGTATGAAGACCAAGTCCTCGCAGAACTCGAGCCATGGTTCACTCTGAGCGATAGGCCGAGTACAGCAGAGTGGCGCCTGCGCAAGGGCGAAGCGCTCAGCACGTCCGGAAACAGTAGTTACTTCCTTGGTGAGTTGACAACAAATACGGGAACTGTCGCAACACTGAGCAGCGAGGCTACTTATCCGTTGCTCACAGGAACGAAGGGTGACCTCTACCGCGCATTCATGGTTCAGGTATGGCAACATATCGCACCGCAAGGCAGTGCGGGACTGATCCACCCAGACACACATTTCGGCGGCGTGCGCGAGGCTGATATTCGAGCCGCCGCATATCGACACCTTCGCATCCACGCCCATTTCGTTAACTCCGCCCAATGGGCTTTCGAAGATGTAGATTGGGCGCAACAATTCGGGATGCACGTCTACGGCACACCGCAGGAGCCACACTTCCTACACGTAAGCCAGCTCCGTGATGCCGACACCCTACCCTCATCACTGATGCACGACGGGAATGGCCCAACGCCAGGCATCAAATACAACGGATCTTGGGATATTCGGCCACATCGAGACCGCGTGGTGCGTGTGGACACTTCCCTGCTAACCAGTTGGCGGGCCCTGACAGGTTCGACAGGCGAAATAGCGCAGACACCCCTTCTGTATCCAGTCCTCGTCAGCGAACAAGGAGCTATCGAAGCTCTGGCGGCATACCCGTACAGCCTCGCCGATTGCCAGCCGATGATTACAACTGGATATGACGAAGGCGCCGCAAAAAAGGAAGGGATAATCCGCTGGGGAAACCAGAGCGTTTCAGAACTCGCAGATGTAATCCTACAAGGGCCACACTTTTCCCCTGCACATCCTTTCGCCAAGGAACCGAAACTTCCATGCCGAAGCAACAGGGATTGGAATCCGCTTGCACCAACAGATCTCTCGGAGGACCACGTACCCGTAACTAACTACGTACGAGCCACCGACGAGAAAAGTTACCTTGCCCGCCAGGATACGTGGATTGATAGGCCATATAGCACTTTCTTCCGGCTCGCCTGGCGCAGCATGATTCCACACAATACTAGCCGGAGTCTACAGGCGGCCCTTATCCCGCCTGGCCCAGCTCACGTGCACGCCGCACACTCGCTAGCGTTCACGGAGGATCGCTTGACGGTCCTCAATGCAGGATTTTGGGCTTCGCTTCCACTAGATTACCTGCTGCGAATCACGAGTCGCACCGGCCTCGGGATCAAAGAGGCCCGCCAAATGCCAGCGGCCGACCCGCACCATCCTCTCGCCTCCGCTCTCCTTCTCCGCACCATGCGCCTTAATGCACTCACCATTCACTACGCCACGCTCTGGACGGAGTTGTTCGACCACCAGTGGGGAGGCTATGAGGACTGGGCCAATCCGAACTGGCCCAACCTGTCACCATTGGCTGCCGGCCTCAAACCGGCGTGGGAGCACACCACTCCCCTCCGTACGGAATACGAGCGTCGCGCCGCACTCGTAGAACTCGACTCCCTCGTCGCCGTTTGGCTCGGCATCAGCGCCGACCAGCTCGTTGCCCTCTACAAGACCCGATTCCCGCAGTTGCATGACTTCGAAATGGCCACATACTTCGATGCGCAAGGCCGCAAAATCGCAGCAAGCTCTTTCACTTACGGCTACGGACAGTCCAAGCAGGACTACGTCGACCTGCTTGCCCACCTGGAGGCCCCGGAGAGCACCCCGCCCCCGGACGGCTACGAGACACCTTTCTACAAGGCCGACCGCGTAGCCGAAATGCGGGCTGCACATGCTCACTTCCAAGCCCGCCTGGACGCCGAGATCGCAGCCGATCGCTGGTCGTGAACACGCAGTGCCCGTGACCCCAGTCAGCGGTCACGAGGCACTGCCTGCTCTTCGCTCTACGCGGTGCGCTGGGCGGCGAACCCGACGAACTCCGCCCACGCCTCCGACGTAAGGCTGACCATGGGGCCCGCCTCGTGCTTCGAGTCGCGCACATACAGGGCGCCGCTCCCCGTAGCTACCTCAACGCACTGACCACCATCGCCAGCGCTGTGACTGCTCTTGAACCACGCCAGATCATCGGCGTTGGGCCTGGCCTTGTCCCCGCTCATCTCTCTCCCAGCAACTTTTCGATCAACGCAAGCGAGTCTGTAGGAGTGAGGGCCTGCGCGCGGAGGATCCCGTACGTGCGCTCAAGACCTCGTACCTTCTGCCGCTCTGTGTGGACACGGCTGTCGCCTTGGACCTCCGTGTAGGCGATCCTCCGCTCATCCCTGGTCTCCATCAAGGTGAACGGGCCAGCCAGTCCGGCATGTTCCTGACGAGACAGCGGCATCACCTGGATCACCACGTTGCGCTTCTCCGCGATCAGCATGAGGTGCTCCAACTGTCCCCGCCAGGCTGCCTTGCCCCCAATCGGGCGGAGCAGGACACTCTCCTCCATCACGAAGCCGAGGTGCGGCGTGGGGCGCTTGGTGAAGATCTCCTGCCGTGCCAGTCGCGCCGCAACACGCTCTTCAATGATCGCCTCGTCCAAGAGCGGCTGCCACATGGCGAACACCGCTCGCGCGTACTCCTCGGTCTGAAGCAGCCCGTTGACCAGGTGAGTGTCGTACAGGTGGATTTCGACCGCCTCACCCTCCAACCTGGCCGCATCCCGAAAGAACGCCGGATACTGAGCCCTCGCCACCTCCTCCTTCCCCGCCTTCAACAGCCCCCCGGCGTCCAGCACCTCATCCGCGCAGTCGATGAACTTGGGCGGCGGGATCCGCCTCCCCTGCTCAAACGAAGCGATCGTCGACGCCGAGTACCCCGCCCTGCTCCCCAGCTCCGCCCGATCCAGCCCCGCCCGCTCCCTGCACAGCTTCAGTTGCCGTCCGAAGACGTGCAGGATGCCCGCGCTCGCCTCCTGCTCCTGGCCGTCCACCTGTTGCCGCTGTTCCTCCACGCCCGGCACCTCCCGTACGTACTCGCCCACCGCCGAACACCCCGCACAGACCTCGCGCTCGCACTCAACCCGCCCCGCGGAGGCCCCGTCACGGTTCACCCCGTGTACAGCCCCCGCTCCCACCGCGTACAGCCTCCGCCGGCCAGCGCGTCACGCCTGTTCAACGCTACGCAGAGTCCACGACCGTTACCGCATGAAGTCAGCAACTCCCCCACAAAGGCGGACGCCTCAACCGCCCCGGCCACCCGCCCACGTCTTCGAGATGCAGTTCACGTCGACCCCGCGCGGCGCCCGCCTCGCCCGGCGGCTGGTCTCGCACCGCCTCGACGCCTGGGGCCACCCGTACGACTCACCGGCGAACGAGACGGTCACCCTGATCGCCGCCGAGCTCACCGCGAACGCCGTCCGCCACGGACACGTACCCGGCCGGGACTTCCACCTCCGCCTCACCGAGGCCGACACCGAGACCGGCGCCGGAGGCGGTGGCACCCTGCGCATCGAGGTGACGGACACCCGCACGGAGAGACGACCGGTCCCCGGAACACCAGCCTCGGACAGCGAGTCGGGCCGGGGCCTGCTCCTGGTGAACGCCCTCGCGGACGACTGGGGCGTCACGCCCCGCACCGCCGGCCCGGGGAAGACCGTATGGGCGGAGTTCTCGCCGCCGTCACGACCAGCCGCTGCTAGCCCAGCCCCACGGCGGAGGCCAGACCCCGCCCCCACTCCCCGGCCGGGCCGGGCCAGCTGAGCGGTGTGAAGAACGCGGCCACCAGGAACACGGCGGTCGCGACGAGGCTGAGCAGGAGCGCGGGGACACTGGCGTTCACCTCCGAGTCCCGGTTCAGCATGTCCGTGGTCGCCATCACCGCGAGCACGAGGCCGAGGAAGACCGCCACCACCCCCACGAGCACGGTGCCGAAGGTGAACGGCACCACTCCCCAGAGACTCGCGTCCGACGCGTACGCGGCGCGGTTGGCCGTGACGACGAGCATCGGGACGCACGGCGGGAGCGCGCACACCACCCACGCCACGCCGATCAACGAGTACCGGGGCGGTCCGGGAACCGGTGTCCGGTTCCCGGACCCGGCAGGCGGGTCGGCAGCCGGGGCACCGGCGTCGCCGTTCGCCGCGACCGCCCGGACGGGCACAGGCTGCTCGTCCATCCCGGACTGCCGCGTCCATTGGCCTTCGATGACCTGCGCGGTGCCCCGGCCGTCGCCCTGGCCGTCGATCTCGCCACCGAGCTGACGCAGTTCCTCGCGCACGGCGCCGAGTTCCGCCTCGGCCCGCTCCAGGAGTTCGGAGAACTGCTCCGTCTCCTGCCGGTCCCTCGCCATGCCGGCGGTATCGTGCCGAGAGGTGTCCTCGCCGTCCCGGTCGGCGACCCGCCGATGCCGGGCCAGCTCCTGCTGGGCCTGCGCCAGCAGCGCTTCGGCCCTGCGGCGCTCCTCCTCGGCCTGCCGCATCGTCCGCTGGGCCTGCATGACGCGCAGCTCGGCGTCCCGCAACTTCTGGGCGAACTCGGCGTGTGCCTCGGCGCGTCCCTCGGCCTTGGCCCTACGGGCCTTCTCCTCCAGTTCCTGACATCGCGCCGCCCACTCCCCGACGGCGCGGGTCAGCACCTGGACGACCACGTCGGCCCGTTCGCGTGCCTCGTGGGCGGCCTGGCCCCTGGCCTCGGCGGTGATGTGGAAGTGGGTCACGTACTGGTTGGCGCCGGACTGGTACACATGCGCGTTGTCGGAGGCGCGCCCGTACGCTTGGGGCTGTCCGGGCGCGCCGCCCTCCCGGTTCTCCAGGTCGCTCATCGCTCGGTGATGTGCTGGTCCCGCGCCGCCTGGTAGACGCGGGCGTTGTCCTGGGCCCGCGCCTCCAGACGTACTCCGCCGTCGATCCGCTGACCGTCCGACGCCTGCCGCTGCCAGCCGTCCACCAGGTCCCGCAGCTCGCCGGCGGCTTCCGGGTGCTCGCCCAGCAGGGCGGCGAACCGGCCGACCCACTGGCCCTCCAGCCGCCCGGCGGGGTCGGAGCCGTCGGTGTCGGCGGCGTCGAGGGCGGCGGTCCGGGACGCTTCGAGTTCCCGCTCGACCTCCTCGGCGGCCTGCGGGCGGAAACGACGCCAGACGGTCACCACTCCGTCCCGCGTCTGCTGCCACCCCTCACCGACGAGCAGCGCCACCAGGGACGTACCCGCGGTGCCGGCCAGTGTGAGCAGATAGGGATCCATCGAAGCCCCCGAGATTCCAGACCCGCCGGGAGCGTGTGCCCCCCGGCCGCAACGAGGCTCCACCGTAACGCAACCGCTCCCGGCGGCCCCGCTGTTGGCGGCCCGTCCGGTGCCTAGGTGCCGAAGGACTGCAGGTCGTTGAAGTGAATGGGCTGCCTGATCACGACCTCCTCCGTGAGCCGATCGTCCTGGACGACGTAGTAGCCCTTCTCCCGGTCGCGCCCCTGCGCCCACTCGGTCAGGCTGCGCAGGGCCGCCGACCCGTCCGCGTAGCCTCGCCAGGCCATCCGCCCGGCGCCGAAGCCGTAGAGGGCCGCGTGCGCTCCATCCTCGATCCGGTCCTTGGCGTGGTAGGAGAAACCCGAGGCGTGCCCGGTCTCGAAGTCGGTGATCCGGACGCCGTTGACGGCCCGCCGGTTGCGCACCCGCGTGAAGGCGCCGCCCAGTTCACGGGCGTAGTACAGCGTCAGCGCGATGTCCTCGGCGGTGTGGCCGGCGCGGGTCGCCAGCCCGGGGTGGTAGGCCACCTCCAGGCGGTCGTGCTCGCGCGGCACGAAGAAGTGCTGGACGACCGGGTTCTTCTGGCGGAGGAACGGAAACGCCACCTGGTGCGGAGGGTAGAGGAACTGCACGTCCTCGATGGTCAGGGTCCCCTCCCCGCCGGACGCCCACTCCACCCGTGCCAGGTATCTCTTGTGTGCCGTCAGGAAACCCGGAATCACATCGTTCATTTCCCTGCCCTCCCCTATTCCCTGGTGTGGTTGTAGTTGACCACCGCGGCCCTGCTCCCCTTTGCCACGACGAGGACCTCGTACACATCCGCTCCGGATTCGAAGACGAACCTCCAGGCGGACTCGCCCGGCTCGTATTCCTGTTCGCGGATATCCAGCGGCTCGCCCTCCGGGAGATCGAATTCCTCGATCAGTTCCCGGCGGGCCAGATCCAGCAGGACGGAGCGCTTCATCCTGGGTTCCGCCTGCACGCCCTTCGCGTCCTGCACGCCCTTCGCGTCCTTCGCGTCCTTCGCGCTCGTCGGGTCCTGGACGTCCGGCGTGCCCGGGGACCCCGCCCCTGCCGGGGGGAGCCGCCCGCCGCCCGGGCGTGCCGGGCCATCAGCCCCAGCCCTCTGCTTTCCGCGCACCCAGGACCTCGCGCCCCGCCAGGAACGCCAGGCCATCCACCCCACCGCCGCGGCGCCGGCGGCGTCCCCCGCCGCGTGCAGCCCCTCATGCAGTCCGGAGGAATCGTCGCCCCCGGCACCTCCATCCGAGGTGTCGACTCCGGCCACATGACCCACTCGAACATAATCGAGCACGACCGGATCAACTTCGCTCAACATTTGCCTGAGTCTTTCCGACGCCATGGCGTCACCCCCTTCGGTCCGGCACAATCCGGTCCGCCTTCAGGTCGTTCCCCTCCCTATGATGGGTTAATCGCCTTATGCTGTGGGCACATTCCCTTTCTCGTGAGGCGCACAGCGCACTCTCGGCCCACCGGAAACCGCCCCGGGAGTCACATGACCGCACGGGAATACCGCGCCAAGCTGGAGCAGGCGAGAAAAGGGCAGGCGGACGCCGAGCGGCGGGCTGCCTCGCTCCGCCGGAAGGAGGCGACGGCCCGCGCCGCCGCCGCCCAGCAGCGTTCATCGGCGGCCCGGACGGACCGTGCCGGCATCCGCGACAGCAGACTCCGTACCGCCGCCCGGCGCGAGAAAGAGGCCAACAAGGCCGCGCGCGACGCCTCTTCGTGGGAGACGCGGGGCGCGCGCCTCGGCCGACGGGCCGCGGTGCTGGACGTGCTGCACGCCGAGGCGGAGGCGGAGGAGCGCGAGGCCGTGGAGACGGTGCTTCGGCGGGAACGGCGGGAGGCGATGCTGCGGATCGCCTCCGAACAGGCACGACTCGACGCACGACTCACCCTGACGGAGGGGTACATGAACGACGTTCTCAGGCATCTGCGCGCGCCCAAGCCGGAACCGCTGCGCATCCTGATGCTCGGCGCGGCGGCCGGCGGCGACCTGCGCATCCCCCGTGAACAGGCCCGCATCCGCGCGGCGGTGGAGCGGGCGCTGCACCGCGATCTGGTGGAGCTGGACGCCCACCCCGCCGCGACAGCCGACCACCTCCTCGACGGCCTCACCCGCTTCAAGCCGCACGTCGTACACTTCTCGGGGCACAGCGCGGAGGACCTCGTCGTCTTCGAGAAGGACGTCGACCACTTCCACAGCGGCGCGGTCGTCACCGCCGGAGCCTTCGCCCGCGCCATCGCCGCCGTCGACGACCAGCCGCTGCTGGTGCTGCTCAACTCCTGCGACTCCGCGCCCCAGGCGGCCCGCCTCGTGGACACCGTCCCGCTCGCGATCGGCATGTCGGCGTCCATCGGGGACATCGACGCGATCACCTACGCGGCACGCTTCTACGCCGCCGTCGCGGACGGACAGTCGATCCGGTCGGCACACGCCCAGGGGCGAGTAGCCATCGAGATGGCCGGGCTCCTCGACCACGACCTGCCCACCCTGTTCCACGCCGACGACGTGGATCCGTCCGCGGCCATGCTCGTCGTACCCCCGACCACCGCCCCGCCGCCTCCACCCGCCCCGACGGATGACGTCTCCGAGCCCATGGCCAGTCCCTGAGCCCACCTGTGTCCCGACGGAGCCCCGAGCCCTCTCCACGTTCCACGAGGGGAGAGCAGACAGGGAGCCTGGCCGTGACTTCCGCGTCCGGCACAATCTGAACCGGCGTGAGGACGCGTCACCGAGTCATTCCGGCTACGAAACGGGGCACGAGGGCACATGACGCAGGACGACAGCATCGGCGGCCGCAGGGCGGCGCGGGAACAGGCGTCGCTGTTCAGCCGCTATATGAACGACGACGCCGAGGGCAGCGGAGCGTTCCGTGTCGAAGTGGGCGCCGACGGGCGGGCGACCGATGTCGAGCTGGAGCTTCCCGATGCCGAAGCCGAGGACGCCGGGGACCGGATCACCGCGCCGTACGACCCGTCCAAGATCGAGATCCAGACCAGCAATCCCACGATCAATCTGCTGATGTCCCGGCTGAGCAACGGCATGATCGACCTCGCCCCCGACTTCCAGCGGCGGGCCGGGATCTGGTCGGACGAGCGGCAGAGCCGACTGATCGAATCCCTGTTGCTGCGCATCCCGATCCCCTCCTTCTACGCCGCCGAACTGGACGACAGCTCCTGGACGCAGGACAGTTCGTGGGCCATCGTCGACGGCATCCAGCGCCTGACGGCCATCGCGCGGTTCATCGCGCCGAAGGCGCTGGCCGAGGCGGCGGGCATGGACGCGGGCCCGCTGCGGCTGCGCGGGCTGGAGTACCTGAAGAAGGACTTCGAGGGGAAGGGATACGAGGACCTCACCGGCCGATTGCAGATCCGGCTGAACGAGACACAGGTCGTCGTCCACGTGATCCGGCCCGGTACTCCGGAGGAGGTCAAGTTCAACATCTTCGCCCGGATCAACACAGGTGGCCTCCCTCTCACCCGCCAGGAGATCCGGCACGCGCTGATCCCCGGGCCGGCCCGGCAGATGCTGTCCTCCCTGGCCGGATCGGCGGAGTTCCTTTCGGCGACCGGCAACAGTGTCGGCAGCGCGCGCATGGCGGACCGGGAGATGGTCCTGCGTGCCCTGGCCTTCATGCTCACGGCGCCCGACTCGTTCAAGTACCAGGACTTCGACCAGTTCCTCGCCCACACCATGCGGCTCATCAACCGGTTGCCCGAAGACGCTCGTGCCTCACTCGCACGGCACTTCAGGAAGTCGATGACCACCGCCGAGATGATCTTCGGCAAGCACGCCTTCCGCAAGCTCTATCCGGGCCAGGAGTGGCGCAATCCGGTGAACAAGGCCCTCTTCGAATCAGTGGCGGTGAACCTGTCCGAACTGGACGGCGCCCAGCTCGGCACGCTGGTAGCGTCCCGCGAGAAGGTCCTGGCCGGCTACCAACAGCTCATGGCCGACCGGGACTTCGAGCGTGCCGTGTCCGTGGGCACCGGCGACCGTGCCAAGGTCCACGTGCGGTTCGGGAGAGTCCGCGACCTCTTCTCCACGATCTTGAACAGCGACGGGGGCAGCTAGGCAGTGATCGACCAGTTGTTCCTGGGCAACTTCAAGGCGTTCCGGTCCGCCGACATCCCCCTCGCCCCCGTCACCCTGCTCACGGGCCTGAACTCGTCCGGCAAGAGCTCGGTTCTGCAGTCCCTCGCCCTGCTCCGGCAGTCGTACGACTCGTTCACGCTGTTCTCCGCGGACGGGGAGGCGGAGGACGAGGGTGGCTTCCTCCTCAACGGCGAGCTCGTCGAACTGGGCACCGGGCACGACCTCATGCACGAGGATTTCGTACGGTCGCCCGGGCTTCCCACGCCCCTGATCAGCGTCGGCCTCCGTACGCGTGACGGACGGACTCACCAGTGGTCCGCGCTGTACGCGCCCGAACAGGACGTGCTACCGCTCCACTCGTCGTCGGGCATCCCGGCGGAGGACACCCTCTTCGATCGCTGCTTCCAGTACCTCAAGGCCGACCGGATCGTCCCCGCCACGAGCTACCCCCGGTCCCATCACCAGGCGATCGGGCGCGGCTTCCTCGGGCCACGCGGCGAGCACACCGTCAACTACCTGCGCCACCATGCCCAGCACCCGCTGGAAGCAGGACCGCTGCGACACCCCCGGGCACGGGCCCACACCTTCCTCGACCATGTGGTCGCCTGGATGCAGGAGCTGTGCCCGGGCGTCAATCTGGAGGCGAGCGAGATCCCCGGCCTCGACTCGGTCCGCCTCAGCTACGGTTTCGACGGCACGGCCGGCCTGGAGTCCTCCTCCCGACGCCGCCCCACGAACGTCGGCTTCGGCCTCACCTACGCCCTGCCCATCGTCGTGGCGTGCCTCACGGCGGGCCCGGGAAGCCTGATCCTCCTGGAGAACCCCGAGGCCCACCTCCACCCGCGCGGCCAGTCCCGTATGGCCGCCCTCCTGGCCGCCGCCGCGGCGGCGGGAGCGCAGCTCATCGTCGAGACCCACTCGGACCACGTGCTCAACGGGCTGCGTCTGGCCGCCAAGAACGGCGTCGTCTCCGCCTCGGACACCGCCGTGCACTTCTTTCGCCGCAACGGCCTGCGAGCGGAGTTCGTCACCCCGCGCATCCACGATGACGGCACGCTCTCGGAGTGGCCGGCAGGCTTCTTCGACGAGTGGGAGAACTCCCTCGAACAGCTTCTGGACTGATCACCCGGCACATTGTGGGAGGGGCCGAAGTGCCGCTGTCGTTATTCCTCAACGAACTGTCCTGCCAGTCCGAGGCGAGCCCGAGGCAGGTCGACGAGGCCATGGCCACGTTCGTGAACACACTGAAGCGCCTCAAAGGGTGGGGGCAGGGCGTCGAACTCGTCACCGACGGCTCCTTCAACAAGGGTGAGTTGGCCCGGGGGTACTCCTACGCACAGTGGGTCAACGCCACCGGTATGAACCGGGAACGAAGCCGCCTCATCCTCAGCCTGCGCAGCCGTACGCCGGGGGCCCTGCGCGACGTCCTCGAAGCCGCAGGGCACGACCCGGCGGAGGTCGAGCACTTCCACGACGGCCGCCGCGCCGTCGGTATCGGCGCCGCCCAGCTCGTGGACGGCTTGGCGGTCAGCCTCCCGGTGAGTCCGAAATGGGCGGCCACCTGGCTCGACGTCGACGTCAACCGCGTCGGCGAGGACGACATCGAGACGGACCGGGCCCGGGTTCGGCACTGCTCCACACCGGAGGAGGCCGACGATCACGAGGCGTGGGCACGGGACACGGGGCTGAGCCGTCTGTCCAGCCCGGCCGTCCTCCTGGACCGCTGGGACGACTCCTTTCCGGCGTTGGAACGCCTGCCCCGCTTCGACCGGGACCTGAGCGCCCTCGACCCGAAGTGGTTCCGCCCGGTCCGCGACCTGCTCGCCGCCCTCCAGACCACGGCAGCCGACCACTGGGATCTCGGCCGTTCCCCCGAACCCGACTGGCAGGACCCGCACATCACACCCGAGTCGCTCAGACGGCAGCACCTGTGCACCTTCCCCGACCCGGGCCTCGACGGCCGGGCCGTCTGCTTCTCGTGGCACGGCCGCATGACACCGGGCAAGGGGCGCCTCTACTTCCGACTCGTGCCCGAGCGGATGACGTTCCGGCTCGCCTACGTCGGCGACAAACCCGGCAGCGACCGTCTGTCCTGACGTCCCGGGCGGCCGAGGGGGACGGCCGAGACCGCTCCGGTCGTTCCGCCGCGCCCCGCGTCCGGCCCGGGTCGGGTCGGCGGCCGAAGGCCACGCCCGCGTGCAGGACGACGGTCGGCTCCGGCCGAAGTCCGCGCACAAGCCTCATGACGAGCCGCGGCCCACATGAGGCGTCGTACCGCCCAGGAGTTGCTCCACCACGAACGTCATGTGCTGGACGTGCCCCGCCCTGATCCACGTCTCCGCGTTCCCCGACCCCGCCCGCCCGTCGCCGCCCGCGCACGCGTGCAGCCACGCTTCGCCGTCGCTGTACTCCGCTCCCCGGAAGGCGGGCGACCGGGTGATCCGGCGGGCCGTGCCGCGTACCCGGTCGACGCGGTCGGCGCCGCCCCTGGTCGGAACCCGCGCGAGCAGGTAGCCGTCCGGTCCGGTGTAACGCAGCAGACCCCAGGGCGGGGCGTGCGGGCGGATGTGCGGGAGGTTCGCGGAGAGGGCGTGCTCGACGGAGTAGTCGCCGTACAGCAGGCGGCGGGGGAAGGCCGGGCGGGCGGCGCGTACGCCCCGGTGCAGCTGCCGGTCGTGGCGGGGGACGGTGAGAAAGGGGCCCGAGTCGGGGTGCTCGGGCAGGCGGGGGAAGGCTCCGGCGGTGAGGACGACGGTGCGCCACGGGGCGAGGGCACCGAGCAGATCGAGCGCGGCGACGGCGAGTTTGGTGCCGTCCGCCGCGTCCGCGACCGGGCCGACGTCCACGATGAGGTCGATCCGCGAGGGCGGCAGGCAGAGCCGGTCCACGAGGGCGAGCAGTGCGGTCGTGTCCGGCTCGTCGGCGGTGGTGTCGGCGAGCACGCGGATGCCGATGCCCCGGCCGGTGAGAAAGGCGAGGTCGGCGGCGTACCGCTGGAGGGCGGGAGAGCGTTCCGGTCCGGTCACCGGCCGCAGGCGGGTTCCGGTCAGCAGACGCCACAGGCCGGTCGCCGCGCCGAGCAGCGCCTCCACGTGGCCGGCGTCCACCCAGCCGGGCATTCCCCGCACAGCGTCCGCGAGTTGGTCCACGCGGGGCGGGAGCCAGCGCTCCAGGCCGACGCGGTCCTCCTCGGGGTCGGCGTTGCCCGGCACACCCCGGGTCCGTTCCGCACCGGTGAGCGGGACGAGTGTCCACAGGGGCGCGACCCGTGGGCGTACCGCGTCGTCGAGCCGGGCGTACGCCTGCCAGGCGCCCCGCCGTACGGGCAGGACCGGAACATAGACCGGATCGACGGACATGGCGCCTCCCCCTCGTGTTCCGCCCCGCTCGTCCGCGCTGCGTCGTCGTGTCGCCCCTGGTCGCAGGGTGAACGGGGAGGTTCGCGGACGAAAGGGTGCGTTTCCGGCCAGGACGCCGACCGGGTGATCCGGGAAGGGGGCGGACCGTGTCAGATGTCCGCTATACGGTTGACCCGGACGATCACCGGGACGAAGGAGCAGCCGTGAGGCCCACCCTGGCCGCCGCGCAGGTCCGCGGCAGTCTCACGCAGTACCTCACGACGACCTACGCCCTGACCGACGGGGACACCCGGCTCGCCCTGGAGCGGTTCCTCGGACATCCGGAGACGGGCATCTTCCGGGGGCCGTACCTGCGGATCAGGACACCGTTCCACAAGGCCGACGACGGGTGGCGGCGGGAGCTGGAGTGGCGCCCCGGATTCCCTCCCTACCGGCACCAGGCCAAAGCGTGGGAGCGGCTCAGCACGCTGCACGGACCGGCCCGGCCGACGCTGATCACGACCGGTACCGGGTCCGGCAAGACGGAGTCCTTCCTCGTACCGGTGCTCGACCACTGCCGCCGCGAGAGGGCGCGGGGCCGACGCGGGGTCAAGGCCGTGCTGCTGTATCCGATGAACGCGCTCGCCACCGACCAGGCGGGACGCATCGGGGAGTACCTCTCGGCGCCGGATCTCGCCCAGGTGACGGCGGGACTCTACATCGGCGACCGGCCCGACACCGACTTCCGCCGGGTGCTGACCCGGCGCGAGGAGATGCGGGTGTCGCCGCCGGACGTGCTGATCACCAACTACAAGATGCTCGACCTGCTGCTCCAGCGCGGTGAGGACCGGCCGTTGTGGCAGGACGCGGAGATCGCGTACGTGGTGCTCGACGAGTTCCACACCTACGACGGCGCACAGGGCACCGACGTCGCGATGCTCCTGCGGCGGCTCGCCGCTGCCACCGGGCAGAGCGCGCCGGGGCGGCCCCTGGGGACGGTCTGTCCGGTGGCGACCTCGGCGACGTTGGGAGGCGCCGCCGGGGAGCGCGAGGACGGCATCCTCGACGTGGCGGCCCAGGTGTTCGGCATGCCGTTCGCGCCGGACGCGGTGGTCGGGGAAGAGCGCATGTCGGCCGGACAGTTCACCGGCGAGGTGGACTACGAGCTGCCGGAGCCGCCGACACCCAGAGAGGTCATCGACCGCTCCGGCGGCCCCGGTGTCGAGGCCCGGCCCGACCTGCTGGACCTGGACGGGCTGGCGGAGCGCCTCCTGGGGCGGCGCGGGCTCGACCCCTTCCAGCTCGGCAGGCTGCTGCGGCGGCACGACTTCACGCACGGTGTGCTCTCGCTGCTGGACGGGGAACCGCTCGGCGAGTGGGAACTCCGGGACCGCATGAGCCGGTTCGGCTACGCGTGGGGGCGGGCCGCCCGGGAGAATCCGCGGCTGGTGCTTCAGGCGCTGTCCCGGTTCGTCGCCCTGCTGTCGGCGGCCCGGGACCCGGAGTCGGACGAGAAGCGGCCCCGGCCGCTGCTGCACGTCGAGGCACATCTGTGGGTGCGGCCCGTCACCCGCGTGCTGCGCGGCGTGGGGCCCCTGCCGGAGTTCCGCTGGTACGAGGACGACCGCACCGCCGCGCGCCGGGCCGCCCTCGCCGCTCCCCCGGGGGGCGACGACGAGCGTTCCTCGGGCGGCTGGCCGTCCGGCGACGCGCGCAGGGCGGTGGCGCAGCCCGGGTCGGACACGGCGGCCCGGCCCGCCGCCGTGCACCTGCCGGCGGTCTACTGCCGTACCTGCGGGCGGTCCGGCTGGGCCGCGCTGTCGCCGGAGGCGGACCCGCAGCGGCTCGTCATGGCGCAGGACAAGGTGTGGCGGGCCGGCGTCGGCCGGGACAAACGGCGCATCCGGTACTTCATCGCCGCGACCGCCGCCGAGCGCGACGAGGCACTGAACGCGCTGACCGGCGCGGGCCCGGCGCCGGCCGGCGGCGTCGATCCGCTGTCCGTCGTCGTACTCGACGGCGCGCAGGGCACGTACCGGCTCCCGACGGCGGCCGACCGCGACGAGTTGCAGGACGGCTGGTTCGCGCTGGTGATCACCGACAAGAAGTCAGCCGACCGGGCCGCCGTCGACGACCGCTGCCCGGCCTGCAACACGGACAACGGCATCCGCTTCCTGGGCACCTCTCTCGCCGCCCTCGCCTCCGCCACGGTCACGCAGCTCTTCACCGGCGGCGACATCGCGCTCGTCCCGGAGGAGCGCAAGACGCTGCTGTTCAACGACTCCACGCAGGACGCCGCGCACCGCGCGGGATACGTCGCCAACGCCTCGTACAAGTTCTCGCTGCGCTCCCTGCTCGCGCACGCCCTGGACGCTTCCCCGGAACCGCTGGCGCTCAACGACCTGATCGGGAACGTGCTGGACTCGGTGGACGACCCGGAGGCGCTGGCCGCCGTGGTACCGCCCGACCTGCACGACGAGCCCGGGGTGGACCGGGTGCTGTCCGGGCGGGGCGCCGGTGACGCGCGGGCGTGGAAGCTGATCGGCGAGCGGCTCGCCTTCGCCACCGTCATGGAGTTCGGCCTGCGCTCCCGGCAGGGACGCACCCTGGAGCTGACCCGTACGGTCGCCGCCGAGGTCGCCCTGCACGACCCGGAGCGCGTCACGGCCATCGCCCGCGACCTGCACCTGACCCTGCCCGGCCAGCTGGTCGCGACGGACTCGCTGCCCACGCCCGACCGCTATCTGGCCTTCCTGCGCGGCCTGCTGGAGCGGGTGCGGCTGCGCGGCGGCGTGCGGCACCGGTGGCTGGAGCCGTGGATGCGGGACGGCGGGGTCACCCGGTTCAAGGTGTGGGGCGGACGGCCGGACGGCATGCCCGCCTTCCCCGACGGGGTGGCGGCGCCGCGCTTCCTGCTGGACGTGCCCAAGGAGCGGTCGGCGTTCGACGCGGCCGGCGGGCGGCTCGGCTGGTACCAGGACTGGACCCGGCGGTGCCTCGGCCTGGACGCGGCGGGAGCCCACGAGTACCTGCGGCGGCTGCTGCCCGTACTGGCGGAGGAACACGTCCTCGCGGTCCGTACCGCGCAGGACCGCACCACCCGGGTGTACGGGCTGCAGCCCGGCCACATCGAGGTGCGGCTGCTCGACGACGCCGTCGTCAACAAGGCCTTCGTCTCGTGCGCCGACTGCGGCTGGGAGCAGGTCGTGCCGCCCGCGCGCCGCACCCGCTGGTACGGCCACCCGTGCCCGCGCTACCGCTGCCGGGGCACGCTCAGGCCTCCGCAGGACGACGTCCCCGTCCAGGTGAGCAGCACCTCGGGGAGCTTCGGCGGGACACGCGAGCGCGACTACCGCAACGACTACTACCGGCGGCTGTACCTGACGGGCGGCACCTTCCGCGTCGTCACCGCCGAGCACACCGGCATGCTCACCAGGCCGCAGCGCGAGCGGGTGGAGCGCACCTTCCGGCAGGGCACCCACTACACCGACCCCAACGTGCTGTCCTGCACGCCGACGCTCGAACTCGGCATCGACATCGGCGACCTGTCGGCCGTCCTCCTCGGCTCCCTGCCCAAGGGCCCCGCCAACTACGTCCAGCGGGCCGGACGGGCCGGACGCAGCACCGGCAACGCCCTGGTGGTCGCCTTCGGCGGGCGGCGCGCCCGCGACCTGTACTACCTCGACGAACCCCGCGAGATGATCGACGGCGAGATCGTGCCCCCGGGTTGCTACCTGTCCGCGGTGGAGATCCTGCGCCGCCAGTACACGGCGCACCTGCTGGACCTCGCCGCCCGCGGAGCGCTGACCACGGCGGACGGGGAGCGGCTCCAGCCCGCGCCGCGCCTGGTCTCGGCGCTCTTCGGCACCACGGGCTGGTGTCAGGACCTCGCGGACGCCGCCCTCACCCACGGAGCGCGGCTGGTCGAGGAGTTCCTGGCCCTCTTCCCGGCGGGCGGGACGGACGGCAGCGGGGTCTCCGGGCACGCCGCCGGTGAACTGCGCGCCTACGCCACCGGCGGTGTCGTGCGGGCACTTCAGGAGGCGGAGGAGGACTGGACGTCCCGGCGGGAGGAACTGCGCCGGCGGATCGCCGCGATCGACACGGCGCTGGACGGCCTGGTCCGCTCCGACCCCGAACAGGACCGTGAGCACCGGGAGTTGCTGGCCGAGCGCCGCGCCACCGGGAATCTGCTGCGCGAGCTGAGCCAGGCCGGCGCCCACGGTGCCCTGGTGGACCTCGGCCTGCTGCCCAACTACAGCCTCGTGGACACCACGACCCGGCTGGAGGCGACCCTCTACTGGACGGAGGAGCAGGCCGGCTCCGGTGACGGTGAGGAGGCCGGCACGAGGAAGACGTACCGCAGCGAGGTGCGGGACTACGAACGCTCCCGGCGCCTGGCCCTGTCCGAACTCGCCCCGGGCAACAGTTTCTACGTCAACGGCTACCGGCACGTCGTACGGGCCCTGGACATCGGCAGTCCGGAACGGCGCGCCTGGTCGGTATGGCGGCTCTGCCCGGCCTGTGGCTACACCCGCACCAACGACGCCCGGACGGACACGTCGCCGTGCCCGCGCTGTGGCGGCCGGGAGATCGCGGACGCCGGCTGCGTCCAGCACGTCATGGAACCGAGGCGGGTCCTGGCCCGGGACAAGCGGGACGACGCCCGGGTGCGGGACGACAAGGACGAGCGGGACCGCCGCCGCTACGCCGTGCTCACCACCGTCGACATCGACCCGGCCCACCTGGCCGCCGGTTCCTGGCGGCACGACACGGCCGTCTTCGGCGTCGACTTCACCCGGCGCGCGGTCGTCCGCACCCTCAACCTCGGCCTGGACCGGCAGGACGGCAGCAGTACGGTGCCCATCGCCGGTGAGGACGTCCGCCTCAACCCCTTCTACGTGTGCACCCACTGCGGAGGGGCGACGGCGGACGGACGGCCCGTGGTGGACCAGCCGCGCGACGCACTCACCGAGTCACTCGCCACGAGCGGCAGAGCCGCCGCCCACCACATGCTGTGGTGCCCGCGCCGCAAAGCGGCCCGGTCCTCCGGCGGCGACCGTGCCACCGGTCAGGACGTGCCGCTGCTGCTGGCCCACGAGCTGACCACCGAGGCCGTACGCATCCTGCTCCCGGCGTCGGTCGCCCGTGCCAAGGAGCGGCTGGCGTCCTTCACGGCCGCCCTGTTCGTGGGCATAGCGGCCCGGTACGGAGGCGATCCCGACCACATCGAGATCGCCTCCGCGTCCATGCCCGACAACGGCGACGCCGACTGGCCACGGCGCTTCCTCGTGGTCTACGACCGGCTGCCCGGCGGCACCGGCTACCTGCACCGGCTCGCGTCCGCCGACGGCTTCCGCGAGGTGCTCCTGAAGGCGCGGGAGGTCATCGAGCGCTGCCCGTGCCTGGAGAAGGGCCAGGACGGCTGCCACCGGTGCCTGCTGCGCCGGGTACCGGCGGGCGACTACGACCGGGTGAGCCGCAACGAGGTCCGGCAGATGCTGGACGAGTTGCTCGGTGAGAGCGGCGAGAGCTGGCGGACGTCGCCCGTCGCCGCCACGCACCACATTCCGCTGGAGCGTCAGGCCGAGAGCGACCTGGAGGTGATGTTCATCGACACCCTCAAGGAATGGGCCGCCCAGCCCGACGCCCGGGCCAGTGCGGACGCGTACACCACCACGGCCGGCACCTACTCGCTCGACCTGCGGCTGACCGGTACGGACGGCGCCACCCTCAGCTGGCGCGTCTCGCAGCAGCGGGTGCTGGACGGTACCCGGCCCGACGTGCTGTTCGAACGCCTCGACGCCCCCGGGCCGCGCCTGGCGCTGTTCCTCGACGGCTTCGAGTTCCACGCGAGCGCCCGGCACAACCGGCTCGCGGGTGACGCCGCCAAGCGCACCCGGCTGCGCGCCGAGGGTCTGCGGGTCTTCCAGCTGACGTACCACGACGTCAAGGAGTGGCAGGGCCGGGTGCGGGACACCGGCTACGCGGCCGCCGGTCCGGCGGACCCGGTCTGGCGGCCGTACGGGGAGCAGGGACAGCGGCAGGCGCGCGACTACTACGCCAAGGTCCGCGGCGGTCTGCCGGGCGAACTCGCCGAGCACGTGTGGGTCAACCCGGCGGACCTGCTGCTGTCCTACCTCCGCCGGCCGGACCACGCGCTGTGGCTGGCCCGCGCCGAGGCGGTCACCGCCGGGCTGACGGGCCTGCGCCCGCACACGGCGGCGGTCGGCGCGGACGCCGTGGGCGACCAGCTCGTCGCGGCACTGCACGGCACGCCCCCGCGCGGGCAGGCGGGTCCGCTGCGGCTGCTCGCCGCCGTGGACGACTCCGGCTGCCCGGTCACGGCGGTGGCGGACGGCCGTCGCAAGCCGCCCGCCTGGACCGCCGCCACCGTCCTGGACGACGGTGAGGCGGCCGTCGAGGACCGGGACGCGCACCGCAGGCGCTGGCGGGCGTGGCTGTACTGGAGCAATCTGCTGCAGTTCCTGGAGCACGGGGGCGGTGACAGCGTCCAGCTGACCACGAGCATGCTGGGGGGCTTCTCCGTCGAGGCGCTCACGGTGACCGGCGGGTGCGGCTGGCTGACCTCGACCCGCGTCGAACTGGGTGTCGCCGCCGAGGAGAGCGACACCACCGCCGCGGACCTCCGGGAGTCCCTGGCAGCCGCCGCCGAGATCCCGCACACGGCCACCGTCTCGTCCGCTGCCCCGGCCGCGCCGGAGCCCACGGCGTCGGCGGGCACCGGCTGGGACCAGGTGCTGGAACTGCTGGATCCGGACGACACCGAACTACAGCTCCTCGCGGTCGCTCTCGCCACCATGGCCGCCCCCGTCCCCGTGGACGGATTCGAACTCGACGACCGGGGCTGGATGGCCGAACTGGCCTGGCCCGACCGGAAGGTGGCCGTCGTTCTCGCCCCCCGCCCGACCGGCGGCGAGCCCGACTACGAGGCGGCGGACCGAGACGCGGCGTTCGCGGCCGCCGGCTGGGAGGCACGGCCCGCCAGCGACTGGACGGCCCGGGAACTGGCCGGACGGCTCGGCCCGCAACCATCCGCGGACGAACCGCATCGTGATCGACAGGACGACGGAACGACCCCCGGGGGGCACCACCGATGAGCAACGCGAGTGTGACGCTGCGGCTACTCGACAAGGCCGACAAGGAAGTCCTGCGGCTCCCCCGCACGGTCAAGGGCGCCCTCTACGACTTCCAGCACAAGTTCAAGGCCAACCCGCAGGCCACCGGCCTCCAGCTGAAGCAGCTCAAGGGCGACACCAGGCTGTGGTCGGCCCGTGTCAACGACGAGTACCGCGCCCTGCTGCTGCGGCTCGCCGACAGTGACTGGCTGATCGTCTCCGTCAAACACCGCAAGGAGGTCTACGAGAACCTCGACCGCCTCGCGTACGGCATCAACCAGATCACCGGCGGCATCGAGTACGTCGACCTCCAGGTCGTCGAGGAGAGCGTCCTGCGGCGCACGGCGCCCCGGCCGACCGTGCCCGCCCCGGAGCCCCGGCCCGCACGGCCGGCACCGCTGTTCGCCCGCTTCACGGACGAGCAGCTCACCGAGCTCGGTGTGGCCGAGCCACTGGTCCCGGTGGTCCGTACTCTCAGCACCGAGGACCAACTGCTCGGACTCGTCGAGTACGCGCCCCAGCTCACCGGCGAGATCCTGCTCTCCCTCTTCGACGGCAAGTCCTACGAGGACGTACTGGAGCAGGTGACCGCCCCGGTCGCGGCGCCCGAACCGGTCGACACCGAGGACTTCCAGGCCGCCGCCGAGCGCCCGGCGACGATGGTCACGACCACGGACGACGCACTTCGCGAAGCACTGGAAGGGGAGGACTTCGGCCGTTGGAAGGTCTTCCTGCACCCCACCCAGTCCCGGCTGGTCGAACGGGACTACTCCGGCCCGGCACGGGTGGGCGGAGGCCCCGGCACGGGTAAGACCATCGTCGCCCTGCACCGGGTCAGGCACCTCGTCGGGCAGCTGCCGCCGGGCCACAGCAAACCCGTTCTGCTGACCACGTACAACAAGAACCTCGCCGCCGATCTACGGGCCCGGCTGCTGGAACTGGGCGGGGAACAGCTGCTGTCCCGGGTGGACATCAGCCACGTCGACCAGCTGGCGCTGCGCGTGGTCCGGGAGGCCGAACCAGGCAGCACGAAGCAGACGATCGACGACAACCAGGCCCTGCGCGAGTGGCGTGCCATGCTCGACGAGACCGGCGACGTCCCGTGGGACGCCGATTTCCTGCACGACGAGTGGACGCAGGTGATCCTCGGCCAGGCGGTCGCTTCCCGCACCGACTACTTCAGGGCCCGGCGCTCCGGCCGGGGACGCAACATCACACGGCCCGAACGGGCCGAGATCTGGCAGCTGGCCGACAAGTTCACCCAGCGCCTGGACCGCCTCGGACGCCAGACGTGGGCACAGGTGGCCGAGCGGGCGGCGCGCCTGGAGATGGAGCGCGAGCAGCGCATCCAGGCCGTCGAGCGTCAGCGCTCGGAGAGCGGCGGCCTGGACAACGTCCACCTGCAGGACGGTTCCGCCGGCTGGCTGCGCCCCCGATACCGGCACATCGTCGTCGACGAGGCCCAGGATCTCCGTCCGGGGCACTGGAAGATGCTGCGGGCCATGACCGCGCGCGACCGCAACGACATCTTCCTGGTCGGCGACACACACCAGCGCGTCTACAACAACCAGGTGACGCTCGGCAGCCTCGGTATCAACATCCGCGGCCGGTCCGCCCGACTCACCCTCAGCTACCGGACGACGCGGCAGATTCTCGGTTCGGCCCTCGGGCTGCTGAGCGGGGAGTCCTTCGACGACCTCGACGGCAACCAGGAGACGCTGGCGGGATACCGGTCCGTGCTGAGCGGTACCCGGCCGCGGCTGCACCCGGCCCCGGACTGGGAGGCCGAGCGGCGGGCCATCGCGGAGCTGGTCGCCGAGTGGGACGACATCCCCGCCGAGCAGATCGCCATCTGCGTGCCCACCAACGACATGGCGCGCGAGGTCGCCGTGGCACTCGCCCACGCCGGGATCCACGCCGTGGAGATCGGGCCGGACGGACCACGCGGCGACGAGGGTGTCCATATCGGCACCATGTTCCGCTTCAAGGGACTCGAGTACCAGCGCATGGTGATCGCCGGCGTCAACGAGGGCTTGGTGCCGCGTACGGCGGTGATCCGCCTGCGGGACACCGACGCGCTGCGTCACCGCCGGGAACTCCAGCGGGCCCGCTCCCTGCTGTTCGTCGCCGCCACGCGTTCCCGCGACGCACTGGCCATCTTCTGGCACGGCACACCGAGCAGGTTCCTCCAGCCTCTGCTCGCCGCGGAGTCGGCGTAGTCCGGGAAGGCTCACATGCCGCCGCTGCCGACGGAGCCACGGGGCGACGGAGGACGTAGGCCGCTGACGGTGGTCGAGGCGGACCCATACTTCCCACAGCGTCAGCCCAGTTCCGTAGCCCCGCGCAGCAGCGTCTCGGCACGCGTGACCGACCGCGCCAGGGCCTCCGGCCGGGGTGTCAGGTTCGCCAGCAGCCCGTCGATTCCGTCGGCCCCGCCCAGCCCGGCCCGGCGGACCAGCCCCTTCTCGTTGGTGACCCACTCTCCCCGCGCCGCCAGAACCGCGTGCGCCGTCTGCGTCGCGGCCAGGGCGATCGCGCCGGCGACCTGGGTGAGGGCGCCCTTGGGCGCGTGGCCGGCCTTGGCGTAGGCGAGGGTGGCGGTGGCCGCGCCGTACCAGCGGTCGGGGGCGGTTGCGCGCAGGGCCTCGGGGTAGGCGGGGCGGGGCAGTTCGCCACGCAGCACCTCGTTGATCGCGAGCTCCGCGACCACGAGGTACGTCGGGATGCCCGCGAGGTGGAACATCAGCGGCTCGACACCGAAGCGTCCCGCCTCCGCCTCCGCCACCTCGCGCTCGACCACGTCGAGGTCGCGGTAGTGCAGGTCGACCCGGCGTTCGTCGATCGTCAGCCAGGCCCCTCCGTTGAAGACACCGCCGCCCCATGCGCCGATCGCGGAGACCTCCCCGGGCCAGCCGAGGGCACGGAGATCGTCCGGGTCGAAGTCGCCTCGGTAGTAGACCGCCAGGTCCCAGTCGCTGTCGGGCCCATGGGTGCCCTGGGCCCGGGAGCCGCCGAGGGTGACCGCCCGGACGTTGGGCAGGGCGGCCAGGCGGTCGGCGGAGGTGTCGAGGAACGCCTGGTCCGTGAGGGAGGGCACTGGTGCGGGCTCCTGACGGGTGGGAGTGGGCGCGGGCGGACGCCGGAAGCCTACGCGCGGGCGACCGGCGGCACGAGGCAATTGTCAGTGGTGCGCGTTATCAATGAAGTCGTCACACAACGTAGCGACGGGGGAGGTCGTGATGGCGTCGTGGGAGTGGGACGAAGGGGCTCCGGAGCCGGTACGGAAGGAGCGCGCGGCACGAAGTCGGAAGCCCGGCGGGGTCGAGCCGGAGCCCGGGCGCACGCATGTGTCCACCGCCGGGCTGCGGGCCAGAGGCTGGACCGCGGGGATGGTGCGCCGCCTGCTCGGTGAGCCCGACCTGCTGCGCGCCCACCCGTACGTCCGCTCCGCGCCGCCGACGCGCCTGTACGCCGTCGAGCGGGTCGAGGCCGTGGAGCGCGGCGCCGCGTTCCGGGCCGCGTCGGCGGCGGCAGCGCGCCGGTCCACCGCGGTGCGGGCGGCCGCTCGGCGCAGGGCACGGGAGTTGCGGGCGCGGATGACCGCGCGGCCGGGTGGAGGCCGGTCGGGCAAGCACCCGGACGGGACCGGGTGGGGAAATTCGGGTGCGGGGCCGGTCCGGAGAACGGACGATCGGGAGGTCGACCGTTCACCGCCCCAGGAGCCCACGTGATCCAGCGCACCACCGTGCCCGGCCTGTTCCCGCCGCCCGCCTACTCCCATGCCTCGGTCGTCGAGGCCGGGACGAGGCTCGCTTTCCTCGCCGGGTCCGTTCCGCTCGACGCGGAGGGGAAGCTGGTCGGTGAGGGTGATCCGGTCCGGCAGGCCGAGCAGGTGATCGCCAACCTCACCGCGCAGTTGCGCGCCGTCGGGAGCGAGTTGAGGGACGTTCTCCATACCGATGTGTATGTGGTCAGCGGCGAGACCGCCGCGCTGTCCGCCGTCTGGGATGTCGTCGAGGCGTCCGGACTCAGTACCGGCCCGCACTCCTCGACGCTGCTCGGGGTGAGCTGCCTCGGGTATCCGGGACAGCTGGTGGAGATCACGGCGACGGCGGTCGTGCCGGAGGAGATACGTCCGTGAGCCGGCAGGGTGGCGAACCGGTCGTCCTGCGGCGGGCGGAGGCCACCGACGCGCGTGCGGCGGCCGACGTCTGGCTGGCCTCCTTCGCGGCCGCGCTGCCGACCGTGGTCCGGCCCCGCACCGACGAGGAGGTCCTGGACTACTTCCGCCATGTGCTGGTGCCCCTGCGCGAGACCTGGGTGGCGGAGGCGGCCGGCCGTGATGTCGTGGGCGTGATGGTGCTGGAGGAGGGGGAGCTGTCGCAGTTGTATCTCGCCCCGGACTGGCGCGGGCGCGGCATCGGGGACCGTTTCGTCGCCCTGGCCAAGGAACGCGGGCCGCGAGGACTTTCGCTGTGGACCTTCCAGGTCAACGCGCCCGCGCACCGCTTCTACGAGCGGCACGGTTTCAGAGCCGTGGAGTGGACGGACGGCGCCCGGAACGAGGAACGGGAGCCTGACGTGCGGTACGTGTGGCGGCCGTAGGGCGGTGGGGGCGGTGAGGCCGGGTTCGGCCCTGCCGCCCGGCTGTTCAGGCCTCGGCGCGGGCGTATGTGTCCGTCGCCGCCAGCAGTGCCTCGTCCCCGGTCGCTCCGGTGTCGTGTCCGGCCTCGTCCACGACGATCAACTCGCTGCCCGGCCAGGCGTGGTGGAGCCGCCATACGATGCCGAGGAGGTTGCCGAAGTCGAGGCTGCCCTGCACCAGGGTGCCCGGAATGCCCTTCAGCAGGTGCGCGTCCCGCAGGACCACGCCCTCGTCGTTTCCCTCGCCGAGGAAGTGGTCGTTGCCCCAGTAGTGGGTGACGGTTCGTGCGAAGCCCATCCGGAACTCCGGGTCCTCGAACCGGGCGACGGAGCGAGGCGGCGCGGGGATGATCGCCGTCTCCCAGTCGGTCCACGCACGGGCGGCGCGCGCCCGGACCTCGGCGTCGGGCGACTCCAGCAGCCGGTTGTACGCGGCGGCCGGATTGCCGTCGCGTTCGTCTGCGGGCAGTTCGGCGAGGAACCGCTCGTGTGCCTCGGGGAAGAACTCCCCCAGCCCTCTGGTCAGGAGGGCCACTTCGGCGTTGGAACCGGTCGCGACCCCGGTCAGTACCAGCTCGGTCACCACTCCCGGGTGAGTCTGCGCGTACCGCAGTCCCAGTGCCGATCCCCACGACACACCCCACACCAGCCACCGCTCGATGCCGAGGTGGGCGCGCAGCCGCTCCAGGTCCGCCATGATGTGGGCGGTCGTGTTGACGCTCATGTCGGTGCCGTGGTCGCTCGCCCGCGGGACCGACCGTCCGGCGCCGCGCTGGTCGAGGAGCACGATCCGGTAGGCGGCCGGGTCGAAGTACCGTCTGAGGTTCGGGCTGGTGCGGGATCCCGGTCCCCCGTGCAGCACCAGCGCGGGCTTGCCGTGCGGGTTGCCGCAGGTTTCCCAGTAGACGCGGTTGCCGTCACCGACGTCGAGCATGCCGTGGTCGTACGGTTCGATCTCCGGATACAGGCCCATCGGGGCACCGTAACGCCGTCGGCCCGGGACGTTCACCCCCTTTACGCCGTGGGCCCTACGCCGTGGGCAGCCCCGCCGTCTCCGCCGCCGTGCGCAGCACGTCCCGGAGCATCTCGGGGGTGAGTCGGCCGGTGAAGGTGTTGCGCTGACTGACGTGGAAGCAGCCGAAAAGCTGCAGGTCGGGCCCGTCAGGGGCGTCCAGTGTGACGTGCCCGCCGTGCGTGAAGGCGGGGCGGGGCCGGGGCACCGTCCAGCCGGCCGCGGCGAACGCGGGCAGCGCCGCCTGCCAGCCGAAGGCGCCGAGTACCACCACGGCCCGCACGGTCGGCCGCAGCAGATCCAGCTCCTGGACGAGCCAGGGACGGCAGGTGTCGCGTTCGGTGGGGGTGGGCTTGTTGGCGGGCGGAGCGCAGTGCACCGGCGAGGTGACGCGTACGCCGTACAGTTCCAGGCCGTCGTCGGCGGAGACGGCGGTGGGCTGCGAGGCGAGTCCCACGTCGTACAAGGCCTGGAACAGCACGTCTCCGGAGCGGTCGCCGGTGAACATCCGGCCGGTGCGGTTGCCGCCGTGGGCCGCGGGGGCGAGTCCGACGATCAGCAGACGCGCGTCCGGCGGACCGAAGCCCGGCACCGGCCGGCCCCAGTACGTCCAGTCGGCGAAGGCCGCCCGCTTGGTACGGGCCACCTCCTCCCGCCAGTCGACCAGCCTCGGGCAGGCCCGGCACCCCGCGATCCGCTGGTCGAGTACGGAGAGGCCGCTGGTGTCCATGCCTCCACCGTAAGACCAAGGAGCCGTGACGCCCGCCCCGGCTCCTTGGCCCTGGTGCCTGCCCCGGCCCCGCCCCTGGCTCGCACGTCAGCGCCGGGCCCCCGGAAATAGGAGCCCCTCTCGTCCGGCCGAGCGGTTAGGGTCGAGCCATGGCTTCCGAGCATGACGAGGGCAGGAAGGGCCGGGCGGCCGGCCCACAGGACACCGCCGGGGCCAAGGCCGGCACGACGGCCGACGAGAAGACCGGCGACGAGACCGGCGACAGGACCGACGGCAAGGCCGCCGGCACGGTCGGCGGGAGTGTCACCGGCCAGGAGCCCGACGCGGGCGACGGCACGGCTGCCGCCGCCCCGCCCCCGGACCCGAAGACCGCCGCCGCGATCGCCGCCGCCGAGGCGGCCGGGCCGCAGAACGGCGGGAGCGTCCGCGTGGACAGCTGGATCTGGGCCGTCCGCCTCGTCAAGACCCGCTCGCTCGGCGCGACCGCCTGCAGGGGCGGCCATGTCCGGGTGAACGGCGAGCGGGTGAAACCCGCGTACTCGCTGCGCGTCGGAGACGAAGTGCGCCTGCGCCACGAGGGCAGGGAGCGCGTAGTCGTCGTGAAGCGACTGATCCGCAAGCGCGTCGGAGCCCCGGTCGCCGCCCAGTGCTACCTCGACAACTCCCCGCCGCCTCCGCCCCGCGAGGCCGTCGCCCCGGCCGGCATCCGCGACCGCGGCGCCGGCCGCCCCACCAAGCGGGACCGTCGCGAGCTGGAACGCCTGCGCGGGCTGGAGGGCCTGAGCCAGGCCCGGCGGGATGCCGAGAACAGGCCCTGAACACCCGCACGGCCGTGGCTGGCTGGTCAGACCCGCCCGCGTCGGGCCAGCCGGAACAGTTCCTCGTTCTGCCCGCGGCGGGCCCAGGCGACGACCAGGAGCGGCACCATCAGAACGAGCGGTGTCGCGGCGTTCTCTCCGTCGAAGTAGGTGAGCTGGACGATGAACGCGCCCACCATCAGCGCGCTCAGGGCCGTCGCCGCCACCGACTGCAGCGCCGGAACGAACAGGGCGATCGCTCCGGCCAGTTCGAGGACCCCGATGGCGTACATGCCCGCGCTGCCCCAGCCCATCTCCGCGAAGGAGTCCGCCGCCGAGGAGTGCGCGACCAGCTTGGGCGCGGCGCTCGCGACGGCGAAGAACAACGCGAGAAGCACCTGCACCGCCCGCAGGGCGATCCGGGCGCCGCGCCCCCGGGCCGACCTGGCGGAGGGCGTGGAGATCGCGGAGGTCGCGGGAACAGTGACGGCGGTGGCGGTGGCGGGAACGGTGGTCTCGGACATGAGGGTCTCCTGAGCTGAGCGGTCCGTGATGCAGTCAGGTATTCAGACCGCTCGCCCGCCCGGAACTCATCGCCGATCCGCTAACTCCGGGGCACGGGAACCGCCCTCACCCACGTCCCGTCGTCGGTCAGATACCGGTCCACCGCGAGTCCCGCCTCCCCCAGTGCCTCCTCGAACTGTTCCTTGGTCAGCGGCCGGGCCCGGAACGTCTGTGTCCAGACGGCGTCCGGGAACTCGTACTCCGCGTGTACCGCGTTGACGCCGTCCCCGACCGGCTCCGACGACACGATGCGCACGGTGAAGCCGCTGGGGTCGACCCGCTTACGCGGCAGGTTCGCGTGGTAGTCCTCGCCCTCCCGTTGGATCAGTACACAGCCGTCGTCCGTGACATGCCGGGCACAGGTGCGCAGTAACCCGCGGCTCACCTCGGCGTCCCCCGAGTGCACGAGGAACGACGCCAGCATCACCACGTCGAAGCTCTCGCCCAGGTCCAGTTCCTCGATCGGGCTGCGTATCGTCCGTGCCCCGCGCACGTGCTCCAGCATCTCGGCGGACTCGTCCACCGCGGTCACGGCGAACCCCCGCTCCAGCAGCGGATGGGTCACGCGCCCCACACCACTGCCCAGCTCCAGGATGCGCGCCCCCGCGGGCACGGCGGCGGCGACGATGTCCGGCTCGGCTCCGGCGGGCAGCCGTGAATAGAGCTCGACCGCGCAACCGTCCGGGGTGATGGCTCCGGGTCCCGTCCCCTGGTGTCCCTCTCGCATTCTCAGCTCCATGCCCGTCCAACGGGCCGTGCCCGCACACCCGTTCCCACCGAGCGCCGGTTCACCCGACCGAGTGAACGGGGCCCACCCGTCAGAACGGAAAGCGCCCGTGCCCGTCAGAACGGAAACCAACCGTGCCCGACGTACCAGTGCACTCCGCCCGTGCCGTGCCGCCTGCGGTGGCTCGCCCTGTTCCGCCCCAGGTCGGCGAGGGTGTGCCGGTGGTCTCGGCCGGGATGCCACGCTCTCGGTGGTAGGCGCGGGTGTACGGCAGCGCCGCGACGAACACCTACGCGGCGAAGTACCCGCCCAGCGCCTCAGGAGCCTCGGCCGGCCGCTTCCCGAACCGCCGCACGCCCTCCGGGTCCGCGGCCGGCTCCCCGAGGTCCCGCACCAGCTCCTGCACACATTCCTCCAGCAGCCGCACCGTCCCGGCATCGCGCGTCACCCGGCCGCGCAGTCCCACCAGCTCGTTGATGTCCTCGTGCGGGACCGCCAGGTCGAGCAGTACGTCGGGCAGGTCGTCGGCGTCCGGGAGGCAGGGTCGGTGCTGTGGCACGGCTCGTTTCCCCCTCGCCGTCTCCCGGAGTACGTTTTCCACAGGAGTGGTGATCCGATGCGTACCGGCAGTGAACCGGCCACCGCGCGCAGTGCCCTGCGGGCGCGTTTCTGGCTGAGCCTGTGGGGGCTGGTCTGGGCGATCTTCGGAACGGCCGCGTTCGCGATCGCCGGGCGACCGGGGTGGGCCGTCGCGTGCGGAGTGTTGTGGCTCGTCGTCACGGTCGACCTGGCCGTGATCCTCCGGCACATCCGCCAGGGCCCGCACTACCAGCCCGGGCCGGACGTACCGCCGTACCGGCCGCCGAGGAGCTGACCGTCAGGAGTCGAACCGCGCCTGCTGCAGATACTCCGGGTTCGGGTCCAGAGCCGCCGCCAGCCGGAAGTGGCGCCGGGCCTGGTCGGGGCGCCCCCGGCGCTCGTAGGTGCGGGCGAGGGCGAAGTGCGCGAACGCGTTGTCCGGCTCACGCTCCAGGACGATGGTGAACTCCAGCTCGGCGGCTCTCAGCTGTGCCGCCGCGAAGAAGGCACGCGCGCGCAGCAGCCGGGCGGCGGTGCTTTCCGGGTGCGCGGCGATGACTCCGTCGAGCAATTTCACCGCGCCCCGCGGGTCCCGCGCCGCGAGCAGTTGCTCGGCGGCACGGAAGTCGATGACATCCGTCTCCGGAGTACGTCCGGTCGAACCGCTGGTCTCGGGCACGGCAGAGTCCTTCCCTCACTGAAAGGGATCAACGCCCGCTCGGGGACCGCTATTCCTGGGCCGGGCGGAGCCACCGGAGCCCGTGGACGCGCCAGGGCGCTCAGCGCGGCGCGTGCGCCCTGCGGGTCAGTTCGGCCCACACCTCTTCCACGCGGCGCCGCAGTTCGTCCAGCGGTACGTCGTTGTCGATGACCACGTCCGCGATCTTGCGGCGCTGCTCGCGCGTGGCCTGGGCGGCCATCCGCGCACGCGCGTCCTGCTCGGTCATGCCGCGCAGCCTTACCAGTCGGTCGAGCTGGGTAGCGGGCTCGGCGTCCACGACGACCACGACGTCGTACAGCGGTGCCAGGCCGTTCTCCGTGAGCAGCGGAACGTCGTGGACGACGACGGCGTCCTCGGCGGCGGCCTCTTCGAGGGCGCGGGACCGGTCGCCGACCAGGGGGTGCACGATCGAGTTCAGCGCGGCCAGCTTCTCCGGATCGGCGAACACGATCGAACCGAGCTTCGGCCGGTCCAGGCCGCCGTCCTCGGTGAGTACCTCCTCGCCGAACGCCTCCACGACCGCCGCGAGCCCGGGAGTACCCGGCGCGACGACCTCGCGCGCGATCCGGTCCGCGTCGATCAGTACGGCACCGTACTCGACGAGCAGCCGCGACACCTCGCTCTTGCCGACGCCGATCCCGCCGGTCAGACCCACGGACAGCATGACCGCGCCTCCACCTCACCAGTCCCCGCAGGTGCGGGCAGCAACTTACCGACTCCGATACCGCCGGTCAGGCCCACCGGAACAACCCGCCACGGCGGGGACAGGCGCGGCACGAAGATTCGCCAGATTACCGGATCAGCCGTCGCCCTCCCGCTCCGCCAGGAACCGTTCGAACTCTCGGCCGATCTCGTCCGCCGACGGGATCTCGACAGGCTCGGCGAGCATGTTGCCGCGGGTCTCGGCGCCAGCGGCCGCGTCGTACTGGTGTTCCAGACCCTGGATCAGGGCGGTGAGTTCCTCGTCGCCCTCCTGGATCTGCCGGTCGATCTCCGTCTGGGTGCGGTGGGCGTCCGTGCGCAGGGTGTGCGCGATGCCCGGCAGCACCAGACCGGTCGCCCCGGTGATCGCCTCCAGGACGGTCAGCGCCGCGTCCGGGTACGGGGAGCGGGCGATGTAGTGCGGGACGTGCGCGGCCACGCCCAGCACCTCGTGGCCGGCCTGGAGGAGCCGGTACTCGACGAGTGCCTCGGCGCTGCCGGGTACCTGCGCCTCCTCGAAGGGGCTGCGGTGCCCCGGCACCAGGTCGGCGCGGTTGCCGTGCGGCGTGATGCCGACGGGGCGGGTGTGCGGGACGCCCATGGGGATGCCGTGGAAGTTGACCGAGAGGCGGACACCGAGCCGCTCGACGATCTGCCGCACGGCCGCGGCGAAGCGCTCCCACTCGACGTCCGGCTCGGGGCCCGACAGCAGCAGGAACGGCGCCCCGGTGGCGTCCTGGACGATCCGCACCTCGATGGCGGGTTCCTCGTAGTCCGTCCAGGTGTCCCGCTTGAAGGTCAGCAGCGGCCGGCGCGCCCGGTAGTCCACGAGCCGGTCGTGGTCGAAGCGGGCGACGACCTGGTGAGGCAGCGAGTCGAGCACCTGGTCGACGATCTGGTCGCCGGTCTCGCCGGCGTCGATGTATCCGTCGAAGTGGTAGAGCATGATCAGCCCCGCCGACTCCTGGGCGAGCGCCATGTCGACGACGGCCAAGCCCTTCGGCTCCCACTCGTACAAGCCCTGCGGATCAAGCACAGTGACCGCTCCCCTCCTGGTGTTCGTACTCCACAACACGGGTCCCGGCCCGGGCATTCCCCGTCCGCACGCCCGCCCGGCGTCGCCGAACGCGCCGAGGGCCCGCACCCCGGGAAGGGGTACGGGCCCTCGGTTCACGAGCTACCGCTCGATGAGGAGCTCCTGCTCGGCCTCAGCCTGCGTTCAGCTCTGGCCGCCGGCCAGCTTCTCGCGCAGCGCGGCCAGCGCCTCGTCCGACGCCAGGGCGCCGGAGTTGTCGCCGCCCTCGGAGGAGTACGAACCGCCCCCGCCGCCACCACTGCCGGACGCGGCCGGAGCCGCACCCGCGGTGTCGACACCCTCGGCAGCGGCCTTCTCGTCCGCCTCGCGGGACTTGATGACCTGCGCCTGGTGCTGCTCGAAGCGCTGCTGCGCCTCGGCGTACTGGGTCTCCCACGCCTCGCGCTGGGTCTCGTAGCCCTCGAGCCAGTCGTTGGTCTCGGGGTCGAAGCCCTCGGGGTAGATGTAGTTGCCCTGGTCGTCGTAGGACGCGGCCATGCCGTACAGGGTCGGGTCGAACTCGACCACCGACGGGTCGGCACCGAAGGCCTCGTTGGCCTGCTTCAGCGAGAGGCTGATGCGGCGGCGCTCGAGGTCGATGTCGATGACCTTGACGAAGATCTCGTCGTTGACCTGGACGACCTGCTCCGGGATCTCCACGTGGCGCTCGGCCAGCTCGGAGATGTGGACCAGACCCTCGATGCCCTCGTCCACGCGGACGAACGCACCGAACGGCACCAGCTTCGTGACCTTGCCGGGCACGACCTGGCCGATCTGGTGGGTGCGGGCGAACTGCTGCCACGGGTCTTCCTGGGTCGCCTTCAGCGACAGGGAGACGCGCTCGCGGTCCATGTCCACGTCGAGGACCTCGACGGTGACTTCCTGGCCGACCTCGACAACCTCGGACGGGTGGTCGATGTGCTTCCAGGAGAGCTCGGAGACGTGGACCAGACCGTCGACGCCACCCAGGTCCACGAAGGCACCGAAGTTGACGATCGAGGAGACGACGCCGGAACGGACCTGACCCTTCTGCAGGGTCGTGAGGAACGTCTGGCGGACCTCGGACTGGGTCTGCTCCAGCCAGGCACGGCGGGACAGGACCACGTTGTTGCGGTTCTTGTCCAGCTCGATGATCTTCGCCTCGAGCTCCTTGCCCACGTAGGGCTGGAGGTCGCGGACACGGCGCATCTCGACCAGGGAGGCCGGAAGGAAGCCGCGGAGGCCGATGTCGAGGATGAGACCACCCTTGACGACCTCGATGACGGTACCGGTGACGATGCCGTCCTCTTCCTTGATCTTCTCGATGGTGCCCCAGGCACGCTCGTACTGGGCGCGCTTCTTCGAGAGGATCAGGCGGCCTTCCTTGTCCTCCTTCTGGAGAACAAGGGCCTCGATCTCGTCACCGACGGCGACGACCTCGTTGGGGTCGACGTCGTGCTTGATCGAGAGCTCGCGGCTCGGGATGACACCTTCGGTCTTGTAACCGATGTCGAGCAGGACCTCGTCCCGGTCGACCTTCACGATGACGCCGTCGACGATGTCGCCGTCGTTGAAGTACTTGATCGTCTCGTCGATCGCGGCGAGGAAGGCTTCCTCGTTACCGATGTCGTTGACCGCAACCTGCGGGGTGGTGGCGGTGGTCTCGGTGCTGCTCGTCATGTGGGAAAGGGCTCCGGTACGGACATTGAAGTCGTAGGTACTGCTTACGCCGGGAGCCCGTTTCGCTCTGCAGAAGCCGGACAGCCAAGGAAGTGTCACCCAAACCAGGGGTGACACCTCGAGAACCGAGGGGACATACAACAGATGCGAGCGCGACCTGCTACGTCTGAGGTGCGCAGGCCCGCAGCGCAACTTGTAGCATACGGGGGCAGCCGGGCAGGGTCAATGCGCGAAGCCGCACACCCGGGGCGGATCGCCGCATACCCGGCACAAAAGCCGTCCCCCGAGGCCACGCGGACCCGCAGAGGCCCCCTCAGTGACACGCGGGACCGGCTGCGTGGAAGAGCCGCAGACTAGTACGAGGGAGCCGGTCATCCAAGAGCCCGAAGCGTCCGAGGCGTCCGAAGCCACAGGGACCGAGCCCGAGGCCACCCGGCGTGCCGCCGGTGTCACGGAAAGCTCCCGCGCCAACCGTGGCTGGTGGGACCGGAACGCGGACGAGTACCAGGTCGAGCACGGCACCTTCCTCGGCGACGACCGCTTCGTGTGGTGTCCCGAGGGCCTGGACGAGGTGGAGGCCGAGCTGCTCGGCCCGGTGGAGGACCTGAAGGGCCGGGACGTCCTGGAGATCGGCGCCGGCGCCGCCCAGTGCTCGCGCTGGCTGACCGCCCAGGGTGCCCGTCCGGTGGCCCTGGACCTCTCCCACCGCCAGCTCCAGCACGCCCTGCGCATCGGCGGCTCGTTCCCCCTGGTCTGTGCCGACGCGACCGTGCTGCCCTTCGCGGACGGCTCCTTCGACCTGGCGTGCTCTGCGTACGGGGCGCTGCCCTTCGTCGCCGACCCGCGGCTGGTGCTGCGCGAGGTGCGCCGGGTGCTGCGGCCCGGGGGCCGCTTCGTCTTCTCCGTCACGCACCCGCTGCGCTGGGCGCTCCCGGACGAGCCGGGCCCCGAGGGGCTGTCGGTGTCCTCCTCCTACTTCGACCGCACGCCGTACGTCGAGCAGGACGACGAGGGCCGCGCGGTGTACGTCGAGCACCACAGGACGCTCGGCGACCGTGTCCGGGACGTGGTGACGTCGGGGTTCCGGCTGGTGGACCTCGTGGAGCCGGAGTGGCCGGACTGGAACACGTCCGAGTGGGGCGGCTGGTCGCCGCTGCGGGGGCATCTGATCCCGGGCACGGCGATCTTCGTGTGCGAGCGCGACTGAGCCGCACCAATCCGTTCTGCCGCGTGTGCACGCGCGCGTGGGGAAGTGTTCCGCTGTCGCGCGTCCACGCGCGCGTGGAGGCTGGTCTCGGCGGCCCGCGTCCACGCGCGCCTGGAGGCTGGGCTCGGCGGCGTACGACACTGGGGGCGTGATCCGTTACGACGCCCTGGACGCCCTGCCCGTACGCGGTGCCCTGCCCGCTCTGCACGACGCCCTGGAAGGGCACGGCACCGCGGTGCTGGTCGCGCCGCCCGGTACCGGCAAGACGACGCTGGTTCCGCTCGCGCTGGCCGGGCTGCTGGGCGAGGGGCCCGAGCGGCGTGTGGTCGTGGCCGAGCCGCGGCGGATCGCGGCGCGGGCGGCGGCCCGGCGGATGGCGTGGCTGCTGGGTGAGAAGCCCGGCGCGAGCGTCGGGTACACCGTGCGCGGTGAGCGGGTCGTCGGGCGGCACGCCCGCGTGGAGGTCGTCACGACCGGTGTGCTCTTGCAGCGGCTCCAGCGGGACCAGGAGCTGACGGGCGTCGACGTGGTGGTGCTCGACGAGTGCCACGAGCGGCATCTGGACGCGGACACGACGGCGGCGTTCCTGTGGGACGTGCGGGCGGCACTGCGGCCCGAGCTGCGTCTGGTGGCCGCGTCGGCGACGACGGACGCGGAGGGCTGGGCCCGGCTGCTGGGCGGGGCGCCGGTGGTCGAGGCGCGGGGCGTGTCGTATCCCGTGGAGGTGGTGTGGGCGCCGCCGGCGCGTCCGGTCCGCCCGCCGCACGGGATGCGGGTGGACCCGGTGCTGCTCGCGCACGTGGCGTCGGTGGTGCGGCGGGCGCTGGGCGAACGGGACGGGGACGTGCTGTGTTTCCTGCCGGGCGTCGGGGAGATCTCCCGTGTCGCCGGGCAGCTGGGGGATCTCGGAGACGTCGACGTGCTCCAGGTGCACGGGCGGGCGCCGGCGGCCGTCCAGGACGCGGTCCTGTCCCCCGGGGCGCGGCGCCGGGTGGTGCTGGCGACCTCGGTGGCCGAGTCGTCGCTGACGGTCCCGGGCGTACGGGTGGTCGTGGACGCGGGACTGGCGCGGGAGCCCCGAGTGGATCACGCGCGCGGGCTGAGCGCCCTGACGACGGTACGGGCCTCGCGGGCGGCGGCGCGGCAACGGGCGGGCCGGGCCGGGCGTGAGGCGCCGGGGGCGGTCTACCGCTGCTGGGCGGAGGCGGAGGACATCCGTCTCCCGCGGTTCCCGGCGCCGGAGATCAAGGTGGCCGACCTGACGGCGTTCGCGTTGCAGGCGGCTTGCTGGGGCGACCCGGACGCGTCCGGGCTGGCGCTGCTCGATCCACCGCCGGGCGGGGCGATGGTGGCGGCCCGGTCGGTACTGACGGCGATCGGCGCGGTGGACTCCTCCGGCCGGGCCACCGCGCGGGGCGTACGGCTGGCCCGCCTGGGCCTGCATCCACGGCTGGGGCGTGCGCTGCTCGACGCGGGGATGCCGGGGGCGGTGGCGTCGAGCGCCGGGGCCTCCGGTGGGGGCGGCTCCGGCGGAGGCCCCGCAGACCCGGGCTCCCGGGCGGCCGCCTCGTACACCGCCCCGTCCGGTGCCGGGAGTCCGGGCAGGGGTGCCACGGGCACGGACGGCTCCGCCGCGGGGGTCTCGGGCGCAAGCAGCTCCCACGCGGGGGCCTCGGACGTGGACGCCTTCCACGAGCGGGCCTCGGGCGTCGGCGCGGCGGCCGGTAGTGGCACCTCCCGTGCGGGCGCCTCCAGTACGGGCGCCTCCCGTGCGGTGGCGGAGGTGGTGGCTCTGCTCAGTGAGGCGCCGCCGCGGGAGTACGGGGACGATCTGGTGTCCGCGCTGCGGGCGGCTCGGCGTGGCGGCGATGCCTACGGGACACGGTGGCGGGCGGAGGTGCGGCGGCTGCGGGCCGCCGCGGAGAGCGCCGGACGGCCGGCTCAGGGCGACACCGGCGACACCGGCGACACCGGCGACAGCGGCGCGGGGCTGGTGGCCGCGCTGGCGTTTCCCGAGCGGGTGGCCAGGAAGGACGGTGGTTCGTACTTGATGGTCTCCGGCACCCGGGCGGAGCTGCCGGAGGCGTCGGCGCTGCGCGGGGCGCCGTGGATCGCCGTGGCCGTGGCCGACCGGCCCGTGGGAAGAGGGCACGCGCGCGTGCAGCTCGGCGCGGTCGTCGACGAGCGGACGGCCCGGCTCGCCGCGGGAGCGTTCCTGGAGGAACGCGACGAGGTGCACTGGGGCGACGGCGACGTCGTGGCCCGGCGTGTCGAACGGCTCGGGGCCGTGGAGCTCACCGTCCGGCCGCTCGCCGGCGCCGACTCCGGTCTCGTAAGGGACGCGCTGCTGGAGGGGCTGCGGCAGGAAGGGCTCGGGCTGCTGCGCTGGTCGGCCGACGCGGACGTGCTGCGCAAGCGGCTCGCCTTTCTGCGGCGGCGGCTCGGTGAGCCCTGGCCGGACGTCTCCGACGACGCGCTGCGCGCGCGTGTGGACGAATGGCTGGAGCCCGAGCTGGGCCGGGCCCGGCGGCGGGCCGACCTGGCGCGGATCGACGCCGGGCAGGCACTGACGCGGCTGCTGCCCTGGGCCTCCGGGGAGGCGGCGCGGCTCGATGAACTCGCCCCGGAGCGGATCGTCGTCCCCAGTGGGTCCGGGATCCGGATCGACTACGACGACCCGGGCCGGCCCGTCCTCGCCGTGAAGTTGCAGGAGATGTTCGGGCTCCAGCGCTCGCCCGAGGTCGCGGGGGTTCCGCTTCTCGTCCACCTCCTCTCGCCCGCGGGCCGCCCGGCCGCGGTCACCGCCGACCTGGCCTCCTTCTGGAAGGACGGCTACAAGGGTGTACGGGCGGAGTTGCGCGGCCGGTACCCGAAGCATCCGTGGCCCGAGGACCCGGCCACGGCGGAGCCGACGCGGCACACCAAGGCGCGCCTCGGGAAGTGACGAGGGCACCCCTCCGCTGCGGCGGAGGGGCGCCCTCGGTCGGTCGGTCCTGCGCGAGTCGCGGCTACGCGTCCGGCTCGGTCGACGGCACGGTCGACGGCTCGGTGGACGGCTCGCTGGAGGGGCTGGGCGAGGCGTCCGGCGAGGCGTCGCCGGACGGGCTCGGCGACGGCTCCGGCTCGGCCTCGGCCACCTTCAACTGGACGTTGAGCGCGGCGCCACCCGCGGTGGTGAGGCGGAGCACGAACGTGCCGGCGGTGTTGTCGGCGTACAGCTTCGGCAGCTTCAGCAGGCCCTTGGCGTCGGTCTTGAGGCCGGTCAGGGTGCGGACGGCCTTGCCGTCGGCACCCTTGAAATAGGGGCCCTTGTCGTTCTCGGCCGGGTCGAGGACCGACTTGACGAGCGTGGCGGTGACGGCGACCTTGTCCGCGGCGGCGCCCTTGTGCGTGGCCTTCACCTCGACCTGGCCCGCGAACTCGCCGCCCGGCGTGCAGGTCAGCGCGGTGTCCTCGGTGCGGGCGAGGACGTCGGCCACGCGCTCGGTGACGGTGGCCTTGTAGTCGAGGCCGGCGACGGTGCGGCCGACGACGGTGGCACGGACGGTGAACGCGCCGGTCTTCTCACCCGCCACCAGCGCGGGCGCGACGGCCACGCCGGCCGCGTTGGTCGTGGCCGCGGCGAACTTGTCGCCGCCGATGAAGGTGGCGTCCGTGTCACCCAGGACGGTGAAGCGGATGCGTACCTTGCCGACGGCCTTTCCGGCCTTGGTCTCGGCGCGGGCGCTGATCTTCTTGTCGAACGTGTCGCCCGCGATCGCCGTGAGCCCCGTGGCGCCGGCGTTCTCCAGGTGGTGCACCGTGTCCGTGGGGGTCTCGGTCTCGGGCGGGGTCTCCGGGCCGGTCGGGGGCGGCTCGGGACTCGGGGAGCCGGCGCCGGGATCCTTGGGATCGTCGGGCGGGGTGGGCTTGTCCGGCTTCTCGGGGACGGGGCTGGGGCTGGGGCTGGGCGGCGTCGTGCCGGGGGCCTGGGGTCCGGTGGTCGCGCCCGTTCCACCGGGCGAGGGGTCGGGCCCGCTCACGTCGGTGCCGTCGTCGCTGCGGCCCACCGGCAGGGTGCCGGTGCCGTCCGGGATCTCGTGGGTGCCCTTGCGGTAGTGCTCCAGCCAGGACAGGACCGTGTGCAGGTAGTCCTGCGAGTTGTTGTAGCTGAGGATCGCCCGGTTGAGGTCCGCCTGCGTGGACAGGTCCCAGTCGAAGCGGCACAGGTAGTGGCCGGCGGAGAGCGCGGCGTCGTAGATGTTGTTGGGGTCTGCCTTGCCGTCGGCATTGCCGTCGCGGCCCGCCCACGCCCAGGTGGAGGGGATGAACTGCATGGGACCGACGGCGTTGTCATAGGCGCTGTTGCCGTCGTAGACGCCGTTGTCGGTGTCCTTGATGAGGGCGAAGCCGTTGCCGTCGAGCTGCGGGCCGATGATCCGGCCGAGGGTGTTGCCCTGGGCGTCGACACGGCCGCCACGGGCCTGGCCCGACTCCACCTTGCCGATGGCGGCGAGGAGTTGCCACGGCAGATTGCAGCCGGGCTTGGACTGGCGCAGCGTGGACTCGGCCTTCTTGTAGGCGTCGAGGACGGTGGCGGGAATGCCCGCCTCGGACGGTGTCCGGGAGGCGGGGGTGCCGATGGTCGGTGCGGGACTCGGGCTGTCGAGCGGCGGCAGGTCCGTGTAGTACGGCGAGTTGCCGGTCGCGCTCTCCTCGGCGGGGGCGTCGGACGCCGGCATGTTGTCGGCGGTGGTCTGTCTGCCGTTGGCGTCGGCCGTCACGTCGGGAGCCTGGGACGCGGACAGGGCCGCGACGGCCACCGCCGCCACGGTGGTGGTGACCGCCGCCTTGCGGAGCCTCCGGTCGAAATGCGCCGCCATAGAGTGACCCCTCCCGTGGACGCCCGCGCGTCCGTCTCCGTCTGTTCCGACTGCCTTCACCGGTCTTCGGCCGTCGTGCTCGCCCGTGGTACCCGCCCTGTTGTGACGATCGGTCCGTGCCGACGGTTGCACCGCAACCTTCCCCGCGCGGTGCTCGTCTGTTCGACCAGTTGGGTGCCGCAGGCGACCCTACGACAACTTGGTTTGCACGGGCACCCGTTCGTGCCCGATATTCACCAGTTGGCCATATGAGGAGTTCTCTTGCCGTTCACCCTCAGTCATGCGGTCGCCGTGCTGCCGGCCGTACGGAGCGACGGGACCGGCCGAGGGCCGCTGGTGCCTGCCGTGCTCGTCGCGGGCTCCCTCTCGCCCGACATGACCTACTACGCGGCGAGTTTCCTGTCCGGGGCGATGGAGTTCGGAGACGTCACGCACTCCTTCCCGGGCGTCTTCACGGTCGACGTGATCATCGCCTGGGCGCTGGTGGCGGTGTGGCTGCTGGTCCGCGAGCCGCTGGTGGCCCTGCTGCCGCGGGCCGGGCAGGGCCGTGCGGCCACCCTGCTGCGCTGCGGGGCGCCACGCGCGCGCGTACGGCCGTCCCTGGTGGCGCGGTGGTACATGTCGGCGGTGCTGGGGGCGCTGACGCACGTGGTGTGGGACGCGTTCACCCACCTCGACCGCTGGGGGATGCGGGTGTTCCCGGCGCTGGGCCGGGAGATAGCGGGCTCGCCGCTCTACTGGTACCTCCAGTACGGCGGTTCCGCGGTGGCAGCGGTCGTGATCGCCGTGTTCCTGGCGCGTGCACTGCGCCGGGCGCCCCGGGCCGAGCCGCTCGGCGTCCCGGTCCTCTCGGTACGGGACCGGTGGTGGGCCGGGGCGGTGCTGGGCGGCTGTGCGGTGGCCGGGGCCGTTCAGCGGGCGACCCGGTGGTGGGACTACTGGGGCCCCGTCGCGAAGCCCTGGGAGCTGATCCCGACGGTGTGCTTCGGGGCGGGCGCGGGACTCGTCCCGGGTTTGCTGCTGTACGCCGTGGGGGTCAGGGCGTGGCGTCCGGCTCCGGTCCCCACAAGCCCGGCCGGCGTCGGTAGGGAGCCGAGCCGCCGGATCCCGCACTGAGGGTGTCGGCGGTCGCGACGAACACGGTGAAGGTGGGTGCCGGACGTGACCGCGGCAGCAGGGTGAGGGCCAGCGCCAGGTAACCGCGGGCCAGGTCGGCCCACAGACGCCAGGCGGGCGTCTCGCGCGGGGGCGCGGCGGCCGGGTCCCGGTGGACGAGTCCGCGGCGGAGGTCCGCCGCGGTGCGCCGCAGGACCGTCACGAGGGTGGCGGGGATGCGGCCGGTACTCGCACCGGGCGCGACGACCGGGACCGGTGGTGGTGACACGCGGGCGGGTCCGTCTGTGCTTGCCCGAGCCGGTGCCGTCCGGTGGTGGAGCATGCGTATACCCATGCCCGCATCCTCACGGGAGACGGGGGCAGGGGCGTTTCCGCGAGGGCCACCTGAGTGACGGGCCCTGGAGGGCGGCCGTGGGCGCGCGGACGAGGGCCGGGCGGACGAGGGCCGGGCGGGGCGGTGCTGTCCATGCCCGCCCTCCTGGGCCGACGAGAAGCGCGATCCCCGGGGGGCGGCGTCGGCGCTACCCGGAGCCCCCGGTCCGGCGAAACCGCCCGTCCCCCAGGAGCCGGCGAGTCGCGGCACGCCCGCGCCGGCGGTGAGGCGGCGCGGCACCGCACACTCGCGCCGCTCCGCGCCCGTACCAACCACCGAACACCGCGACCCCGAGCACCGCACACCGACCGCCGACCGCCGACCGCCGACCGCCGACCGCCGACCGCCGACCGCCGACCGCTGGAGGCTAGTGCGCCGCCGACTCCCAGTCCGGCCCGGAGCCCACCGAGACGCCCAGGGGGACCCGGAGCCGCACCGCGTTCGCCATTTCGCGGCGAACCAGTTCTTCCGCCGCCGCGCGCTCGCCCGGGGCGATCTCCAGGACGATTTCGTCGTGGACCTGGAGCAGCATGCGGGACGTGAGGCCGGCCTCGCGCAGTGCCTTGTCCACGTTGAGCATGGCGATCTTGACGATGTCGGCCGCCGTGCCCTGGATCGGGGCGTTGAGGGCCATGCGTTCGGCCGCCTCGCGGCGCTGGCGGTTGTCGCTGTTGAGGTCGGGCAGGTAGCGGCGGCGGCCGAAGAGGGTCGCCGTGTAACCAGTCGCCCGTGCCTCGTCGACGACCCGGCGCAGATAGTCGCGTACGCCGCCGAAGCGCTCGAAGTAGGCGTCCATCAGACCGCGCGCCTCGGCCGCCTCGATGTTCAGCTGCTGGGAGAGGCCGAAGGCCGAGAGCCCGTACGCCAGGCCGTAGGACATCGCCTTGATCTTGCGGCGCATCTCCGCGTCGACCGCGGACTGCTCGACGGAGAAGACCTGCGCGGCGGCGGTGGTGTGCAGGTCCTCGCCCGAGGTGAACGCCTCGGTCAGGCCCTCGTCCTCGGACAGGTGGGCCATCACCCGCAGCTCGATCTGGCTGTAGTCGGCCGTCATCAGGGACTCGAAACCCTCGCCGACGACGAAGCCGCGGCGGATCGCGCGGCCCTCGTCGGTGCGGACCGGGATGTTCTGCAGGTTCGGGTCCGTGGACGAGAGGCGGCCGGTCGCGGCGACCGTCTGGTTGAACGTGGTGTGGATGCGGCCGTCCGCGGCGATCGTCTTGATCAGGCCCTCGACCGTGACGCGCAGCTTGGCCTGCTCACGGTGGCGGAGCATGATCACCGGCAGTTCGTTGTCGGTCTGGGCCGCGAGCCAGGCCAGGGCGTCGGCGTCGGTGGTGTAGCCGGTCTTGGTCTTCTTGGTCTTGGGGAGGTTCAGCTCGCCGAAGAGGACTTCCTGGAGCTGCTTGGGCGAGCCCAGGTTGAACTCCCGTCCGGCGGCGGCGTGTGCCTCCTTGACCGCCTGCTGCACGGCGCCCGCGAACATCTGCTCCATCGCCTGGAGGTGCTCGCGGTCGGCCGCGATGCCGTGCCGCTCCATGCGGGCCAGCAGCGCGGACGTGGGCAGCTCCATGTCGCGCAGCAGGTCCGCGGCACCGACGTCCGCCAGGCGGCCCTCGAACGCCTCGCCCAGGTCGAGGATGGCGCGGGCCTGCACCATCAGCGCCTCGGCCTCGGCACCCTCGTCCGCACCGAAGGCCAGCTGGCCGTCGGCCGCGGCGGCGGGGGCCAGCTCACGGTGCAGGTACTCCAGGGACAGCGCGTCCAGGTCGAAGGAGCGGCGGCCCGGCTTGACCAGGTAGGCGGCGAGGGCGGTGTCCATGCCGACGCCGGCGACGCTCCAGCCGTGCTCGGCGAAGACGCGCATCGCGCCCTTGGCGTTGTGGAAGATCTTCGGCCGGTCCGCGTCGGACAGCCACGCCGTGAACGCCGCCTCGTCGGCCTCGTCCACCTCCGTCGGGTCGAACCAGGCGGCCTTGCCGTCGGGCGCGGCGAGCGCGACCTCGGCGACCGAGCCGGTGCCCAGCGCCCAGGTGTCGACCGTGGCGACGCCGAGCGGCTGCGTGCCGTGCTCGGCGAGCCAGCCGGCCAGCTCGCCCGTGCCCAGCACCGTGCCGTCCAGCTCGACGCCGTCCGCCACGACCGGGGCGGCCTCGGCCTCCTCGGCACCCGGGTCGACGGCGTAGAGCCGCTCGCGCAGCGACGGGTTGCGGATCTCCAGGGTGTCCAGAATCATCGCGACGCCCTTGCGGTCGTACGCCGTCCGCTCCAGGTCGGTGACGGTCTTCGGCAGCTCGACCCGGCGCTCCAGCTCGGTGAGCCGGCGGTTGAGCTTGACGGACTCCAGGTGGTCGCGGAGATTCTGGCCCGCCTTGCCCTTGACCTCGTCCACGCGCTCGACCAGATCGGCGAAGGACCCGAACTGGTTGATCCACTTCGCGGCGGTCTTCTCGCCGACGCCCGGGATACCCGGGAGGTTGTCGGACGGGTCGCCGCGCAGTGCCGCGAAGTCGGGGTACTGCGCGGGGGTCAGTCCGTACTTCTCGAAGACCTTCTCCGGCGTGAACCGGGTCAGCTCGGAGACGCCCTTGGTCGGATACAGGACCGTGGTGTGCTCGCTGACCAGCTGGAAGGAGTCCCGGTCGCCGGTGACGATCAGCACGTCGAAGCCCTCGGTCTCGGCCTGCGTGGCGAGCGTGGCGATGACGTCGTCGGCCTCGAAGCCGTCGACGGCGAAGCGCTGCACGTGCATGGCGTCGAGCAGCTCGCCGATCAGCTCGACCTGGCCCTTGAACTCGTCCGGGGTCTTGGAGCGGTTCGCCTTGTACTCGGTGAACTCCTGGGACCGCCAGGTCTTGCGGGAGACGTCGAACGCCACCGCGAAGTGCGTGGGCGCCTCGTCACGCAGCGTGTTGGCCAGCATCGACGCGAAGCCGTAGATCGCGTTGGTCGGCTGGCCCGTCGCGGTCGTGAAGTTCTCCGCGGGCAGCGCGAAGAACGCGCGGTACGCCAGTGAGTGCCCGTCCATGAGCATCAGGCGCGGACGGCCGCCGCCGGAGGTGTTGTCGGTCTTCTTCGCTGCTGTCTCTGCCACGTCCCCGATCCTGCCACGGACCACTGACACTCGGACCCGCGCTCGCCGGTGGCAGGGGCGCGGCCGCCCCGCGCCACAGGACCGGCCCCCTGCCCTCGCCGCACCCACTGCTCCCGGACCCCGGCCTGCCCGGCCCGCCCCGCCTGCCCGACCTCCGCCACTGTCACCGGGGCGTGCGAGGATCGGAGACGTACCTCACACGTGTACGCGAAGGAGCGCGCGATGGCCACCAAGCCGCCCAAGGGTGATCCGGTTCAGGACGCGCCCCAGGTCACGAAGGTCCAGCACGCGGCGGCGGGCATCCCGGCCATCGGCCACACCCTGCGTATGGCACAGCGGCAGATGGGCGTGAAGCGGACCGCGCTGACGCTGTTGAGTGTCAACCAAAAGGACGGCTTCGACTGCCCGGGCTGCGCCTGGCCGGAGCCGGACCACCGGCACAAGGCGGAGTTCTGCGAGAACGGCGCGAAGGCCGTGGCCGAGGAGGCCACCCTGCGCCGGGTCACCCCCGAGTTCTTCGCCGCGCACCCCGTCGCCGACCTGGCGACCCGCAGCGGCTACTGGCTGGGCCAGCAGGGCCGGCTCACGCACCCGGTGTACCTGCCGGAGGGCGGCGAGCACTACGAGCCGGTGACGTGGGAGCGCGCCTTCGACATCGTGGCGGAGGAGATCGCCGCCCTGGACTCGCCGAACGAGGCGGTGTTCTACACCTCGGGACGCACCAGCAACGAGGCGGCGTTCCTCTACCAGCTCTTCGCGCGCGAGCTCGGCACGAACAACCTGCCGGACTGCTCCAACATGTGCCACGAGTCGTCCGGCTCGGCCCTCGGCGAGACCATCGGCGTCGGCAAGGGCAGCGTCCTCCTGGAGGACCTCTACAAGTCCGATCTGATCATCGTGGCCGGCCAGAACCCGGGCACCAATCACCCGCGCATGCTCTCCGCCCTGGAGCGGGCCAAGGCGAACGGCGCGAAGATCATCAGCGTCAATCCGCTGCCCGAGGCCGGCCTGGAGCGCTTCAAGAACCCGCAGACCCCCAAGGGGCTCACCGCGGGCGCCGCGCTCACCGACCTGTTCCTGCAGATCCGCCTCGGCGGCGACCAGGCCCTCTTCCGCCTCCTCAACAAGCTGATCCTGGAGACGGAGGGCGCGGTCGACGAGGCCTTCGTCGAGGAACACACGCACGGTTACGAGGAGTTCGCCGAGGCCGCCCGCGCCGCGGATTGGGACGAGACGCTCACGGCGACCGGCCTCACGCGCGCGGAGATCGGGGAAGCGCTGCGCATGGTGCTCGCCTCGAAGCGCACCATCGTGTGCTGGGCGATGGGACTCACCCAGCACAAGCACTCGGTGCCCACCATCCGCGAGGTCGTGAACTTCCTCCTCCTACGCGGCAACATCGGCCGTCCGGGCGCGGGCGTCTGCCCGGTGCGCGGCCACTCCAACGTGCAGGGCGACCGCACGATGGGCATCTTCGAGCGCCCCGCGCCCGCCTTCCTGGACGCGCTGGAGAAGGAGTTCGGCTTCGCGGCGCCGCGCGAGCACGGCTACGACGTCGTACGGGCCATCCGGGCGCTGCGCGACGGCGAGGCGAAGGTCTTCTTCGCCATGGGCGGCAACTTCGTCTCCGCCTCCCCCGACACGGAGGTCACCGAGGCCGCCATGCGCCGCGCCCGCCTCACCGTGCACGTCTCGACGAAGCTGAACCGCTCGCATGTGGTCACGGGCGCGCGGGCGCTCATCCTGCCGACGCTGGGCCGTACCGAGCGCGATCTGCGGGTCGGCCCGGACGGGCAGGGCACAGAGCAGTTCGTCACCGTCGAGGACTCCATGGGCATGGTGCACGCGTCCCGGGGCCGGCTGGAGCCCGCGAGCGGGCAGTTGCTGTCCGAGCCGGCGATCGTGTGCCGGCTGGCGCGCCGGGTGCTGGGCGAGGGCAGCCGCACGCCGTGGGAGGAGTTCGAGAAGGACTACGCGACGATCCGCGACCGCATCGGGCGCGTGATCCCGGGCTTCGAGGACTTCAACGCGCGCGTGGCGCACCCCGGAGGCTTCGCCCTCCCCCACGCCCCGCGCGACGAGCGGCGCTTCCCGACGGCCACCGGCAAGGCCAACTTCACCGCCGCGCCGATCGAGTACCCCGCGCTGCCCGAGGGGCGCCTGCTGCTCCAGACGCTGCGCTCGCACGACCAGTACAACACCACGATCTACGGTCTGGACGACCGCTACCGGGGCATCAAGAACGGCCGCAGGGTCGTCCTGGTCAACCCGGAGGACGCCCGGAGGCTCGACGTCCGGGACGGCTCGTACGTCGACCTGGTCAGCGAGTGGAGGGACGGCGTGGAGCGGCGGGCGCCCGGCTTCCGCGTCGTGCACTATCCGACGGCCCGGGGGTGCGCGGCGGCGTACTACCCGGAGACCAACGTCCTGGTGCCGCTGGACGCCACGGCGGACACCAGTAACACCCCGGCCAGCAAGTCCGTCGTCGTCCGTCTGGAACAATCGGCGACCGACTGAGCGTTTGCTCAGTCGAGCCGACGGCCGCGCCGGCCGGCGGACCAGACAGACAGACGGAGCAACGGAACGGAGCCGGTCCATGGGCGAGCAGCAGCAGGTGCAGTTCCCGCAGGAGGTCATCGACGAGTACGCCGCGCTCGGCGTGGACCTGCCCGCGCTGTTCTCCGCCGGGCACCTGGGGACGCGCATGGGCGTCCAGATCGTCGAGGCGTCGGCGGACCGGGTGGTCGGCACGATGCCGGTGGAAGGCAACACGCAGCCGTACGGGCTGCTGCACGGCGGGGCATCGGCGGTGCTGGCCGAGACGCTCGGGTCGGTCGGCTCGATGCTGCACGGCGGCAGCAGCAAGATCGCCGTCGGTGTCGACCTGAACTGCACCCACCACCGCGGGGCCCGCTCCGGCCTCGTCACCGGAGTGGCCACGCCGGTGCACCGGGGCCGGTCGACGGCGACGTACGAAATCGTGATCAGCGACGAGCAGGACCGCCGCGTGTGCACCGCCCGACTGACCTGCCTGCTGCGGGACGTGAACCCGGGCGACGGGGCGCCTGCGGGCACGACGGGCTGAGCGGCGCGCGGGCGGCCGGAGCCCACCCCGACCGCGCACCACTCCAGGCCGCGCACCCTCCAAGCCGCACACCACTCCAAGCCGCACACCACTCCAAGCCGCACACCACTCCAAGCCGCACACCACTCCAAGCCGCACACCATTCCAGGCCGCGCATCCCTGCCGGCCGCGCATCCCTGCCGGCGGCCACGTAACAGGCCACGCATCACTCCCGGCCACGGCGCTGCCGTCGCCCACGGCGTCACTACCGGCCACGGCATTGCTCCCGGCCGCGCGGCGCTCTAGCTTCAGGACATGGGACGGGGAGAGACCCCCTGGCCGGGGGCGGCGGCTCGACGGTTCCGGTTCGCGCCCGGACTGCTCACTCTCGCGCTGACCCTGCCGGCCGCCGCCCTGGCGGCCGGCTGCGACGACTCCGGCGCCGAAAGGCCCGGTTCCGGCGACACCGCCCGGGCGACCGCGACCGTGACCGCGTCGGCATCGGCATCGGCATCGGCACAAGGCAGCCTGTCCGGCGAGGAGTTGTGCACGAGCGCCGTCGGTTACTGGGCACACGAGATGCTGGCCGGCAAAACCCCCTACGGCGACTACCAGTCGATGGGGCTGTCCAACCGGCAGTACGACATCCTGCGGGAAGTCGTGGACGCCGCGCGGGCCACGAGACGCGACCAAGGCCCCGCGGCAGCCGAGGAAGTGACCGACCGCCAGGTGCGCGCCTCCTGCGCCGCCCACTACCGTGACGGCGGCCCGACCGACGGCCCGTGGCGGTGAGCGGCACCGGCCCCGTCGAGCCGGGCGAGGGCACCCACGAACACAGCGGCCCGGACGTTCCCCGGACATCCGCCCGGCGCCGTGGACGGCCCGCCCGGTACTACGAACGCCACCGCCGGGCGGTCCTCGCGATCGCCGTGGCCGTCGTGGCCCTGGCGGGCGGCGGCTATCTGTACGCCAGTCGACCGCAGCCAGCTCCCCCCGCCCCGCCGCCGCACCCCTCGCAGGCGGTCGACCTCCGCTACCTGGACGCGGTACCCGCCCCAGGTGACGACTTCAGTTTCGCGGTGCGGCTGAGCGTGCGGACCGGCCCGCCCGTCACCGTGACCCGGCTCGACCAGCCCTACGACGGCATCTCGATGACGTCGTCACCGGCGGCACCTTTCCAGACAAAGGCGCATTCCGCCCGCAAGATCATTGTCACGCTGCGGGTGACGGAATGCGCGAAAGCACCGCGGAACCTCGCCCTCCCTTTTCTGCACGTAACACTGCGTAATACCCGCGCAATACAAGCCCACAGTTTCATCCTCGGGACGCACTATGCGCAGGACCTCTCACGGGCCCTCGAGGTCGCCTGCAGCAACGAATCCAGGTAATCACCAAAACAGCCCAGACACCTGAACACCCCCGGCGGGTCCTGCAAGTTCTCACCATGCGGACAGGGCGAATCGGCCGGAATTCCGCACTTCTTCGCAGCCAGTACCGCTCTGCATTACCCCGTGTCATAACAAGAGCGTCACAGCATGAGTCAGACCCTCCTCCACGTTCCCCACACACGCTTAGAGTCACGGCCAGTCACCGCGCCGTCCGATTGTCACTTCGGCCCAGCGCTCGACTCGGCCGCCTCCACGGGGAAGCGGCTGTGCCAGGGAAAGGACTGATCGTGCGTCAACGTTCGCTCATCGCCATCACCGCCGCTCTGGCGGCGGGAGCACTCACCCTCACCGCCTGCGGCTCGCGCGACGACGACGGCGGCTCGGACTCCGGCAACGGCGGCAGCGGTGGTGGCACCACCGTCGTCATCGGCGTCGACGCCCCGCTGACCGGCGACCTGTCCGCGCTGGGCCTCGGTATCAAGAACTCGGCGGACCTGGCGGCCAAGACGGCCAACAAGGACAAGCACGTCGAGGGCATAACCTTCAAGGTCGAAGCCCTCGACGACCAGGGCCAGCCCTCCGTGGGCCAGCAGAACGCCAGCCAGTTCGTCGCCAACGACAAGGTCCTCGGCGTGGTCGGCCCGCTGAACTCCTCGGTCGGCGAGTCCATGCAGCAGGTCTTCGAGTCCGGCAACATGGCCCTGGTCTCCCCGGCCAACACCGGCCCCTCGCTGACCCAGGGCCCGGACTGGCGCACCGAGAAGAAGCGCCCGTTCAAGACCTACTTCCGCACCGCGACCACCGACGCCATCCAGGGTCCGTTCGCCGCGCAGTACGTCTTCAACGACTTCAAGAAGACGAAGGCCTTCGTCATCGACGACAAGAAGACCTACGGCGCGGGCCTCGCCGGCACCTTCACCGACGAGTTCAAGAAGCTCGGCGGCAAGATCGTCGGTACCGAGCACATCAACCCGGACACCAAGGACTTCTCCGCGGTCGCCACCAAGGTCAAGAACTCGGGCGCCGACGTCGTCTACTACGGCGGCGAATACCCGCAGGCCGGCCCGCTCAGCAAGCAGATCAAGGGCACGGGCGCCAAGATTCCGCTGGTCGGTGGTGACGGCATCTACAGCGCCGACTTCATCAAGCTCGCCGGCGCCAGCGGTACCGGTGACCTGGCCACCTCCGTCGGCGCGCCCGTCGAGGAGCTGCCCTCCGCCAAGGAATTCGTCGCCAACTACAAGGCCGCGGGTTACAAGGAGGCCTACGAGGCCTACGGCGGCTACTCCTACGACTCCGCCTGGGCCATCATCGAGGCCGTCAAGGCGGTCGTCGAGAAGAACGACGGCAAGCTCCCCGACGACGCCCGAGGCCAGGTCGTCGAGGCCATGCAGAACGTCTCCTTCGACGGAGTGACCGGCAAGGTCTCCTTCGACGAGTTCGGTGACGCCACCAACAAGCAGCTGACCGTCTACGCCGTCGAGAACGGCGACTGGAAGGCCGTGAAGTCCGGCACCTACACCGGCTGACCCGTCCGACGAGACACCCGCACCACCAAGAGCCGCGCGGGGCGCTGTTCCACAGGCGCCCCGCGCGTACTCACACCCGGCCACATCCGTCGAACATCCGAACATCTCGGAGGACATGCGGTGAACGAACTGCCGCAGCAGCTGGTCAACGGCCTGCTACTGGGATCCATGTACGGGCTGATCGCCATTGGCTACACGATGGTCTACGGCATCGTCCAGCTCATCAACTTCGCCCACGGCGAGATCTTCATGACCGGCGCCTTCGGCGCGCTCACGGTCTACATCTACATCCTGCCCGACGGCACCTCCATGCTGATCGCCCTGCCCCTGATGATCCTCGGCGCGGTGATCGTCTCGGTGACCGTCGCCATCGGGGCTGAACGTTTCGCCTACCGCCCCCTGCGCGGAGGCCCCCGCCTCGCCCCGCTCATCACCGCCATCGGCCTCTCCCTCGCCCTCCAGCAGGCGGTCTGGGCCTGGTACCCCGACGCCAAGTCCGCCCGCACCTTCCCCCAGATCGAGGGCGGCCCCTTCCACATCGGCGACATCACCCTGCAGACCGGCAGCATCTTCCTGCTCATCGCCGCCCCCGTCAGCATGGCCTTCCTCGGCTACTTCGTCATGAAGACCCGCACCGGACGCGGCATGCAGGCCACCGCCCAGGACCCCGACACCGCCAAACTGATGGGCGTCAACACCGACCGCATCATCGTGATCGCGTTCGCCCTCGGCGCCGTGTTCGCCGCGATCGGCGGAGTCGCCTACGGCCTGGAATACGGCCACGTCGACTTCAAGATGGGCTTCATCCTCGGTCTCAAGGCCTTCACCGCGGCCGTCCTCGGCGGCATCGGCAACATCTACGGCGCCATGATCGGCGGTGTGGTCCTCGGCGTCGCCGAAACCCTGGCCACCGCCTACATCGGCGACATCCCCGGCCTGGGCCAGTTCGGCAGCCAGTCCTGGGCGGACGTCTGGGCCTTCATCCTCCTCATCCTTGTGCTGTTGTTCAGGCCACAGGGCCTGCTCGGCGAGCGCGTCGCGGACAGGGCGTGACACCGATGACCACACAAACCACAGAGAAGACCCCGAACACCCCCGTCACCGGCGCGGCGACCGGCCTCATCGGCATCCCACCGCACCTCGGACGCGCCCTCGCCACCGGCGGCGGCCTCCTCACCATCATCTCCACCTTCCTCGCCTGGACCTGGACCGCCGCGTTCCCGGGCGACCTCACGGTCTACGGCTACCCGGGCGGCCTGCAGGTCCTCGTCCTCATCGGCGGCGCCCTGACCACCCTCTTCGGCCTCTCCTCCTACGGCGTCAAGGGCCTTGGCTGGCTCACCCCCGCCGGCGGTGACGCCGCTCTGAGGTTCGCCGCACTCGCCACCTTCGCGACCACCTGGTACACCGTCCTCGCCATCAGCTTCCAGCTCGGTGGCCTGGTCAACCTCGAACCCGGCGCCTACATCGCGGCGATCGTCACCCTCACCGCCCTCCTCGGCGCCCTCGCGCTCCCCTTCGAGCGCCCCGCGCCCGACCCCATCGACCCCGACGAGACCGGCTGGAGCCTCGCCAAGCACCGCGCGGGCCACGGCTGGCAGACCGTCAAGGCCGCCTTCGCCTCCGGCGAGCCCGGCCCCGTACGCGCCCTGCCCTCCTACGCCGAGATCCTCATCATCGTCGCGGTCCTCACCGTCTGCCTCACCGTCTTCACCTACGGCATCGGCACCGAGTACGACGAACTCTTCGTCGGCTTCCTGATCACGGCCGGGTGCGGCTTCGCGGCCGCCCACAAGGCGGGGCTCATCCGCCAGGCCACCCAGATCACCGCACGCCACCAGACCATCACCATCTGGGGCGCCTTCGTCGCCGCGGCGCTGTTCCCGTTCACGCAGACCGACGACCAGTACGCGACCATCGGCGTCTACATCCTGATCTTCGCCACCGTCGCCCTGGGCCTGAACATCGTCGTCGGCCTCGCGGGCCTCCTCGACCTCGGCTACGTCGCCTTCCTCGGCGTCGGCGCCTACGCCGCCGCCCTGGTCTCCGGCTCGCCCAGCTCCCCCTTCGGCGTCCACTTCCCCTTCTGGGCCGCCGTCCTGGTCGGTGCCGCCGCCTCGCTGATCTTCGGCGTACTGATCGGCGCCCCGACCCTGCGGCTGCGCGGTGACTACCTCGCCATCGTGACCCTCGGCTTCGGTGAGATCTTCCGCATCGCCGTCCTCAACATGGACGGCACCTCCGGACCCGACATCACCAACGGCTCCAACGGCATCTCGGCCGTGCCGGACCTGCACATCCTCGGTTTCGACCTCGGCGCCCGGCACGACATCCTCGGCGTCACCATCGGCCGGTTCGCCAACTACTTCTTCCTGATGCTGATCATCACCGCCGTCGTCGTCCTCGTCTTCCGGCGCAGCAGCGACTCCCGTATCGGCCGGGCCTGGGTCGCCATCCGCGAGGACGAGACCGCCGCGCTCGCCATGGGCATCAACGGCTTCCGCGTCAAGCTGATCGCGTTCGCCGTGGGCGCCGCCCTCGCCGGCCTCGCCGGCACCGTGCAGGCACACGTCACCTACACCGTGACCCCCGAGCAGTACCTCTTCGCCGGTACGACGCCGCCCAACTCCGCGTTCCTGCTCGCCGCGGTCGTCCTCGGCGGCATGGGCACCATCGGCGGACCGCTGCTCGGCGCCGCACTGCTCTTCCTCATCCCCAACAAGCTCCAGTTCCTCGGCGACTACCAGCTCCTCGCCTTCGGACTCGCGCTCGTCCTGCTGATGCGGTTCCGGCCCGAAGGCCTCATCCCCAACCGGCGCAGCCAACTGGAATTCCACGACAAGGCCGAAGCGCCCGCAGTCCTCGGCAAGACAGGGGCCTGACCACCATGACCACGGACACCACCACCAAGGACACCGCCCCGGGCGCCCCCTCGCCCGGCACCACGGTCCTCGACGCACGCGGCGTCACCATGCGCTTCGGCGGACTCACAGCCGTCAACGGCGTGGACCTCACCGTCAACAGCGGCGAGATAGTCGGCCTCATCGGCCCCAACGGCGCCGGCAAGACCACCTTCTTCAACTGCCTGACGGGCCTGTACACACCCACCGAGGGCGAGGTCCGCTACAAGGACCAGGTGCTGCCCGCCAAATCCTTCAAGGTGACGGCCGCCGGCATCGCCCGGACCTTCCAGAACATCCGCCTGTTCGCCAACATGACGGTCCTGGAGAACGTCCTCGTCGGCCGCCACACCCGCACCAAGGAGGGCTTCTGGTCGGCCGTCCTGCGCGGGCCCGGCTTCCACAAGGCCGAGGCCACCTCTCGTGAACGCGCCATGGAGCTCCTGGAGTTCGTCGGCCTCGCCCCCAAGGCCGACCACCTCGCCCGGAACCTGCCCTACGGCGAACAGCGCAAGCTGGAGATCGCCCGCGCCCTCGCCAGCGAACCGGGGCTGCTGCTCCTCGACGAGCCGACGGCCGGCATGAACCCGCAGGAGACGCGGGCCACCGAGGAACTCGTCTTCGCCATCCGCGACCAGGGCATCGCCGTCCTCGTCATCGAGCACGACATGCGCTTCATCTTCAACCTCTGCGACCGCGTCGCCGTCCTCGTCCAGGGCGAGAAGCTCATCGAGGGCGACAGCGCGACCGTCCAGGGCGACGAGCGGGTAGTCGCCGCCTACCTCGGCGAACCCCTCGCGAACGACCCCGGCGCCGCGGAGGCTGCCGAAGTGGAGGCCGCCGAGGCGCACGCCCAGGCCGACACGACCACGGACACCGCGGCCGGCAAGGAGAACGACCGATGACCGCACTGCTCGAGGTCGAGGACCTCCGCGTCGCCTACGGCAAGATCGAGGCCGTCAAAGGCATCTCGTTCAAGGTCGACGCCGGCGAGGTCGTCACCCTCATCGGCACCAACGGCGCCGGCAAGACCACCACCCTGCGCACCCTCTCCGGCCTCCTCAAGCCGGTCGGCGGACAGATCAAGTTCGGCGGCAAGTCGCTCAAGAAGGTCCCCGCGCACCAGGTCGTCTCCCTGGGGCTCGCCCACTCCCCCGAGGGGCGGCACATCTTCCCCCGCATGACCATCGAGGACAACCTCCGCCTCGGCGCCTTCCTGCGCAACGACAAGCCGGGCATCGAGAAGGACATCCAGCGCGCCTACGACCTCTTCCCCATCCTCGGCGAACGCCGGAAGCAGGCCGCGGGCACCCTCTCCGGCGGCGAGCAGCAGATGCTCGCCATGGGGCGCGCCCTGATGTCCCAGCCCAAGCTGCTCATGCTCGACGAGCCCTCCATGGGCCTCTCGCCGATCATGATGCAGAAGATCATGACGACGGTGGCCGAGCTGAAGTCCCAGGGCACCACCATCCTGCTCGTCGAGCAGAACGCCCAGGCCGCCCTGTCCCTGGCCGACCACGGCCACGTCATGGAGGTCGGCAACATCGTCCTGTCCGGCAGCGGCCAGGACCTCCTCCACGACGAGTCGGTCCGCAAGGCCTACCTCGGCGAGGACTGAGCCGGTAGTCGTACGACGAGGCCCGCGCCCCCACCGGGGACGCGGGCCTCGTTCATGATCCGGGTGCGGGTGTTCAGCCCTTGGACGCCTTCTTCTCCTCGGCGTCCTGGATGACCGCCTCGGCCACCTGCTGCATCGACATCCGCCGGTCCATCGACGTCTTCTGGATCCACCGGAACGCGGCCGGCTCGGTCAGCCCGTACTCCGTCTGGAGCACCGACTTCGCGCGGTCCACCAGCTTCCGGGTCTCCAGCCGCAGACTGAGGTCCGCGACCTCCTTCTCCAGTGCCTTCAGCTCCGTGAACCGCGAGACGGCCATCTCGATCGCCGGAACGACGTCGCTCTTGCTGAAGGGCTTCACCAGGTACGCCATGGCCCCGGCGTCCCGGGCGCGCTCCACCAGGTCGCGCTGCGAGAACGCGGTCAGCATCAGCACCGGCGCGATGCTCTCCTCGGCGATCTTCTCGGCCGCGGAGATGCCGTCCAGCTTGGGCATCTTCACGTCGAGGATCACCAGGTCGGGCTTGTGCTCCCGGGCCAGCTCCACGGCCTCCTCACCGTCACCGGCCTCACCGACCACGGAGTACCCCTCCTCCTCCAGCATCTCTTTGAGATCCAGCCGGATCAGGGCCTCGTCCTCGGCGATGACAACACGGGTCGTCAGCGGAGGCACGTGCGACTGGTCGTCGTCGGTCACGTCGGCGGGCTGGGGCGACTCGGGGGCGGTCACGTGAGCTCCTCGTTCGGGGCAGGGGTACTGCTGACAAGAGCCTACCTAGCTCCTGTATGTTTGAGTCACCGAGGGGCTACACTGACCTTCGGTTCGAAGAGGCTCCGGTAGTCCAATCGGCAGAGACGATGCCCTCAAAAGGCATTCAGTGTGGGTTCGAGTCCCACCCGGGGCACTTTACCTTCAATTCGAAGGCCCCCCAGCGTCTCCGGGCGCGGCCGTCGGCACCCGTTCAGCGGTCGTCCTCCCCGATGTGGTGCACCCGGACCAGGTTCGTCGTACCGGAGACTCCCGGCGGCGAGCCGGCCGTGATGACCACGACGTCGCCCTTCTCGCAGCGCCCGTACTTCGTGAGCAGTTCGTCCACCTGGTCGACCATCGCGTCCGTGGAGTCCACGTGCGGGCCGAGGAAGGTCTCCACGCCCCAGGTCAGGCTGAGCTGGGAACGCGTCGCCGGCTCCGGGGTGAAGGCGAGCAGCGGGATGGGCGAACGGTAGCGGGAGAGGCGGCGGACGGTGTCGCCGGACTGGGTGAAGGCGACCAGGTACCTCGCACCGAGGAAGTCGCCGATCTCCGCCGCCGCGCGGGCGACCGAGCCGCCCTGGGTGCGGGGCTTGTTGCGCTCGGTCAGCGGGGGCAGGCCCTTCGCCAGGATGTCCTCCTCCGCCGCCTCGACGATCCGGGCCATCGTCCGCACCGTGTCGGTCGCGTGCTTGCCGACGCTCGTCTCGCCGGACAGCATCACGGCGTCCGTGCCGTCGATGACCGCGTTGGCGACGTCCGAGGCCTCGGCGCGGGTCGGGCGGGCGTTGTCGATCATCGAGTCGAGCATCTGGGTCGCGACGATGACCGGCTTGGCGTTGCGCTTCGCGAGTCTGATCGCGCGCTTCTGGACGATGGGGACCTGCTCCAGAGGCATTTCGACGCCGAGGTCTCCCCGGGCGACCATGATGCCGTCGAAGGCCGCGACGATGTCCTCGATGTTCTCCACGGCCTGCGGCTTCTCGACCTTGGCGATGACGGGGAGGCGGCGGCCCTCCTCGTCCATGATGCGGTGGACGTCGACGACGTCCCGTCCGCCGCGGACGAAGGACAGGGCGATGACGTCGAAGCCGTTGCGCAGGGCCCAGCGCAGGTCGTCCTCGTCCTTCTTGGAGAGGGCGGGGACGGACACGGCGACGCCCGGGAGGTTGAGGCCCTTGTGGTCGGAGACCATGCCGCCCTCGATCACGGTCGTACGGACCCGGGGGCCGTCGACGTCGGTGACCTCCAGGCAGACCTTCCCGTCGTCGACGAGGACCCGTTCACCGGGGGTGACGTCGGCGGCGAGGCCCGCGTAGGTGGTGCCGCAGGTGTGGCGGTCGCCGTGGACCCCCTCTTCGACGGTGATGGTGAAGGTGTCGCCGCGTTCAAGGAGTACGGGGCCTTCCGCGAAGTGGCCGAGCCGGATCTTCGGACCCTGAAGGTCGGCGAGGGTGCCGACGCTGCGGCCGGTCTCGTCGGAAGCCTTCCGGACACGGCGATAGCGCTCTTCGTGTTCGGCGTGGGTGCCGTGACTGAAATTGAAACGGGCGATGTCCATTCCGGCGTCGACCAGGTCCTTGATCTGGTCGTACGAGTCGGTGGCGGGCCCAAGAGTGCAGACGATCTTTGCTCGGCGCATGAGTCGAGCCTATGACTTACCGACCGGTAGCGAATTGGCCACGCATGACCACTCAACAACCTTTGAGTAAAGGGCTATTGACAAGTGTTGAATTGTGCGTCAGGCCGCTCCGATGAGCATTCGAATCGGCTCCCACCCTTGACAGGCGCCATGTTCAGGACAGAATCTACGCGCGTCGCCAAGATGTTCATGGGTCACCGAGGAGAGTCAGCCATGCCGTTGAACCGCCGGAAGTTCCTGAGCAGGTCCGCCGTGACGGGGGCGGGTGTCGCGCTGGCCGGCGCGGCGGCGGCGCCGGCGGCCGAGGCGGCCCCCGCGCACAGGGGCCGCGGGAAGCCGAAGCGGTACGCGCTGACGGTGCTGGGCACCACCGACCTGCACGGGCACGTCTTCAACTGGGACTACTTCAAGGACGCCGAGTACACGGACGCGGCGGGCAACGCCCAGGGCCTGGCCCGAATCTCCACGCTGGTGGACCAGGTCCGTGAGGAGAAGGGCCGCCGCAACACGCTGCTGCTGGACGCGGGCGACACCATCCAGGGCACCCCGCTGACGTACTACTACGCGAAGGTCGACCCGATCACCGCCAAGGGCGGCCCGGTGCACCCGATGGCACAGGCGATGAACGCGATCGGGTACGACGCGGTGGCGCTCGGCAACCACGAGTTCAACTACGGCATAGAGACGCTGCGCAAGTTCGAGGAGCAGTGCGACTTCCCGCTGCTCGGCGCGAACGCGGTGGACGCGAAGACGCTGCGGCCCGCGTTCCCGCCGTACTTCATGAAGACCTTCCGGGTGAAGGGCGCGCCGCCGGTGAAGGTGGCGGTGCTGGGGCTGACCAACCCGGGCATCGCGATCTGGGACAAGGCGTACGTACAGGGGAAGCTGGCGTTCCCGGGACTTGAGGAGCAGGCGGCGAAGTGGGTGCCGAAGCTGCGCTCGATGGGCGCGGACGTGGTGGTCGTGTCGGCGCACTCCGGGTCGTCCGGCACGTCCTCCTACGGTGACCAGATCCCGTACGTCGAGAACGCGGCGGCCAACGTGGCCAAGCGGGTGCCGGGCATCGACGCGATCCTCGTCGGGCACGCGCACGTGGAGATCCCGGAGCTGAAGGTCGTCAACGACGAGACCGGGAAGACGGTCGTGCTGTCGGAGCCGCTGTGCTACGCGGAGCGGCTCGCCCTGTTCGACTTCGAGCTGGTCTTCGAGCGGGGCCGGTGGCACGTCGAGTCGGTCAAGGCGTCGCTGCGGAACTCCAACACCGTCGAGGACGACCCCCGGATCACCGAGCTGCTCACGGACGAGCACGCGAAGGTCGTGGCGTACGTCAACCAGGTGGTCGGCACCGCCACCGAGACGCTGACGACGGTGGAGGCGCGCTACAAGGACGCCCCGATCGTCGACCTGATCACCAAGGTCCAGGAGGACGTGGTCAAGGAGGCGCTGGCGGGCACGGAGTACGCGTCGCTGCCGGTGCTGGCGCAGGCCTCGCCCTTCTCCCGGACGTCCGAGATCCCGGCCGGCGACGTGACGATCCGGGACCTGTCGAGCCTGTACGTGTACGACAACACCCTGGTGGCCAAGTTGATGACGGGCGCCCAGCTGCGGGCGTACCTGGAGTACTCGGCGGAGTACTTCGTCCGGACGGCGGCCGGCGCGCCGGTGGACGTGGACAAGCTGACCAACGCGGGCGGCCGCCCGGACTACAACTACGACTACGTGTCGGGGCTGACGTACGAGATCGACATCGCGCAGGCGGCCGGGTCGCGCGTCAAGAACCTCGCCCACGCCGGGGCTCCGCTGGACGACGCGCAGCAGTTCGTGCTGGCGGTGAACAACTACCGGGCCAACGGCGGTGGCGCCTTCCCGCACGTGGCGTCGGCCAAGGAGCTGTGGGCGGAGTCGACGGAGATCCGGACGCGGATCGCCGAGTGGGCGACGGCCAAGGGCGTGCTGGACCCGAAGGACTTCGCGTCCGCCGACTGGTCGCTGACGCGGGACGGTACGCCGGTGTTCTGATTCCGGTTCGGCCGGGGCAGCCTCAGATTCCGTCCACCAGAGGGGTGAGCGTCCGGTGCCGGCGCGCGGACGGGATCCGGGGCTGTGCGTCTTCCAGGCCGAAGGTGGTGAAGGCGGTGCGGCCCGGCAGCGGGTACGGCTCCTGCCCCGTCAGGTCGTTGAGGATGGTCGCGCCGCGCCAGGCGGCGAGGCCGAGGTCGGGCGCGCCGACCCCGTGGGTGTGCGTCTCGGCGTTCTGGACGTAGACCCGGCCGGTGACGGAGGGGTCGAGGACGAGGCGGAAGCGGTCGTCGACGCGGGGGCGTTCGCGGCTGTCGCGCCGCATGTAGGGGTCGAGTCCGGCGAGGACGCGGCCGAGGGGGCGTTCGCGGTAGCCGGTGGCGAGGACGACGGCGCCGGTGGTGAGGCGGGTGCGGGTCTTCTGCTGGGCGTGTTCCAGGTGCAGTTCGACCTTGGTGGTGGCGATGCGGCCGGCGGTGCGGACGTGGACGCCGGGAGTGAGGACGGTGTCGGGCCAGCCGCCGTCGAGGGTGCGCCGGTAGAGCTCGTCGTGGATGGCGGCGGCGGTGTCGGCGTCGATGCCCTTGTGCAACTGCCACTGGCCGGCGACGAGGCGGTCGCGGACCGGTTCGGTCAGCGCGTGGAAGTAGCGGGTGTAGTCGGGGGTGAAGTGCTCCAGGCCGAGTTTGGAGTACTCCATGGGCGCGAAGGCCTCGGTGCGGCCGAGCCAGTGCAGCTTCTCGCGGCCGGGGGGCCGGTGGCGGAGCAGGTCGAGGAAGACCTCCGCGCCGGACTGGCCGGTGCCGATGACGGTGATGTGCTCGGCGGCGAGGAGCGCCTCGCGGTGGTCGAGGTAGTCGGCGGCGTGGACGACGGGGACGCCGGGGGCGTCGACGAGGGGTCTGAGCGGGTCGGGGACGTACGGCTCGGTGCCGACGCCGAGGACGACGTCGCGGGTGTGGGTGCGGCCGAGGGCCTCGGCCTCTCCGTCGGCGTCGAGCTGGGTGTAGTCGACCTCGAAGAGGTCGCGTTCGGGGTTCCAGCGGACGGCGTCGACCTGGTGGTGGAAGCGGAGGGAGGGGAGGTTCTCGGCGACCCAGCGGCAGTACGCGTCGTATTCGGCGCGCTGGATGTGGAAGCGTTCGGCGAAGTAGAAGGGGAAGAGGCGTTCGCGGGCCCTGAGGTGGTTGAGGAAGGTCCAGGGGCTGGCCGGGTCGGCGAGGGTGACCAGGTCGGCGAGGAAGGGCACTTGGACGCGTGCGCCGTCGATGAGCAGGCCGGGGTGCCAGTGGAAGGCGGGGCGCTGGTCGTAGAAGACGGCGTCGAGGCCGGCGAGGGGGTCGGCGAGCGCGGCGAGGGAGAGGTTGAAGGGGCCGATACCGATGCCGACGAGGTCGCGGGGGGCGTCGGGCGCGGGGATGGCGTTCATCGCGGGGCGGGTCCTTCCGGGGGGTTTTCCACGAGGGTCAGGAGCGCGGCCAGGTCGTCGGGCCGGGTGTGGGGGTTGAGCAGGGTCGCCTTGAGCCAGAGCCGGCCGTCGGCGCGGGCGCGGCCGAGGACGGCGGCGCCGGTGGTGAGCAGGGCGCGGCGTACGGCGGCGACGGCCTCGTCGGTGGCGTGGGCGGGCCGGAACAGCACCGTGCTGATGGTGGGCGGGGCGTGCAGTTCGAAGCCGGGGTGGCCGTCGACGAGGGCGGCGAACCGCTCGGCGAGCAGGCAGACTCCGTCGACGAGCGCGCCGATACCGCCGCGCCCCAGGGTCTTGAGGGTGACGGCGGCCTTGAGGATGTCGGGGCGGCGGCTGGTGCGCGGGGAGCGGCCGAGGAGGTCGGGGAGTCCGGCGTCGGTGTCGTCGTCGGCGTTGAGGTAGTCGGCGCGGTGGTGGAGCGCGGTGAGGTCGTCGGGGTCCTTGACGGCGAGGAGTCCGGCGGCGATCGGCTGCCAGCCCAGCTTGTGCAGGTCGAGGGCGACGGTGTGGGCGGCGTCCAGCCCCGCCAGCCTGGGGCGGTGGCGGTCGCTGAAGAGGAGGCCTCCGCCGTAGGCGGCGTCCACGTGCAGGCGGGCGCCGTGGGCGGCGCAGCGGTCGGCGATCTCGGGCAGGGGGTCGATGAGTCCGGCGTCGGTGGTGCCGGCGGTGGCGACGACGAGGTGCGGCCCGGGGACCTGGGTGAGGGCCTCGTCGAGGGCCGCGGGGTCGAGGGTGCCGGCGGGGGCGGGGACGACGACCGGCTCGGGCAGTCCCAGCAGCCAGGCGGCGCGGGGCACCGAGTGGTGGGCGTTGGCTCCGTGGACCAGCCGCACGCCCGCGCCGTGCGCTTCGCGGGCGAGCAGGACGGCGAGCTGGTTGGACTCGGTGCCGCCGGTGGTGACGAGGGCGTCGGCGGCGCCGGTCTCCCGGGCCAGGGTGCGGGTGACGAGGGCTTCCAGCGCGGAGGCGGCGGGTGCCTGGTCCCAGGAGTCGAGGGACGGGTTGAGGATGCTCGCGGCGAGGTCGGCGGCGGCGGCGACGGCGAGGGGCGGGCCGTGCAGATGGGCGGCGCAGAGCGGGTGGGCGGGGTCGGCGGCGCCCTCGGCGAGCGCGGTGACCAGGACGCGGAGCGCGTCGGGCTCGCCCAGGTCGGGCAGGATCTCGCCGGCCGCGTCCGCCACCCGGGCGGCGACGGCGTCCGGGCCGCCTGCGGGCAGCGGACCTCCTCGAGCCGCCGCGCCGGTGCGCAGCGCGTCGAGCACGGTGTCGAGCAGGGGCCGCAGGGCGTCGCGGCCGTGCGGGCCCGAGGCGAGGGGCGGCAGACCCATGGGCTGTCCTCCGGGCGCGGGGACGACGGGGTTCCAGCTTGTACGCGGAGACGCGCGTACGCCCGGACAGCCCAAGATCACAACCCGAAAGGGGTATGCCGCGGCCGGTCCCCCGGGTCGGGGACCGGCCGCGGCCGGGGTCAGTGCGTGTCCGCCTCCCGTACCCGCAGGGCGCGGGCCAGGTCGTCGAGCTGGTCGGCGAGCTTGCGGCGCAGGGCGGGGATCGGTTCGGCCTCGCTCAGGCACTCCCGGCCGAGGCGCAGGTTGTCGGCGTCGACGGCGTGGACGGGGAAGGCCCAGCGGCCGGCGGCGTCGGCGATGGCGGGGCCGCGGCGGGCCGCGACGGCGACCGCCTCGGCGTAGTAGCGCGGCACGTAGTCCCGCACGAGGTCGGCCTGTTCGGGCTGCCAGAAGCCCTGGGCGGTGGCGGTGAACAGGTAGTTGGAGAGGTCGTCGGTGGCGAACATGGCCTCCCAGGCGCGGCTCTTGGCCTCGGCGTCGGGCAGCGCGGCGCGGCAGCGGGCGGCGCCTTCCTGGCCGGTGGCGCTCGGGTCGCGTTCGAGTTCGGCGGCGATGGCGGCCTCGTCGGCGGCGCCGAGGACGGCGAGGCGGGTGAGGATGCGCCAGCGCAGCTCGGGGTCGACTTCGGGGCCGCCGGGGACGATGCCGTCGGCGAGCCAGGCGGCGATGGTGTCGGGGTGGGCGGCGGTGGCGATGCGGTGGCGTACGGCGATGAGGCGCAGCCCGGGATGGTCGCCGTCCTCGGTGCGGCGGATGAGGTCGCGGCACAGGTCGGTGAGGGTGGCCAGGGCGGCGGGCCGCCGCTCGGGCGTGACGTAGCGGTCGGCGACCTGGGTGTCGGCGAAGGCGAGGACGCCGTCGACGAGTGCGAGGTCGGTCTCGTACGGGAGGTGGGTGCGGGCGATGTCCAGGTAGGCCCCGGCGGGGAGTTCGCCGTCGCGGACGGCGTCCCGCAGGGCGTTCCAGACGACGGCGCGGGTGAGCGGGTCGGGCAGTCCGGACAGGCCGGTGCGCAGGGTCTCGAAGGACTCGGCGTCGAAGCGGATCTTGGCGTAGCTCAGGTCGCCGTCGTTGAGGACGACCAGGGCGGGGCGCTTGCCGATGGCCCGGGGTTCGGCCTGGGGGACGTCCAGGTCGAGGCGTTCGCGCAGGGTGAGCCGGCCCTCGTCGGTGAGGTCCCGGTCGTAGAGGCCGACGGCGACGCGGTGGGGCCGGGTGCCGGTGCGGTCGGCGGTGAGCGCGCGGCTGCCGTTGTCGCCGGTGACGCGGGGGGCGAGGGTGTCGACACCGGTGGTGCGCAGCCAGGCGTCGGCCCAGGCGTGGACGTCGCGGTCGGTGGCGGCGGCGAGGGAGTCGATGAAGTCGGCGAGGGTGGCGTTGGCGAACTTGTGCCGGTCGAAGTGGATGTTGATGCCGGCCAGGAAGTCCTTCTCGCCGAGCCAGGCGACGAGTTGCCGCAGGGCGGAGGCGCCCTTGGCGTAGGAGATGCCGTCGAAGTTGAGGAGGGCGGAGGCGGTGTCCTCGACGTTCTCCGGGGCGACGGGGTGGGTGGTGGGGCGCTGGTCGGCGTCGTAGCCCCAGGGCTTGCGGGTGACGCCGAACTCGGTCCAGGTCTCGGTGAAGCGGGTGGCCTCGGCGGTGGTCTGGTAGCCCATGTACTCGGCGAAGGACTCGTTCAGCCAGATGTCGTCCCACCACCGCAGGGTGACGAGGTCGCCGAACCACATGTGGGCCATCTCGTGGGCGATGACCATGGCGCGGGTCTGCCGCTGGGTGTCGGTGACGGCGGACCGGAAGACGAAGTCGTCGCGGAAGGTGACCAGACCCGGGTTCTCCATGGCGCCGGCGTTGAACTCGGGGACGAACGCCTGGTCGTAGGAGTCGAAGGGGTAGGGCTCGGTGAACTTCTCGTGGTAGCGGTCGAAGCAGTCGCGGGTGACCTCGAACAGTTCGTCGGCGTCGGCGTCCAGGTAGGGGGCGAGCGAGCGGCGGCAGTGGATGCCGAAGGGCAGACCGCGGTGCTCGGTGCGCACGGAGTGCCAGGGACCGGCGGCGACGGCGACGAGGTAGGTGGAGATCGGCGGGGTGGTGGCGGCCTTCCAGTGGCCTTCGCCGGTGTGCTCGGTGACGCCGTTGGACAGGACGGTCCAGCCCCGGGGTGCCGTGACGGTCAGGTCGAAGACGGCCTTGAGGTCGGGCTGGTCGAAGGCGGCGAAGACGCGCTGGACGTCGTCCAGGAACAGCTGGGTGTAGACGTAGGTCTCGCCGTCGGCGGGGTCGGTGAAGCGGTGCATGCCCTCGCCGGTGCTGGAGTAGCGCATGGCCGCCTCGACGCGCAGCTCGTGCTCCCCGGGGGTGAGGTTCTTCAGCGCCAGCCGGTTCTCGTCCAGGGCGGCCGGGTCGAGGGGGTGTCCGTCCAGGGTGGCGGTGCGCAGCTCGGCGGGCTTGACCTCGACGAAGGTGTCCGTGGTGTCCGTGTCGCCGCGGACGGTGAACCGGATGACGGTACGGGAGTCGAAGGTCTCGTCCCCACGGGTCAGATCGAGGTCGATCGCGTAGTGGTGGACGTCGAGGAGCCGGGCACGGGTCTGCGCTTCGTCGCGCGTCAGTACGGACATGCACGACATGCTGCCTGATGGCGTCGGCAGGGCACAGAGGCGGATCGGTACGCGGGGTATGTCCGTTCCGTACGAGGCCCCCGCGCCCCCGGCGTGCGCCCCCGTGGGCGAGGGGCGCGGGGAGACGCGGGACTCAGCCGGAGGCCGGAGCCGTGCCGTTGACGCTTTCGTTGCCGTTGCCGTTGCCGTTGCTCTCCGCGATGCGCTCGTGGTGGTGGATCACCTCGGCGATGATGAAGTTCAGGAACTTCTCGGCGAACGCCGGGTCCAGCTTGGCGCTCTCGGCGAGGGCCCGCAGCCGGGCGATCTGCTTCGCCTCACGCGTCGGATCGGCGGGCGGCAGCTGGTGCCGGGCTTTGAGGTGGCCGACCTGCTGGGTGCACTTGAAGCGCTCGGCGAGCATGTGGACGACGGCCGCGTCGATGTTGTCGATGCTGTCCCGCAGCCGGGCCAGCTCCTCGCGGACTGCGGGGTCGACGGCACCGGTACCGGTGTGGCTGGTGGTCATGGTGGCCAACCCTACGGGCGGACCCCGGGCCGCCGCAGTCCGTCTCAGGCCCCGAGAATCCCTCCGGTGCCACCGGTCCCGATGCGCTTGTGGAAGTACACGTCCTCGTGTCCGCCGGGCACGCCCTCGATGCGCCCCCGCTCCCGGAAACCGAGCCTCGGGTAGAAGCCGGGCGCCTGGAAGGTGTACGTGGACACGATCATGTCGGTGCAGCCGCGCCGGACCGCCTCCTCCTCCGCCGCCCGCATCAGCCGGCTCCCCCAGCCGGCCCGCCGCTGCTCCTCACCCACCCACAGCATGTCCACGGAGGCGAGGGTGCCCCAGGTCCAGGCGGTGAGTCCGCCGACCAGGGCGCCCGCCTCGTCGGTGACGCGCACGGTGAGGGGTTCGGTCCGCGCGCCGCCGGCGGCCGCCGTGTTGAAGGCGGTCAGTTCGTCGTCGAGCCGCTGGTCCAGGTCGTCGTCCGCGCCGCCCACGCGCAGGGAGGCGGCGGCGACGGGGTGCTGTTCGCTGGTCACGGTTCCGGATTGTGCCGCGTGCCGGGGCGCGGGGCGAACGGTTTGTGCGGGGCGCAGCGGGTGGCGGTGCGGCGCTGCTCGTACGGCGGTCCTCCTCGTACAGTGGGAGAAGGGTTCAGGCGTCTTGGGGGTTCAGGCGTGGCGAACGGCGGACCGGTCGAGCACGGTTACCCGCACCTGGAGACGGTGCGGGCCGCCGTCACCGCGCTCTACAAGCGGCTGTCCTACGACACCGTGCGGACGTTCTCGGCCAGCGTGGCCCCGGCCGACGTGGCGTTCCGCGACACCGACGACCTGTACCTGGGCACCCAGCGGGTGGCCCACGAACTGGTGCGTCACTACCGTCTCCCCGACGCCCGGATGATCGTCTCCTTCCGGGAGATGACGCACGCGGCGAGTGTCGAGCTCGCGGCGGGTCCCGAGTACTTCATCGAGCTGAACGACCGCTTCCGCACCCATCGCCGGGACATCGGCGCGGCCCTCGCGCACGAGGTGATGCACGTGTACCTGCACCGCCTCGGCCTGTCCTTCCCCGGCACCCGGGAGAACGAGATCCTCACCGACACCGCGACGGCGTACCTGGGCGCCGGCTGGCTGCTGCTGGACGCCTACCGGGAGGACTCGGCGTCGTCGCAGAAGCTCGGGTATCTGACGCCGGAGGAGTTCGGCTACGTCCTGGCCAAGCGGGCGCTGGTCTTCGGTGAGGACCCGTCGGTGTGGTTCACCAGTCCGCAGGCCTACACGGCGTACGTCAAGGGCATGGCCAGGGCCCGCCGGGACGAGCGGCAGCCGCCGCTCACCGCGGCCGGCTGGGCGGGCCGCCGCCGCTACGCCCGGGACCGCCGCCACGCGCAGGACCCGCACGCCGCCCCCCTCCTGCCGGGGGAGGGCCCGTACTCCTTCACCCCGGGCGGGCGCGCCCCCCTGCGGGTGTCGTTCCCCTGCCCGACCTGTCACCAGCGGATCAGGGTGCCGGTGCGGGGGCGGGTACGGGCGCGGTGCGGGCTGTGCCGGACGGTGCTGGAGTGCGACACGTAGACCGGCGCGTGGACCGGCACACAAGCCGGCACCCGGACCGGCACACGGACCGGCACACGGGCCGGGTGAACGGTGCTTCAATGCGCGCATGACGGAGACGATCAGGGAGCCCTGGGGGCTCAGTGTGTTCGGTGCCGGCAGCGTGCGGGTCGAGCCGCAGCTGGTACGCGTGAAGCTGGCGGTGGACGTGCTGGAGCCCTCGCCGGACCGGTCCTTCCAGGAGGCGGGCACGGCCGTGACACGGCTGCGCGACGTACTGCGCCGGCACGGGATACCGGACACCTCGGTCTCGGGCTCGCGGCTCACGCTCAGCTCGGAGTACAACGGCTACGGCGGCGAGCGGACGTTCGCCGGCTACCGCTGCCAGGCCTCGTACTCCGTGGAGACCGGGGCGCTGGACGACCTCCAGCAGTTGATCGTGGACGCGGTCGAGGCGGGCGCGCACCGCATCGACAGCGTCGAGTTCGACGTGCACGACAAGCCGGGAATGCGCGACGAGGCCCGCCGCAGGGCCGTGGCCGCCGCGCGGCGCAAGGCCGAGGTGTACACGGAGGCGGCGGGCGTACGGCTGGGCCCGGTGGTGCACATCCAGGACGTGGACGCCGAGTCCTTCGTCCAGTACCGCGGCCACGGCGGCGGGGGCGGCAGCTCGGCCGGGGACCTGGCACCGGGGATGGTGGAGGTGTCGGCGGGCGTGGTGCTGGGGTACGCCCTGACGCGCTGACACCGGCTCCCGACCCGTCGGCCCCGTCTCAGGCGGGCCGCACGATGCCCTGCGCGCGTGCGGCCACCAGCCACTTGGGGAACTCGCCCACCAGACGGTCGTACAGCGCGGCGTCGGTCATCTCCTTCGGGTCGCGGCCCGCGTGGAAGAACCCGGCGTTGTCGACGACCCGTTTCTCCGGCACCGCCAGTTCGTCGAGCTTGCGCAGGTACTCGAACTGGCGGCTGTCCGGGTCACCGAAGCCGACGAACTGCCAGAACAGCGGCAGCGGCGCCGCCTTGCACAGGTACCGCTCCGCGGCGAGCCGGTTGATCGGGCCGCCGTCGGTCTGGAAGACGACCAGGGCGGGCCGGCGGGCGCCGCTGTCGAGGTAGTGGTCGATGACGGCGTCCATGGCCAGGTGGTAGCTGGTCCTGCCCATGTGCCCGAGGCCGGCCACGATCCGCTCGATCCGGCCCCGGTGGTCGGCGAGCGCGATCTCGGTGACGGCGTCGACGTCCGTGGAGAAGAACACCACCGGCACGATGCCGTCGTCGTCGAGGTGCGCGGACAGCCCGAGCACCCGGTCGGCGAGCGCCTGCACGCTGCCGTCCTTGTAGTACGGCTTCATGGAGCCGGAGTAGTCGACGACCAGGTAGACCGCCGCCCGCGTGCCCTCCAGCCCGTGCTTGGTCAGCGACACCCCGGCGCTCTTGTACAGGTCGACGAGTGCCGGAGCGCTCTCCCGCACCTTGGTGAGACTGATCGCGGCCATGCGGACTCCCCCGTCACCCCTGGGACTTACGGCATCTGCGTGCCGAGGCTACGGCACGGCGCACCCCGCCTCTCAGCCCGTCCACAGGCATTCGCTATTTTGTTCGCCGCCGCCCCCACCGGCTCACCGTCCGTCCGTCCCGAGGAGCCGGCCGTGGATCCCGAGTCCACCGTCACCACCTGCTACCGCCATCCCGCGGTGGAGTGCCACGTCCGCTGCACCCGCTGCGAACGCCACATCTGCCCCGACTGCATGCGCGAGGCGTCCGTGGGCCACCACTGCCCCGAGTGCGTGAAGGAGGGGGCGCGGTCGGTCCGGCAGGCCCGGACGATCGCCGGCGGCCGGGTGTCGGCGACGCCCGTGGTGACGTACGTCCTGTTCGGACTCAACATCCTCGCGTATCTGGCGGAGGTGGTGCGGCCGGAGATCGTCGACCGGTTCGCCATGGTCGGCGCGCGGCTGGTCGGCCCGGACGGCGGCCACTACGCCGGCGAGGGCCCCCGCATCGTCCTCGGGCCGCTGCGGATGGAGGGTGTCGCCGGAGGCGAGTGGGAGCGGATGCTCACCGGTGCCTTCCTCCACGTCTCGCCCTTCGAGGGGACGTTCGGGATCCTGCACATCGCGATGAACATGATCGCGCTGTGGCAGCTGGGGCGGGTGGTGGAACTGATGCTCGGCCGGGTCCGCTTCACCGTCCTGTACCTGCTGTCGGCGCTCGGCGGTTCCGTCCTGCAACTGGTGCTCGGCGACCCCTGGCGGTCCTCGGTCGGCGCGTCGGGCGCGGTCTTCGGCGTGGCGGCCGCGTACTACGTCCTGCACCGCCGGCTGGGCGCGGACATGGCCTCGGTCAACCGCTTCATGGCGTGGCTGCTGGTGTGGCTGGTGGTGTCCGCCGGGCTGACCTCCTGGCAGGGCCACCTCGGCGGGCTGCTGGCGGGCGGCGCGCTGGCCCTCGCCTACGCGTACGCTCCCCGGGACGGACGCCGGGCGGCGGTGCAGGCGGGTGCCTGTGCGGCGCTGGTGGTGCTGCTGACGGTGACGGCGGCGATCAAGGTGTCGGAACTGACAGGCGGAGGTATTCCCCTATGAAACGTGCCGGTGTGCTGCTCCTCGCGGCCGTTCCCGTGATCGCCACGGGGGTGTACTTCGTCATGCCGACGGACTCGGCCGACGCCCCGGTGACGCCGCCCACGGCCACCACCCAGTCGTCCCGCGAGGACGCCAAGAGCCGGGCGGAGGAGGAGCGGGCGGCGGACGACGCGCTGATCGCCGACCTGCCGCCGGGCCTCGCCGCCCCCGCGAAGAAGGAGCTGGCCCAGCAGTTGGTGTCCAGCGCGGAGAACTCGACCACGAAGTGGCGCACCTCCTACGGCACCATCGAGGACCTCGGCGACGGGTGCGGCTACACGGCCGGCATCATCGGCTTCTGCACCGGCACGCACGACCTGCTCACCCTGGTCGAGCGCTACACCGAGGCCCACCCGGGCAACGGCCTGGCCGAGTACCTGCCCGCCCTGCGCGAGGTCGACGGCAGCGACTCCCACGAGGGCCTGGACCCGGGCTTCACGGCCGCCTGGCAGGCGGAGGCGGAGCTCCCGGCGTTCCGCGAGGCGCAGGAGGAGGAGCGCGACCGCGTCTACTTCGAACCGGCGGTGCGCCTCGCCAAGCTGGACGGCCTCGGCACGCTGGGGCAGTTCGTCTACTTCGACGCGATGGTCTTCCACGGCCCCGACACGGACCCCGAGGGCTTCTACGGGCTGCGCGAGCAGGCCATGCGCAAGGCGAAGACGCCGGGGCAGGGCGGCCCCGAGAAGGCCTACCTGAAGACCTTCCTGGACGTCCGCCGGGAGGCCATGAGGACGAAGCGCCCGGGCATCGACACCTCCCGTGTCGACACCGCGCAGCGCCGCTTCCTGGAGGCCGGGAACCTGAAGCTGGACACGCCGCTGGTGTGGGAGATGTACGGGGACACCTACAGGCTGCCGTAGCGACTGCCGTAGGTGCGACGGCGCCTGCCCTTTGTCCGGTCGGGGACGGGGCAGGCGCCATCAGTGTTCCGCACGCCTTTGTGCGGGACGTTCTTCGGTTGTTCCGTCCGTCAGACCGCGAGGGCGCGGTCCGTCGGGCGGATCGGGGCCGGCAGTTCGCTGGCTCCGGTCAGGAAGCTGTCGGCGCCGCGGGCGGCCGAGCGGCCCTCCGCGATCGCCCAGACGATGAGCGACTGGCCGCGGCCGGCGTCACCGGCGACGAACACACCCGGCACGTTGGTCTGGAAGTCGGCGTCCCGGGCGATGTTACCGCGTTCGTCGAGCTCCAGGCCGAACTGGTCGACCAGGCCGTTCTCCCGGTCGGTGCCGGTGAAGCCCATGGCCAGGGTGACCAGCTGGGCCGGGATCTTGCGCTCGGTGCCCGGCTTCGGGGTGAGCTTGCCGTCGATGAACTCGACCTCGCTCATGTGCAGCCACTGGACGTTGCCGTCCTCGTCGCCCTCGAAGTGGGTGGTGGAGACGGCGTAGACCCGCTCGCCGCCCTCCTCGTGGGCGCTGGTGACCTTGTAGAGCATCGGGAAGGTCGGCCATGGCTGGCGCACGGCGTCCCGCTCCTCGCCCGGCCGGGGCATGATCTCCAGCTGGGTGACGGAGGCCGCGCCCTGCCGGTGGGCGGTGCCCACGCAGTCGGCGCCGGTGTCGCCGCCGCCGATGACGACGACGTGCTTGCCCTCGGCCGTGATCGGCGGGGCGACGTAGTCACCCTCCTGCACCTTGTTCGCCAGGGGCAGGTACTCCATGGCCTGGTAGATGCCCTGAAGCTCGCGGCCGGGGACCGGCAGGTCGCGGGCGGTGGTGGCGCCGGCGGCGATGACGACGGCGTCGTAGCGCTTCTTCAGGTCGGTGGCTTTGAGGTCGCGGCCGATCTCGACGCCGGTGCGGAAGCGGGTGCCCTCCGCGCGCATCTGCTCGATACGGCGGTTGATGTGCCGCTTCTCCATCTTGAACTCGGGGATGCCGTAGCGGAGGAGGCCTCCGATGCGGTCCGCGCGCTCGTAGACGGCGACGGTGTGGCCGGCCCGGGTGAGCTGCTGGGCGGCGGCCAGGCCCGCCGGGCCCGAGCCGATGACGGCGACGGTCTTGCCGGACAGGCGCTCGGGGATCTGCGGGGCGACGTCCCCGGTCTCCCACGCCTTGTCGATGATCGAGACCTCGACGTTCTTGATGGTGACCGGCGGCTGGTTGATGCCGAGCACGCACGCGGACTCGCACGGCGCCGGGCACAGGCGGCCGGTGAACTCCGGGAAGTTGTTGGTGGCGTGCAGGCGCTCCTGCGCGGCCGACCAGTCCTCGCGGTAGGCGTAGTCGTTCCACTCGGGGATCAGGTTCCCGAGCGGGCAGCCGTTGTGGCAGAACGGGATGCCGCAGTCCATGCACCGGCTGGCCTGCTTGCTGATGATCGGCAGCAGGGAGCCGGGTACGTAGACCTCGTTCCAGTCCTTGACGCGCTCCTCGACGGGGCGGGTCTTGGCGACCTCGCGTCCGTGGTTCAGGAAGCCCTTGGGATCAGCCATTGGTCGCCGCCTCCATCATCTTCTCGGTGGTCTCGGTCTCGGAGAGACCGGCTCGCTCGGCGGCGTCCTTGGCGGCGAGCACTGCCTTGTACGTGCTGGGGATGATCTTGCTGAAGCGCTCCACGGCGGCGGGCCACTCGGCGAGCAGCTTCTCGGCGACGGTCGAGCCCGTCTCCTCCTGGTGCCGGCGCACCACGTCGTGCAGCCACTGCTTGTCGGCGTCGTCGAGGGCCTCGATCGCGCCCGTGTTGCCGGCGTTGACGTTGTCGCGGTCGAGGTCGACGACGTACGCGACGCCGCCGGACATGCCGGCCGCGAAGTTGCGTCCGGTCTCGCCGAGGACGACCGCGTGGCCGCCGGTCATGTACTCGCAGCCGTGGTCTCCGACGCCCTCGGAGACGACCAGCGCGCCGGAGTTGCGGACGCAGAAGCGCTCGCCGACCTTGCCGCGCAGGAACATCTCGCCGCCGGTGGCGCCGTAGCCGATGGTGTTGCCGGCGATGGTGGAGTACTCGGCGAGGTGGTCGGCGCCCCGGTCCGGGCGGACGACGATCCGGCCGCCGGAGAGGCCCTTGCCGACGTAGTCGTTGGCGTCGCCCTCCAGGCGCAGCGTGATGCCGCGCGGGACGAAGGCGCCGAAGGACTGGCCGGCGGAGCCGGTGAACGTGATGTCGACGGTGTCGTCGGGCAGGCCCGCGCCGCCGAACTTCTTCGTCACCTCGTGGCCGAGCATGGTGCCGACCGTGCGGTTGATGTTGCGGATCGCGACCTGGGCGCGTACCGGCGCGGCGCCGGTGGCGTCCGAGGCGGCCAGCGCGTCCGACGCGAGCTTGATCAGCTGGTTGTCGAGCGCCTTCTCCAGGCCGTGGTCCTGGACGACGGCCTGGTGGCGTACCGCGCCCTCGGGCAGCGCGGGCACGTGGAACAGCGGCGCCAGGTCGAGACCCTGCGCCTTCCAGTGGTTCACGGCGCGGGTGACGTCGAGGGTCTCGGCGTGGCCGACGGCCTCCTCGATGGAGCGGAAGCCCAGCTCGGCGAGGATCTCGCGGACCTCCTCGGCGATGAACCGGAAGAAGTTCACGATGTACTCGGCCTTGCCGGAGAACCGGTCGCGCAGCGTCGGGTTCTGGGTGGCGATGCCGACCGGGCAGGTGTCCAGGTGGCAGACGCGCATCATGACGCAGCCGGAGACGACGAGCGGCGCGGTCGCGAAACCGAACTCCTCGGCGCCGAGCAGCGCGGCGATGACGACGTCCCGGCCGGTCTTGAGCTGGCCGTCGGTCTGGACGACGATCCGGTCGCGCAGGCCGTTGAGCAGCAGGGTCTGCTGGGTCTCGGCGAGGCCCAGCTCCCAGGGTCCGCCGGCGTGCTTGAGCGACGTGAGCGGCGAGGCGCCGGTGCCGCCGTCGTGGCCGGAGATGAGGACGACGTCCGCGTGCGCCTTCGACACACCCGCCGCGACCGTGCCGACGCCGACCTCGGAGACCAGCTTGACGTGAATCCGCGCCTGCGGGTTCGCGTTCTTCAGGTCGTGGATCAGCTGGGCCAGGTCCTCGATGGAGTAGATGTCGTGGTGCGGCGGCGGGGAGATCAGGCCGACGCCGGGGGTGGAGTGCCGGGTCTTGGCGACCCAGGGGTACACCTTGTGGCCGGGCAGCTGACCGCCCTCGCCGGGCTTGGCGCCCTGGGCCATCTTGATCTGGATGTCGTCGGCGTTGACCAGGTACTCGGAGGTGACGCCGAAGCGGCCGGAGGCGACCTGCTTGATCGAGGAGCGCCGCGCGGGGTCGTACAGGCGCTCCGGGTCCTCGCCGCCCTCACCGGTGTTGGACTTGCCGCCCAGCTGGTTCATGGCGATGGCGAGGGTCTCGTGCGCCTCCTGGGAGATGGAGCCGTACGACATGGCGCCGGTGGAGAAGCGCTTGACGATCTCGGAGACGGGCTCGACCTCGTCGACGGAGATCGGCTGACGGTCGCTCTTGAAGCCGAAGAGGCCGCGCAGCGTCATCAGCCGCTCGGACTGCTCGTTCACCCGCTCGGTGTACTTCTTGAAGGTGTCGTACTGGCCGGAGCGCGTGGAGTGCTGGAGGCGGAAGACCGTCTCCGGGTCGAACAGGTGCGGCTCGCCCTCGCGACGCCACTGGTACTCGCCGCCGATGTCCAGGGCGCGGTGCGCGGGCGCGATGCCGCTGGCCGGGTACGCCTTGGCGTGGCGGGCGGCGACCTCCTTGGCCACGACGTCGATGCCGACGCCGCCGATCTTGGTGGCCGTGCCGTTGAAGTACTTGGCGACGAAGGCCTCGTCGAGGCCGACGGCCTCGAAGACCTGGGCGCCGCGGTAGGAGGCGACGGTGGAGATGCCCATCTTGGACATGACCTTGAGGACGCCCTTGCCGAGGGCGTAGATCAGGTTGCGGATGGCCTGCTCGGGCTCGCCGTCGACGGCCTCCAGGAAGGTGCCGGCGCGGACCAGGTCCTCGACGGACTCCATGGCCAGGTACGGGTTGACCGCCGCCGCGCCGTAGCCGATGAGCAGGGCGACGTGGTGGACCTCGCGGACGTCGCCGGCCTCGACCAGCAGGCCCACCTGGGTGCGCTGCTTGGTGCGGATGAGGTGGTGGTGGACGGCCGCGGTGAGCAGCAGTGACGGGATCGGGGCGTGCTCGGCGTCCGAGTGGCGGTCGGACAGGACGATCAGCCGGGCGCCGTTCTCGATCGCGGCGTCGGCCTCGGCGCAGATCTCCTCTATGCGCGCGGCGAGCGCGTCGCCGCCGCCGTGCACCCGGTAGAGGCCGGAGAGGGTCGCGGCCTTGAAGCCGGGCATGTCGCCGTCGGCGTTGATGTGGATGAGCTTGGCCAGCTCGTCGTTGTCGATGACCGGGAAGGGCAGCAGGACGCTGCGGCAGGAGGCGGCCGTCGGGTCCAGCAGGTTGCCCTGCGGTCCCAGGGAGCTGCGCAGCGAGGTGACCAGTTCCTCGCGGATCGCGTCCAGCGGCGGGTTGGTGACCTGTGCGAAGAGCTGGGTGAAGTAGTCGAAGAGCAGCCGGGGGCGCTCGGACAGCGCGGCGATCGGCGAGTCGGTGCCCATGGAGCCGATCGGCTCGGCGCCTGCCTTGGCCATCGGTGCGACGATGACGCGCAGTTCCTCCTCGGTGTACCCGAAGGTCTGCTGGCGGCGGGTGACCGAGGCGTGGGTGTGCACGATGTGCTCGCGCTCGGGCAGGTCGGACAGCTCGATCTCGCCGGCCTCGATCCACTCGGCGTACGGCTTCTCCGCCGCGAGCTGGGCCTTGACCTCGTCGTCCTCGATGATGCGGTGCTCGGCGGTGTCCACGAGGAACATGCGGCCGGGCTGGAGGCGGCCCTTGCGGACGACCTTCGCGGGGTCGATGTCGAGGACGCCGACCTCGGAGCCGAGGACGACGAGGCCGTCGTCGGTGACCCAGTAGCGGCCGGGGCGCAGGCCGTTGCGGTCGAGCACGGCGCCGACCTGGGTGCCGTCGGTGAAGGTGACGCAGGCGGGGCCGTCCCAGGGCTCCATCATCGTGGAGTGGAACTGGTAGAAGGCGCGCCGGGCGGGGTCCATGGAGTCGTGGTTCTCCCACGCCTCCGGGATCATCATCAGCACGGAGTGCGGCAGCGAACGCCCGCCGAGGTGCAGCAGCTCCAGGACCTCGTCGAAGGAGGCGGAGTCGGAGGCGTCCGGCGTACAGATCGGGAAGAGCCGCTCCAGGTCCGGGGACGAGCCGAACAGGTCGGACACGAGCTGGGACTCTCGGGCGACCATCCAGTTGCGGTTGCCCTTGACCGTGTTGATCTCGCCGTTGTGCGCGACGAAGCGGTACGGGTGGGCGAGCGGCCAGGCCGGGAAGGTGTTCGTCGAGAACCGGGAGTGCACGAGCGCGATCGCGGAGGCGAAGCGGCGGTCGGACAGGTCCGGGAAGAAGGGCTCCAGCTGGCCGGTGGTCAGCATGCCCTTGTAGACGATGGTCCGCGCGGACAGCGACGGGAAGTAGACGCCGATCTCGCGCTCGGCGCGCTTGCGCAGCACGAAGGCGCGGCGGTCGAGGGCGATGCCCCGCGACTCGCCGTCGGCCACGAAGATCTGGCGGAACACCGGCATGGTCGAACGGGCGGTGGCGCCCAGCATCTGCGGGGCGACCGGGACTTCGCGCCAGCCGAGGACGGTGAGCCCCTCCTCGGTCGCGATCGTCTCGATGCGCGAGACGGCGTCCTCGGTGTCGTCCACCGGCAGGAAGGCGATACCGACGGCGTACGCCCCGGCCTCGGGCAGTTCGAATCCGGCCACCTCACGGAGGAAGGCGTCCGGCACCTGGGAGAGGATGCCCGCGCCGTCGCCCGAGTCGGGCTCGGAGCCGGTGGCACCGCGGTGCTCCAGGTTGCGCAGCACGGTGAGTGCCTGGTCGACCAGGGTGTGGGACGCCTCGCCGGTCAGAGTGGCGACGAAACCGACGCCGCAGGCGTCGTGCTCGTTGCGGGGGTCGTACATACCCTGCGCAGCAGGGCGAGCATCCATGAAGGACCGGTTCTGGCCATTCGCGGAATGCTGGGACGGCTGGCGCGGCGTACGCATCGGCTCTCCCGTCGTCGTCATCTGGCATGTGCAAGTGCCGAGGGACGACGTTGGCCCTCTGCGTGAGTGCAAAATTTCGTGCAGGTTACATGATGGAGCGGTTCTCGGGAACCGGGATAATCCGTTCCAACATGCGGACACCCAGGGGTTCGCGGCGGGGTGCCGGACCCGGCGGTGGAAGCTATGGAGACCGCGGCGGACAGATCGATGTCCGTCGGTCCGAGGCACGGAGGGAGCTTCGTCGCTCACTCCGCCGATGCGCGGCGGGCCTCATTGCCCACAGCGCTTACGGCTCATGCCCGGGGATCACACACTCGAAACCAGCGAGTAACGGCTACTTATGCGGCCCGTCGCATAAGTTCGAGCCGGGCTATCCTACGGCCGTTCCGAACAGGCTGCCCAGGAGGTACGTCACACCGGCCGCGGCACCACCGAGGGCGAGCTGCCGCAGTCCGCTGTACCACCAGCTGCGCGCCGTCACCTTGGCCACCACCGCGCCGCACAGGAACAGCCCGGCCAGCGAGAGCACCACCGCGGGCCACAGCGCACCGGCGCCGAGCAGGAACGGCAGGACGGGGAGCAGGGCGCCCAGCGCGAACGAGCCGAACGACGACACGGCCGCGACCGACGGCGAGGGCAGGTCGCCGGGGTCGATGCCCAGCTCCTCACGGGCGTGTATCTCCAGCGCCTGCTCCGGATCACGGGACAGCTGCCGGGCCACCTCACGCGCGAGGTCCGGCTCCACACCCCGCGCCTCGTAGAGCGCCGCCAGCTCGGCCTCCTCGTCCGCCGGGTGCTTCCTCAGCTCCCGGCGCTCCACGTCCAGCTCGGCCTCGACCAGCTCACGCTGCGAGGCCACGGAGGTGTACTCGCCGGCGGCCATGGAGAAGGCGCCGGCGGCCAGCCCGGCCAGCCCGCTCAGCACGACGGTCTGCTGACCGACCGCGCCGCCCGCGACACCGGTCATCAGGGCGAGGTTGGAGACCAGGCCGTCCATCGCGCCGAAGACGGCCGGGCGCAGCCAGCCGCCGTTCACGTCGCGGTGCGTGTGGTTGTCGCGGTGCGCCTCGTGCAGCGACGCCTCGGTCTCGATGATGGCCATGAGGGTTCCCCCGGGGAAGCTAGATTGGACCTGGTCTACTTCTCGACAACAACAAATCTACGCCGATCATTTCCGCCTCGCCAGCAAGGAAAGGCTGGGCTTACCTGCGGCTTTACCTTTTCCTGCTCATCCGTGATCTTGGCCGCACAGATGTCGACCGGGTGACGCTGAGCCCTGTGAGGCTGCGCGGCACACCGCACCGGGGACAGATGCGCAAAGGGAGAGGAGAGGCCGCATGGCATCCACCGCCTGCATTCCCCCGGCCGCCGCGCCCGGTGACGCCGTCGGACTCCGCGAACGGGCCCGGGGCGCGCTGCTGGGACTGGCCGTCGGGGACGCCCTCGGGGCGCCGGCCGAGAACATGAAGCCCTCCGAGATCCGCGCCCGCTGGGGCCGCATCACGGGATACGTGGCCAGGAAGCCGGCCGGCACCGACGACACCGAGTACGCGATCTTCTCGGGCCTGCTGCTGGCCCGGTACGGCTCCGCGCTCACCCCCGCCCATGTCGAGGACGCGTGGCACGAGTGGATCGCGGACCGGGAGGAGGGTCCCTTCCGGGGCGCGGGCTTCAGCGAACGCGGCACCCTGGAGAACCTGCGCCGGGGCCTCGCCGCCCCCATCTCCGCACAGCACCGCCACGCCTGGAGCGACGGACTGGCGATGCGGGCGGCGCCCTATGGCGTCTTCGCGGCGGGCCGTCCCGCCGAGGCGGCCCGGCTGGTGGCGATCGACGGCTCGGTCAGCCACGACGGCGAGGGCATCTACGGCGGCCAGGCGGTGGCGGCGGGGGTCGCGGCGGCGATGGCGGGGGCACCGACCGTCGCGGTCGTCGCCTCCGCCCTGGCCGTGGTCCCGGACGACTCCTGGACGGCCCGCTGCCTGCGCCGCGCGATGACGGCGGCCCACCGCGGCGAACGCGCCGTCCGCTCCGCGGTGGTCATCGGCGGCTACCCCTGGACCGACCTGGCCCCCGAGGCGGTCGCCCTCGCCTTCGGCGCGTACGCGGCGGCCGACGGCGACTTCACGGACGCGGTGCTGACGGCCGTCAACATGGGCCGCGACGCCGACACCACGGCAGCGGTGGCCGGCGCCCTGGCCGGCGCGGCCCAAGGGGCCGCCGCCATCCCGGCCGAGTGGGCGTCGGCCATCGGCCCGGCCCACGGCAGCTGCCTGCCGGCGATGGCCGGCCACCACGTGCTGGAGGTCGCGGACCTGCTGGCACGGGGGGCGGAGGAGGCGCGGCGCGGTGTGGAGGCGGGAAGGCGGGGGACGGAGCCGGCGACGCGGAGCGGGGAGACGGGGGCGCCGAACGCGGGACCGGCGACGCGGAGCACGGACACGAAGACGAAGACGAAAACGAAGACGCCGAGCACGGAACCAGCAACGCGGACGGACCGCGACGAGGTCACGGGGGTGACGCCGTGAGCAGGGGACGTCCCGGCGCTGAGGAACCCGCCACCACGGCGTACGTCGCACCGCCCGGCGCGCCGGAGGAGCCCGCGCCCTCCGGGAGCGGGCACCGGCCGGGCCCCGAGCACGCCGCACCGCCCCGTACCGCGCCGTGGGCCGAAGCCACCGCGCCCGGGGCCGCCGCCCCGCCCCGCCCGGCGCCGCGACCCGACCGCATCGAGGGTCTCCTCCTCGGGCTCGCCGCTGGAGACGCCGCCGGCTGGCCCGCCGCCCGGCACCGGGCCGCCCGGATGCCCGAGTGGACGCGCCGCCTCACCCGCGAGCTGGACACCTTCGCCGAGCAGAACGCGACCACCACCCTCCCCGTCCCCATCGCCCTGAACCAGCCCCCGGAGCCGCTGCGCCTCGGCCCGTCCGACGACGCCGAGTGGGCGGCGTTCGCGGCGGAGGCGGTGCTGCGGGCCGGGGACGACAGCGCGCTCGGGGACCTGAGCCGGGAACGCCGGATGCGGGCGGCGATCGACCTGACCTGGAACGCGGTCGCCAGTGAGGTGGCCGCGGCGACGGAACGCGCCCCGGAGGCCGAGTCGGCGATCCTGCCACTGCGGGCCCGCATCTCGGTACGGGCCGGGCTCGGCAACCTCGCCACCGGCCTGCGCCCGCCCGCCACCGGCCACGACAACCCGCACTACTTCGACGACGCCGCCTGCGTCCGGGCGTGTGTCCTCGCCGTCGCCCACCCGGGCGCCCCGCGGCCCGCCGCCGACCTCGCCGAGTTCGACGCCCGCTACACCCAGGACGGCGACGGCGTGCACGGCGCGCGGGCCATGGCGGCGGCGTTGGCGTGTGCCCTCGGCGGCGCGGACGTGCGCACCTGCGTGGACGCCGCGCTCGCCGAGCTTCCCGAGGAGACGGAGATCGGCCGCAACGCCCGCCAGGCACTGGCCCTGGCGGCGGACGCCGAGAGCACCTTCGCCCTGGTCCCACTGCTGGAGCACCAGATCGTCGACCACGTCTACAGCTACGGCATCGCCGCCGCCGAGACCGTCCCGGTCGCCCTCGCCCTGGCCACCGCCGCCCGGGGCCGCATCGCCGAGGCCGTACCGGCGGCGGCCTGTCTGTCGAGGGTCGCGGACTCCGCTCCCGCGCTGGCCGGCGCCCTCACCGGTGCGCTGGGCGGCGGCGGGTCGATCCCCGGGTCCTGGCGGGAGACCTGCCGCACCCTCCCCGGCTGCGTACTGCCCCGTCTCACCGGCACCGACCTGGTCGAACTCGCCGGACTCCTGCACGCCACGCGACCGTCCCGACGAGAAGGGCGACACACGACATGAGGACACCCGGCACAGCGGAGAACGAGGACGACACGGGGACACGGGCGGAGCACGGCACGGCCGAGAACGGCACAGCGCCCCTGGAGGACCGCATCACCGGCGCCCTCGTCGGCGCGGCCGTCGGCGACGCGCTCGGCGGCCCGGTCGAGGGCTACTCCCCCGAGCAGATCCTCGAACGCCACGGCGGCCGCGTCCACGGCGTCGTCGGCCCCTGGAACGGCGACGCCTGGCGCACCGCCCGCCCCATCGCCCCGTACCACAAGGGCGACGGCCACGTCACCGACGACACCTTGATGACCCACGCGCTGGTCCGGGTGTACGGCACGGTCCGCGACCACCTCGACGCCTACTCGGTCGCCGAGCACCTGGTCCCGGACCTGATGACGGCCCCGCGCTGGATCCCGGAACTGGAGGCCGAGGCGCTCCCGCTCCAGCGGATCTTCCTGGCGGAGAAATGGCTGGTCGCGAGGATCCACTACGGACACGTGGACCCCCGCGAGGCGGGCACCGGCAACATCGTCAACTGCGGTGCCGCGATGTACATGGCCCCGGTCGGCCTGGTCAACGCGGCCCACCCGGCGGGCGCCTACGCCGAGGCGCTGGACGTCGCGGGCGCGCACCAGGCGTCGTACGGCCGTGAGGCGGCCGGTGTCCTCGCGGCGGCGGTGGCCGCGGCGTGCGCGCCGGGGGCGACGCCGGACTCGGTGGTGTCGGCCTGTCTGTCCCTGGCGAAGGACGGCACCCGGGCGGCGATCGAGGCGGTCTGCGAGGTGGCCTCGCGGTACTCGGACTTCGAGTCGGCGCTCGCGCCGCTGCGGGAGGCGGTGGCCCCGTACGACACGGTGGGCCCCGACTACCGGGCGCCCTCGCTGGCCGCCCGCCGCCCGTCCCGCGTGCACGCGATCGAGGAACTGCCCGTCGCCCTCGGCATGTTGCTCGTCTCCGGCGGCGACTACCGGCACGCGGTCCTCGGCGCGGTGAACTACGGCCGCGACTGCGACTCCATCGCCACGATGGCGGGTGCGCTCGCCGGGGCGCTGGGTTCACCGGTCCCGGAGGACTGGGCGAAGACGGTCGCGGAGGCGAGCCGCCTGGACCTCTGGGAGCCGGCCGCGACGCTCACCGCGGTGGCCCGGGAGGTCTTCGCGCGCGACGTGGCGCGACGCCGCCTCCACGAGCGGGCGTTCACCGCGATCGGGGGCGCGAGATGCTCCGACTGACCTGGGTCCAGCCCGAGGACCTGATCGGCCACGAGCTGCGCCAGGCGGCGCAGGACGGCCGCGACCCGTCGTCGATCGCGGCTCGGTGGAGAGCGGCGGGCGGCCGCGAGGCCCCCGCCCGGGCAGGCTCGTCCGCCCGGCCGGCCTCCCCTCGCCTCCGTCTTCTGGCGGAAGACCTGCTGGACGAACTGTCCGGCCTGCCGAGCCCGTCGGCGGACGAGGAACCGACGGAACTGGACCGGATCAGGGCCCTGTGTCCCGACTGGCCCGCCCGCCGGTCCGGGGCCGTGTCCCGTGCCCGCCTGGAAGCGGCCTGGCTGGGCCGGGCCGCCGGCTGCCTCCTCGGCAAGCCCGTCGAGAAGCTCCCCCTGACCGGCATCCGCCTCCTGGCCGAGGCCGCCGGCAACTGGCCCCCGACCACCTACTTCACCGCCCGGGGCGTCCCCGAGAACCTCACCGCGACCTACCCCTGGAACCGCCGCTCCGCGCCGACCTCCCTCGCCGAGCACATCGACGGCATGCCCGAGGACGACGACCTCGACTACCCCCTGATCAACCTGCTGCTCCTCCAACGCCACGGCAGGACCTTCACCACCGCCGACGTCGCCCGCGTCTGGCTCGACGAGCTGCCCGCCGGCCGCACCTTCACCGCCGAGCGCATCGCCTACCGCAACCTCCTCACCGGCCTCGAACCCCCGCACACCGCCCGCCACCGCAACCCCTTCCGCGAGTGGATCGGCGCCCTGATCCGCGCCGACGTGCACGGCTGGACCAACCCCGGCGACCCGGCCGCCGCCGCCGCACAGGCACACCGCGACGCGACCCTCACCCACACCGCCAACGGCGTCTACGCGGCGATGTTCGCGGCGGCCGTCATCGCCACCGCCGCCACCGGCAGGCACGACGTCCACGCCTGCCTGCGCACCGGCCTCGCGGTCGTACCGCCCGGCTCCCGTCTCGCCGAAGCCGTCCGCCACGGCGTCCACCTCGCCGAGACCCACGCCGACTTCGACACGGTCGTGGACGCGCTCCACGCCCGCCACTCCCCCACCCACCACTGGGTCCACGCCGTCCCCAACACCGCACTGATCGCGGCCGCCCTCACCCACGCGGACGGCGACTTCACCGGCTCGCTCTCCCGCGCGGTGTCGGGAGGCTGGGACACCGACTCCAACGGCGCCACCGTCGGCAGCGTCGCCGGACTCCTCGCCGGTTCTCCCGCCGCCCTGCCCGAGTACTGGACGGCCCCGCTCAAGAACCGCCTGGCCACCTCGGTCGGCGACTTCGACGGCACCGGCTTCGACACCCTCGCCCACCTCACGCACAGGGAGGCCACCCGCCCATGACCGCGCCCCCGCCCGTCGTGTCCCCCGCCCCGGTCCACGCCCCGCTGACCGGCCTGCGCGTCCTCGACCTCGCGACCCTCTTCGCGGGCCCGCTGGCCGCCACGATGCTCGGTGACTTCGGCGCCGACGTGGTCAAGGTCGAACACCCCGACCGGCCCGACCCCTCCCGGGGCCACGGCCCGTCCAAGGACGGCATCGGCCTGTGGTGGAAGGTGCTGGGCCGCAACAAGCGCACCATCACCCTCGACCTGTCCAGACCCGCCGGCCGCACCACCCTGCTCCGCCTCGCCGCCACCGCGGACGTCGTCGTCGAGAACTTCCGCCCGGGCACCCTGGAGAAGTGGGACCTGGGCTGGGACGAGCTGTCCGCCGTCAACCCGCGCCTGGTCCTCGCCCGGGTCACCGGCTTCGGCCAGTTCGGCCCGTACGCGCGCCGCCCGGGATTCGGCACGCTCGCCGAGGCCATGAGCGGCTTCGCCGCGATGACCGGCGAGCCGGACGCGCCCCCGACGCTGCCGCCCTTCGGCCTCGCCGACTCCATCGCCGCCCTGGCGACGGCGTACGCCGTGATGACCGCGCTGGCCGCCCGCGAGCGCACCGGCGAGGGCCAGGTCGTCGACATGGCGATCATCGAGCCGATCCTGACCGTGCTCGGCCCGCAGCCGACCTGGTACGACCAGCTCGGCCACGTCCAGCCGCGCACCGGCAACCGCTCCCAGAACAACGCCCCGCGCAACACCTACCGCACCGCCGACGGCACCTGGGTCGCTGTCTCCACCTCCGCCCAGTCGGTCGCCGAGCGCGTGATGCGCCTGGTGGGCCGCCCGGAGCTGATCGACGAGCCCTGGTTCGGGTCGGGCGCCGAGCGGGCCCGGCACTCCGACGTGCTCGACACGGCGGTCGGCGACTGGATCGCCCGGCACAGCCGCGCCGACGTCCTCGCCGCCTTCGAGAAGGCCGAGGCGGCGGTCGCCCCGGTCCAGGACGTACGGGACGTGATGACCGACCCGCAGTACCAGGCCCTGAACACGGTCACCACCGTCGACGATCCCGAGCTGGGCCCGCTGCGCATGCAGAACGTCCTCTTCCGGCTCTCCGCGACCCCGGGCGGGATCCGCTGGGCGGGCCGCCCGCACGGCGCGGACACCGAGGAGGTGCTGACCGAGCTGGGCCTGTCCCCGGCGGATGTGAAGGGGCTGCGTGAGGAGGGCGTCGTATGACCGCACCACCGCTGACCTGGCTGTACGCCCCCGGGGACCGGCCTGCGGTGGTCGCCAAGGCGCTGGCCGCCGGCGCCGACGTCGTGGTGATCGACCTGGAGGACGCGGTCGCCCCGGACCGCAAGGACTACGCCCGGAAGGCCACCGCCGAGCTGCTCACCGAGCCGCAGCCGGTGCCGGTGCACGTCCGTGTGAACGCCCTGGACGGGCCGCTCGCCGCTGCGGATCTGGCGGCGCTGGCCGCGCTGCCGGGACTGTCCGGGCTGCGCCTGCCCAAGGTGACGGCCCCGGAGCAGATCACCGGCGTCGCGGCGGCCACCGGTGGGCCGCCCCTGTACGCGCTCCTGGAGACGGCCCTCGGGGTGGAGCGGGCGTACCCGATCGCCGCCGCCCACCCGTCGCTGCGCGGCATCGCCCTCGGCGAGGCGGACCTCCGCGCCGACCTGGGCGTGCGCGGCGACACGGGCCTGGACTGGTCCCGCTCGCGCGTGGTCGTGGCCGCGCGGGCGGCGGGGCTGGCGCCGCCGTCGCAGACGGTGCATCCGGACACCCGGGACCTGGAGGGTCTGGCCGCTTCCTGCGCCCACGGCCGCGCCCTGGGTTTCCTCGGCCGGGCCGCGATCCACCCCCGACAGCTGCCGATCATCGAGCGGGCGTACCTGCCGACCGAGCGGGAGCTGGAGGAGGCGGAGACGATCGTCAAGGCGGCCACCGCGCAGCCGGGCGCGCTGGCGTTGCCGGACGGGCGGTTCGTCGACGCGGCGGTGGTGGCGACGGCCCGGCGCACCCTGTCGCTGGCCCGGCGGCCCGTCTTGTCCTGACACACGCCGAGGGCGCCCGGGGAGTTCCGGGCGCCCTCGGCGACGTGCGGCGGCGGGCCGTCAGCCCTGCTTGGCCGAGTCGGCCCCGTCCTTCACGTCCTTCACGCTCTTGTCGTCCTCCGCGGTGCCTTCGTCGCCGGCGTGCTTGTCGGCACCGGCGCCCTCGGGGTCTCCGGCGTCCTTGGTGTCCTTGGAGTCCTTGGTGTCCTTGGACACGTCGGAGTCCTTGGAGAGGGCGTCCGTGTCCCCCTTCGCGTCGTCCCCGGTGTCACCGTCGGGGGACTCCGCGCCCGGCTCGACCACGGCCTCCCGGCCCGGCCTCATCCGCGCCGACAGCACCATGTACACCACGGCGAGCAGGAACACGAAGAGCGCGGTCCAGTTGTTCAGCCGCAGACCGAGGATGTGGTGGGCGTCGTCGACGCGCATGTACTCGATCCAGAACCGGCCCGCGCAGTACGCGGCGACGTACAGCGCGAACGCCCGCCCGTGGCCCAGCCTGAAGCGACGGTCGGCCCAGATGACGAGCACGGCCACGCCGATGCACCACAGCGACTCGTACAGGAAGGTCGGGTGGTACGTGCCGGGCACCCGTCCGTCGGCCGACGAGGTGATCTCCACGGCCCAGGGCAGGTCGGTGGCCTTGCCGTACAGCTCCTGGTTGAACCAGTTGCCCCAGCGGCCGATGGCCTGCGCGAGGGCGATGCCGGGGGCGACGGCGTCGGCGTACGCGGGCATCGGGACACCTCGGCGGCGGGCGCCGATCCAGGCGCCCACGGCGCCGAACGCGATGGCGCCCCAGATGCCGAGGCCGCCCTCCCAGATCTTGAAGGCGTCGACCCAGTCACGGCCCTCGCTGAAGTACAGCTGGTAGTCCGTGATCACGTGGTAGAGCCGGCCGCCGATCAGGCCGAAGGGAACGGCCCAGACCGCGATGTCGGCCACCGTGCCGGGCCGCCCGCCCCGGGCGACCCAGCGCCTGTTGCCGAGCCAGACGGCAACGAAGACGCCGATGATGATGCAGAACGCGTAGCCGCGCAGCGGGATGGGGCCGAGGTGCAGCACCCCGCGCGACGGGCTGGGAATGAAGGCAAGTTCCATGGCAGGGTCGACGCTACCGTGTCGGGCGGTACCCGCGCCGGGCAGCCCGGCTACGGGTCCGTAACGGGCGGACGGAAGGAGCGCACCGCGGGCGCTCCGCCGCCCACCGCCACGCTACTTGTCGGCGTCCTGCACCAGCTGCTTCAGCTTCGCCGGTGTCATGGAGCGGTCCTGGTAGATGTTCTTGCCGTCCAGCAGCACGGTCGGCGTGCCGCTGAAGCCGCCGGCGCGGAAGGCCTCGTTGGACTTCTCCACCCAGCTGTTGTGCGTGCCGTTCCTGACGCACTCCTGGAAGGCGGTGGTGTCGAGGCCGTCGACCTTGCCCGCCAGGTCGATCAGCTTGCCCTCGTCGGCGTAGGCGTCGTCGGTCTCGGCGGGCTGGTTGGTGAACAGCACGTCGTGGTAGGCGGGGAACTTCCCGGCGTCCTGGGCGCAGGCCGCGGCGTTGGCCGACTCGCGGGAGCCGGTGCCGCCCATGTTTCCGTCGATGATCGTCGCCAGGTGGTACTCGACCTTGAGCTGCCCGGCTTCGGTGAGCTCGTGGATCGTGTCGCGGTACGCCAGCTCGAAGGCCTTGCAGGCCGGGCAGCGGAAGTCCTCCCAGATGACGAGCGTCGACTTGGCGCTCTCCTCGCCGACGGGGATCGCGAGGCTGTCCTTGCCCTGCGCGCCCGAGGGCGCCACGATCGGGCCCGCCGCCTCGCTGCCGTCGTCCTTGCCCGCGTTGGCGGCGACCACGCCGATCACCGCCGCGAGGCCCAGGACGCAGACCACGCTCGCGCCGACGATCAGCGCGCGCCGGCGCTTGTCCTTGGACTTCTGCTTCTCGCGCTCGGCCGCCAGCTTCTGACGGGCGGTGCGCTTTCCCTCTCGGTTCTTCTCGCTCACACCCCGCAGAACGAACCGGGGAGGCGCAGCGCGCCTCCCCGGTCCCAGGTCCACCCGTACGAGGGACCTCTGTCACGTGCTCGTCGTCACGCCTGTCCGCGCACGCCCTTCGCCAGGTCGGCGGCGAGCGTGCGGACGCCCTCCAGGCCGGCCGCTTCGTCGGGGGCGTCCAGCATGCGCTTGACGAACGCCGAGCCGACGATCACGCCGTCGGCGAAGCCGGCCACCTCGGCGGCCTGGGCGGCGTTGGAGACGCCGAGCCCGACGCAGACGGGGATGCCGGTGGTGGCGCGGGTGCGTCGCACCAGGTCCTCGGCCTGCGCGCCGACCGACTCGCGGGTGCCGGTGACGCCCATGAGGGAGGCGGCGTAGACGAAGCCGCTGCCGGCCGCGGTGATCTCGGCGAGCCGCGCGTCCTTGCTGCTGGGCGCGACCACGAAGACGGTGGCGAGACCGTGCTTGTCGGCGTGCTCCCTCCACAGCGCCGACTCCTGGACCGGCAGGTCGGGCAGGATGCACCCGGCGCCGCCCGCCTCGGCCAGCTCGGCGGTGAAGCGCTCGACGCCGTAGCGGTCGATGGGGTTCCAGTAGGTCATGACGAGGATCGGCTTGCCGGTGGCCGCGTGCGCCTCCCGGACGGTGCGCATGACGTCGGCGATACGGACGCCGCCGCGCAGGGCGATGTCGTCCGCGGTCTGGATGACCGGGCCGTCCAGGACCGGGTCGCTGTGCGGCAGGCCCACCTCGACGACGTCGGCGCCGCCGTCGAGCGCGGCCTTGATCGCCTCGATGCCGCCGTCCACGGTCGGGAACCCGGCCGGGAGGTAGGCGATGAGGGCGGAGCGGCCCTCGGCCTTCGCCGCGGCGAGGGTGTCGTTCAGCAGCTGTACGTTCCCGCTCACTTGGCGTCCCCCTCGATCTCGGCGGTGCCGGCCTCGTCGGCGGCGACCTCGGCGTCGGTGTCGTACAGCCCGAAGTAGCGGGCGGCGGTGTCCATGTCCTTGTCACCGCGGCCGGACAGGTTGACGACGATCAGCCCGTCCTTGCCCAGCTCCCTGCCGACCTCCAGGGCTCCGGCCAGCGCGTGGGCGCTCTCGATGGCCGGGATGATGCCCTCGGTGCGCGACAGCAGACGCAGCGCCCGCATGGCGGCGTCGTCGGTGACCGCGCGGTACTCACCGCGGCCGGAGTCCTTGAGGTAGCTGTGCTCGGGGCCGATGCCGGGGTAGTCGAGCCCCGCCGAGATCGAGTACGGCTCGGTGATCTGGCCCTCGTCGTCCTGGAGGACGTAGGACCGGGAACCGTGCAGGATGCCGGGCTCGCCCGCGGTCAGGGTCGCCGCGTGCTCGCCGCTCTCGATGCCGTGCCCGGCGGGCTCGCAGCCGATGAGGCGGACGTCCGCGTCGGGGATGAAGGCGTGGAAGAGGCCGATGGCGTTGGAGCCGCCGCCGACGCAGGCGATCGCCGCGTCGGGGAGGCGTCCGGCCTGTTCCAGGAGCTGGCGGCGGGCCTCGACGCCGATGACGCGGTGGAAGTCCCGCACCATCGCCGGGAAGGGGTGCGGGCCGGCGACGGTGCCGAACAGGTAGTGGGTGCGGTCGACGTTGGCGACCCAGTCGCGGAAGGCCTCGTTGATCGCGTCCTTCAGCGTGCGGCTGCCGGACTTCACGGCGATGACCTCGGCGCCGAGCATGCGCATGCGGGCCACGTTGAGGGCCTGGCGACGGGTGTCGATCTCGCCCATGTAGATGGTGCAGTCGAGACCGAAGAGGGCACAGGCCGTCGCCGTCGCCACTCCGTGCTGGCCGGCGCCGGTCTCCGCGATGACCCGGGTCTTGCCCATGCGCTTGGTCAGCAGGGCCTGGCCGAGCACGTTGTTGATCTTGTGGGAGCCGGTGTGGTTCAGGTCCTCGCGCTTGAGGAAGACGCGGGCACCTCGCGCTTCCGCGGCGAAACGGGGGACCTCGGTGAGCGAGGACGGGCGGCCCGTGTAGTGGACGAGCAGGTCGTCGAGCTCACGGGCGAACTCGGGGTCCGACTTGGCCTTGTCGTACTCGACGGCCACCTCGTCGACTGCCGCGACGAGGGCCTCGGGGATGAACTTGCCGCCGAACGCGCCGAAGTAGCCATCGGTGGTGGGGACTTGACCCTCCGGGTCGGGGATGAAGAAGTTGCTGGGCATGCGTGTACCTCACGGTGGTGTCTGGTGGTGACTAATCGCCGTGGGAGCGGGGATCGTCCGTCGGCTGCGGACCAGCTGTGGCCTGTCGCGCAGTTCCCCGCGCCGCTAGGTCGGCTGGTGCCATCGCATGCCGTTGACCTGCCCGGGTTCGTCGCCGATGACGTACCGCACCCGGCGGCCGTGGACCCGGCGCGCGGGGGCGCGGCAGCCGCGGGGGCGGCAGCCTCGCGCCAGGCGCGCGTAAGGGTCCCGGGGTACCGGGACGAGCGGGAGCGTCATGGGAGTCAGCCTACCGGGGGTCAGCCCCGGCCGTGCCGCAGTGCCGGGTGTTCGCCCGCCGCCACCAGGTCGGAGACCGCCGTCTTCGGGTCGCGGCCGGTGACCAGGGACTCGCCGACCAGGACGGCGTCGGCGCCCTCGTTGGCGTAGGCGATGAGGTCGTGCGGGCCGCGGACGCCGGACTCGGCGACCTTGACGATGTGCGCCGGGATCTCCGGGGCGACCCGCTCGAACGTGCCGCGGTCGACCTCCAGCGTCTTCAGGTTGCGGGCGTTGACGCCGATGATCTTGGCGCCGGCGTCCACCGCGCGCTCGACCTCGTCCTCGTCGTGCACCTCGACGAGCGGGGTGAGTCCGATGGACTCGGCGCGCTCGATCAGCGACTCCAGCGCCGGCTGTTCGAGGGCCGCGACGATCAGCAGCACGAGGTCGGCGCCGTGCGCCCGGGCCTCCCACAGCTGGTACGAGGTGACGATGAAGTCCTTGCGCAGCACCGGAATGTCCACGCGCGCGCGGACGGAGTCCAGGTCGGCCAGCGAGCCACCGAAGCGGCGCTCCTCGGTGAGGACGGAGATGACGGCGGCGCCGCCCGCCTCGTAGTCCGCGGCGAGCCCGGCGGGGTCGGCGATGGCGGCCAGCGCGCCCTTGGACGGGCTGGAGCGCTTGACCTCGCAGATGACCTTGACGCCGTCACCGCGCAGGGCGGACACGCCGTCCTTGGCGGGGCGAGCCTTGGCCGCGCGCTCCTTGAGCTCGTCGAGGCTGACGCGCGCCTGCCGCTCCGCGAGGTCGGCACGGACTCCGTCGATGATCTCGTCGAGCACACTCACGCGAGCGGCCCCCTTCCAGACGGCGAAATGTGTGGTCACTGTGATGGTATCCGGAGCAGGACGACGGGCCCGCATCCGGTTGACGCCGGTCCCACTACCTGGACATTCACCAAGTGATCAAGGGAGGAGCCAGCCACCGAAGGGCAGGTTCCGGACAACCGTGAAGACCAGCAGCAACGCCCCCAGCGTCCACAGGTGGACCGGCCCGAGGTCGACCCGCAGGGGCCGGCCGCGCGCCACGCGGATCACCCAGACGGTCCACAGCACGGCGAAACCCAGATAGCCGAGGACGGCCGGCGCGTTGGCCTGCAGCGCGGTCAGCACGTCCCCGTGGACGAACGCGTGGGCGCTGCGCAGGCCGCCGCAGCCGGGGCAGTAGACGCCCGTGAAGCGCAGCAGGGGGCAGACGGGGTAGTGACCGGGTTCGTTGGGGTCGACGCTCCCCACGTACGCGAAGGCGCCGACGACGGCCGCGAGCACGCCGGCCGGGACGGCCAGGCCCAGGAGGGCGGGCACGCCCCGCGTCACGGTCCTGTCCTGCGTCGGCTTCCCGGTCTCCGCGTCCACGCACCGCATTCTGCCCCCGGCGGGCCGTACGCGCACGTGAGGGGCGGCCCCGGCACCCTCGTGCCGATCCGCCCCTCGGGAGGTACCGCGACCGCCGTGCCTGGTCAGCCCTTGGCGCCGGCCGGCTCGCGCTCGCCGGCGACCTGGTGCACGGGGTGGTTCTGCTTCGGCTGGCCGAGGCCCATCATGCGCATGATGCCGCCCACGACACCGCCGAGAAGCACGACCACCATGCCGGCCCAGAAGCCCAGCGGCTGGGCCGCCACCATGAACACGCCCGCGATGCAGAAACCTATGAAGGTGATGATGACACCCGTCCAGGCGGCCGGGGTGTGACCGTGGCTGCTGCCCGACATTGCTTGCTCCTCGTTGCTGTGTGCCAAGTCTGAGCGGGACGCTCGTGCCCATTGTCCCGCACGGGCGCGCGCGGTGTGAGCGGGGGTACTCCCCACGCGCGCGTGACGCCCGCCGGGCCCCGGAGCGCGCGTGGCGCGTCAACGGGTGCCCGCGTGCCCGCGGGTGAACCGCCGGGTGCCCGCGTGCCCGCGGGTGAACCGCGGGTCAGGCGCCGGTCGGGTCCTCGCCGCGGTCGAGGGCCTTCCAGAGGTCCTCGGGGCGGTCCGGGTCGACGGTCTGCGGCTTGCGGCGCGGGCGCGGGGTGCCGTCGCGCTCGTAGCGGCCGGACATCGCGGGCCACAGGCGGCCGTAGCGCAGGGCGAGCAGCCCGGCCACCAGGAGCAGGGCGCCGCCCACGGCCGCGGCATACGGCCAGGCGGTGTGGGAGAGGGCCTCCACGGTGGCCGAGGTGTCGCCGGCGGCCTTCGCGGCCTGGTCGTCCAGGGCGGAGCTGTCGGAGGCGCCGACCAGGGCCGCGGCGACGGTGCCCGCGCCGCTCAGCGCGAGCAGGGCGGCGACGGCGAACCGGCCCGCGCGGCGGACGGCGAAGACGGCGACGAGCGCGGCGAGGCCCACTATGGCGAGCGCCGCGGGTACGCCCGTGACGTCGCTGCCCTTGGCGGTCAGGGGAAACGCGCCGCCGGCCACCGTCGCGGTGCCCTCCGCCCACTGCTGCCGGGTGGCGAGCAGGGCGATCGCCGCGCCGAGCGCGCCGCACAGCAGGGCGGCGGCGAGGCTCCGGCGGCCGGCCCGGGCGGGTCCTGCGGCTGGGGTACGGGGGTCAGGAACAGCTGTCACGTACTCCACTATCACCCGAACCCCGGGCGAACCGTCACCCGGGGTTCGGATTGGCGGGCGTGAGATCCGCCCCATCCGCGGAGCCGGATCGTCCTACTGCCCCAGCCGGTTGGCCGTGTGCACGGCGCGCAGCACCGCCGCCGCCTTGTTGCGGCACTCGGTGTCCTCGGCGACCGGGTCGGAGTCGGCGACGACGCCGGCGCCGGCCTGCACGTAGGCGGTGCCGTCGCGCAGCAGTGCCGTGCGGATGGCGATGGCGGTGTCGGAGTCGCCCGCGAAGTCGAGGTAGCCGACGCAGCCGCCGTACAGGCCGCGCCGGGACGGTTCGAGCTCGTCGATGATCTGCAGGGCGCGCGGCTTGGGCGCGCCGGAGAGGGTGCCGGCCGGGAAGCAGGCGGTGAGGACGTCGAAGGCGGTGCGGCCCGGGGCGACCCGTCCGGTGACCGTCGAGACGATGTGCATGACGTGCGAGTACCGCTCGACGGACATGAAGTCGACGACCTCGACCGAGCCGGGCTCGCAGACCCGCCCGAGGTCGTTGCGCCCGAGGTCGACGAGCATCAGGTGCTCGGCGCGCTCCTTGGGGTCGGCGAGCAGTTCGTCGGCGAGGGCCTGGTCCTCCTGCGGGGTGGCGCCGCGGTGCCGGGTGCCGGCGATGGGGTGGACCATGGCCCGCCCGTCCTCGACCTTGACCAGGGCCTCCGGCGACGATCCGACGACGTCGAAGCCGTCGAGCCGCAGCAGGTACATGTACGGGGACGGGTTGGTGGCCCGCAGCACCCGGTAGACGTCCAGCGCGCTCGCCGTGCAGGGCGTCTCGAAGCGCTGGGAGGGGACGACCTGGAAGGCCTCGCCCGCGCGGATGCGCTCCTTGATGTCCTCGACGGCTTCCTGGAAGTCGGGGCCGCCCCACAGGGCGGTGTACTCGGGCAGCTCGGACGGCGGCAGCGCGGCCGGGGGCTGGGCCACCGCGCGCGTGAGGTCGGCCTCCATGGCGTCCAGGCGGGCGATCGCGTCGGCGTAGGCCTCGTCGACGCCCGTTTCGAGGTCGTTGTGGTTGATCGCGTTGGCGATCAGCAGGACCGAGCCCTCCCAGTGGTCCATGACGGCGAGGTCGCTGGTGAGCAGCATGGTCAGCTCGGGGAGCTTCAGGTCGTCGCGCTCCCCCGGGCCGACCTTCTCCAGGCGGCGCACGATGTCGTAGCCGAGGTAGCCGACCATGCCGCCGGTGAAGGGCGGCAGGCCCAGGTCGTGGGCGAGGTCGCGCGGCGTGTGCAGGGCCTCGACGGTGGCGCGCAGGGCGGCGAGCGGGTCGCCGTCGGTGGGGACGCCGACGGGCGGGGTGCCCTGCCAGTGGGCCTCGCCGTCCCGCTCGGTGAGGGTGGCGGCGCTGCGGACGCCGACGAAGGAGTAGCGAGACCATTGATACGCCGTGCGGCCGTTCTCGGCGGACTCCAGCAGGAAGGTGCCGGGGCGTTCGGCGGCGAGCTTGCGGTACAGCGCGACCGGGGTGTCGCCGTCGGCGAGGAGTTTGCGGCTGACCGGGATCACGCGGCGGTCGGCGGCCAGCTTCCGGAAGGTCTCGAGGTCCATGTCGTCCGTGTCGTCCATGTCGGCAGACCCTACTGATCCGCGCCGGGCGCGCCGGAACCCGTGCCGCCTGCGGTGTCCGCGCCTTCCGCGCCGTCCACGCCGTCGGCGAGGAGCACGTCGGCGTCGAAGCAGGTGCGGTCGCCGGTGTGGCAGGCGGCGCCGACCTGGTCGACCTTGACCAGGACGGTGTCGGCGTCGCAGTCCAGGGCGACGGACTTCACCCACTGGAAGTGCCCGGAGGTGTCGCCCTTGACCCAGTACTCCTGACGGCTGCGCGACCAGTAGGTGCAGCGTCCCGTCGTCAGGGTGCGGTGCAGTGCCTCGTCGTCCATCCAGCCGAGCATCAGCACCTCACCGGTGTCGTACTGCTGGGCGATGGCGGGCAGGAGGCCGTCGGCGCCGCGCTTGAGACGCGCGGCGATCTCCGGGGCGAGCGGGCTGGGACGCCGGGGGGAGCTGCTGGTCATGCGCCCATTGTGCCGCGCGGGACGGACACGCCCCGGCCCTGTCCATTGGGCGGACCCGGCCGGCCGCCGTAGGCTGACTTCATGTCGACTTTCGCCAAGCGTGAACGACTTCTGCTCGCGGACCTGTTGGAGACGGCGGGCCCGGACGCCCCGACCCTGTGCGACGGCTGGCGGACCCGTGATCTCGCCGCGCACGTGGTGGTGCGCGAGCGCCGGCCGGACGCCGCCGGGGGCACCCTGATCAAGCAGCTGTCGTCCCGGCTCGACCGGGTGATGGAGGAGTACGGCGCGAAGCCGTACGAGGAACTGCTCCAGCTGATCCGCACCGGCCCGCCGCGGTTCTCGCCGTTCCAGCTCAAGCAGGTCGACGAGGCGGCGAACACGGTGGAGTTCTACGTCCACACCGAGGACGTGCGCCGTGCCCAGCCGGACTGGTCGCCGCGCGAGCTGGACCCGGTCTTCCAGGACGCCCTGTGGTCCCGCCTGGAGCGCGCCGCCCGCCTGATGGGCCGCGGCATCCCGACGGGCCTGGTGCTGCGCCGCCCGAACGGCCAGACGACGGTCGCCCACCGGGGTACGCCGGTGGTGACCGCGACCGGCGAGCCGTCCGAGCTGCTGCTGTTCGCCTACGGCCGGCAGAGCGCCGCGAAGGTGGAGCTGGAGGGCGAGAAGGACGCGATCGCGAGGCTGCACGAGACCAAGCAGCTGGGCATCTGAGCCGAGCGCCGGGGCGGCTACCCCGGCAGTTCGGCCCGCCGTACGCCCGGCGCGCACAGGGCGACGACCCCGCCGAGTGCGCAGACCGCACCGCTGACGGCGAAGACCGGGCCGGTGCCCCAGACGCCGATGGCGGCGGCGGACAGCGGCATGCTCAGCGGCGCGACGCCGAGGCTGACGATCCCGCCGACCGCGGTGACGCGCCCCAGGTAGGCGGGTTCGGACTGGGTCTGCAGCAGGGCCCCGCACATGGCGCCGCTGAGCCCCGTGAGCAGCCCGACGACCACGGCGGTGCCGACGGCCACGGGGAGTCCCGGGGCCTGCGCCAGGGCGCCGATCGCGGCCGCGCCGGGGATGATCGCGCCGGCGGCGACACACCCGGCCCGCGGCAGGCGCCCCCGCACGGTCAGCAGCAGGGCGGCGACTCCGGCCCCCGTGCCGAAGCCCGCGAGCACCCAGCCCATCCCGGACGCGCCCCAGCCGCGTTCGTCCGCGAGCAGGGCCAGGCCGACGTTGAGGGGGCCGACGAAGCCGAGGTCGCCGAGGGCGATGGCCACCATCAGCGGGCCGAGGACGCGGTGCCGGCGGATGTAGCGGAGCCCGGCCACCAGGTCCCGCCAGGCGGTGGCGTCCGGCGCGGGGGCCGTGGCGTCGTCGGCCGGCAGCTCGCGCGTCCGTACGGAGATCAGCAGCGGCAGCGACACGGCGATCAGCAGCCCGGACAGGGTGAAGGCGGCGGCCGAACCGCCGACCGCCACACCGAGCCCGCCGAGCGGCGCGCCCACGACGGCGGCGAACCGGACGGCGAGGCCGCGCATGCCCTGGACGCGGGCGAGCTGGTCCTTGGCGGTGATACGGGCGGGGAGCGCCCCCACGGCGGGCATGAACACGGCGTCGACGATGCCGAAGACGACCGCGAGCAGGGCCAGCAGCCACAGCCCGGGGTCGGCCGCGAAGAGCACCGCGGCGACCGCCAGGACCGTGGCGCACCGTACGGCGTCACTGCCGATGACGACCTTGCGCGGCCCGAACCGGTCGGCGACCACCCCGCCACCCAGCATCAGCAGCGCGCGCGGCACCGCGCTGACGGCGGTGACGAGGCCGGCCTCGGCGGGGCTGCCGTTCCGCACGGCGGCCCAGGACAGCGCGAGGAAGAAGACGGTGTCCCCGACCATGGAGGCGGTGTAGGCGGCGACCCAGCGCAGGACGTTGGGGTCGCGGTGGGCGGGGCGGCCGGGGGCGATGCCGGTCTGGTGGTCGGCTATGTCGGTGAGGTCGGACACCGGGTCAAGCAGCCCAGTCGCGGAGCAGGCGGGCGGTCGCAGGGAGGTCGGCCTCGTCGCTTCGGATGTCGGACACGAGTGTGGCCACCTCTCCGTACGGCAGCTCGAACGGCATTCCGGACTGTTCCATGTACTCCCAGGCGCAGGCCACACCGATGGAGGCGTTGTAGTCGGTGAAGGGCCTGAGCCGAAGCGCGGTATGGAGGAAGGTGGCAGCCCGCGAGGGCACCTCCTCGTAGTAGGCCTCACCGGCGACGCGCTCGTACCTGTGCCGGTCGACCATGCAGTGCAGCGCGCCCCAGTCCCGGATCGGCGTGTTCTGCGGAGACACGTTGACCTGGATGTTGAGAACCCAGCCCGTGTCCACGTAGAGCGTCATCGAAGCCCCTTCGGAAAGCGCTCCTCGAAGTCGGCCATGATCTCGCGGGCCTTCTTGGAAGCCCCCTCGACGAACCGCTGCTTCTGCCGCCTCCGCACCACGTCCTCGGTCAGGATGTCGTGTGCCAGCCGCTTGATCGCGACGCCCTGCTCCTTGGCCTCGGCGCGCAGCTCGGCCAGCTCTTCCTCAGTGAACTCGATCGTGATTCCAGGCATATGAGCACCCTAGCGGGACGGATACCTCAACCACTACCGCGTTCACTACCGAGTGCGACACCCCGAACTAGCGAACGGGATGCCCCGCCCCCCGCAGCGTCTCCTTCACCTCGCCGATCCGCAGGTCGCCGAAGTGGAAGACGGACGCCGCCAGCACCGCGTCCGCGCCCGCCTCGACGGCCGGGGGGAAGTCGGTGAGGCGGCCCGCGCCGCCGGAGGCGATGACCGGGACGGTCACGTGCCCCCGGACCGCCGCGATCATCTCCAGGTCGTAGCCGTCCTTCGTGCCGTCCGCGTCCATCGAGTTCAGCAGGATCTCCCCCGCGCCCAGCTCGGCCGCGCGGTGCGCCCACTCCACCGCGTCGATGCCGGTGCCGCGCCGGCCGCCGTGGGTGGTCACCTCGAAGGTGCCCGCCTCGGTGCGACGGGCGTCGACCGACAGGACCAGGACCTGGCGGCCGAAGCGCTCGGCGATCTCGCGGATCAGGTCGGGGCGGGCGATGGCGGCCGTGTTCACGCCCACCTTGTCCGCGCCGGCCCGCAGCAGCTTGTCGACGTCGTCCGCGGTGCGCACGCCGCCGCCGACGGTCAGCGGGATGAACACCTGCTCGGCGGTGCGGCGCACCACGTCGTACGTCGTCTCGCGGTTGCCCGACGAGGCGGTGATGTCCAGGAACGTCAGCTCGTCGGCGCCCTCGGCGTCGTACACCTTGGCCATCTCGACGGGGTCGCCGGCGTCGCGCAGGTTCTGGAAGTTGACGCCCTTGACGACCCGGCCGTTGTCCACGTCCAGGCAGGGGATGACTCGGACCGCCAGGGTCATGAATCCACGGCTCCTCTATACGCTTCCACTTCGACTGACACCAGCACCCGCGAGTCGATGAAGCCCTGCACGACCAGCAGGGTCGTGACCGGGCGTACGGAGTCGAACAGCTCCTTGTGGGCGCGGCCCACCGCATCGACGTCGCGGGAATGTGCCAGGCACACACGGGTCCGGATCACGGACTCGATACCGAGCCCGAACTCCGCGATGGCCTCGACGGCGGTGCCGAAGGCCACCTTCGTCTGTTCGTACGGGTCGCCCTCGCCGTAGAGCATGTCGCCCTTGAAGGCGGTGGTGCCCGCCACGATGACACGGTCACCCGCCGCCACGGCCCGTGCGAAACCGAAGGACTCTTCCCAGGGACTTCCGCTCTGCACGCGCCGTACGGCTTCGGATGTCATGGCGACACAGCCTCCAAGGCTTCTTCCAGGGTGAACGCCTTCGCGTACAGGGCCTTCCCGACGATGGCCCCCTCGACACCGGCCGGGACGAGACCGGCGATCGCGCGGAGGTCGTCCAGGGAGGACACGCCGCCCGATGCCACCACCGGGCGGTCGGTCGCCGCGCAGACGTTCTTCAGGAGCTCCAGGTTGGGGCCCTGGAGGGTGCCGTCCTTGGCGATGTCGGTGACGACGTACCGGGTGCAGCCCTCCTTGTTCAGGCGGTCCAGCGTCTCGTAGAGGTCGCCGCCGTCGCGGGTCCAGCCGCGGCCCCGGAGCGTGGTGCCCCGCACGTCCAGGCCCACCGCGATCTTGTCGCCGTGCTCGGCGATGACCTTGGCGACCCACTCGGGGGTCTCCAGGGCGGCCGTGCCGAGGTTCACGCGCGTGCAGCCGGTGGCGAGCGCGGCGGCGAGGGTGTCGTCGTCGCGGATGCCGCCGGAGAGCTCCACCTTGATGTCCATCGCCTTGGCGACCTCGGCGATCAGCTCGCGGTTGTCCCCGGTGCCGAACGCGGCGTCCAGGTCGACGAGGTGCAGCCACTCGGCGCCGGAGCGCTGCCAGGCGAGGGCGGCCTCCAGCGGCGAGCCGTAGGAGGTCTCGGTGCCGGACTCGCCGTGCACGAGGCGGACGGCCTGGCCGTCGCGGACGTCGACGGCGGGGAGGAGTTCGAGCTTGCTCATCTCTACAGGGTCTCGATCCAGTTGGTGAGGAGCTGGGCTCCGGCGTCGCCGGACTTCTCGGGGTGGAACTGCGTGGCCCACAGGGCGCCGTTCTCCACGGCCGCCACGAAGGGCTTGCCGTGCGTGGACCAGGTGACCTTGGGCGCGGCGATCAGCGGGTTGTGCGACTCCTGCGTCCAGTCGTGGACGGCGTAGGAGTGCACGAAGTAGAACCGGGCGTCCGCGTCCAGGCCGGCGAAGAGCTGGGAGTCGGCCGGTGCCTCGACCGTGTTCCAGCCCATGTGCGGCACGATGTCGGCCTGGAGCGGTCCGACGGTGCCGGGCCACTCGTCCAGGCCCTCGGCCTCCACGTCGTGCTCGATGCCGCGCGCGAACAGGATCTGCATGCCGACGCAGATGCCCATCACCGGGCGCCCGCCGGACAGCCGGCGGTCGACGACCCAGTCGCCGCGCGCGGCCTTCAGGCCGTCCATGCAGGCGGCGAAGGCGCCGACACCCGGCACCAGCAGCCCGTCGGCGTTCATGGCCTTGTCGTAGTCACCGGTGATCTCGACGTCGGCGCCCGCGCGCGCGAGGGCACGCTCGGCGGAACGGACGTTGCCGAAGCCGTAGTCGAAGACGACGACCCGCTTGGCGGCGGAGTTCACTGAGGTCAACTCCACACCTCCAGCCTCAGGACGCCCGCGAAGAGGCACATCGCGGCGCCGATGGAGAGCAGCACGATCAGCCCCTTGGGCATCTGCTGCTTCGCGAAGGAGTAGATGCCGCCGAGGAAGAAGAGGCCGACGACGATCAGTGCGGTGGACGTACCGTTCATGGGTTACAGCGCACCCTTCGTGGAAGGCAGGATGCCGACCGCGCGCGGGTCGCGTTCCGAGGCGTAGCGCAGGGCCCGGGCCAGCGCCTTGAACTGGCATTCCACGATGTGGTGCGCGTTGCGCCCGTAGGGCACGTGCACGTGCAGCGCGACCTGCGCCTGGGCGACGAAGGACTCCAGGATGTGCCGGGTCATCGTCGTGTCGTACTCGCCGATCATCGGCGCCATCTTCTCGGGCTCGGTGTGCACGAGGTAGGGGCGGCCGGACAGGTCGACGGTGACCTGGGCGAGGGACTCGTCCAGCGGGACCGTGCAGTTGCCGAAGCGGTAGATGCCCACCTTGTCGCCGAGGGCCTGCTTGAAGGCGGCGCCCAGTGCGAGGGCGGTGTCCTCGATGGTGTGGTGGGAGTCGATGTGCAGGTCGCCGTCGGTCTTCACGGTCAGGTCGAACAGACCGTGCCGGCCGAGCTGGTCGAGCATGTGGTCGTAGAAGCCGACGCCGGTGGCGATGTCGGTCTTGCCGGTGCCGTCGAGGTCGATCTCGACGAGGACCGAGGTCTCCTTGGTGGTGCGCTCCACGCGCCCGACGCGGCTCATCCGCTCTGCTCCTGTTCCTTCTTCAGTTCGCGTACCGCATCGAGGAACGCGTCGTTCTCCGCCGGAGTGCCGGCGGTCACCCGCAGCCATCCCGGCACGCCGTTGTCCCGGACCAGGACGCCCCGGTCGAGGATCTTCCGCCAGACCTCATGGGAGTCCGCGAACCGCCCGAACTGGACGAAGTTCGCGTCGGACTCGGTCACCTCGTAGCCGATGGCGCGCAGTTCGGCGACGAGTCGGTCCCGCTCGGTCTTCAGCTGCTCCACGTACTTGAGCAGCGTGCCGGTGTGCTCCAGGGCGGCCAGCGCGGTCGCCTGGGTGACGGCCGACAGGTGGTAGGGCAGCCGTACGAGCTGCACGGCGTCGACGACGGCCGGGTGCGCGGCGAGATAGCCGAGGCGCAGGCCCGCCGCGCCGAACGCCTTCGACATCGTGCGGGAGACGACGAGGTACGGCCGCCCCTCCAGCAGCGACAGCAGGGAGGCGCCGTGGCTGAACTCGATGTAGGCCTCGTCCACGACGACCATCGAGGCCAGCCCCTGATCGGCACGCGCGCGTTGCGCCGCCTCGTAGAGCGCGAGGACGGTCTCGGCCGGGACCGCGTTGCCGGTGGGGTTGTTGGGGGTCGTGATGAAGACGACGTCCGGGCGGTGCTCGGCCACGGCCCGCTCGGCCGCGGGCACGTCGATGGTGAAGTCGTCGTGGCGCGGGCCGGAGATCCAGCCCGTGCCGGTGCCGCGCGCGATGAGGCCGTGCATCGAGTACGACGGCTCGAAGCCGATCGCGGTACGGCCCGGTCCGCCGAAGGCCTGCAGCAGCTGCTGGATGACCTCGTTGGAGCCGTTGGCCGCCCAGACGTTGCGCACGTCTACGGCGTACCCGGAGGTCTCCGTCAGGTACTCGGCGAGCTTGGTACGCAGCTCGACCGCGTCCCGGTCCGGGTAGCGGTTGAGGTCGCGGGCGGCCTCGCGGACCCGCTCGGTGATCCGCTCGACCAGCGCCTCGGGCAGCGGGTAGGGGTTCTCGTTGGTGTTCAGCCGTACGGGCACGTCCAGCTGGGGCGCGCCGTAGGGGGACTTGCCGCGCAGCTCGTCCCGTACGGGGAGGTCGTCGATTCCGAACGTCACTTGCTTCCCGGGACCTTCCACTCGAACCTCGCCTTGATCGCCGCGCCGTGCGCGGGCAGGTCCTCCGCCTCCGCCAGCGTCACCACGTGGTGCGCGACCTCCGCGAGCGCGTCCCGCGTGTAGTCGACGATGTGGATGCCGCGCAGGAAGGACTGCACCGACAGGCCCGAGGAGTGGCAGGCGCAGCCACCGGTGGGCAGGACGTGGTTGGACCCGGCCGCGTAGTCGCCGAGCGAGACGGGTGCCCAGGGGCCGACGAAGATCGCGCCGGCGTTCTTCACCCGGTCGGCCAGCGCCGCCGCGTCGGCGGTCTGGATCTCCAGGTGCTCGGCGCCGTAGGCGTCGACCACGCGCAGGCCCTCGTCCAGGCCGTCGACCAGGACGATCGCGGACTGGCGGCCGGCGAGGGCCGGGCGGATGCGGTCCTCGACGTGCTTGGTGGCCTCGACCTGCGGCTGGAGTTCCTTCTCCACCGCGTCCGCGAGCTCCGCGGAGTCGGTGACCAGGACGGCGGCCGCCAGCGGGTCGTGCTCGGCCTGGCTGATCAGGTCGGAGGCGACGTGCACCGGGTCGGCCGTGGCGTCGGCGAGGACCGCGATCTCGGTCGGGCCGGCCTCGGCGTCGATGCCGATCCTTCCGGTGAAGTAGCGCTTGGCGGCGGCGACCCAGATGTTGCCGGGGCCGGTGACCATGTTGGCGGGCGGGCAGGACTCGGTCCCGTACGCGAACATCGCGACGGCGGTGGCGCCGCCGGCCGCGTACACCTCGTCGACGCCGAGCAGGGCGCAGGCGGCGAGGATCGTCGGGTGCGGCAGACCGTGGAACTCCGCCTGCGCCGGGGAGGCGAGCGCGATCGACTCGACGCCGGCCTCCTGCGCCGGCACCACGTTCATGACCACGGACGACGGGTAGACCGAGCGCCCGCCGGGCGCGTACAGGCCGACCCGCTCGACCGGCACCCACTTCTCGGTGACCGAGCCGCCGGGCACCACCTGGGTGGTGTGGGTCGTACGGCGCTGCTCGCGGTGGACGAGACGGGCGCGGCGGATGGACTCCTCCAGGGCCGCACGCACGGCCGGGTCGAGCTCCTCCAGCGCGCGCGTGAGCGCCGCGGCCGGCACCCGGACCCGGTCGAGCCGGACACCGTCGAACCGCTCGGCGAAGTCGATCAGCGCCGCGTCGCCACGATGATGCACGTCCTCGCAGATCGGACGCACCTTCTCCAGGGCGGCCGAGACGTCGAAGTCGGCTCGGGGCAGCAGGTCGCGCAGGGCGGGTCCCTCGGGGAGGTCGTCGCCGCGCAGATCGATTCGGGAGATCACGGAACCAATTCTCTCAGACCCGCGTCGGACACCGTCCGCGCGTATCAATGGCTGATACAGAACGCGACGGGCCGTCGCGGCCACGGCGGGGCGGAGGCGGGGCCCCGACAGATCGTGCTCACTTTGAGTGTTCGGCGCGTCACCCAGTGGGCATGAACAGTTGTACGAAGAGTGAGCGACCGGCGAGTAGTTGGGGAGGGAGTGAAGCGCCGTGACCGAGGGGGCCGGCCACCGTGACGGAGAGCTGCCGGACGACCTGACCGCCACCGAAGCCGGCATGTGGCAGGCCTTCCGCAACGGCAGCGTGTACGACCTGAGCAGCGGGGACGCACGCGTCGACGACCCGCACGGCGCGCAGCCGTGGGGACCGGAGCGGACGGTGCGGGCCCGCATCGTGTGCTGGCTGCTTCTCGACGGCCCGCCCGCGCTCGCCGGCCGGGTGTCCTCGCTGCAGCTCGTGAGCGTGCGGATCAGCGACACGATGGATCTCGCGGGCGGCACGGTGGTGCCCTACGTCGAGTTGCGGGGCTGCCGCTTCGAGCGGGAGGTTCTGCTGCCGGAGACCCGCTTCACGACCGTACGGCTGGTGGACTGCTATGTGCCCCGGCTGGAGGCGGCCCGGCTGCAGACCGAGGGCGACCTGCATCTGCCGCGTTCCCGCTTCCCGGGCGGGATCCGCCTCACGGACGCGCAGATAGGCACCGACCTGCTGCTCAACCAGGCGATCGTGCACCGGGACCGCAGCGGGCGTTCCATCGCCGCGGACGGCCTGACCGTCGGGCAGGACCTCCAGGCCGAGATGCTGGAGTCGTACGGCGAGGTGAGTCTGCGCAGCGCCCAGGTCGGCGTCTCGCTGAGCCTGCGCGGCGCCCGGCTCCTCAACCCGTACACGCGGCACGCGCTGAACGCCCCCCAGCTGACCGTGGAGCGCACCCTCTACATGACCCCGGCGGGCCTGGGCAGCCCGCTGCTGCGGGGCACCACCCCGGCGCAGGGGACGCGGATCCAGCGGTTCGAGTGCGAGGGCGGGGTGCGGCTGGACGACGGGCGGTTCGGCGACGCCGTCGACCTGGAGCACGCCCGGTTCACGTTCACCGACGACCAGGAGCTGTCGCTGCGTCGCGTGCAGACGCCCGAGCTGCGGTTCCTGGGCGAGCGACCGGCACGCGGCCGGGTCGTGCTGTCGGGGGCGCGGGTGGTCAACCTGATGGACCGGGCGGACAGCTGGCCGGGGCCGGGCCGACTGCACATGGGCGGCTTCGCCTACGAGAACCTGGTGCCGCGGGGCCCGTTCCCGCTGGCGAAGCGGCTGCGGTGGGTGGGCGCCGCGACCGCCGAGTACAACCCGGAGCCGTACGAGCGCCTCGCCGCCGTGCTGCGGGCCGGCGGTGAGGACGAGGACGCCCGCGAGGTGCTGCTCGCCAAGCACCGCCGTCGCCGCGAGAGCCTGCCGATCGCCGCGAAGCTGGTGGGATACGCCCAGGACTGGACGGTCGCCTACGGCTACCGGCCGGGCCGTGCGGCGGTGTGGATGGCGGTGCTGTGGGCGGCCGGTTCGTTCGCCTTCGCCCGCGCCGACCCGCCACCCCTGAAGAGCGGCGAGCATCCGGACTGGAACCCCGCCCTCTTCGCCCTGGACCTGCTCCTGCCGGTCATCGACCTCGGCCAGGCCGGCTCCTGGCAGCTCCACGACGCCTGGCAGTGGCTGGCGACGGCCCTGATCCTGCTGGGCTGGATCCTGGCGACCACGGTCGCCGCGGGAGCCACCCGACTGCTCCGCCGGAACTGACCGCCCGGGAGCAGCCCACCCGGGACGGCAGGGCTCCCCGCCGTGGAGAAGAGGGCCCCGCCCGCAACAGCAGAGCCCTCAACGGTGCGAACGCCCACCGGCACCCGGCATCCCCCCGCACCCGCACCCGCACCCGCACCCGCACCCGCACCCAGCGAACCCGGCACGGGCGGCGCGGGTGGGCACACGAACGGCCGAAGGCCAAGCCGAGGCGCACAACCATCGCGAACCGTCGGTCGTCGTACTGGCCATGCTGCGCGCGTTCCTCCGGACGGCGGCCCGGGCCCGCTCCCGGGCGTCACGGCCCGCCCAAGACGACGACGTGCTCCTCGACGCGCCCGACGACCGCCTCGCCCCCGCCCTGGTCGCGGCGGCCCAGGGCGAGTACGCGCCCGCGGCCGGGCTCCTCGCCGGCACCCGGGAGGGCGCCGACTGGGAGCACCGCGACCGCTACGCGACCCGGCTGGCCGCCTTCGCCCGCTCACGCACCGAATGGCTCGAGAACTGGCGCGCCACCGCCCCGGACGACCCCGACGCCCTGCTGGTCGCGGCCCGCCTGGCGGTGGACCGGCACTGGGACTCACCGGCCCGCGCCGAACTGCTGCGCCAGATCGCCCCCGCGGTCACCGCCGCCGCCGAGGCCGCCGGACGCGACCCGGTGCCGTGGCGGACCGCACTGGACGCCGCCCGGGGCGCACACGCCGGACACGCCGAGTTCGAGCGGTTGTGGGCGCAGGCGGTCCGCCGCTCCCCGCACCACTACGGCTGCCACGTCGCCGCCCTGGAGTACCTGGCCGCCGCCTCGCCCGCCGCCCACCGCGAGTGCCTGGACTTCGCCGAGACGGCGGCGCAGGACGCGCCCGAGGACGCGCTCGTACGGTCGCTGCCGGTACGAGCGGCCTTCACCTGTCTGACCACGAACGACGACGCGGCCGGCGTCCCCCGGGCCCGCCTGGACGCGGCGGCCGACCGCGCCATCGCCCTCTCGGCCGCCCACCCGGCGGCCGACCCGTGGCCGGCGGAGCTGCGGAACCTCCTGACGTACGTACTGGTACGCCTGGAGCGCCACCAGGACGCGGCGGAGCAACTGCGTCTGACCGGCCCGTACGTCACGTCCTTCCCCTGGGCCAGGGACGCGGACGACCCGCTCGGCCGCTTCCTCCAGGTGCGCGCGGACGTCCGCGCGGCGGTGGCCTCCGGGTCCGGGACGACAGGTTCAGGTCATCCACGAAGTGGGCACGGCGGTCGCGTCCGCCCCGGCGACCATTAGGCTTCTGCGTCGTGACCACCGTCCGGCTTCCCCTCTTCCCCCTGAACTCGGTTCTGTTCCCGGGGCTGGTGCTCCCGCTCAACATCTTCGAGGAGCGTTATCGCGCCATGATGCGCGAGTTGCTGAAGACCCCCGAGGACGAACCGCGCCGGTTCGCCGTCGTGGCGATCCGCGACGGATACGAGGTCGCCCAGAGCGAGCCCGGCCTGCCCGACCCGACGACGACGCTGGAGCGCGGGCCGACGGCCGGGTTCGGGACCGACCCGGTCAAGGCGTTCCACAAGGTGGGCTGCATCGCGGACGCGGCGACGATCCGCGAACGCGCCGACGGCACCTTCGAGGTGCTGGCGACCGGCACGAACCGGGTGCGGCTGCTGTCGGTGGATGCCTCGGGCCCCTTCCTGACGGCCGAGCTGGAGCCGCTGTCCGAGGAGCCCGGCGACGAGGCGGGGGCGCTGGCCGAGGGGGTGCTGCGCTCTTTCCGGCAGTACCAGAAGCGGCTGGCGGGGGCACGCGAGCGGTCGCTGGCGGCCGGCGCCGAGCTGCCGGACGAGCCGGGCGTGGTCTCCTACCTGGTCGCCGCCGCGATGATGCTGGACACGCCGACCAAGCAGCGTCTGCTCCAGGCCCCGGACACGGCGTCCCGCCTCCGGGACGAGCTGAAACTCCTTCGCTCCGAGACGGCCATCATCCGTACGCTGCCGTCGTTGCCGGCGTCGGACCTGACGCGCGGTCCGACGAGTCTCAACTGAGGTACTGACCCGGATGGCGAAGAAGTCGAAGAAGCAGCAGTCCGGCGGCACCCCCGCCACGGTGGCGCTCGCGGCGGCCGGGGTGACGTACGCGGTCCACGCGTACGACCACGACCCCGCCCACCCGTCCTACGGCGAGGAGGCGGCCGAGGCCACGGGCGTCCCGCCGGAGCGGGTCTTCAAGACACTGGTGGCGGACGTCGACGGCGCGCTGACGGTCGCCGTGGTGCCGGTGGCGGGCCAGCTGGACCTGAAGGCGCTGGCGGCCGCGGTCGGCGGCAAGCGCGCGGCGATGGCCGATCCGGCCCTGGCCGAGCGCACCACGGGCTACGTGCGGGGCGGGATCTCTCCCCTGGGCCAGCGCAAGAGGCTCCCGACGGTCCTGGACGCGTCCGCCTCGGGCCACACCACGATCTGCGTCTCGGCGGGCCGCCGCGGCCTGGAGGTCGAACTCGCCCCCGAGGACCTGGCCAAGCTCACGGACGCGGTCCTCGCCCCGATCGGCCGCGCCTAGCCCCGCGACGGGCGCCCGGTTCTCGGCTGATCAGACGGGGCATGTCGAAGAGAACCCGCGAACGCGGGTGGCGCGTCAAGAAGCGCGAAGCCAGCCACGGCCGCCGCCCCGCGTAGGGCTACGCCGACTTCTCGTCCCCGTACGGCCCCGCCGGGTACCGCTGGGGCGCGGGCCAGGGATCCGGCTCCGGGTCCCTGGGCCCGAACAGTCCCGTCAGTCCCAGGTGAACCACCAGCGCCGCCACCGACCACACCAGCAGGGCCCCCTTGGCCCCCAGCTTCAGCGGCGCGGAGAACGTCACTCCCTTGCCGACGTCCTTCGCGTGGGCGATCACGTCCTGCGCGGGCCCCAGCCACACGCCGACCCGCCACGCCAGCAGCGACCCGAGCAGCCCGCCGACGCCGAGCGCCACCACCAGCGGCACGCCCCCGCGCCGCCGCAGCAGGAAGACGACCACCGCACTGAGCGCCCCGAACACCAGCGCGAGCAGCGTGAACGTGCCGTCGACGCCGACCGCGTGCTCGCTCTCGGACTCCTTGAGGTAGACGACCCACTCGTCGCCGACCAGATCCCCGACCAGCGGCACGGTCGGCGCCAGCTTCCACCACAGCACGCCCAGCAGCACCCCGGAGACCGCCATCGCCACCACGGCCACGGCGGCCTGACGCACTTCGGTCAACATCCCGGGACCGTCCTGTTCGCCGTGGTGGTCGTACGTGGCGCCGGACGCGGCGCCCACCGCGTGCGCGCCGACGGGCGGAGGCACCGGCCCACCCTGGTACGACGAGCGTTCGTTCGGGGGCGGTGGCGGAGTCAGAGGTGCGGTCACCCCGCCATCGTGCCAAACCCGCCTGTGCGGCGCGTCACCGGACGGCGGCCCGGCGGTACGCCCAGGTGGCGACGGCCAGCGAGATCACGCCGACCAGGGCGCACACCGCTAGGTCGCCGAGGACGAAGGCCCAGTCGGGACGGTCTCCGAAGGTGCGCGCGAGGGCCTCTACTCCGTACGTGGAGGGCAGCAGGTCCCGCGCCAGGCGCACCGCCTCCGGCATCCGCTCGGCGGGCAGCACGCCCAGCAGCAGCGCCGCCGACATGCCCAGCTGGCCGAGCAGGGTGGCGAACTCGGGCCGCGGCGCGAGCAGACCCAGCGCCGCGCCCAGTCCGGCGAGCGCGGCACCGGCCAGCGGGATCACGGCGACCAGCACCCACAGATGTGTCATCGGCAGCCCGAACAGCAGGCACCCGAACACCGCGGTCACCACGGTCCCCGGCACGGTGAAGGACGCGTACGCGCCCGCCGCGCCCAGCACCACCGCGGCCGGCGGCACCGGCAGCGTCGCGTAGTGGTCGAGGCCGCCGCTCGCGCGCAGCTGGCCGAAGTACTGGGCGAGGAGGTTCAGCGCGACGAAGGCCACGACGAGCACCGCCGACCCCGCGACCACGGCCTGCGCCTCACCGCCGCCGTCCACCACTCCGCGCATCAGGATCATGATGCCGACCGACTGGAAGGTGGCCACGAACAGCAGCGGGATACGCGCGACCCGCGCCCGTGACAGCTGCGCCCGGTACACGGCCACCAGGGAGGGCCACAGCCGGGCCTTGGGGCCGAGCTCGGCCGCGCCGACGGCGCCCTGCTCCTCGACGGCCAGGGCACCGCCCGGCAGGACATCGGCGGGTACGACACTCACGTCGCGCTACTCCCCTTCGTCCGGGTCGTTCGAATAGGTCAGGGTCGTTCGAAGTGGTCGCCCTGATGGGTACGGATCGGGTACGGGTACGGATGCGGCGGCCGGTGTGCTCACCGTTCGGGTGCTCAAGCCCTCACCAGCCCCTGTCGCGCGGCGCCGCCCAGCGCCAGGTAGACGTCCTCCAGGCTGGGTGTGGCGAGGGTGAAGTCGTCCAGGGCCGCGAAGGCGGCGCCGCCGGTGACGGTGGCGACGACCGCACGGGCCTCCTCGGGGGCGAGCCGCAGCGTCCAGCGGCGCCCCGACTCGGTGGCCCGGTCGCGCAGGGCGGCGACCTCCGGCACGTGCAGCGGTGCCGTCTCGCGCCACACCAGGTCGACCCGGACCTCTCCGGCGACCTTCTCCTTGAGTCCGGAGGGCGTGTCACAGGCGATCACCCGTCCCCGGTCGAGGACGGCGACCCGGTCCATCACGGTCTCCGCCTCGATGACGTTGTGGGTGACCAGCAGCACGGTCGTGCCGTGCTCGGCGCGCCGCCGGTCGACGGCCGCCCACACCGCACGCCGGGCCACCGGGTCCATGCCGGTGGTCGGCTCGTCCAGGACGAGCAGCGGGCGCTCCCCCACCAGCGCGGCGGCGAAGCAGGCGAGACGGCGCTGCCCGCCGGAGAGCTTCTTGATCGGGCGCGCGGCGAGCGGGGTCAGGCCCAGCTCGTCGAGGACGGCGTCCCGCTCGGCGCGCGCCTGCCGCACCTCCAGGCCGCGCAGCCGTCCGGTGGTCTCGGCGGCGAGGGACACGGTCAGCTCGTCCAGGGCGCTGGACTCCTGGCCGAGGTAGGCGAGGATCCGCGCGGCCCGCTCCGGGTGGCGCACGATGTCGTGGCCGAGGATCTCCACGCCACCGCGGTCGGGCCGCATCAGCCCGGTGAGCTGGCGTACGAGGGTGGACTTGCCGGCGCCGTTCGGCCCGAGCAGTCCGAAGATCTCACCGCGGCGGATCTCCAGGGTCACGTCGTCGGTGGCCCGCACCTCGGGAGTGGCGGGAACGCCGCGCCTGCCGCGTGCCGCCGGATAGGTCTTGGTCAGTCCGCTCATCACGCACACGGCATCGCCACCGGGTCGAAGTGCCTGTGCCGCGCGCGTACTCACAAGGGACGAGACTACGGGGTCCGCCCCCGCGCCCCGCCCTCGGGTCCGCCCATAAGTGTCGATTCAGCCGGGAAAGCCAGGGGGCGGCCGGAGGGTCTCACTCCGCCGCCGGGGTGCGCTCGGTCGCCGTCCGCACATCGATCTCCCGCCAGAACCCGGCCCGGATGGCGTACCGGTCGTGCTCGTCGATCTGGTCGTCCTTGTGCGCCAGCAACCCGAAGCGGGCCGCGTAGCGCAGCAGCTCACCGTCGACGCGGTGCGGGATGCGCGGGTACATCCCGGAGAGCTTCTGCAGGTGGCCGTGGTCGCCGAGGCGCTCCAGCCAGCGGCGGGCGAAGACCTGCCCGACCTCGTAGGGGTCGCCGCCGACCGTGGTGATGTCCTCCTCGCGGTCGGCCCAGCGCTGCTCGGCCGTGGTGAGCTGGGCCAGCGTCGGCAGCGAGACGGCCTCGGGCGGCTCGGCGCCGGACCGGTCGACCCAGCCCTTGTCGGAGGACCAGCGCAGGGTCGCGGTCGAGGGCTGCGGGGCGGGGTGGGCGGCTCCGGGAGCGCGCAGGGCGGCGAGGTCCTTGGGGGTGGGGACGCCCTTGGCGGGCGGTACGCGCTCCTCGGTGCCGTTACGGGCGGCGGCGCCGGCCGCGGTGGGGTGCTCGGGCTCCTGGGCGGGCCGTTCGGTGGCCGCGGAGAGGGCGGACTCGGGCAGCGGCGCGGAGAGGATCGCGGCGATCTCGGGGCGGGGCACGGGCGGCGGCGCGCAGATCCCGCCGAGTTCCTTGGCGCGTACGGCCTTGATGATCCACACACGGTCCAGCACGCGGCGCTCGTCGGCCTCCGCGACCAGGTCCTCGGACTGGTTGTAGTCGCCGTCGGCGGCCTGCACGGCCCACAGGTGGACGGCGACGCCGTGTTCCTTGGCGGCCATCATGCCCGGCAGCAGGTCGCCGTCGCCGGTCACCAGGACGACGTCGGAGCAGGCGCGGTTGCGGGCCAGCTCGGTCAGCTCGGCGTGCATGGCGGCGTCCACGCCCTTCTGCGCCCAGCGGCCGTCACTGCGCGTGAGGGCGCCGAGCCGGACGGTGACCCGGGGCATGACGCGCAGGCGGCGGTGCTCGGGCTGCGGGACGCGGTCGGGGGCGCCGTCGAACCAGTAGATGCGCAGCAGGGGCTGCTGCGTGTCGGACTCGGCGCGATCGCGAAGCCCCTGGATGAGGGCGGCGTGATCGACGGTGATACGCGAGCGCGAGGGCTCTCCGGCGAGGAGACTGGCGGCGGCCCCCAGCAGATACCCGGCGTCCACCAGGACGATGCAGCGGTCCACGCGATCCACCCTCTTTCCGGGAGGTTTGCTTCGGGCTTCCTTCGAGTCTGCCCGACCACGCGGAGGTTAACGGCCGGAACTCGATCTTCGGCGTGGCGTTTCGGCACAAGCCGTCCGCCACCGCACCCCGACGAGCCGCGTCACGGACGGTAATTGCCCGATATGCGTTCTTTGTTGGCCTATGTGAATCTGGTTCCGGCCCTGGCCCCTAGATCCCCCTCAGGAGGTAGATCACCATGGCCAAGAACAAGAACAACCGTGATCGTAAGCAGCCCCAGGCCGAGCGCGCCCAGCAGACGGCCGAGGCGGCCGTGATGGACCGCGAGGAGCAGCACGCCCCGCAGCTGACGCCCGGCGACGTCACCTCCCGCAAGCGGCAGAAGCGCTTCGGCCACAACTGACATCCGCGAACCGGGTCGTTACGGCCCCGCGGACACGAGGGGCGCACCCGGCACCGGGTGCGCCCCCGTCTCGCTCCGCTCGCGTTCCGCTCGTGAGATCCGCCCGCTTCTCGTTCCGTCCGCTCAGCCCGCCAGACAGGACGGGCCGAGGAGCACCTTCAGGTCGCCGAACAGGGCCGGGTCGGGCTTCACCCGGTGCCGGTCCAGGCGCAGCACCGTCGTCTTGGTCGGCCCCTGGAGCTTGATCCGCACCTCGCTGTCGCCGCGGTGGTGCGTGAGGATCTCGCCGAGGCGGCTGACCATCGGCGGAGTGACCCTGGTCGCCGGGATGGTGAGCACCACGGGCGCGTTGGTGCCCGCGTTGGACAGGTCGGGGACCATCAGCTCCATCGCGACCAGCCGCGGCACGTCCTCCCGCTTGTCGAGCCGTCCCTTGACGAACACGACGGCGTCCTCGACGAGTTGGGTGGACACCAACTGGTAGGTCGCCGGGAAGAACATGCACTCGATGGAGCCCGCGAGGTCCTCCACGGTGGCGATGGCCCAGGCGTTGCCCTGCTTGGTCATCTTGCGCTGGAGGCCCGAGATGATGCCGCCGATGGTGACGACCGCGCCGTCGCCGAAGTCACCGCCGGTGAGCTGGGAGATGCCCGCGTCGGCCTTGTCGGACAGCACGTGCTCCAGCCCGAAGAGCGGGTGGTCGGAGACGTAGAGACCGAGCATCTCCCGCTCCTGGGCGAGCAGATAGGTCTTGTCCCACTCGTCCTCACCGAAGACGACGTCCAGTCCGAAGCCGGGCTCGTCGGTCGCCTCCTCGCCCATGCCGCCGAAGAGGTCGAACTGGCCCTCGGCCTCCTTGCGCTTGACCGCGACCACGTTGTCGATCATCGGCTCGTACTGCGCGGTGAGGCCCTTGCGGGTGTGCCCCATCTCGTCGAAGGCGCCGGCCTTGATCAGCGACTCCGTGGTCCGCTTGTTGCAGACGACCGCCTCCACCTTGTCCAGGTAGTCGGGGAAGGAGGCGTACTTTCCCTTGGCCTTGCGGCACCTGATGATCGACTCGACGACGTTGGTGCCGACGTTGCGGACGGCGGAGAGGCCGAAGAGGATCACGTCGTCGCCCTGCGCGGCGAAGTTCGACATGGACTCGTTGACGTTGGGCGGGAGGACCTTGATGCCCATGCGCCGGCACTCGTTCAGGTAGACGGCCGACTTGTCCTTGTCGTCCTTGACCGAGGTGAGCAGGGCGGCCATGTACTCGGCGGGGTGGTTCGCCTTGAGGTACGCCGTCCAGTACGAGACCAGTCCGTACGCGGCCGAGTGCGCCTTGTTGAACGCGTAGCCGGCGAAGGGGACCAGCACGTCCCACAGGGCCTGGATGGCCTCGTCGCTGTAGCCCTTCTTGCGGGCGCCCTCCTGGAAGAGGACGAAGTTCTTGGCCAGTTCGTCGGGCTTCTTCTTGCCCATCACGCGGCGCAGGATGTCGGCCTCGCCGAGCGAGTAGCCCGCGATGATCTGGGCGGCCTTCTGCACCTGCTCCTGGTAGACGATCAGGCCGTGGGTGACCGCGAGGACCTCCTGGAGGGGCTCCTCCAGCTCCTTGTGGATCGGCGTGATCTCCTGGAGGCCGTTCTTGCGCAGCGCGTAGTTGGTGTGCGAGTCCATGCCCATGGGGCCGGGACGGTAGAGCGCGGAGACGGCGGAGATGTCTTCGAAGTTGTCGGGCTTCATCAGCCGCAGCAGCGAGCGCATCGGTCCGCCGTCGAACTGGAAGACGCCGAGCGTGTCGCCGCGCTGGAGCAGCTCGAAGGTCGTGGGGTCGTCCAGCGGCAGCGACAGCAGGTCGAGGTCGATGCCCTTGTTGGACTTCACCATCTTGACGGCGTCGTCCATGATCGTGAGGTTGCGCAGGCCGAGGAAGTCCATCTTCAGCAGGCCGAGCGACTCGCACTGCGGGTAGTCCCACTGCGTGATGGTCACGCCGTCGGTGTGCCGCACCCAGATCGGGGCGTGGTCGACGATGGGCTCGCTGGACATGATCACGCCGGCGGCGTGCACGCCCATCTGCCGGACCAGACCCTCGACGCCCTTGGCGGTGTCGATGACCTTCTTCACGTCCGGCTCGTTCTCGTACATCGCGCGGATCTCGCCGGCCTCGCTGTAGCGGGGGTGCGTCGGGTCCGTGATGCCGTTGAGGTCGATGCCCTTGCCGAGGACGTCGGCGGGCATGGCCTTGGTGAGCCGGTCGCCCATCGCGTACGGGTAGCCCAGCACGCGCGCGGAGTCCTTGATCGCGTTCTTCGCCTTGATCTTGCCGTACGTGCCGATCATGGCGACCTTGTCGGCGCCGTACTTCTCCGTCACGTACCTGATCACCTCGACGCGCCTGCGCTCGTCGAAGTCGATGTCGACGTCGGGCATGGAGACGCGCTCGGGGTTGAGGAACCGCTCGAAGATCAGGCCGTGCGGGATCGGGTCGAGGTCGGTGATGCCCATGGCGTACGCCACGATCGAACCGGCCGCGGAGCCTCGGCCGGGGCCGACCGCGATGCCCTGGTTCTTCGCCCACATGATGAAGTCGGCCACCACGAGGAAGTAGCCCGGGAACCCCATCTGGATGATGACGTCCATCTCGTACTCGGCCTGCTTCTGGCGGTCCTCGGGGACACCGCCGGGGAAGCGGCGCGCCATGCCGCGGCGGACCTCCTCCTGGAACCAGGTGACCTCGGTGAAGCCCTCCGGGATGTCGAACTTCGGCATGAGGTCGCGCTTCTCGAACATGCCGTCGACGTCGATCATCTCGGCGATCAGGCGCGTGTTGGCGCAGCCCTCCTGCCAGGCGTCGGAGGAGTCGATGGCGTACATCTCGTCCGTCGACTTCAGGTAGTAACCGGTGCCGTCGAACCGGAAGCGGTCCGGGTCGGAGAGGTTCTTGCCGGTCTGGATGCACAGCAGGGCGTCGTGGGCGGTCGCCTCGTGCGCGTAGGTGTAGTGCGAGTCGTTGGTGACCAGGGGCGGGATGCCGAGCTTCCTGCCGATCTCCAGCAGGCCGTCGCGGACCCGGTGCTCGATCTCGATGCCGTGGTCCATCAGCTCCAGGAAGTACCGGTCCTTGCCGAAGATGTCCTGGTAGTCGGCGGCCGCCTTCAGTGCCTCGTCGAAGTGGCCGAGGCGCAGGCGGGTCTGCACCTCGCCGGAGGGGCAGCCGGTGGAGGCGACGATCCCCTCGGACCACTGGGAGATGGTCTCCTTGTCCATCCGGGGCCACTTCTGCAGCCAGCCCTCGGCGTACGCGTCGGAGGAGAGGCGGAAGAGGTTGTGCAGGCCGGTCTTGTCGGTCGCCCACATCGTCTTGTGGGTGTAACCGCCCGAACCCGAGACGTCGTCCCGCTTCTGGTGCGGCTGGCCCCACTGGATCTTGCGCTTGTTGCGGCGCGACTCGGGGGCGACGTACGCCTCGATGCCGATGATCGGGGTGACCCCGGCCTTCTTGGCGGAGTGGAAGAAGTCGTACGCCCCGTGCAGGTTGCCGTGGTCGGACATGGCGATGTGCGTCATGCCCATCTCATTGCAGGCGTCGAACATGTCCTTCAGCCGCGCGGCACCGTCCAGCAGCGAGTACTGGGTGTGGACGTGCAGGTGCGTGAACGGCGGCTTGGACACGTTCGGCCTCCTGGGAGAACTGGGGATGACGGGCCGGCGGCGGGCTGCGGTCGGTCCGGGGGTCAGCGTCGAAGTCTATGCCTCGCCACTGACACTCCGAACGGATTCCGCGGCGCGAAGCGCCTCCGTGAGGGGCGGCGGTCGGGTGACGGGCGGGCCTTCCCCGCGTACCTTCGGGGGCGGGCCCGCGTGTCGGGGCGGGCCCCGGGCACGGGCACTCCCGCATCCCTTCGAACGTTGGTCCGAGTGGAGGATCGCTCCACTCGTCACGCACCATCCGCACCAGGAGGCACCAGGCATGTCGGTCCCGCAGCTCAACGAGGAGCGCGGCGAGGAGATCCTCGCCGTCTTCGACACCGCCTTCGGCCGGCTGCTGGCCGCGGATCCCGCGGCGTTCCGCGTGAAGTTCCGGAAGATGGCGGCCTCGGCCTTCGCGTTCTACCGCGGCACCGCATGCCTCTTTTACCACGACTTGACCGTGGACCGGGAGTTCGGTTCGCAGAGCGGCGGCCCGTACCTGGACGACCGGACCTCCCGGGTCTGGATCCACGGCGACCTGCACGCGGAGAACTTCGGCACGTACATGGACTCGACCGGTCGGCTGATCTTCAATGTCAACGACTTCGACGAGGCCTACGTCGGCCCCTTCACCTGGGACCTCAAGCGCTTCGCCGCCTCCATCGCGCTGATCGGGTACGCCAAGGCGTTCAGCGACGAGCAGATCACCGAGCTGGTGCGGGTGTACGCGGGCGCGTACCGCGAGCGGATCCACGCCCTGGCCACCGGCGCCAAGAGCGACGAGGTGCCGCCGTTCACGCTGGACACCGCGGACGGGCCGCTGCTGGGCGCGCTGCGCGTGGCCCGCTCCCTGACCCGTTTCGGGCTGCTGGAGTCGATGACGGAGATCCGTGACTTCGAACGCCGCTTCGCCCCGGGCGGCGGCTCCATCGAGCTGGACGCGGCCACGCGCTACAAGGTGCTCGCGGCCTTCGACGGCTACCTGGAGACGCTCCCGGAGTCCTCCCTGGCCCGCCCGGACTCCTACCGCGTGAAGGACGTCGTCGGCCGCCGGGGCATCGGCATCGGGTCGGCGGGCCTGCCCTCGTACAACATCCTCCTGGAGGGCAACAGCGACGCCCTGGAGAACGACGTCGTGATCTACATCAAGCAGGCCCAGACCCCGGCGGTCTCCCGGTACATCGCCGACCAGGCGATCCGGGACTACTTCCAGCACGAGGGCCACCGCACGGTGATCTCCCAGCGCGCCCTCCAGGCGCACGCCGACCCGTGGCTGGGCTGGACCGAGCTGGACGGCTCGGGCCAGCTGGTCGCGGAGGTCTCGCCGTACGCGGTCGACCTGGACTGGGGCGACATCGACGACCCGGAGGAGATCGCCGAGGTCGTCGCCGACCTGGGCCGGGCCACGGCCACCATGCACGGGGCGGCGGACGACCAGTCCGGGGAGTCCCTGGTGCCCTTCTCCACCGAGCGGGCCATCGACGCGGCGATCGCGGCGGACGAGGAGGGTTTCGCGCCCCTGCTGGTGGACTTCGCGCACCGGTACGGCGCACGCGCGCGTGCCGACCACCAGACCTTCGTCGACCTGTTCCGCAACGGCCGGATCCCAGGTCTATAACCGTCCGCTTCCTCACAGGAACCCTTTAGGGGTCCCTTACCGGGCCCCATGACACACTCTTCTATCGCTATGGACATATCCGGAACCCCCCTCAGAGCCGTACGCGCGGCGCTGTTCACGGCACTCGTCGTGACGCTCAGCACCGCGTCGCACGTTCTGCTGTCCGGGGTTCCGCTGCCGCTGCCCACCGTGGCCGCGGTCGCCGCCGCCGTGTTCCTGATCGCGTACGCCCTGGCCGGGCGGCGTGAGCGCGGCTTCGGCCGGATCGCCGCCCTGCTGATCCCGCTGGAGCTGGCCGCCGACACGGTCTTCACCACCGGCCAGCACGTCTGCTACGGGCGGACGGGCGGCCCGGTGGCGGGCCCCTTGCGCTCCGTCGGCTTCGACGTGCTGTGCGGTGACGGGACGGGCGTCCACGCCGGCGTCGCCGCCCCGCTGACCCGGGTGACCGGCGCCGAGACCGACCGGCTGGCGACCGTGCTCGCCGACGCCGACCCCGCGACCGCCTGGCTGCTGCTCGGCGCGCACGTGGGCGTCGGCCTGCTGGCGGCGGCCTGGCTGCGGCGCGGCGAGCGCGCGCTGGCCCAGTTGCTGAGCGCCGTGGCCGCGACCACCTTCCGGCCGCTGCTGCTCGCCGTCGCGGCCGTGAGCGTGCACCGGGCCCCGGCGGTGCGCCGCCCGGCAGTCCCGGCCCGCCGCACCGCCGGCGCCCGTGAGCGGATCCTCACGCACTCCCTGGGGCGTCGCGGACCGCCGTGCTCGGCCGCCTTCGTGTGACCCGTCACCGAGCACCAGCAGTCCCCCCATACGTATCCCGCACACTCCCGTGTGCGCGTCCCCGGAGAGATCATCACCATGAGCAAGCGGAACAGCCAGGCGGCGAAGTCGGCGGCCCGTGAGCGCCTGCGCCAGGAGCGCGAGCGCCAGGCCAAGCGCGACAAGGTCAAGCGGCAGGGCATCGTGGCAGCCTCCATCGTCGGCGTGCTGGCGATAGCCGGCGGCATCGGCTACGCCGTCATGCAGATGAACGAGCCCTCGAAGTGGGAGAAGGCCGCCGACGCCAAGGTCACGGCCCCGGCCAACACCTCCGGCAAGAACGGCACCACGGTCACCCTCGGCGAGTCCAAGAGCGACCACGTCGTCCACCTCTACGAGGACCCGCGCTGCCCGGGCTGCGCCTCCTTCGAGCAGGGCATCGGCGAGGCCGTCAACAAGGGCATGGAGGACGGCACCTACAAGCTCTCCTTCACCATCGGCACCTTCCTCGACGGGAACCTCGGCGGCGAGGGCTCGAAGAACGCGCTCAGCGCGCTCGGTGCCGCGCTGAACGTCAGCCCCGAGGCGTTCATCGACTACAAGACCGCGCTGTACTCCGCCGAGTACCACCCGGAGGAGTCGACCGACGAGTTCGCCAAGGACGACTACCTGATCAAGGTCGCCGACTCGGTCGACGCCCTGAAGGACAACAAGAAGTTCCAGGACGCCGTCGAGAAGGGCACCTACGACGCCTGGGCGATGAAGATGAGCGATTCCTTCCAGAAGGCCGAGGGCGTCGAGTCGACCCCGACCGTCAAGATCAACGACAAGGTGATCCAGACCCCGAGCACCGACGCCGAGTGGCAGAAGGCGCTCAAGGACGCGGGCGTCACCAAGTAACGAAGAACGGCGAACGAGCGGGCGAACTTTGGCGAGTTCGCCCGCTCGCGCGCTTACCGATCAGTAATCTGATCGCCCGTGACCAGTCGACACAGATCATCGAAGAGCACCTTCCCGTCGTCCGCCGACGGCGCGAACCCCCGCACCCCGAGCCGCCGCACGGTCGTCAAGGCCGCGGCGGCCGGCGCCGTTCTGGCCGCCCCGCTCGCGGCGGCGCCGCCCGCCGGTGCCGCCGACGCCGCCCCCGTCTTCCTGCACGGCGTCGCCTCCGGCGATCCGCTGCCCGACGGCATCCTGCTGTGGACCCGGGTGACCCCGACGCCCGAGGCGATACCGGGCTCGGGCCTCGGCCCGGACACCGAGGTGAGCTGGGCCGTCGCCCTGGACAAGGCGTTCACGAACATCGTGGCCAAGGGGTCCACCACGGCGACGGCCGCCTCCGACCACACCGTCAAGGCGGACATCCGAGGGCTCGCGCCCGCCACGGACTACTGGTTCCGCTTCTCCGCCGGTCCCACCGACTCCCCCGCCGCCCGCACCCGCACCGCCCCCGCGGCCGACGCCGCCGTCCCGGGCCTGCGCTTCGGCGTGGTCTCCTGCGCCAACTGGGAGGCCGGCCACTTCTCGTCGTACCGGCATCTCGCCGCCCGCGGCGACCTGGACGCCTGGCTGCACCTGGGCGACTACATCTACGAGTACGGCACCGGCGAGTACGGCACCCGGGACACCGTCGTACGGCCGCACGCGCCCGCCCACGAGATCCTCACGCTCGCCGACTACCGCGTCCGGCACGGCCGTTACAAGACCGACCCCGACCTCCAGGCCCTGCACGCCGCGGCGCCGGTCGTGGCGATCTGGGACGACCACGAGATCGCCAACGACACCTGGTCGGGCGGCGCCGAGAACCACACCGAGGGCGCCGAGGGCACCTGGGCGGCGCGTCAGGCCGCCGCCAAGCGGGCCTACTTCGAGTGGATGCCGGTCCGGCCCGCGATCGCCGGCACCACCTACCGCAGGCTGCGCTTCGGCAAGCTGGCCGACCTGTCGCTGCTGGACCTGCGCTCCTTCCGCTCGCAGCAGGTGGCGCTCGGCGACGGCGAGGTCGACGACCCGGAGCGGACCCTCACCGGCCGCGCCCAGCTCGACTGGCTCAAGTCCGGGCTCACGGCCTCCGACACCACCTGGCGGCTGGTCGGCAACTCGGTGATGATCTCGCCGTTCGCCGTCGGCTCGATCCCCGCCGAACTGCTGAAGCCGCTCGCCGAGCTGCTGGGGCTGCCCAAGGAGGGCCTCGCCCTCAACACCGACCAGTGGGACGGGTACACCGACGACCGCCGCGAACTGCTGGCGCACCTGCGCGCGAACGCCATCCGCAACACCGTGTTCCTGACCGGCGACATCCACATGGCGTGGGCCAACGACGTGCCGCACAACGCCGCCACGTACCCGCTGTCCGCCTCGGCCGCCACGGAGTTCGTCGTCACCTCGGTGACCTCCGACAACCTCGACGACCTCGTGAAGGTCCCCGAGGGCACGGTCTCGGCGATCGCCGCGCCGGTCATCCGGGCCGCGAACCGGCACGTCCACTGGGTCGACACCGACCGGCACGGCTACGGCGTGCTGGACATCACCGCGGGCCGGACGCAGATGGACTACTACGTCGTCTCCGACCGCACCGACCCGGACGCCACGTCGAAGTGGGCCCGTTCGTACCGCACGCGCAGCGGCACGCAGCGGGTCGAGCGCGTCTACGCGCCCGTCTGAGAGGCGTCCGCCTCCTGAAGCGAGTCGAGGAAGCCGAGCGCCACCCGCCAGGTGGCCTCGGCCGCCTCCTCGTCGTGGTCCGGCAGGCCGGGGTCGGTGTAGAGGTGGCCGGCCCCCGCATACCTGTACACCTCGACGTCGGCGCCGATCCGGCCCATCTGGAGATACCAGGCGCTGAGCCAGTCGTCCGTCTCGAAGGCGTCCGGCTCGGCGACGTGCAGCTGGACCGGCAGGTCGTCCACCGAGGCGTTGGCCGCGATGTCCGAGGTGCCGTGCAGGAGCAGCAGTCCGCGCGCCCGGTGGTCGCCGAGGGCGAGGGTCTGGGCGATGGAGGCGCCGAGCGAGAACCCGGCGTACACCAGCCCACGCTCGGAATAGGGCGCGGCGGCCAGCACCGCCCGCTTCAGCAGCTCCTCCCTGCCGATCCCGTCCTGATGGGCCATGCCCTCCTCGACCGTGTCGAACGTCCGGCCCTCGAAGAGGTCCGGTGTCCACACCTGGTGCCCGGCTTCGCGCAGCCGGTCGGCGGCCTGCCGCACCGCGGGCCTCGGGCCAAGGGTCGAGTGGAAGAGCACGATGTTCATGAGGCCATGGTGCCAGCCCGGTGTGACAGCGCGGTGCGCGGCGCTACCCGGGACGGGACGGAAGTCACAGGTTCACAGCGTGGCGGGGACGGTTACGTTCGAGGGATGGAGACGATACTCCGCCCCCTGATCGTGGTCGGCGGCTCCGTCCTGCTGACCCTGGTCATCGGATGGGCCACCGACCTGCTGCTGCGCAAGGCCGACGAACGGCACCCCGAGACGCCCCTGTGGGGGCTGCTGCGCCGTGCCCGCATCCCCTACCAGCTCCTCCTCTGCTCGGCGCTGCTGAGAGGGTCGTACGTCGAGGCACAGGTGTTCCCCGACCACCGGGAGGGGGTCGGCCGGACGCTGACGCTGGTGCTGATCGGCTCGGCGGCCTGGATGGTGATCCGGATCGCCGCGGCGGTCGTCGAGACCTCGTACTCCCGCTACGCCCACGCGCACGCCCAGCGGAACCCGGCCCGGGTACGCCGGGTGCGTACCCAGGTGTCGCTGATCATGCGGGTCGTCTCGGCGGTCGTCGGCGTGGTCGCCGTGGCGTCGATGCTGCTGACGTTCCCCGCGATGCAGGCGGCGGGCGCCTCGCTGCTGGCCTCGGCCGGCATCCTCGGCATCGTCGCCGGTGTGGCCGCCCAGTCGACGCTGAGCAACATGTTCGCCGGTTTCCAGATCGCCTTCGGCGACATGGTGCGCATGGGCGACACGGTCGTGGTGGACGGGGAGTGGGGCACCGTCGAGGAGATCACGCTCACCTTCCTGACCGTGCGCACCTGGGACGAACGCCGGATCACCATGCCGGTGTCCTACTTCACGTCCAAGCCGTTCGAGAACTGGTCGCGCGGCAGCCCGCAGATGACCGGCACCGTCTTCTGGCACCTCGACCACTCGGCACCGCTGGAGGCGATGCGGGAGCGGCTGCGCGACATCCTGCGCGAGTGCCCGACCTGGGACGGCCGCGACTACAACCTGACCGTCACGGACACCACCCCGAACACCATGCAGGTGCGGGCGCTGGTGACGGCGAAGGACGCGGACGACATCTGGACGGTCCGGGTCACGGTCCGCGAGGGAATGATCCGCTGGCTCGCCGACGAGCACCCGTACGCCCTGCCCCGGGTCAACACGGCGGACGCGGCCCTGCGCGCGTCCCCCGACGGCTTGCACCGCCCCCGCCGGTCCCCCGACGGAGCCCCCCGCCGCTTCCCCGACCAGCCGGCGAAGAGCCTGTGACCGCGAGGGCGCGACCGTGACCGCGAAGACGCGACCGTGACCGTGAGCAAGAGATCGTGACCGCGAGGACGTGCGCGGCCCCGCTCAGCGCAGGCTGCGCACGTCCAGCTGGCGCAGTACCCGGTCCACGATCTCCGGGGTGGCTCCGGGTTCGCTGCGCGCGGCCAGCACCTCGTGGCGCGCGGCGCTCATCATCTCGCCCTGGATGCGGCGGATCCGCCTCAGCCGCCGGGCCCGCTGCTCCTGCGCCTCGCGCCGCTCCTCGTCGCCGACGTCGGGACTGATCCGCATCCCGATGTCGAAGGCCCGTCGCAGCAACTGCTCGGACAGCTCCTCCGGGAGTTCCTCGACCGACTCGATCTCCCTGAGCCGCCGCTTCGCCGCCTTCGCCGCCCGTACGGCCAGTTCCTTCTCGTACTCCTTCTCCCGCTCGGTGTCCGCCCGCACCCCGAGCCGCCCCACCAGCCACGGCAGCGTCAGGCCCTGCAGCAGCAGCGTGACCATGATCACGCCGAACGCGACGAAAATGATCTCCTCGCGGTGGGGGAAGGCGGAACCGTCGTCCGTCCTCAGCGGGATCGCGAGCGCCAGCGCGACCGAGGCGACGCCCCGCATCCCCGACCACCACATGACGACGGTCTCCCGCAAGGACATGGGGATGTCCTCGTCGTGGTCGCGTCTGGCGTGCAGCCGTTTGGTCAGCCAGGTGGCCGGCAGCAGCCAGACCAGCCGCACCAGGATCACCACACCGGCGATGGCCGCGGCCCAGCCGAGCAGTTCGGTCCAGCGCCCGGAGGCCGTACGGATCGCGTTGTGCAGTTCCAGGCCGACGAGCCCGAAGGCGACGCCGGTGACGAGCGTGTCGACGACGTCCCACACGGTGTGCCCGGCGAGCCGGGTCATCACGTCGTCGGCGTCGAAGGCGTACTCGGCGAGGAACATCGCGGTGGTGAGCACCGCGAGCACCCCGGAGCCGTGCAGTTCCTCGGCCAGGACGTACGACCCGTAGGGCACCAGCAGCGTCAGGCCGATCTGCAGGGTGGCGTCGCCCAGCAGGCTCAGCAGTTTGTTGGTGGCCCAGCCCAGCGCGAGACCGACCGCGACGGCGACGACGGCGGACAGCACCAGGTCGAGGCCGGCCCGCCACGGCGAGAAGGTACCGCCGACGGCCGCGGCGATGGCCACGTGGTACAGGACGATGGCCGTGACGTCGTTGAACAGCCCCTCGCCCTCCAGGATGGAGACCAGACGGCGCGGCAGCCCCAGTTGCCCGGCGACGGCGGTCGCCGCGACCGGGTCGGGCGGCGCGACCAGCGCGCCCAGGGCGAAGGCGGCGGCGATCGGCAGCCCCGGCACGATGGCGCTCGCCACCGCGGCCACGCAGGTCATGGTGACGAAGACCAGCGCGACCGCCAGCAGGAAGATCGGGCGCTTGTTGGCCGCGAACTGCCGCCAGGACGTCCGCCGCACGGCCGCGTACAGCAGCGGCGGCAGCAGCGCGGGCAGGATCAGATCGGGCGGGATGTCGACGTTGGGCACGAATTCGAGCAACGCCAGGGCGATGCCGAGGACCGTCATCAGCACCGGCGCCGGCAGCCCGAGCCGGGCGCCGATCGGAACGCTCAGCAGGGCCCCGAGCAGCAGGATGAACAACAGGGCCAGCTGATCCACGGTCACCGCTCCGGTGGGGTCTCGGCGTTCACACGGCGGACCTCAAGCCTGCCACGTCACCGGCCCCACCAGCCGTTCGGCGCCTTCGCCTACAGGGCGCGCCGCATCGCGCGGTGGGGGATCCCGGCGTCGGGGAACTCGGGTCCGTACGCCTCGTACCCCAGCCGCTCGTAGAAACCCAGGGCGTGGGTCTGCGCGTGCAGGTCCACCGCGGTGAGCCCACGCGCGCGTGCCGTCTCCTCGACGGCCCGCACCAGCGCGGCCCCGACACCCAGCCCGCGGGCCCGCGCGGTCACCGCGAGCCGGCCCAGAGAACCGACGGCCGGGTCGCCGTCGCCGTTCCTCGCCGCGGCGGCCTCCCCGTGCAGCAGCCGGCCGGTGCCCAGCGGTACGCCGTCCGCCCGGACCGCCAGGACGTGCACGGCGTCGGCGTCGTAGGCGTCGTACTCGATGTCCTCGGGGACCCTCTGCTCGACGACGAAGACGTCCTTGCGCACCGCGAAGCACGCTTCCCGGTCACCGGGATCCTCGGCCACCCGCACCACGTACGACGGCGCCCGGTCCGGGACGCTCATCCGTAGGTCTCCTCGCGGACCAGGTCCAGGGCCTGCTGGAGGTCGTCGGGGTACTCACTGGCGTACTCGACCCACTGCCCGTCGCCGGGGTGCTCGAAGCCGAGCCGTACGGCGTGCAGCCACTGGCGGGTGAGGCGCAGCCGCTTGCCGAGGGTGGGATCGGCGCCGTAGGTCAGGTCCCCGACGCAGGGGTGGCGGTGGGCGGCCATGTGGACGCGGATCTGGTGGGTGCGGCCGGTCTCCAGCTTCACGTCGAGCAGGGAGGCGGCGCGGAAGGCCTCGATGAGGTCGTAGTGCGTCACCGAGGGCTTGCCCTCGGCGGTGACGGCCCACTTGTAGTCGTGCTGGGGGTGGCGGCCGATGGGGGCGTCGATGGTGCCGCTGGTCGGGTCGGGGTGGCCCTGCACGAGCGTGTGGTAGCGCTTGTCGACCGTGCGCTCCTTGAACTGGCGCTTGAGCGAGGTGTACGCCCGCTCCGACTTCGCCACCGCCATCAGGCCGGACGTGCCCACGTCGAGACGGTGCACGATGCCCTGCCGCTCGGCGGCACCGGACGTGGAGATGCGGTACCCGGCGGCGGCCAGTCCGCCGATGACCGTCGGTCCGCTCCAGCCGGGCGAGGGGTGGGCGGCGACGCCGACCGGCTTGACGATCACGACCACGTCGTCGTCGTCGTGCACGATCTCCATGCCCTCGACGGGCTCGGGGACGATCTGCACGGGCGCGGGCGCCTGCGGCATCTCGACCTCGAGCCAGGCGCCGCCGTGGACGCGCTCGGACTTGCCGACCACCGATCCGTCGACCTGCACCTTGCCCGCCGCGGCGAGCTCCGCGGCCTTGGTACGGGAGAAGCCGAACATGCGGGAGATGGCGGCGTCGACGCGCTCGCCCTCCAGGCCGTCGGGCACGGGCAGGGTACGGATCTCGGGAATCGTGCTCACCCCGTCGAGTATGCCGGACGGGTCGGACACTCCCGACCGCGCGCTCAGTCCTTGTGGACGGTCCCGTCCGGGTCGAGGCCCCGGAAGGAGAGGATCACGATCAGGATGCCGCCGCAGACGATCGCCGAGTCGGCGAGGTTGAAGACGGCGAAGTGCTTGGGCGCGATGAAGTCCACGACCGCGCCCTCGAAGACGCCGGGCGCACGGAAGATCCGGTCGGTGAGGTTGCCGAGGGCGCCGCCGAGCAGCATGCCGAGCGCGATCGCCCACGGCAGGCTGTAGAGCTTGCGCGCGAGGCGGGCGATCACCACGATGACGGCCGCCGCGATCACCGTGAAGATCACGGTGAAGGCCTCGCCGAAGCCGAAGGCCGCGCCCGCGTTGCGGATCGCCACGAACCGCAGCCAGTCCCCGACGATCTCGATGGGCTCCTGGTGCTCCAGCTTGGCGACCACGATCATCTTGCTGACCAGGTCGAGGAGGTACGCGACGGCGGCCACCGCGAACAGCACGGCGATGCGCCGCTTGCCCCGAGAGCGCTCCGGGGGCTGCTCCTGCTCGGCGTCGGGCCGCTCCTGCCCGTCCCCCGCCGCGTCCGGGGTGTCCGGCGTACCGATGATGCGCTCCGCCTCTGCCACGTGAGTCCCTCGACCTAGGTACCTGACTGAGGACGAGGGTACGGCACGCCTTACGTCCCGGTGACTGATCAGTACCGTCGCTCCTGCTTCTGCTTGCACTCGACGCACAGGGTGGCCCTCGGGAAGGCCTGCATGCGCGCCTTGCCGATGGGGTTGCCGCAGTTCTCGCACAGGCCGTAGGTGCCCGCGTCCAGGCGTTCCAGGGCGCGCTCGGTCTGGCTGAGCACCTCCCGCGCGGTGGCGGCCAGCGCCAGTTCGTGCTCGCGCGTGATGTTCTTGCTGCCGGTGTCCGCCTCGTCGTCGCCCGCGCCGTCCCCGGAGTCGCGCATCATGCCCTGCAGCGACCGCTCGGAGGAGTCGATCTCGGTGCGCAGCCGGTCGACCTCGGACTGCAGCTCCCCGCGGGCCTCCTCGACCTCTTCCGGGGTCCAGGGTTCCTCGCCCGGGCGTACCGCGAGGTCACCGGGGTCCGCGGCACCGCGGGCCTTGGGAACGGCGGTCTTGGCCGCCGTGGCCGTGCCAGGAGTCTTCTTCGCAACCACCGTCGTGGCTCCCGTCTGCTCCGCGGCCTCGGCCGCGCCCGCCTTCTTGGCCGTGCTCTTCTTCGCCGTGCTCTTCTCGGCCGTGCTCTTCTCGGCCGCGGTCTTCTCGGCCGCGGTCTTCTTCGCGGTGGTGCTCTTCGCCGCGGTCTTCTTCGCGGTGGTGCTCTTCTCTTCGGTGCTCTTCTCTTCGGTGCTCTTCTTCGCCGCACTCTTCTTCGCGGCGGTCTTCTTCGCGGCCGTCGTCTTCTTGGCAGCGGACTTCTTCGCAGCCGCCTCCGACTGCTGTACGGCGGTCTTCTTCGCCACCATGGCCGCGGCCCCTTCACATATTGTGATCTTGCGCGCGAATCGTGCTGGGACGATAAATCGACTTGGGCCCCGCGGCAACGGGGCACGCCGCCCGATTCGCCCGCCCACCGCGAGCCGCGCGGCGAGCATGCATGCGTTGTGCCCAGCTCCCCGCCCGGTAATCCGCCGGGCCGGAGCCCCGCCGGACGCGCCGGGGACCCGACGCCCGGCCGTGGCATTCGGGTCACGCCGGACCGTAAGGAGGCCTTACGACGCCCCCGCCCCACCCAACGCCGAAAACCGGTCGGCCGCTGTCCGCGCGGCGCCGTACACTGGGCGCAGCGAAAAGCGTGGATGGGGACGAGTAGCGACGTACGCAGCCCAGAGCGACCCGGGGACGGTGTGAGCCCGGGGGCGAGCGCGACGTGAAGATCACCCCGGAGCCGCCGGAAGAAAGCCGTGACCGGACGGTCACGGCGAGTAGAACCGGCTCGCGACCCCAATGAGGGGGCTCACCGGCGCACACGACGCACCGGGAAGCCAAGGAGGGTGGTACCGCGGGAGCACGGCTCTCGTCCCTCCGACGGAAGGCAGCACGTCCGCCGGAGGAAGCTCGTTGAATACGCAGCCGCAGTACCGCCAGGTGCCCGCCCAGGTCGACCTGCCCGCGCTCGAACACGCGGTGCTCGACTTCTGGCGTGAGCAGAAGATCTTCGCCAAGAGCCTGGAGCAGTCCGAGGGCCGCCCCGAATGGGTGTTCTACGAGGGCCCGCCCACCGCCAACGGCATGCCGGGCGCCCACCACATCGAGGCCCGCGTCTTCAAGGACGTCTTCCCCCGCTTCCGCACCATGCGTGGGTACCACGTGGGCCGCAAGGCCGGCTGGGACTGCCACGGCCTGCCGGTCGAGCTGGCGGTGGAGAAAGAGCTGGGCTTCTCCGGCAAGCAGGACATCGAGGCGTACGGCATCGCCGAGTTCAACGCCAAGTGCCGCGAGTCGGTGACCCGCCACACCGACGCCTTCGAAGAGCTCACGACCCGGATGGGCTACTGGGCCGACCTCCAGGACCCGTACCGCACGATGGACCCCGAGTACATCGAGTCCGTCTGGTGGTCGCTGAAGGAGATCTTCGACAAGGGCCTGCTGGTCCAGGACCACCGCGTCGCCCCCTGGTGCCCCCGCTGCGGCACCGGCCTGTCCGACCACGAGCTGGCGCAGGGCTACGAGACGGTCGTCGACCCGTCCGTCTTCGTGCGCTTCCCGCTGACCTCCGGCCCGCTGGCCGGCGAGGCCGCGCTGCTGATCTGGACGACCACGCCCTGGACCCTGGTCTCCAACACCGCGGTCGCCGCGCACCCCGAGGTCACGTACGTCGTCGCCACGAACGGCGAGGAGAAGCTCGTCGTCGCCGAGCCGCTGGTCGGCAAGGCCCTCGGCGAGGGCTGGGAGACCACCGGCCAGACCTTCACCGGCGCCGAGATGGAGCGCTGGACGTACCAGCGGCCGTTCGAGCTGGTGGAGTTCCCGAGCGTCAGCGAGGGAAGCGATGGACACAGCCCGGAACCGGCGCACTTCGTGGTCAACGCCGACTACGTCACCACCGAGGACGGCACCGGCCTCGTCCACCAGTCCCCCGCCTTCGGTGAGGACGACCTCAAGACCTGCCGCGCCTACGGCCTGCCGGTGGTCAACCCGGTCCGCCCCGACGGCACCTTCGAGGAGGACGTCCCGCTGGTCGGCGGCGTCTTCTTCAAGAAGGCCGACGAGAAGCTGACGGAGGACCTGGACACCCGGGGCCTGCTCTTCCGGCACACCCCGTACGAGCACAGCTACCCGCACTGCTGGCGCTGCCACACCGCGCTGCTGTACTACGCGCAGCCTTCCTGGTACATCCGCACCACGGCCGTCAAGGACCGTCTCCTCCAGGAGAACGAGAAGACCAACTGGTTCCCGGACTCGGTCAAGCACGGCCGGTACGGCGACTGGCTGCACAACAACATCGACTGGGCGCTCTCCCGCAACCGCTACTGGGGCACCCCGCTGCCGATCTGGCGCTGCGAGGACGACCACCTCACGGTCGCCGGCTCCCGCGCCGAGCTGACCGAGCTGACCGGCACCGACCAGTCCGCCCTGGACCCGCACCGCCCGTACATCGACGAGGTCACCTTCGCCTGCCCGCAGGACGGCTGCGGCAGGACGGCCACGCGTGTGCCGGAGGTCATCGACGCCTGGTACGACTCGGGTTCGATGCCGTTCGCGCAGTGGGGCTACCCGCACAAGAACAAGGAACTGTTCGAGAGCCGGTACCCGGCGCAGTTCATCAGCGAGGCCATCGACCAGACCCGCGGCTGGTTCTACACGCTGATGGCGGTCGGCACCCTGGTCTTCGACAAGTCGTCGTACGAGAACGTCGTCTGCCTCGGCCACATCCTCGCCGAGGACGGCCGCAAGATGTCCAAGCACCTGGGCAACACGCTGGACCCGGTCCCGCTGATGGACCGGCACGGCGCGGACGCCGTCCGGTGGTTCATGGCGGCCGGCGGCTCCCCGTGGGCGGCCCGGCGGGTCGGTCACGGCACCATCCAGGAGGTCGTGCGCAAGACGCTCCTCACGTACTGGAACACGGTCGCCTTCCAGGCCCTGTACGCCCGCACCACGGGCTGGGCCCCGAGCGAGGCCGACCCGGCGCCCGCCGACCGCCCGGTCCTGGACCGCTGGCTGCTCTCCGAGCTGCACGCGCTCACCGACCAGGTCACGCAGGCGCTGGACGCCTACGACACCCAGCGCGCCGGCAAGCTGCTCTCCGCGTTCGTCGACGACCTGTCCAACTGGTACGTACGCCGCTCCCGCCGCCGCTTCTGGCAGGGCGACAAGGCGGCGCTGCGCACACTGCACGAGGTCGTCGAGACGGTCACCAAGCTCATGGCCCCGCTGACCCCGTTCATCACCGAGCGGGTCTGGCAGGACCTGATCGTGCCGGTCACCCCGGGCGCCCCCGAGTCGGTGCACCTGTCCTCGTGGCCGGAGGCGGACCTGTCGGCGATCGACCCCGAGCTGTCGAAGCAGATGGTGCTGGTCCGCCGCCTGGTCGAACTGGGCCGTGCCACGCGCGCGGAGTCGGGCGTCAAGACCCGCCAGCCGCTGAAGCGCGCGCTGGTCGCGGTGGCGGGCTTCGACGCGGTCTCCCCCGACCTGCACTCGCAGATCACGGAGGAGCTGAACGTCGAGTCGCTCGCGTCGCTGAGCGAGGTCGGCGGCAGCCTGGTCGACACGACCGCGAAGGCCAACTTCCGTGCGCTCGGCAAGCGGTTCGGCAAGCGCGTCCAGGACGTCGCCAAGGCCGTCGCGAACGCGGACGCCGCGGCGCTCTCCCTCGCCCTGCGCGAGGGCACGGCGTCGGTGGAGGTCGACGGTGAGACGATCACCCTCGCTCCCGACGAGGTGATCATCACGGAGACGCCGCGCGAGGGCTGGTCCGTCGCCTCCGACTCGGGCGCGACGGTGGCGCTGGACCTGGAGATCACGGAGGAGCTGCGCCGCGCGGGCCTCGCCCGGGACGCGATCCGCCTGATCCAGGAGGCCCGCAAGAACAGCGGCCTGGACGTCGCCGACCGGATCGCGCTGCGCTGGACGGCCACGGACCCGGAGACCATCGCCGCCCTGACCGAGCACTCGGGTCTCATCGCCGACGAGGTCCTCGCCACGGACTTCGCCCAGGGCGAGGCGGACGACGCGTACGGGGAGCCGTTCACGGACGAGGGCCTGTCCCTGACGTTCCGGCTGCGCAAGCGGTAACCGACTGACGAAAGGCCCGGCCTCCGCAGGAGGCCGGGCCTTTCGTCACCCCGCAACACCGGGCCGCACAGCCCTCCCCTCGCCCACACCGACACCTCGCACCTGAAACCGCGCACAGCAAAAGGGCGGGCCCCGGGTCAGAAACCCGGGGCCCGCCCTGAACGCTGCCGACTGCTACGCCGTACTACCGGACGTCGGTCCTCCGACTCAGTTGTCGTCCTCGTCGATCAGGAACCCGCGCATCGGCGAGGGCGCCTGCCCCATCGGCGACGGACCCTGCGGCCGCACCGGAGCCATCGGCTGAGTCATAGCCGGCGACATCTGCTGCTGACCGCCGTAAGACGGGCCGTTCTGGCTCGGCCCGCTGCCCATCGACTGGTTGCCTCCGTACGACGGCGCACTCGCGCCGGCCGGAGCCATCGAGGGCGCCGGGGACGGCGGCAGGGAGGCCGTGGCGGGCGTACGCGGCGGGGCGAGCGAGTCGTCCGCCTGGGTCTCCAGCTGACGCAGCTGCGACTCCAGGTACGACTTCAGCCGCGTCCGGTACTCGCGCTCGAAGCCGCGCAGGTCCTCGACCTTGCGCTCCAGCGTGGCGCGTGCGGACTCCAGGGAGCCCATCGCGACGCGGTGCTTCTCCTGCGCGTCCCGCTCCAGGGCGTCGGCCTTGGCACGGGCGTCCCGCTCCAGACCCTCGGCACGCGAACGCGCCTCGCCGACGATCTTGTTGGCCTCGGAGCGAGCCTCGGCGATCGCCTGGTCGGCGGTCTGCTGGGCCAGCGAGAGGACACGGGCGGCGCTGTCGCCACCGGGGCCGCCCTGACCGGGCATGCCGGGGCCACCGGGACCCTGCGGGCCGCCCATGGGGCCACCCATCGGGCCGGGGCCCATCTGCCCCTGCATCGGACCGTGGCCACCCTGGCCCATCGGCCCAGGACCCTGGCCCATCTGGCCGGGACCCTGCGGACCGCCCTGACCGCCGGGGCCGGCGGGCAGCTGCGGGGCACCGCTAGGCAGCTGGGGCGGGCCACCCATGGGGCCACCCATCTGCTGCTGCGGCGGGCCCGATATGCCGGCGGGCACCGGAGCGCCGGGTCCTCGCATGCCCTGCTGCGGCATGCCCTGCTGCTGTGGCGGGTGCTGCTGGTGCTGGGGCGGCTGCTGATGCTGCGGGGGCTGCTGATCCTGCGGCGGTTCCGGAGGCTTGCGCATGTTCTGCTGGTTCTGCGCAGCCGCACGCGTCGCCGCGGCCAGCTTGGCGCGCAGGTCCTCGTTCTCGCGGAGCAGTCGGGTCAGTTCGGCTTCGACCTCATCGAGGAAGGCATCGACCTCGTCCTCGTCATAGCCTTCTCGGAGGCGGACGGTCGTGAACTGCTTGTTCCGCACGTCCTCGGGGGTCAACGGCATCTCTTCACCTCAACGTTGTCGTCGGCATTCGGCAAGCCCGTATTTCTCTCATCGCTCACAGCTGGCTCACGATCGAGATCAGGATGTAGACGATGATCATCAGTACGAAGAAGGACAGGTCGAGCGCCACGCCCCCGAGACGCAGCGGCGGAATGAACCGCCGCAGAAGCTTCAACGGTGGATCGGTGACAGTGTAGGTGGCCTCCAGAACGACCACCATCGCCTTGCCGGGTTGCCACGAGCGGGCGAACTGGAAGACGTAGTCCATGACCAACCGGAAGATGAGCACGATGAGGAAGCACATCAGCGCGATGTAGACGACATCCAGGACCACGCTCATGACCTGTGCTTCCCTCTCCCCTGAACCATCTTTCGGACCCGGTTTCGGATCCGTGTTCTTGCTCTGTACCGGTGGTGCGTCTCAGCTCTGGTTGAAGAACCCGCCCTCTGCGATACGGGCCTTGTCCTCCGCCGTGACATCGACGTTAGCAGGAGACAGCAGGAACACCTTCTGCGTCACCCGCTCGATACTGCCGTGAAGACCAAACACCAAACCGGCCGCAAAGTCGACAAGTCGCTTCGCGTCTGTGTCATCCATCTCAGTGAGATTCATGATCACCGGCGTGCCCTCACGGAAGTGTTCCCCGATGGTACGGGCCTCGTTGTAGGTCCGGGGGTGAAGCGTGGTGATCCGGTAGGGCTCTCGTTCGGACACGACCTTGGGCATGATGACCGGTGCGCTCTTTTCCAGGCTTGCGCGTTCTTGTGTGATGGATGCCACGGGTGCGATACGCGCCGGGCGACCCGATTCCGCCGCGAGCGAAGCGGCCCGGGGCACCGGCTCGCGCGGCGCGGGCGGCTGTACGACTCGTACCTCTTCGTCCCTTAGGGGCTGATGTGAACCGTGCGACTGGTGTGCCGGTTCGTGCCGCCGGTGGTCCCGCTCGGGCTCCGGGTCCAGTTCCGGTTCGAAGTCGTCATCGGGGTCGAACCCCCGGCCGTCGTACCCATCGTCCTCCACGAGGCCGAGGTAGACCGCCATCTTGCGCATCGCGCCGGCCATGCTCTGAGTCCTCCGCTCTGTGGTGGATCGGCTGACGACTGCCAAGTGCCTGCGATCCACGAGGTCGTTGCGTCCGCCTTTCGGCGGTAATGACCATATTTTCTGCTGTGGTCCGACTTCTTGGCGACGTTACCCGAGCCTGGGTCGGACTCCGAGTACCGCAGTACCGACGCGCACATGTGTCGCTCCGGCGGCCACGGCCTGTTCGAGGTCCGCACTCATCCCTGCGGAGACCATGTTCGCAGCCGGATGGGTTCGGCGCACGTAGGTCGACAAATCCATGAGGTGCTCGAACGCCGCCTCTTGGCGCCCCGCGTACTCGCCGGTGAGCGGGGCCACGGTCATCAGTCCGTCGAGCCGCAGCCCCTCGGACCGGGCGACCAGGTCGGCCAACTCTTCGATTCCCGCGGGCGAGACGCCACCGCGGTCACCGCGCGCGTTCTCCCCCGCGTCGAGCGCGACCTGGAGCAGGCAACCCACCTCGCGCCCGGCCCGCACGGCCTCCTTCGACAGAGCCGTGACGAGCCTGGCCCGGTCGACCGACTGCACGACATCCGCGTAACCGACCACGGACCGCACCTTGTTGGTCTGCAACTGGCCGACGAAATGCCATGAAAGCGGCAGATCCGAGCATGCGGCGGCCTTCGGTGCCGCGTCCTGGTCACGGTTCTCGGCGACATCGCGCACGCCGAGTTCGGAGAGAATCCGCACATCGTCGGCCGGGTAGGTCTTGGTGACCACGATGAGGGTCACCTCCTCGCGGCCGCGCCCTGCGGCCTCGCACGCCACGGCGATGCGCTCTTCCACTCTCGCCAGGTTGGCGGCGAGTTCCTGCTTACGGTCCGTCATGCCCCATCAGTCCAGCCAGACGTAGCCCGCGAGCCGCCCGGTGGTGCGGTCGCGTCGGTACGAGAAGTGGTCCTTCGACTCCCGGGTGCACACCGGCGACCGCGCCCGGTCGTGCACCCCGAGGCGTTCGAGCTGCGCGTGCACGCCGGCGCCCACGTCGACCGCCGGTGTGCCCCAGCTCGTCACGGCGTACGCCGCCGGTTCGACGGCGGCCACCTCGGCTCGCATCTCCTCGGGCATCTCGTAGCACCGGCCGCACACGGCGGGTCCGGTGCGGGCCACGATCCGTGCGGGGTCCGCGCCGAGTTCGGTCATGGCCCGTACGGTGGCGGGGACCACCCCGGCGACCAGGCCGGGCCGGCCCGCGTGGGCCGCGGCGGCGACGCCGACGACCGGGTCGGCGAGCAGGACGGGCACGCAGTCGGCGGTGAGGACGGCGAGGGCGAGGCCGCGTTCGGCGGTGACGACCGCGTCGACCCGCGGGGCCGGGCGGTCGCCCCAGGGGGCGTCGACCACGGCGACGTCGGCCCCGTGCACCTGGTTCATCCAGACCACCCGGGCCGGGTCGACGCCCAGCGACTTGGCCGCCAGCTCCCGGTTGGCCGTCACGGCGCCGGAGTCGTCGCCGACCGCGCCGCCGAGGTTGAGCTCCTCGTACGGAACGGCGCTCACTCCGCCCCACCGGTCGGTGAAGCCGAAGTGCGCGCCGTTCACGGTGTCGCGCTGTCCTATCACTTCAGGAAGTCCGGCACGTCCAGTTCCTCGGCCGCGCTGTCCGAGTAGGTCCTCGACGGCGGGACCGGCGGCGGGGAGACCGGCGGCAGGTCGCTCACCGGCTCCGGCGCGGGCGTCGGCTCCGGCTCCTCCTTCGGCTTGACGCTGCCGAGGGAACCGAAGGACGGACGGCTCTCGGTCTGCCGTGCCGGGGCGGGCTCCTCCCGCTTGCCCGAGGAAGAGGCACCGAGGACGTTGTCCCGCTGCTTGGACGGCGGCTGGCCCCCGTCGAAGCCGGCCGCGATCACGGTGACCCGGACCTCGTCGCCCAGGGCGTCGTCGATGACCGCGCCGAAGATGATGTTGGCCTCGGGGTGGGCGGCCTCGCTGACCAGCTGGGCGGCCTCGTTGATCTCGAACAGGCCGAGGTCGGAGCCGCCGGAGATGGAGAGCAGCACGCCCCGGGCGCCGTCGATGGACGCCTCCAGCAACGGCGAGGAGATCGCCATCTCGGCGGCGGCCACCGCGCGGTCGTCGCCGCGGGCCGAACCGATGCCCATGAGGGCCGAACCGGCCTCGGACATGACCGACTTCACGTCGGCGAAGTCGAGGTTGATCAGGCCGGGCGTGGTGATGAGGTCGGTGATGCCCTGCACACCGGACAGCAGCACCTGGTCCGCGGACTTGAACGCGTCGAGCACGCTGACCTGGCGGTCCGAGATGGACAGCAGTCGGTCGTTGGGGATGACGATGAGGGTGTCGACCTCTTCGCGGAGCTCCGCGATACCGTCCTCGGCCTGGTTGGCCCGGCGCCGTCCCTCGAAGGTGAACGGGCGGGTGACCACGCCGATGGTGAGGGCGCCGAGCGAGCGGGCGATGTTGGCCACGACGGGCGCGCCGCCGGTGCCGGTGCCGCCGCCTTCTCCGGCTGTCACGAAGACCATGTCGGCCCCCTTGAGGACCTCCTCGATCTCCTCGCGGTGGTCCTCGGCGGCCTTGCGGCCGACGGCCGGGTTGGCTCCGGCGCCGAGTCCGCGGGTGAGTTCGCGGCCGACGTCGAGCTTGACGTCGGCGTCGCTCATCAACAGAGCTTGCGCGTCGGTGTTGATGGCGATGAACTCGACGCCCTTGAGACCGACCTCGATCATCCGGTTGATGGCATTGACACCACCGCCGCCGACACCGATGACTTTGATGACTGCGAGGTAGTTCTGCGGTGCTGCCACGTCGAAGGCCTCTCGCCTCGAGTTACGTGTCGTCGGATCGCCGAAGCACTGCTGCCCCGCGACCCGGCGACTGATGCCGAATGGGACGGTCCGTAGCGCCGACCCGAACCCTAACGCTGAAGTTTAGGGTTACCAGTGTGTCTGTTCCTTGAAGTCTTCTGAACAGGACACTAAGTCGACAAGTGGCGCACGTTCAACGAACACGCCGAACCTCCCGTTTTTCTTTTCACCCTATGTGATCAGCCGTAGCGCTGCCCAACCAGGGTGCTGGCCTGCACATATACCCGTCAACTCCTCGATGACGCGGGGGCGGTGGGGACACTCACGTCGAAGTGCCGCGCATCGGGCGCCGCTTTCATCAGCGCGGTGAGCGCACGGGCTTTCCGCACCCCCTGCTCACCGCTCCCCCACGCCACGGTGCGCTCGCCGCTCAACCGCAGCGAGATGTCGTCGTAGGAACGGACCTTGACGGACCGTGTGTCCCGGGCGACCGCGTCCGGCAGGCGACCGGCCACCCGCACCGCCTCCCGCACCAGGCGGTCCTCGTCGAAGCGGCGCAGACTCGCCGCGGCGGAGCCGGATCGGGCGGGCGCCAATTCCAGCTCGGGAACGCCTTTCGGCGCCCGGGAAACCGTAGCGAAACGGACGCCTTCATCGTCCACTTCCACGAACTTTCGGCCCTTTTGCACAATCAGAACCGGAGTGCGCTCAGTCACTTTCAGCTCGATTCCGCGCGGCCAGGAACGCTCCACACCGACCTCGTCGATACGGGGCAATTCCCGGCGCAGCCGCGCCTCGACCGCCTCGGTGTCCACGGAGACCAACGGGTCCCCGACGGGCACGTCAGCGGCTTCGCGCACCTGAGCGGGCGTCAGCACACGGGTACCGGAGACCGACACGCGTTCCACCCGCGTCCAGCTCGAACCGTAGAGGAGCCAGACGGTCCCGCCCGTGAGAAGCACGAGAGCGACGACCAGAATGATGATCGTACGAAGGCGGGGCGGGCCGAACCGGCGCGCGCGGGGCGGGCCGGACGACTCCTGCTGGCGTTCCCCGCGCTCGGCGGTGGTCGGTCCGGCCACGCTCCCTGCCTTCCGTCGGTGTCTAGCGGTGCGCGCGGGCGGCGATCGCCTCGTACACCATGCCGACGAGGAGGTCGTCGGCGTCCCGGCGGCCGAACTCGGCGGCGGCGCGGGACATCTCGTACAGCCGGTGCGGGTCGGCGAGCACGGGAAGGACGTTGTGCTGCAGCCACTCGGGCGTCAGTTCCGCGTCGTCGACCAGCAGTCCGCCGCCGGCCTTGACCACCGGCTGCGCGTTGAGCCGCTGTTCGCCGTTGCCGATGGGCAGCGGGACGTAGGCGGCCGGGAGCCCGACGGCGGAGAGTTCGGCGACGGTCATCGCGCCCGCGCGGCAGAGCATCATGTCGGCCGCCGCGTACGCGAGGTCCATCCGGTCCAGATAACTTACCGGGATGTACGGGGGCATCCCCGGCATCTGGTGGACCTGCGGCAGTTCGTTCTTGGGTCCGACCGCGTGCAGGATCTGGATGCCGGCCTGCTGGAGCCAGGGCGCGACCTGCTGGACCACCTCGTTGAGGCGGCGGGCGCCCTGCGAGCCGCCGGTGACCAGCAGCGTGGGCAGGTTGGGGTCGAGCCCGAACATCGCGCGGGCCTCGGGGCGGGCGGCGGCCCGGTCCAGGGTGGCGATGGAGCGGCGCAGCGGGATGCCGATGTAGCGGGAGTTGCGCAACTTGCTGTCGGGGGTGGAGACGGCGACCTGCGCGGCGTACCGCGAGCCGATCTTGTTGGCCAGGCCGGGGCGGGCGTTGGCCTCGTGGACGACGATCGGCACGCCGAGCCGCTTGGCCGCGAGGTAGGCGGGCAGGGCGACGTAGCCGCCGAAGCCGGCCACGGCGTCCGCCTTGGTGCGCTCCAGGATCTGCTCGGCCGCCTTGATGGTGCCGCGCAGCCGCCCCGGCACGGTGATCAGCTCGGGGGTGGGCTTGCGCGGCAGCGGTACGGCCGGGATCAGCGCCAGTTCGTACCCGCGCTCGGGTACGAGGCGGGTCTCGAGGCCGCGTTCCGTGCCCAGGGCCGTGATCCCCACAGTCGGATCCTGCCTGCGCAGGGCGTCCGCGAGGGCGAGCGCGGGCTCGATGTGGCCCGCGGTTCCTCCGCCGGCGAGTACGACATGCACCGAAATTCACCGCTCTCCGGACGAACGCGCCGCCGAGGCGCGCCGTCGCATCGTGTTCCAACTCCGTGGGCTCCGCTTGGACCCGGTGCCCCCGGTTCCCCGCTTTCTACCAAAGCGAGGTTGCCGCAGCGCGAGTGCCGCCCGCGCACCGGGCTCGTCGCGGGCGAAGGCGATGAGCAGACCGATGGCGAACATGGTCGGCAACAGGGCGGAACCCCCGTAGGAGAACAGCGGGAGGGGGACACCGGCGATCGGCAGCAGCCCGAGGACCGCACCGATGTTGATCACGGCCTGGGCCGTGATCCAGGTGGTCACGCCTCCCGCGGCATACCTCACGAAGGGGTCCTCCGTGCGTCCGGCCACGCGGATACCCGCATAGCCTAGAGCCGCGAAGAGGGCGAGCACTGACAGCGTCCCCGCCAAGCCCAGTTCCTCACCGGTGACGGCGAAGATGAAGTCGGTGTGCGCTTCCGGGAGTTGGCCCCATTTCTCCACACTGGCACCGAGCCCGGAACCGAACAGTCCGCCCGAGGCCAGGGCGTAGATGCCGTGCACCGCCTGCCAGCAGGAGTCGCCGGGGCCCGGGTCGGTGGCGCCGATGCAGTTCAGCCGGGCCATGCGGTTGGGGCTGGTCTTGATGAGGATGAAGCCGAGCAGCACGGCGATCGACAGCACGCCCGCGAACAGCCGCGTGGGCGCGCCCGCCAGCCACAACAGGCCGAACAGGATCGCCGTCAGGATGATCGCCGTACCCATGTCGCCGCCGAGCATGATGAGCCCGAGCAGCATGAAGGCGGCCGGCGCCAGGGGCACCAGCATGTGCTTCCACTGGGTCAGCAGCCTCTTGTCCTGCTTGCGGGCCAGCAGGTCCGCGCCCCACAGCACCAGGGCCAGCTTGCCGAACTCGCTGGGCTGGATCTGGAACGAGCCGCCCAGCGCGATCCAGTTCTGGTTGCCGTTGACCGCCATCCCTATCCCCGGCACCTGCACCAGGATCATCAGGAACACGGCACCGGCGAGGATCGGGTAGGCCAGTGCCCGGTGCAGCTTCACCGGCATCTTCATGGCGGCCACCAGCAGCCCGGCGCCGATCAGCGCCGCGAGGGCCTGCTTGCGGAAGAAGTACGAGCCGGGCAGCGACAGCTGGAGCGCGGTGATCTGGGAGGCCGAGTAGACCATCACCAGGCCGAGCACGGTGATCAGCGCGCTGCCGCCGAAGATCAGGTAGTAGGCGGTCAGCGGCCGGTCCCAGGCGCGGCGCAGACGCAGATACAGGCGGAGCACGGGGTTCTCGTGCGGCGGCCGGGGTGCGGAGGGTCGCTTGGCGGCCCGCTGCACGGGCGGGCGCCCGGTACGGCTCTGGGGACTACCGGGCATCGCTGCCTCCGCTGTACGTCGGCATGGACCGTCCCACGCGTCCTCCCGAGGTCGCCCGGCGCAGGAGGCGGCCGGGTCAGGCGCCGAGTTCGCGAACGGCCTCCGCGAACGCGTCACCGCGCTTGTTGTAGTTGGTGAACATGTCCATGGAGGCACAGGCCGGGGCCAGCAGCACCGTGTCGCCGGGCCGGGCGAGCCGCTGGGCCTCCTGGACGGCCTGGAGCATCGCACCAGTGTCGGTCCGGTCCAGGTCGACCACGGGTACTTCGGGGGCGTGTCGCGCCAGGGCTTCGCGGATCAGGGCGCGGTCGGCGCCGATCAGGACGGCACCGCGCAGGCGCTTCGCCGCTCCGGCGACCAGTTCGTCGAAGGTCGCCCCCTTGGCCAGCCCGCCGGCGATCCAGACGATCGACTCGTACGCCGCCAAGGACGCCTCGGCGGCGTGGGTGTTGGTGGCCTTGGAGTCGTCCACGTACGCCACGCCGTCGACGTCGGCCACGTGCGCGATGCGGTGGGCGTCCGGCGTGAAGGCCCGCAGCCCGTCCCGTACGGCCGCGGCGGGGACGCCGAAGGCACGGGCGAGGGCGGCGGCGGCAAGGGCGTTGGCGACGTTGTGCGGGGCCGACGGGTTGACGTCGGAGACCTCGGCGAGTTCCTGGGCGTTCTTCTGCCGGTCCTCGACGAAGGCGCGGTCGACCAGGATGCCCTCCACGACGCCGAGTTGACCCGGTGCCGGAGTGCCCAGGGTGAAGCCGATCGCCCGGCAGCCCTCCTCGACGTCCGCCTCGCGGACCAGGTCCTCGGTGGCCTTGTCGGCGACGTTGTAGACGCAGGCGACGCGATCGCCCTCGTAGATACGGCCCTTGTCGGCGGCGTAGGCCTCCATGGAACCGTGCCAGTCGAGGTGGTCGGGGGCGAGGTTGAGCACGGCGGCCGAGTGGGCGCGCAGGGACGGCGCCCAGTGGAGCTGGTAGCTGGACAGCTCCACGGCCAGGACGTCGTACCGCTCTTCGCCGGTGACCGCGTCCAGCAGGGAGACGCCGATGTTGCCGACGGCGGCGGTGCGCAGGCCGGCGGCCTTCAGGATCGACGCCAGCATCTGGACGGTGGTGGTCTTGCCGTTGGTGCCGGTGACCGCGAGCCAGGGCGCGGAGTCGGGGCGGCGCAGGCGCCAGGCCAGTTCGACGTCGCCCCAGATCGGGACGCCGGCCTGGCGGGCCGCGGTGAACAGCGGCTTGTCCGGCTTCCAGCCCGGCGCGGTGACGATCAGCTCGGTGCCCTCGGGCAGGGTCGCCCCGTCGCCGAGGCGCACGGTGACACCGAGCGCCTCCAGCTCGGCCGCCTGCGCCCGCGCGCGCTCGTCGTCGCCGTCGTTGACGACGGTGACGCGCGCGCCGAGGCCGTGCAGGACCTTGGCCGCCGGGACGCCGGAGACGCCGAGTCCGGCGACGGTGACGTGCTTGCCCTGGAATGCGAAAGGCACCGAGGAGGAGGTCACTTGTCCGCTGCCCATCCCGCGTAGAAGAGGCCCAGTCCGACGATCACACAGATGCCCTGGATGATCCAGAAACGGACCACGACAAGGACCTCGGACCAGCCTTTGAGTTCGAAGTGGTGCTGGAGTGGCGCCATCCGGAAGACCCGCTTGCCGGTGAGGCGGAAGGAGCCGACCTGGATGACCACCGACATGGTGATCAGGACGAACAGGCCGCCGAGGATCGCCATCAGCAGTTCGGTGCGCGAGCAGATCGCCAGACCCGCGAGCACGCCGCCGAGCGCGAGCGAACCGGTGTCGCCCATGAAGATCTTGGCCGGCGAGGTGTTCCACCACAGGAAGCCGAGGCAGGCGCCCATCAGTGCGGACGCGACCACCGCGAGGTCGAGGGGGTCTCGCACCTCGTAGCAGGCGCCCGGGTTGGTCAGGGTGAGCGCGTTGGCGCAGGACTCCTGGAACTGCCAGACGCCGATGAAGGTGTAGGCGCCGAAGACCAGGACGGAGGCGCCGGTGGCCAGACCGTCCAGACCGTCGGTCAGGTTCACGCCGTTCGACATCGCGAGGATCATGAACAGCGCCCAGATGACGAACAGCACCGGGCCGATCGACCAGCCGAAGTCGGTGATGAACGACAGTTTCGTGGACGCCGGGGTGTTGCCCCGGTTGTCCGCGAACTGGAGTGAGAGCACGGCGAAGCCGATGCCGACGATCAGCTGGCCGGCCATCTTCGCCTTGGCTCTGAGGCCCAGCGAACGCCGCTTGACGATCTTGATGTAGTCGTCGAGGAAGCCGACCAGGCCCATGCCCACCATCAGGCCGAGCACCAGCAGGCCCGAGAAGGTCGGCCCCGCGTCCGTCTTCGGGTCCAGGTAACTGGTGATCACCTTGGCCAGGAAGTAGGCGGCGACCGTGGCGAAGATGAAGGCGATACCGCCCATGGTCGGCGTACCGCGCTTGCTGGCGTGCTCGCGCGGGCCGTCGTCGCGGATGTACTGGCCGTAGCCCTTGCGGGCCAGGAGCTTGATCAGCAGCGGGGTGCCGACCAGCGTCAGGAAGAGGCCAATGACTCCCGCGAACAGGATCTGCTTCATCATCGGGCGGCAACCTCACCCTCGGCGCCGGTCTCGAGCAGCGCCGTCGCGACGCTCTCCAGCCCCACCGAACGGGACGCCTTCACGAGCACGACGTCCCCCGGGCGCAACTCGCTGCGCAACAGGTCGACCGCCGCCTGTGCGTCGGACACGTGCACCGACTCCTCACCCCACGAACCCTCGTTATATGCGCCCAGTTGCAGCCATCGGGCTTCCCTGCCCCCGACCGCGACGAGCTTGCTGACGTTGAGCCGGACGGCGAGCCGCCCGACCGCGTCGTGCTCGGCGAGCGCCTCGTCCCCGAGCTCGGCCATCTTGCCGAGCACCGCCCACGTACGGCCCCCCTTCGCCCGTGAGGCCTCGCCGATGGCAACGAGCGCACGCAGCGCGGCCTTCATGGACTCGGGGTTCGCGTTGTAGGCGTCGTTGACGACCGTCACGCCGTCCGGGCGCTCGGTGACCTCCATCCGCCAGCGGGAGAGGGAGCCCGCCTCGGAGAGCGCGGTGGCGATCTCGTCTGCGGACATGCCCAACTCGTGGGCGACGGCGGCCGCGGCGAGCGCGTTCGACACGTGGTGCTCACCGTACAGGCGCATGGTCACATCGCTTGCACCGGAGGGTGTGTGAAGCCTGAAGGAAGGCTGTCCGGTGTCCGTGAGTCGCACGTTCTCGGCGGACACGTCCGCTTCGTCGGACTCTCCGAAAAGGATCACCTTCGCCTTCGTTCGGGACGCCATGGCCCGTACGAGCGGGTCGTCCGCGTTGAGGATCGCGGTGCCGCCCTCCTCGGCCGGCGGCAGCGCCTCGACGAGTTCGCCCTTGGCCTGGGCGATCTGCTCCCGGCCGCCGAACTCGCCGATGTGCGCGGAGCCGACGTTGAGGACGAGGCCGATCTTCGGCGGGGTCAGCTCGCAGAGGTAGCGGATGTGGCCGATGCCGCGGGCGCCCATCTCCAGCACGAGGAACCTGGTCTCCCCGGTGGCGGTGAGCGCGGTGAGCGGCAGTCCGACCTCGTTGTTCATGGAACCGGGCGTGAACACCGTGGGCGCCTTGCGGCGCAGCACCTGGGCGATGAGGTCCTTGGTGCTGGTCTTGCCGGCGGACCCGGTGAGGGCCACGAGGGTGGTGCCGAGGCGCCGTACGACATGGCGGGCGAGGGCGCCGAGGGCCGCCTGGACGTCGTCCACGACGATCGCGGGCACGCCGACGGGGCGGGAGCCGAGCACGGCCGCCGCACCCGCCTCGACGACCGCCTGCGCGAAGTCGTGGCCGTCCACCCGCTCGCCCACGAAGGCGACGAAGAGGCTGCCGGGCCCCGCTTCCCGCGAGTCCCGGACGACCGGTCCGGTGACCTGCGCGGACGCGTCCGGTATGTCGTGCATCCGCCCGCCGACGACTTCTGCGATCTCGGCGAGAGAGAGGGTGATCACAAGTTCGTCCCCTGGATCAGCTGGATCATCGGGATGTCATCCCTGGGTCTTCTGGATGGCTTCGCGCAGCACCTGGCGGTCGTCGAAGGGACGGACCACCCCGGCGATGTCCTGGCCCTGCTCGTGCCCCTTGCCCGCCACCAGCACGGTGTCGCCGGGCTCGGCCCGGGCGACGGCGGCGGCGATCGCGGCGGCCCGGTCCTCGAAGACCTGGACCTCGCCGCGCTCGTGCGCGGGCACGGACGCCGCGCCCTGGAGCATGGTGGCGAGGATCGCGAGGGGGTCCTCGGAGCGGGGGTTGTCGGAGGTCAGTACGGCGGTGTCGGCGAACCGGGCCACGGCCGCGCCCATCGGCTCCCGCTTGGTGGTGTCCCGGTCGCCACCGCAGCCGAGCACGGCGTGCAGCTTGCCCTCGGTGACCTTGCGGAGCGCCCTGAGGACGGACTCGACCGCGTCGGTCTTGTGGGCGTAGTCGACCACCGCGAAGTAGGGCTGGCCCTCGTCCACGCGCTCCAGGCGGCCCGGCACCCCCGGCACCGCGGCGACGCCGTCGGCGGCGGACTGCGGGTCGAGGCCGGCGGCGGCGAGGGCGACGATCGCGGCGAGGGTGTTCGCCACGTTGAACGGGCCGGCCAGCGGCGACTTGGCGGCGATCCGCTCGCCCTTGGGTCCGAGCACGGTGAACGTCGAGTCCAGCGGGCCGACCTCGACCCCGTCGGCGCGCCAGTCCGCGTCGGGGTGGCCCTCGGCGGAGTAGGTGACGACCGGGACGGTGGCCTCGTTCGCGAGGCGGCGCCCGTACTCGTCGTCGACGTTGACGACGCCGAGTCTGCTGCGCTCCGGGGTGAACAGCTGCGCCTTCGCCTGGAAGTAGTCCTCCATGCCGGAGTGGAACTCCATGTGCTCCGGGCTGAGGTTGGTGAAGACCGCGATGTCGAAGACGCAGGCGTCGACCCGGCCGAGCACCAGGGCGTGGCTGGAGACCTCCATGGCGACCGCGTCGGTGCCGCGCTCGCGCATCACCGCGAACAGCGCCTGGAGGTCGGTGGCCTCGGGCGTGGTGCGCTCGGACTTGATGCGCTCGTCACCGATCCGCATCTCGACCGTGCCGATGAGCCCGGTGGACTTCGCCGTGCGCAGGCCGCCCTCGACGAGGTAGGCCGTGGTGGTCTTGCCGGAGGTGCCGGTGATGCCGATCTGGAGGAGATCGCGGCCGGGGTGGCCGTAGATCGTGGCCGCCAGTTCGCCCATCCGCGCGCGCGGGTCGTCGACGACGAGCGCCGGCAGCCCGGTGGCGGCGGCGCGCTCCGCACCGGCCGGGTCGGTCAGTACGGCGGCGGCGCCCAGGCCGGCGGCCTGGGTGGCGAAATCGGCGCCGTGCAGACGGGCTCCGGGCAGGGCGGCGTACAGGTCACCGGGGCGGACGGCGCGCGAGTCATGGGTGATGCCCGTGACTCCGGCGGAGCTGTCCGGCGCGGTGATACCCAGCTGGTCGGCGAGTTCCGCGAGGGGTGTGGCGGAGAGCTGGGCCGGCCGGGGCGGTCCCGGGTAGGTCACGGGGTGGCCCTTCTGGGTGGTTTGGGACTGATCAGCGTGTGGCACGGCGGTGAGCGTACCGGCAGTACCGGCCTCCGGGCCAAAGAGGGCTCCGCGCGCAGCGCGGTCCGGCACGGGTGGTGGTGGGAGACGGGTGGGCGAGGTGCGGGGGCTGCCCTGGTTCCCGGGATCGGGGGTGATCGTTGTCACGGGTGGTTCCTGGTGGCTCGGTACTGAATCGGCGCTGGCTCGGTACTGGCTCGGTAGTGACCGGACCGGTCAGGGTTTGAAGGTGACCGGGAGGTTGGCGGGGTCGGCTCCGGTCGGCGGGACCTGAAGGGTCTTCAGGGCGAACTCCATGACCTGCTTGTAGATGGGGCCGCAGATCTGGCCGCCGAAGTAGCTGCCCTCGGTGGCGTTCTGGATGGCGCAGTAGACGGTGACGCGGGGCTTGTCCGCGGGGGCGAACCCGGCGAACGACGAGGTGTACCCCTTGTACATGCCGGTGGCCGGATCCACCCGGTTGGCCGTGCCCGTCTTGCCCGCGACGCGGTAGCCCGGGATGCGGGCCTTGGTGCCGGTGCCCTCCTCGTCGTCGACGACGGACTCCAGCATCTGCGAGAGGGTCTTCGCCGTCTTCTCGCTGATCACGCGGGTCTTCTTGGGCTCGGGAGCCGGGGTGAAGCTCCCGTCGTCCTCCTTGGTGCCGCGCACGAGCGTGGGGGCGACGCGGACGCCGCCGTTGGCGATGGTCGAGTACACGGAGGCCGCCTGGAGCGCGTTCACGGAGACGCCCTGGCCGAAAGGAATCGTGTACTGCTGCGAGGTCGACCACTGGTCGGGCGGCGCGAGGATGCCCTTGGTCTCGCCGGGGAAACCGAGCCCGCTGTAACCGCCGAGGCCGAACTTGCGCAGGTAGGAGTGGAGCACCTTGTTGGCCTCCTCCTGCGTCTTGCCGAGCTCGCCGGTGGCCATGATGGTGCCGATGTTGCTGGACTTGGCGAGCACGCCGTTGAGCGTGAGGTACCAGGTGGGGTGGTCGATGTCGTCCTTGAAGAGCCGGTCACCGCGCTTGAGCCGGTTCGGGATGGTGAGGTGGGTCATCGGAGTGGCGGCGTTCTCCTCCAGTACGGCCGCCATCGACATCACCTTGGCGGTGGATCCGGGCTCGAAGGCGTCCTGGAGGGCGGCGTTGCCCAGCGCGTCCGGGTCGGCGTGGGCGAGGTCGCCCGGGTCGAAGCCGGGCGAGTTGGCCATGGCGAGAATCTCGCCGGTGGCCGTGTCCTGGACGATGACGTAGCCGCCGTCCGCCTTGGACTTCTCCACCTGCTCGCTGATGGCGTGCTGGGCGGCCCACTGGATGTCGCGGTCGATGGTGAGTTCGACGTCGCTGCCGGGGACGGCGGGTGTCTCGGTGGAACCGGCGGTGGGTACCTGGCGGCCGCCGGACTGCGCGTAGCGGATCTTGCCGTCCTTGCCGGCCAGGGTCTCGTTCAGCTTCCGTTCCAGGCCGCCGCCGCCCTTGCCGTCCGCGCCGACCCAGCCGAGGATGCCCGCGGCGAGGTCGCCGCCCGGGTACACGCGCTTGCTGCTGGGGTCGGCGAAGACGCCCGCGAGGGCGTTGACCACGGACTTGTCCGTCTCCGCCTTCTTGGTCAGCGCGGTCTTCAGGTCCTTGATCTGGTTCCACACCTGCGGGGTCTGCCGGCGGGCGAGGCGGACGTAGCGCAGCTCCTTGTTCTTCGGGCGGAGCACGTCGACCAGGTCCTCCTGGTCCTCGCCGAGGATCGGCGCGAGCAGCGCCGCCGCCTGTTCGGGACCGTCGCCGACCTTCAGCTGCTCCCGGGTGAACATCGTGGGGTCGGCGGTGATGTCGTAGGCGTCCACGGTGCTCGCGAGGGCCACGCCGTTGCGGTCGGTGATCCCGCCGCGCTCGGCGGGCAGCGTGTGGACCACGTAGCGGTTCTGCTCGGCCTTGGCGGCGTACGTGCCGGCGTCGACGGCCTGCACCTGGAGGAGCCGTACGACGAAGGCGGACATCACCAGGGTCAGGGCGAGGCCGATCAGGCGCAGGCGCGGGCGGGGGCTGCCCAGCCGGATGACACGGGGCGCGGCCGGCCGGGGCGGGCCCGGTCGGCGGGCGGGCCGGGCGCCGGGGCCGGGCTGCCGTCGGCCGCCGGGGCGGACGGGCCTCGCGGGTCCGGGCACACGGCGGCGCGGCGGTTCCCTGTCGGACACTTCCGTCACCTGCCGGGAGTCGGGGTCGGGGTGGTGGTCGCCGTCGTCGTGGGGGGCGCGGCTGTGGCGGACGTGGCCGCGGTGCCGGGAGTGGGGGCCGGGTCGGACGGCTCGGTGCCGGCGGCGGAGTCGCCACCGGGGGGTGCGGTCAGTGCCTCGGGGGCGAGGACCAGCGGGGCGGAGGCCGCGGTGGGCGCGGGGCTGGGCGAGCCCTTGACGGTGCCGTCGGGGGCGAGGAAGGCGGGATCGCCGCCGGGCACCATGCCCAGCTCGCGGGCGCGGCGCTGGAGGGCCCGGGGGGCGGAGTAGGCGTCGATGTCCCGCTGGAGTGCCTGCTCCTCGTCGGTGAGTTCCTTCGTCCGCTGTTTCAGGTCGTCCAGCTGGAAGGAGCCCTCGCTCAGGGCGGAGTTCAGTACCAGGAGCCCGATGAGGCCGCCGCCCAGGAGGAGGACCACGAGGAGGACGAAGGGCGCCCGGGCCGCCTGGCCGCGTGCGCCGCCCGGCGGGAGCAGCTGGGCGAGCCGGGCCGCCCTCCCCTTCAGTTCGGGTTTCCTACTCACTCGCCCTCCCCTCGGCCCGGGTGGACCGTTCGCACCCGTGCCTGGCCTGCCTCGCTCGGTTCACCCGATGGACTCCCTGATGCGCTGGGCGCCGCGCAGCCGTGCCGGTGCCGCTCGCCGGTTCTCGGCGATCTCCTCCTCGGTGGGAAGTTCGGCACCGCGCGTGAGCAGCTTGAGCCGTGGCGCGTAGCGTTCGGGGACCACCGGCAGTCCGGGCGGCGCGGTGTTGGCCGCACCGGCCGCGAACACCTGCTTGACCAGCCGGTCCTCCAGCGAGTGGTACGACAGCACGGCGATCCGGCCGCCCACGTCGAGGGCCTCGACGGCGGCCGGGATCGCCCGTTCCAGGACGGACAGCTCGCCATTGACCTCGATGCGCAGGGCCTGGAAGGTGCGCTTGGCCGGGTTGCCGCCGGTGCGCTTGGCGGCCTGCGGCAGCGCGGCGCGGATCAGCTCCACGAGCCGGGCGCTGTTGCCGAACGGCTCCTTCTCGCGCTCACGCACGACCGCGGACACGATCCGCTTGGCCTGCTTCTCCTCGCCGTAGGCCCGCAGAATGCGGACGAGTTCGCCCGGCGGGTACGTGTTGAGGACCTCGGCGGCGCTCATGCCGGTCGTCTGGTCCATGCGCATGTCGAGCGGGGCGTCCTGGGCGTAGGCGAAGCCGCGGTCCGCCTCGTCGAGCTGCATGGAGGAGACGCCGAGGTCGAACAGCACGCCCTGGACGCGCGGGACGCCGAGCCGGTCGAGTACGTCGGGCAGCTCGTCGTAGACGGCGTGCACCAGGGTGGCGCGCTCACCGTACGGCGCGAGCCGCTCGCCGGACAGGCGCAGGGCCTCCTTGTCCCGGTCGAGGGCGACGAGCCGGGCCTCGGGGAAGCGTTCGAGGAGCGCCTCGCTGTGCCCGCCGAGTCCCAGCGTGCAGTCGACGACCACGGCGCCCGGCTCCTCGAGGGCGGGCGCCAGCAGGTCCAGGCACCGCTGGAGCATCACCGGGACGTGTCGACTCTGGCTCAAGTGGGGCGGCCTCTCAGGTCCGGCACGGCGCCACGCACCGCCGGGTCCCCTCCCGCTCGCTCGTGAAGGGGCGGCCTGCCGGCGCCGGAAGCGTCGGCCGGCCGGGAGCGGGAGGAGGCCGAGCCGTACGTACGCGCCGCGCACGTGGGGAGATCTGGCGGGACGTCGCCCAGGTCTCCGGGGATTTCAGTCCAGCAGGGAGAGCCTCGCCTCCCGCTTCGCGTCACTTTAGTCCACCCTGTCGCCCGGTCAATCAACCGGCCTGCGCGTCGCGGAGGCCGGCGGGTGCGAATCGGCGCGGGGCGCTGCTTCACTCGTGCGGAGGCGTCCGTAAGGGTCTGTGGAGTGGCTCACAACAGAACTCGATGGCCATCTTTGTCCCGCTTCACAGCGAGCCCGGCACAAAGGTGGCCAGTAACGTCATGGTTATGACGACTTCTGCATCGGTTCCCACAGGCTCCGAATCCGCCACGCCCGGCGACGGCTCCGTCACCGACCGGCTCGTCGAGGCGAACGGGCGCTACGCCGCCGAGTTCACCGATCCCGGGATGGACGCCCGGCCCGTCCAGCGGGTCGCCGTCGTGGCCTGCATGGACGCACGTCTCGACCTGCACGCCGCGCTCGGTCTGGAACTTGGCGACTGCCACACCATCCGCAACGCGGGCGGTGTAATCACCGACGACGTGATCCGCTCCCTCACCATCAGCCAGCGGGCGCTCGGTACCCGCAGCGTGGTCCTCATCCACCACACCGGGTGCGGTATGGAGTCCCTGACCGAGGAGTTCCGGCACGACCTGGAACTCGAGGTCGGCCAGCGTCCCGCGTGGGCGGTCGAGTCGTTCCGCGACGTCGAGCAGGACGTGCGCCAGTCGATCGAGCGGGTGCGCACCTCGCCGTTCCTGCTGCACACCGAGGACGTACGCGGCTTTGTCTTCGACGTGAAGACGGGCCGACTCCGCGAGGTCTCCCCCGCCTGATCCGGCCGCCGCCCCGATGATCCCGCCCTGGTGATCCCGTCACGCAAGCACCGCATAGGCCGTAAGGCCAGACATATCGCGGCCAGTTGTCCACAGGCGAGTGACACGAATCGGTAACGGCAGCAAGAATGCGGGAAGTGGTGCCGTGCGGAACTTTTTCCGCGCGGTGTCCGTGATTCGGGGTGGGCCGGTCCGCGGTGTGTGGCCGTCCCGGCAAGTTGGGGTACCCCCGCTCCCCAGGGAGCGCGGGAAAGGCCGAGGAGGGCCGGTGACGACCTATGACGATCAGGCGAGCCATGGGGGCGCCCCCGCGCGAGCGTATGCGAGCGTGGGGGACGATCTGACCGCTGTGGTCGAGCGCGTACGCGGTTCGGTGGAGAGCGTGATCGAGGGGAAACCCGAGGTCGTACGGCTCTCGCTGACCGTGCTGCTTGCCGAGGGCCACCTGCTGATCGAAGACGTCCCGGGTGTCGGCAAGACCATGCTGGCCAAGGCGCTGGCGCGGTCCATCGACTGTTCCGTGCGCCGGATCCAGTTCACGCCGGACCTGCTGCCCTCGGACATCACCGGCGTGTCCATCTGGGACCAGCAGCGCAGGGACTTCGAGTTCAAGCCCGGCGCGATCTTCGCGCAGGTGGTGATCGGCGACGAGATCAACCGCGCCTCCCCGAAGACGCAGTCCGCGCTGCTCGAGTCGATGGAGGAGCGCCAGGTCACCATCGACGGCCAGACCTACGAACTGCCCAGCCCCTTCATGGTCGTGGCGACGCAGAACCCGGTCGAGATGGAGGGCACCTACCCGCTGCCGGAGGCCCAGCGCGACCGCTTCATGGCACGGGTCTCCATCGGCTATCCCAGCCCGGACGCCGAGCTGCAGATGCTCGACGTGCACGGCGGGGTGAACCCCCTGGACGACCTTCAGCCGGTGGCGCACGCGCACGAGATCCTGAAACTGGTCGAAGCGGTCCGGGGCGTCCACGTCGCCGACCCGGTCCGGCGGTACGCCGTGGACCTGGTCGCCGCCACCCGCACCCACCCGGACCTCAGACTCGGCGCCTCACCGCGCGCCACGCTGCATCTGCTGCGCGCGGCGAAGGCGTCCGCCGCCCTGAGCGGCCGGGAGTACGCGCTGCCGGACGACGTGCAGGCCCTCGCGGTCGCCGTCCTGGCCCACCGCCTGCTGCCCACCGCCCAGGCCCAGCTCAACCGCCGCACCGCCGAGCAGGTCGTCCAGGAGATCCTGCAGCGCACCCCGGTGCCCGCGGCACCCCAGCAGCAGGCGGGCTTCGGCGTGGGCCGCGGCGCGCCGGCGTATCCCCAGCAACCGCCGCGGAGGCTGTGATGGACGCCGGGGGGACGGACCGGTCGGACGACGACCGGGGCGAGGGCGGCGGCGTCCGCACCGCCCTGACCGGTCTGACCACCCGCGGGCGGTCCTTCCTGGCCGCCGGCATCGCCGCCGCGGTCTGCGCCTACGTCCTCGGGCAGAGCGACCTGCTCCGCGTCGGACTGCTGCTGAGCGTGCTGCCGCTGGTCTGCGCGACCCTGCTCTACCGCACCCGCTACCGAGTGGCGGGCAGCCGCCGGCTCTCCCCCGGGCGGGTACCCGCGGGCAGCGAGGCCCGGGTGCACCTGCGCATCGACAACGTCTCGCGGCTCCCCACCGGTCTGCTGATGCTCCAGGACCGAGTGCCCTACGTGCTCGGACCGCGCCCCCGCTTCGTACTCGACCGGGTGGAGCCGGGCGGCCGCCGCGAGGTGTCCTACCGCGTCCGCTCGGACCTGCGCGGCCGCTATCCGCTGGGCCCGCTCCAACTGCGCCTGACCGACCCGTTCGGGCTCTGCGAGCTGACCCGCTCCTTCTCGACGTACGACACCCTGACCGTGATCCCGCCCGTGGAGGCGCTGCCGCCGGTGCGGCTGAGCGGCGAGGCGACGGGGTACGGCGAGGGGCGGCAGCGCTCGCTCGCGCTGGCGGGCGACGACGACGTGATCCCGCGCGGGTACCGCTACGGCGATGACCTGCGGCGCGTGCACTGGCGCTCCACCGCGCGCTACGGCGAGCTGATGGTGCGCCGCGAGGAGCAGCCGCAGCGCGCCCGCTGCACGGTGCTTCTGGACACCCGGGTCGTGGCCTACGAGGGCGCCGGGCCCGACTCGGCCTTCGAGTGGGCGGTGTCGGGCACCGCGTCCGTGCTGGTGCACATGCTGGAGCGGGGCTTCTCCGTCCGGCTGCTCACCGACAGCGGCGACTCCGTGCCCGGCGAGGGCTCCGACGGCTTCGCGGGCGCGAGTCAGGGCACGGCCGACGCGGCCGGGCTGATGATGGACACCCTCGCGGTGATCGACCACTCCGACGGCACGGGCCTGTCCCGGGCGTACGACGTGCTGCGCGGCGGGAGCGAAGGGCTGCTGGTGGCGTTCTTCGGCGACCTGGACGAGGAGCAGGCGGCGGTGGCCGCCAAGATGCGGCAGCGCAGCGGCGGTGCCGTCGCCTTCGTCCTGGACAGCGAGACCTGGGCACGGGAACCGGCCGTCGTGCCCGGTCCGTCGGACCGGAGCGGGGAACGGCTGCGGATGCTGCGCGAGGCGGGCTGGACCGCCGTGAACGTGCCGCGGGGCACCACCCTGGAGGAGCTGTGGCGCCAGGCCGACCACGAACGCAGCGGCCTCGCGACGGCGAGCGGCGGGGAGGGCACGCGATGAGCGGGAAGGCGCGGCCGACGCGGTACACCAGGGAGGCGGCCATGCCCCGACGACACGCGCGGCGGGCGGAGCACCGGCACATCCGCCCCGCGACGGCGAGCGGCCGGGAGGGCACGCGATGAGCGGGGGGGCGCGGCTGGCGCTGTGTGCGTGGGCGGCGACGCTGATGGCGGCGTGCGCGCTGCTGCCCCTGGTCGACCCGGCCACCTGGATCCTGCAGGCCGCGTTGCTGCTGGCGGTCCAGTCCGCGGTCGGCGCGGCGGCGCGCCGGGTGCCGCTGGCCCGGCCGCTGACCATCGCCGCGCAGGCCCTGGTCACGCTGGTGCTCCTGACCCTGGTCTTCGCCCGGCAGCACGCCCTCGCCGGGTTGATTCCCGGCCCGCAGGCCTTCCAGCACTTCGCCGACCTGCTGCGGCAGGGCGGCGACGACATCGCGCGGTACGCGATCCCGGCACCGCTGGAGTCCGACGGCATCCGGCTGATGCTGGTCGGCGGCGTCCTGGTGATCGGCCTGCTGGTGGACACCCTCGCGGTGACCTTCCGCAGCGCCGCCCCGGCCGGGCTGCCGCTGCTCGCGCTGTACTCGGTGGCCGCCGGCCTGTCCGAGGGCGGCACCGACTGGCTGTGGTTCCTGATCGCGGCGGCCGGCTACCTGATGCTGCTCCTGGCCGAAGGGCGTGACCGGCTCTCGCAGTGGGGCCGGGTCTTCGGCGGCGCGCCACGCACCCCGGGCGGGGAGCAGGCGGGCGTGGTCGCCCCCGTCCGCACCGGGCGGCGCATCGGCGCGTTCGCGCTGGGCATCGCCCTGGTGGTGCCGCTCGCCCTGCCCGCGATGGACGGCGGGCTGCTGGACAGCGCCGGGACGGGCGTCGGCTCCGGGACCGGGGGCGGCGGCACGATCTCCGCGGTGAACCCGCTGGTCTCCCTGCGCGACAGCCTCAACGTCGACGAGAACCGGCAGGTCCTCTCCGTCGAGACCGATACCGACGACATCTCCGACCTGTACCTGCGCATCGTGTCCCTGGACGACTTCGACGGCACCACCTGGAAGCCGTCCAAGCGGAACATCACCGCCGTGCCGGACGGCACGTTCCCCACGCCGATCGGCCTCGGCCCCGAGACCAGGCGCACGCAGACCCGCACCACCATCTCGGCCGCGGACTGGTACGCCCAGGACTGGCTGCCGATGCCGTACCCACCGAGCGGCGTGCGGATCGCGGGCAACTGGCGCTACGAACCCGTCGGCATGACACTCGTCGGCGACCACGGGCAGAACACGCGCGGGCTCACGTACGAGGTGCGGAGCCTGAACGTGCAGCCGACGGCGGACCAGCTCGCCGCCGCGCCGCAGCCGCCCACGGCGCTGAAGCGGGAGTACACCGAGCTGCCGGACTCGCTGCCCGATGTGGTCTCCCGGGTCGCCCGCCAGGTGACCGCCGGTGCGGCGAACCCCTACGAACAGGCGGTCAAGCTCCAGGAGTACTTCGCGATCAACGGCGGTTTCGAGTACGACACCCAGGTCAAGGTCGGCAGCGGCTCGCAGGCCATCGCCCGCTTCCTCGAGGACAAGCAGGGCTTCTGCGTCCACTTCTCCTTCGCCATGGCGGCGATGGCCCGCTCGCTGGGTATACCGGCCAGGGTGGCGGTCGGCTTCGCACCGGGCTCCCCGCAGGCCGACGGCTCGGTCTCGGTGGGGCTGCGGGACGCGCACGCCTGGCCCGAGGTGTACTTCGAGGGCGTGGGCTGGACCCGCTTCGAGCCGACGCCGACGCGTGGCTCGACCCCGTCGTACACCGTGACGGAGGTGCCGGGCAGTTCGGTGCCGGACCCCGCGCTGCCGTCCCGGAACTCGCAGGCGGAGCCGTCGGCGGCGCCCTCGGAGAGCGAGAGCTGCTCGGCCCAGGACAAGAGGCTGGACGCCTGCGCCAGCGAGTCCGCGGCGGCCGCGCCGGTCACCGGCGGGAACGGGCCGAAGTGGTACGCGGTGCTGGCCTGGGCCGCGGGTGGGCTCGCGGTGCTGCTGGTCCTGTTGGCGCCGATGCTGTGGCGGCTGCGTACCCGGACGGTACGCCTGGGGGCGCACGGCCGCACGGAGGCGGACGCGGGCCCGCACACTCTGGCGGTCTGGCAGGAGCTGACCGATACGGCATGGGACTTCGGGATCACGCCGGAGGAGTCGCAGACCCCGCGCAAGGCGGCGGCCCGCATCATCCGACTCGGGCATCTCGATCCGACGGCCGCTGCGGCGGTGCACCGGGTGGCGGACGCGGTGGAGCAGGTTCTCTACGCTCCGCGGCCCCGCCTGACGGCGGGTCTCACGGAGGACGTCCACAGGGCGAGCGCCGGTCTGCGGGCCACCGTCAGCCGCGGCACACGGCTGCGCGCACTGGTCGCCCCGCGTTCGACCGTACGGGTGGCCTGGGCGGTGTCGGCCCGGTGGGCAGGCCTGAGAGAGCGGGCAGCGGCGGCCCGGCCGACGCTGCGAAAGGCGTCGGGGCAGCAGGGCTGAACCGGCCGACGGCGCGGAGACACGGCCTGGGCGGGAGCGCCCGGGCCGGTCCCGGGCTCTCCGAGGTCAAGTCTGCCCAGGTCAGGCCCCCAGGTGTCCCGGCTGTGCCTGAGCGACCGACCGGCCTTGCCCCGGGTGCCTGGGCTCCGGGCTGTCGGGCTGTCGGGCTGCCAGGCTGTCGGGCTGCCAGGCGTCGGGGTCCGGGCGCCTGGAGCCCGACGCCGGGTGGGCCGGGCCACGCCCCGGGCGCGCGGCGCACACAGGTAAGCGTGAGGGGGTGACCACCCGGTCGGTGGTCACCCCCTCACGCAGATGTCCTGGTGAGCGGCGGATCGGGCGCTACTGGCCGCCCTGCTGCTCATCCCTGCGCCGTTGCCAGCGCTCGTCGATGCGGTCCATCATGGAGCGTTTCTGCCGTTGCTGACGGCGCGCCTGTGGTCCGGCAGCGGCGGCCGGCTGCTCGCCCGGTTTGGGCGCCTTCCGCCAGCCGGTCACGGCGAGGACCGCGCAGCCCAGCATGACGAGGAAGCCCACCACACTGAGCCAGACCTGCTGGGCGACCATACCGGCCATGAGGAGCGCAATACCTACGAGGAAGCCCGCGACCGCCTGGTAGACCCGTCGCCGGGTGTACGTACGCAGCCCGCTTCCCTCGAGCGCTGTCGCGAACTTGGGATCTTCGGCGTACAGCGCTCGCTCCATCTGCTCGAGCATGCGCTGCTCGTGCTCCGAGAGCGGCACGGAGTCCTCCTCATCGTGCAGTCGCCGGGGCGACCCGGGGGGGTCTCTTCAGGATAGGCAGGGAATCGCCCCCGTGAAACCCGCCCCTCTACGCCAATTGGCCAACCGGTCTCCGTCATGGCCGTACCGGCTCGCTGAAGTTCCCATTCCCCAGCGGCCGACCCGTCATGCCGGGCGGTCTCCCTCGATCATACGGCGACTGGCCCCCGTTCGGGGGGCCTGTGGCGTACTCCATGTGCAGTCGCGTCCCTGATCAGCGCCTTACCCCAGCAGCTGGCTCAGGCCTCTTGGGCCCCTCGTGTCTCACCGAGCACGTGAAGCTGTGTGGCCACGGAGTGGAACGCGGCGAGTTCCGCCGCCGCGGCCTCCAGCTTCAGCAGCGCGTCCATGGCACCGGGCTCCGTGTCCACCAGCACCCCGGGGACGAGGTCGGCGAAGACCCGCACGCCGTGCACGGCGCCGATCCGGAGCCCCGCGGCCTCGACCAGTCCGGTGAGCTGTTCGGCGGTGAACCGGCGCGGTACGGGGTCACCCGTGCCCCAGCGGCCGTCCGGGTCGTCCAGGGCCTGCCTGGCCTCCGTGAAGTGGCCGGCGAGGGCGCGGGCGAGCACGGCACCGCCGAGCCCGGCGGCGAGCAGGCTGAGGACGCCCTCGGTGCGCAGGGCCGCCACCACGTTGCGGATGCCCTCCGCGGGGTCGTCCACGTACTCCAGGACGCCGTGGCACAGCACCACGTCGTAGCCGCCGCGCTCGACCACGTCGAAGAGGCCGTGGGCGTCTCCCTGGACGCCTCGCACGCGGTCCGCGACGTCGGCCTCGGCGGCACGGCGCTCCAGGGCGAACAGGGCGTTGGGGCTCGGGTCGACGACGGTGACGCGGTGGCCGAGGCGGGCCACGGGCACCGCGAAGTTGCCGCTGCCGCCCCCGGTGTCCAGGACGTCCAGCGCCTGGCGGCCCGTGGCCTTGACCCGGCGGTCGAGGGCATCCTGGAGGACGTCCCAGACCACGGCGGTACGAAGGGCGGCTCGGGAACGCGAGGGCTCGGAGCGCGGCGACGCCGTTTGCGGGCGGGGTTGGGAGACGGGCGGGCGCATCGGGTCCGACACGGCAGTTGACTCCTCGGCGCGGCACCGCCTCGGGCACGGGCGGAGCGAACGGGCTGCCGCCCCGGCCCAGGTGCGGGAAGGGGCAGGCTTCAGGCGCCTCCCACCCTATTGCCTCCGGTACGCAGGCCGGTCACCCCGTGCCACCGGCCCCGGAGGCGCCCCGTGCGGTCCACGCCACCAGACGCCATGGCGAACTCCGTCCGGCCGCCGCGACCGGAGATCGCTCGCGCACACCCGCCCCGAGGCGCACCACGTCACCCCGGCTCGGCAGTGCGTGGTGCGCCCTCGGCCGGAGGCGCCCGGCGGGCGGGCCCGTCGGCGCGCTCATCCAGTGTCCGGCAGCTCGCGACCCGCGCGGTCTCCGCCCGACCGCTCCCTGCCCGGACGGTCGAAGTCCGGACGGTCGACGCCAAGGCGCCCGGAATCGGGACGCCCGGAGTCGGAGCGCACGGGATCGGGGCGACCCGGGTCGGTACGGCCGGAGTCGGAGCGGCCGGGTGCCTGGTGGTCGGGGGCGATGGGGTCCGGGGCCGGGTGGTCCGCGTCGGGGCGGGGTTGGGGCAGGACCGGCTGGAGGACCAGCATCCGCTCCACGAGGCGCAGGAACATCGCCACGTCGCGTATCAGGTCGTCGGCGTCCCGGCGGTTGGCCGCGCCCTCGATGCCCGCCTCGGCCCGTGCCCGGCGCCGGGCACCCGAGGCGAACAGGGCGCTCCAGTCGGAGAGCTCGGGCGCGATCTCGGGAAGCACTTCCCAGGCGCTGCGGATACGGGCCCGGGCCCGCGGGGTCGTCTCGGGGCGGCCTCGCGCGGCGAGCACCGCGGCGGCGGTGCGCAGGGCGGCCAGATGGGCCGTCGCGTAGCGCTCGTTCGGTGTCTCGAGGACGGTGGCCTCCTCCAGTCCGGCCCGGGCCTGGGCGAGCAGGTCGAGGGCGGCGGGCGGGGCTGTTGTCCGGCGGAGCACGGGGTGCACGTCGCTCGCCGGGCCGGTCAGTGAGGGTGCAGGGCCGGCTGCGCGGCGCCGCCGGGCGGCGGCTGCGGACGAGTGGGCCATGACGATCCTCCTGTCGTCTCCGTGACGGCACGCTCTGTTACGAGGCGCCGTATGTGCCCATAGTGAGGTATGCCACTGACAATCCGTTGTGACCTGCGCTTTTCCTTCGATCGTAGGTTCGGGTCGGGGCGAGAACGGGGCCGCGTACCCTGCGGTGACGCCCCCGGGCGGAGTGCTGTGACAATCGGGACATGGAAAGCAGCAACGCCACCTCGCGGGGCAGCAGCCGCCGCGAGGCCACCCGGCAGAAGCTCTACGAGGCGGCCGTCACCCTCATCGCCGAGCAGGGCTTCTCCGCCACCACCGTGGACGAGATCGCCGAACGCGCCGGGGTGGCGAAGGGCACGGTCTACTACAACTTCGCCAGCAAGTCCGTCCTCTTCGAGGAGCTGCTGCGTCATGGTGTCGGCCTCCTCACCGCGTCGCTGCGGGAGGCGTCGGAGCGGACGGCGCGGGAGGGCCGCGGCCGGGTCGACGCCCTGGACGCGATGATCCGCGCGGGGCTCGTCTTCATCGACCGCTACCCGGCCTTCACCCAGCTGTACGTGGCCGAGCTGTGGCGTACCAACCGGGCCTGGCAGTCCACGCTGCTGGTGGTCCGGCAGGAGGCCGTCGCGGTCGTGGAGGGCGTGCTGCGCGAGGGCGTGGCGAGCGGTGAGTTCAGCGAGGAGATCGACGTGCCGCTGACCGCCGCCGCCCTGGTGGGCATGGTCCTGGTCGCCGCGCTGGACTGGAAGTCGTTCCAGCCGGAACGCTCCCTCGACGACGTGCACGCGGCCCTGTCGCGGCTGCTTCAGGGACGTGTGAGCGGCTGTTTCAGGGACGCGTGAGCGGCCGCCCCTGAGACGCCGGGCGCTCACGATCCGCCGAGCGGTCGCGATCCAGCGAGCGGGCGCGATCCAGCGAGCGGTCGCGATCCAGCGAGCGGTCGCGATCCACCGGTGGAACGCGAAGAGCGCCGGTCCGTGGTGGCCGCGTCCCCCGCGGGCCGCCGTCGGACCGGCGCCTTCTCCTGCTCCCCCGTACGTCCCCCCGTTGGAACCCCCGTTCTCGGTCGTTCCCCCGGGTTCCCCCGTGCCTCGCTCCCGCCGACCGCGGCCGGCGGAAGGAGCGGATCGCGGGCCCGGCTCCGTTCCGGCGCCCCGTGTCGCCGGTTCCGGAGCCGTGCCCCTCTCCGTGCCTCCACTCTCTCGTTCACGCGGGCAGGGGCCCATCCGCGCCCGTACTCATCTGGGCCGCTAGGTACGAGTACTCAGTCGTGCGCACCCCGGCTCACGGCGGCGCGTTCCCGGCCGGTCACCCGCGCGCCCGTCGCGGTACCCAGGCCGGACCGGTCGCCGGCCGTCCCCGCAGGCGTACGGCCCGGCGGCCCGGCGGCCCCTGGGACCGGATTGTCGGCGGCGACGGATAAAGTCCCTGGCATGGCACGGATTGCGGTGATCGGCGCCGGGATGGGCGCGATGGCGGCCGCCGCCCGGCTGGCCGTCGCGGGCCACCGGGTGGCGGTGTACGAGCGGGCCCGGACGTACGGCGGAGCCCTGGGCCGCGTCGAGCGGGACGGCTTCTCCTTCGACACCGGACCCGGTCTGCTGCCGCTGCCCGCGGTCTGGCGCGATCTGTTCGTCAAGACCGGCAAGGAGCCGCTGGAATCCTGTGTCGAGCTGGTCCAGGTCGACCCGTCGTCACGGCACGTGTTCGCGGACGGGACGGAGGTGTCCTTGCCGAACGCCTCACGGGCGGGCGTCGTCGCCGCCCTGGACGGGGCACTCGGCTCGACCGCCGCGCGGCGCTGGGGCGACTTCCTGGTGCGGGCCCGGGAGACCTGGGACCGGACGCGCCGCCCCCTCCTGGAGGAGCCGCTGTGGCCGAACTGGAAGGTGCTCGCGGAGCTCGAGCCCTATCCCGCGGTCCCGCACAAGCGGCTCCTGCGCACCCGCCGGGCCGGCACGCTCGCCGAGGTCGGCGCCTGGGAGCTGCGGGACGCCCGGCTCGCCGCCCTCCTGGAGAGCCACGCGCTCGCGTACGGCCTGGATCCCCGGACCGCCCCGGCGAACACCGCCGTCCTGCCGTACATGGAGTACGCCTTCGGTGTCTGGTACGTGCGCGCTGGCGGGCTGCGGGAGCTGGCCCGGGCGGTGTACGAACGGTGCCTGGCCCGCCGGGTCGAGTTCCACTTCGGCGCCGAGGTCACGGGGATCGTCGAGAAGGACGGCCGGGCTGCGGGCGTACAGCTGGCCGAAGGCACGGTGGCCGAGGCGGAGTTCGTGGTCGCCGGGGTGGCGCCCGGTGTGCTGGACCGGCTCCGCGCCGGGTCCACGGCGCGGGGCGAGGACGAGGTGCCGCCACAGCGCGGTGGAGCGAGCCGGCTGACGGTGCTGCTGGCGCTTCGGGGCGGACGTCCGAAGGGCACCGCGCACCGTACGGTGGTGCACGCGCCGGACCGCGAGGCCGAGCTGGACGCGCTGTTCGGTCCGGCCCCCGGCCTGCCCGCCCGTCCGACCGTCACGATCCTGCGTCCCGAGGACCCGGCGCTGGTCCCCGACGCGGACCACGAGGCGGTCACCCTGACCTCGGTGGTGCCCGCGGGCGGCGAAGCGCACGCCGAGGGCCACGCCGAGCGCCTGGTCGAGGCCGCCGAGCGTGCGATACCGGGTCTGCGCGACCGTCTCCTGTGGCACGAGGTGCGCACCCCGGCCGATGTCGCGGCGGCGACCGGTGTGGAGGGCGGCGCGATTCCGGTGCCGTCGCTGGCTGGGGCCGACGGACGGCTGCTGCACCCGGCGAACGGCACGCGCCTGGGCGGGCTGTTCACGGTCGGCGGCTGGTCGCACCCCGGCGGAGGGCTGCCGCACGCGGGAATGTCGGGCGCGCTGGTCGCCGGACTCGTCGTGGAGGGACCGGGGTTCCGGGGCTCCCAGTGAGCGGTCAGGGGCCGGGCCCCGGCCACCGACCCCTGAGATCGCGTCAGAAGCGGTACTGCTCGTCGTAGTCCTGCCCCTGGCCCTGCGTCCGGCCGTTGCCCTGGTAGGGGTACGTCTGCTCCGGAGGGAGTTCGCCGCCGTAGGGGTCGTCTGTGCTGCGCTGCTGCGGCACCCACACCCCGCCGGCCGGGGTGTCGCCGCCGTAGCCGCCGGGCGTGCCGGTGGCGTACTGGTCCTGCCCGTAGCCCTGCTGGCCGTACTGCTGTCCGCCGGTCGTGTCGTAGGAGCCGGTGTCGTACGACGTCCCGCTGTAGTTGTGGGTGCCGATGTACGGGTCGGAGTAGGCGGCGTACTGCTGCTGGCCGCCGTTGTCGTAGCCGTACCCCTGCTGCCCGTAGCCCGAGTAGTCGTAGGCGTAGGACTGGTCGGCGTCCTGCGCGGCCGCGGCCGGCGCCTGCTGGTCGTGGCCGTAGCCGGCGTCGGCGTACACGCCGTACGAGCCGGTGTCGTCCGGCATGGGCTGCGGTTCGTAGACGGCGGTGGTCTCCGCGGCCGCGGGGTCGGCGGGGCGGGCGGGGGTGAAGACGTCGTCGCGGTCGTAGTCGTCGCGGTCGTAGTCGTCGCTGCCGTAGGACAGGCCGTCCTGACCCGGTGCGTGGCCCTGCGCGCGGTCGCCGTAGGCGTCGTGGTCGCCCCGGCCGCCCTCGGCCGCCTCGAGTCCGGACACCTGCAACGTCGGTTCCTGGCGGTCCCGTTCGGCACGGCCGCGCCTGCCGACGAGGCTCGCCGGGGCGTTGACCGCCCACCCGGCCTCGAAGCCGCGGCGGAACGACAGCGTGACGTAGGTCTGGCCGACGGCGAACGCGGCCGCGCCCAGCCCGATGACGATCACGTTCGACATGAGCACACCGGCCACGACGCCGACGAAGCCGCCGAAGGCGAGCAGCCGCCAGCGCAGCCGCGCCTTGTACTGCAGCAGCACCTCACCGAGCAGCCACAGCGCGACGCCGCCGAACGCGATGTAGAGGACCGTCCAGCCCATGTACGCCCCTCTCCCAGTGGCCGTTACGCAGTGTGTCGTAAATACGTGCGACCGGTCTAGGCCCGCGGTGGGTGGTGCAGGCCCAGGTTCTCGTAGATTTCCAGCGTCGCAGTGGAGTTGTTCAGCGTGATGAAGTGCAGTCCGGGGACACCCTCGGCCAGCAGCCGCGCGCAGAACTCCGTGGCGAACTCGATGCCAATGGAGCGTACAGCGGTCGGATCGTCCTTTGCTGTGAGGATCCGTTCTTTCAGCTCGGCCGGGAACGAGGCGTTGCTGAGCTTTGGCAACCTCTCCAGCATCTTCACACTCGTCACCGGCATGACCTCGGGGATGACCGGGGTCTCGCAGCCGGCCGCGGCGACCCTGTCGCGCAGGCGCAGGTAGGACTCGGGCTGGAAGAACATCTGCGTGATCGCGTAGTCGGCGCCGGCCCGGCACTTGTCGACGAAGTGCGTCACGTCGGTGTCCCAGTCGGCGGAGCGCGGGTGCATCTCGGGGAAGGCCGCGACGCCGACGCAGAAGTCGCCCGACTCCTTGATGAGGCGGACCAGTTCGGCGGCGTAGGTCAGACCCTCGGGGTGCGCGACCCAGTCGGCCGTCGGGTCGCCGGGCGGGTCGCCGCGCACGGCCAGCATGTTGCGGATCCCGGCGTCGGCGTACTGGCCGATGATGTTGCGCAGCTCGGCGACCGAGTGGTCGACGGCTGTGAGGTGGGCCACGGGGGTCAGTGTCGTGTCGGCGACGATCTGCTGGGTCTCCTTGACCGTCCCCGCGCGCGTGGAACCGCCGGCGCCGTAGGTCACGGAGACGAAGTCGGGAGCGACCGCCTCCACTCGCCGCAGCGCGCTCCACAGGTTCTTCTCGCCCTTGGCCGTCTTCGGCGCGGAGAACTCGAACGAGTACGTCGTCTTGCCGGACGCGAGCATGTCGCGCACGGTGCGTGCGCGATCAGTCCTGGTGGATGCGGTTCCGAGGGCCATACGGGCAGGTTAGCCAGGGGGCGGCGGTCACCCAACCGGATGCGGGATATTTGTCCGCATTGTCGAGTTGTTGTCCACCCCTTGGACACATGCCTCCGGCACTCGCCTACGCCTGCCGCAGTCGCTTCGCGAACTCGGCCGCGGCGGCACCCGGGTCGTCCGCCGCGGTGATCGCCCGGACGACCACGACGCGCCGGGCACCGGCCTCCAGCACCTCGTCGAGGTTGCCGAGGTCGATGCCGCCGATGGCGAACCAGGGGCGGTCGGTGCCGAGTGCGGCGGTGTGCCGGACCAGGTCGAGGCCGGGAGCGTGGCGGCCGGGCTTGGTGGGGGTCGGCCAGCACGGGCCGGTGCAGAAGTAGTCGACGCCGTCCTGGACGGCGGCAGCGGCGGCCTCGGACTCGGCGTGCGTGGAGCGGCCGACGAGGACGTCGTCGCCGAGGATCGCGCGGGCGGCGGGCACCGGCAGGTCGCCCTGTCCGAGGTGCAGGACGTCGGCGTGGGCGGCGTGGGCGACGTCCGCCCGGTCGTTGACCGCGAGGAGCTTGCCGTGGCGGGCGCAGGCGTCGGCGAAGACCTGGAGGTGCTCCAGCTCCTCCCCCGCCTCCATGCCCTTGTCGCGCAGCTGCACGATGTCGACGCCGCCCGCCAGCACCGCGTCCAGGAACTCGGGCAGGTCACCCTGGCTGCGGCGGGCGTCCGTGCACAGGTAGAGCCGGGCGTCGGCGAGCCGGGCGCGGGCTGTCGCGGCGGTGTCGGGCATGCGGATGTCCCCCAGATCGGTGGCGTGGGCCCGCGGTGGACCGCGCGGCCTTGGCTTGTGTCCCGAGGATACGGAGCGTGCCTCGCCACGGTCGCCTCGCGGCCCGCCGGAGCGGGGGAGGCCGCCGCTCCCGGCCCGCCGGAGCGGGGACCCCGCCGCTCCCGCCCCCCGGACCGGGGGGCCGCCCCTGCCGGAGGCCGCGGGCTCCCCCTCGGTCCCGAGGAACACGGCGGCAGCGGGTCGCCGCCGTGGCGTACGGGACCGCGGGCCGTCATGGCCGCCGGGGACCGTGGGTCGCGGCCCGTACGTCGGGCGGGGCCTGTCAGGTCAGACGGCGAGCGCCTGGGCGCGGCGCTTCACCTCCGTGCCGCGATTCTCGCTCAGCGCCTGGGCGGGGGTGCCGGGCAGGGTCTCGTCGGGCGTGAAGAGCCACTCCAGCATCTCCTCGGCCGTGAAGCCGTCGTCCCGCAGCAGCGTCAGGGTCCCGACCAGGCCCTTGACGACCTTGTCCTCGTCGATGAAGGCCGCGGGGATGTGCAGCGCGCGGTTCTCACCGCGCCGTACGGCGATGAGCTGGCCTTCCTTGATCAGCTGGCGTACGCGGGTCACCTCGACGCCGAGCATCTCGGCGATGTCGGGGACGGTGAGCCAGGCAGGCACGAGAGCATCGATCTTTGCGTCAATCTCGGTCACGTCTCAAGCCTGCCATCTGGCACTGACAGTCGGAAACCGGACCCGTCCGACCCGGGCCGTCGCGCTCCGGCGAAGGGGCTACGCCGTCGCCGCCTTGAGCGGCCTCGCCGGGTCGGCCAGCAGTCGCGGGTCCATCGCCGCGCCCGCCTGGATCAGGCGCTTGCCCTGGGCCAGGTCCCGGGGGCGGCCCACCGCCAGCAGGGCGACCAGGCGGTCCTCGCGCAGCCAGCACACCGTCCAGGCCGGCCCCGAGGCGTCGCCGCGCCACAGCATGGTGTCGGTGGCCAGGTGGTGACCGGCGTACTGGACGAAGCGGCCGAACTGCTCGGACCAGAAGTACGGCACCGGATCGTAGGCCGCCGGGGTCTCGCCGGTGGCGGCGCCGATGACGTTGGCGGCGACCGTGCGCGGGCCCTGGAGGGCGTTGTCCCAGTGGTGCACCAGCAGCCGTTGGCCGTAGCGGCCGGAGGGGAAGGACGCGCAGTCGCCGACCGCGTAGACGTCCGGCGCCGAGGTGCGCAGGAGGGCGTCGGCCAGGACGTCGCCGTGCGCGCCGAGGTCGATCCCGGAGCCGGCGAGCCAGGCGGTGGCGGGCCGGGCGCCGATGCCGACGACGACCGCGCCGGCGGGCAGCCGTGAGCCGTCGTCCAGGACGACGACGTGACCGGGCTCCCCGGGGCCGCCGGGCTCCACGCGCTCCACGCGCGCGTGTGTGCGCAGTACGGCGCCCGAGTCGGCGTACCAGCCGGTCATCGGCGCGGCGACCTCGGCGGGCAGCGCGCCGGCGAGGGGCCGGTCGGCGGCCTCCACGACGGTCACGGCGCAGCCCGCCTCGCGCGCGGCGGTGGCGAACTCGGCGCCGATCCAGCCCGCGCCGACGACCACGATGTCGTGCTGCCGGGCGAGCACCGGGCGCAGCCGTTCGGCGTCGTCGAGGGTACGCAGCAGGTGAACGCCGGGGACGCCCTCCGCTCCGGGCAGCCGGATCGGTTCGGCGCCGGTCGCGAGGACGAGGACGTCGTACGGCACGGGTCCGTCGGAGGTGTCCAGGACGTGCGCGTCGGGGCGGACGCCCAGGGCCTCGCGGCCGAGCCGCAGGGTGATGCCGAGTGCTTCGAAGTCGACGTCGAAGGCCGAGCCCTCGGCCGTGCCGAGCAGGACGGCCTTGGACAGCGGGGGACGGTCGTACGGCTGGTGCGGCTCCGCGCCGATCAGGGTCACGGTGCCGGTGAAGCCCTGCTCCCGCAGCGCGACGGCGGTCTGCACCCCCGCCATGCCCGCGCCCACCACGACCACGCGGCGCTCCGCGTCCGCTCCCCGTTCCCCGGTCTGCTCCTGCGTCTGCTCGCTCACCTGATCACCTTAGACACCGACGATCCGTCAGTCAGTGCTCGCGTTCGGTGACCTGCTCCACAACGCTCGTCCCGCTGCCCCGCCGCGACTCCCACTCCCAGGTCTCGTCCAGGCGCACCCGCCCGTCCGGCAGCTCGACGACAGTCGACACGCAGTGCCCCGACGACGTACCTCCGTCGGTCTTGAGCTGCACGTACCGGAAGTCGAGGCGGTCGCCCTCCCTGGTGCCCACCAGACGGCCGCGGACGACGTCACCGCCCGCGTACTCGGCCCATACGGCGCCGTCCTGCTCGTGGTAGGTGAACCGGGTCCGCGTACCCACCTGGCCGGGCGCCTGGTCGGCGACGGGGGCGAGAACGAGACCGTCGAGTGAACGCGCCACGGGCGGAGGCTCCCTTACAAGTGCGGTGCGCTGCGGGCTAGGGTGGCCAACGTAAAGCACTCGCGGGAGCCCGGACGCACCGGGCTGAGAGGGAGGCTGGCGGCCTCCGACCGTACGAACCTGATCCGGGTCATGCCGGCGAAGGGAGGGGCTGGACGCCCATGTCGTCACCACCGACTTCCGCTTCCGTGTCCAGATCTGCCGCGACGCACGCGACGGCCGCGACGCATGCGACGGCCGCCACGCACGCGACGGCCGCGCCGTCGCTTACGCCGGACGTCCTCGTCGTCGGCGGCGGGATCATCGGCCTGGTCACCGCCTGGCGGTCCGCGCAGCGCGGGCTCGCCACGGCCCTCGTCGACCCCGAGCCGGGTGGCGGGGCCGCCCAGGTGGCCGCCGGGATGCTGGCCGCCGTGACGGAGCTGCACTACGGCGAGCAGACACTGCTCGCGCTGAACCTCGCCTCGGCCCGCCGCTACCCGGAGTTCGCGGCCGAGCTGGCCGACCTCACGGGCCACGACCTCGGTTACCGCCGGTGCGGCACCCTCGCCGTCGCGCTGGACGCCGACGACCGGGCCCACCTGCGGGAACTGCACGCGCTGCAGCAGCGGTCGGGCCTGGAGTCCGAGTGGCTGACGGGGCGCGAGTGCCGGCGACTGGAGCCGATGCTCGCGCCGGGTGTGCGCGGGGGGCTCCGGGTGGAGGGCGACCATCAGATCGACCCGCGGCGCCTCGCCGGCGCCCTCGTGGCCGCCTGCGAACGCGCGGGCGTCGTCTTCCACCGGGCGTGGGCCGACCGGCTCACCGTCGTGCGCGGCGGCGAGCGGGCCACGGGTGTCGTCACGGCCGACGGCACCGCGCTGGGGGCCGGGCAGGTGGTGCTGGCCGGCGGCAGCCTGAGCGGACGGCTCACGGGCGTCCCGGACGACGTCCTGCCGCCGGTGCGGCCCGTGAAGGGGCAGGTGCTGCGGCTGACGATGCCGCGGACGCACGGGCCGCTGCTGAACCGGACGGTGCGCGCCGTGGTGCGCGGCAACCCCCTCTACCTGGTGCCCCGGGAGAACGGCGAGCTGGTCGTCGGTGCCACCAGCGAGGAGCTGGGCTGGGACACCACGGTCACCGCGGGCGGCGTCTACGAGCTGCTGCGCGACGCCCACGAGCTGGTCCCCGGCATCACCGAGCTGCCCCTGGCGGAGACCCGGGCGGGTCTGCGCCCCGGCTCCCCGGACAACGCCCCGCTGCTCGGCCCGACCGGGCTGGAGGGCCTGCTGCTGGCCACCGGGCACTACCGCAACGGCGTCCTGCTCACCCCGGTCACCGGCGACGCCATGGCACACGCCCTGACCACCGGGGAGCTGCCGGCCGAGGCCCGCCCCTTCACCCCCCGGCGCTTCGGCGCCGTCCCCGCACTCCCGGAAGTCTCGGAGCAGCCCGCATGAACATCTCCGTCAACGGCGAGCCGCGCCAGGTGGCGCCCGGCACGGCCCTGGACGCCCTGGTGGGCACGCTCACCGCGGCGCCGTCCGGAGTGGCCGCCGCCCTGAACGAAACCGTCGTCCCGCGCGCGCAGTGGCCCGCCACCACGCTGGCCGACGGCGACCGCGTCGAAGTCCTCACCGCCGTCCAGGGAGGCTGACCATGGCCGACGATCCCTTTGTCCTCGGCGGTACGTCCTACGGGTCCCGCCTGATCATGGGCACCGGCGGGGCGCCCAGCCTCGACGTGCTGGAGCGCGCGCTCGTGGCCTCCGGGACCGAGCTGACGACCGTCGCGATGCGGCGCGTGAACGCCTCGGTGCACGGGTCCGTGCTGTCGGTGCTGGAGAAGCTCGGCATCCGGGTGCTGCCGAACACGGCGGGCTGCTTCACCGCCGGGGAGGCGGTCCTCACCGCCCGGCTCGCGCGCGAGGCCCTCGGCACCGATCTGGTCAAGCTGGAGGTCATCGCCGACGAGCGCACCCTGCTGCCGGACCCGATCGAGACGCTGGACGCGGCCGAGACGCTGGTCGACGACGGGTTCACGGTGCTGCCGTACACCAACGACGACCCGGTCCTCGCGCGGAAGCTGGAGGATGTCGGGTGCGCGGCGATCATGCCGCTCGGCTCGCCGATCGGGTCGGGGCTGGGCATCCGCAACCCGCACAACTTCGAGCTGATCGTGGAGCACGCGCGCGTGCCGGTGATTCTGGACGCGGGGGCGGGTACGGCATCGGACGTGGCGCTGGCGATGGAGCTGGGGTGTGCGGGTGTGATGCTCGCCTCGGCGGTGACGCGGGCGCAGGAGCCGGTGCTGATGGCCGCCGCGATGCGCTCCGCGGTGGAGGCGGGGCGGTCGGCCCGGCGGGCGGGGCGAATTCCGCGGCGGCATTTCGCCGAGGCGTCGTCTCCCGCGGAGGGCTTGGCGGTGCTGGATCCGGAGCGGCCCGCTTTTCAGTAGCCCTGGGCTGTCCTGCCGTTTCCTCTCCCACTCACGTACCACCCGTTTCCGGTCGGACCAGAGGCGGGCCTCGCCCGTGGGGGTACATCGCCGTCGGCGGCCGGCCGTGCGTGCGTGGGCGTAAGAAGCGTCACAGGTGCGCTGCAGTACCGCCCCCGTTCGTCGGCGGCGACGCCGGGTGTCCGTGGTGGCTCGTAGACTCACCTGCGTGGACACGACCCTTCAGGACCCTCTCGTCGGGCAGGTGCTCGACGGCCGGTACCGCGTCGAGGCGCGGATCGCGGTCGGCGGGATGGCCACGGTCTATCGGGCCGTGGACACCCGCCTCGACCGCGTGCTCGCGCTGAAGGTGATGCACCCGACGCTCGCGACCGACGCCAGCTTCGTGGAGCGGTTCATCCGCGAGGCGAAGTCGGTGGCCCGGCTCGACCACCCCAATGTCGTACAGGTGTTCGACCAGGGGGCCGAGGGGGCGTACGTCTACCTGGCCATGGAGTACATCGCCGGCTGCACCCTGCGCGACGTGCTGCGCGAGCGCGGGGCACTGAGGCCGCGGGCCGCGCTGGACATCCTGGAGCCGGTGCTGGCCGCGCTCGGTGCCGCGCACCGGGCCGGGTTCGTGCACCGTGACATGAAGCCGGAGAACGTCCTGATAGGCGACGACGGCCGGGTCAAGGTCGCCGACTTCGGCCTGGTCCGGGCCGTGGACACGGTCACCAGCACCACCGGGTCCGTCCTCGGCACCGTCTCCTACCTGGCGCCCGAGCAGATCGAGCACGGCACCGCCGACCCGAGGGTCGACGTGTACGCCTGCGGCGTCGTCCTGTACGAGATGCTGACCGGCGGCAAGCCGCACGACGGGGACTCCCCCGCCCAGGTGCTCTACAAGCACCTGCACGAGGACGTGCCGCCGCCGTCGGCAGCCGTGCCGGGGATGGCGTACGAGCTGGACGAGCTGGTCGCCTCGGCGACCGCGCGCAACCCGGAGATCCGGCCGCACGACGCCGTGGCACTGTTCGCGCAGGCCCGCCAGGCGCGCGGGGCGCTGAGCGCGGACCAGCTGGACGCGGTGCCGCCGCAGGCGCTCGCCGGAGAGCACGACAACGCCGAGGACCGCACGAGCGTGATCCCCCGCGCGCTCACCATGCCCCGGCCGCTGCCCGTCAACGAGGACGAGAACGACGGCTCTTCGGACGGGATCGCCTCGAACGGCTTCCCCGCGGACGGCGTCAACCGCACCAGCCGGCTGGCCGCTCCCCCGCCTGCGCCGCCCCGGCGCCGTCGTCCGGAGCTGCGGCGCGGACCGCTGGCGATCGTCGTGGCCGTCCTGCTGGTACTCGGCGTCGGCACGGGCGTCTGGTACATCAACTCCGGCCAGTTCACCAAGGTGCCGCCGCTGCTGTCCAAGACCGAGGCGCAGGCCCGGGACCGGCTGGAGGACTCCGGGCTGGACGTCGGCAAGGTCCGGCACGCCTACAGCGACACCGTGGAGCGCGGCAAGGTCATCAGCACCGACCCCGGGGTGGGTACCCGCATCCGCAAGAACGACTCCGTGTCGTTCACGATCTCCGACGGCCCCGACACGGTGAAGCTGCCGGACGTCCAGGGCTACAAGCTGGACCGGGCGCGGACCCTGCTGAAGGACGAGGGGCTGGAGCCGGGCATGGTGACCCGGGCGTTCAGCGACGAGGTCCCCAAGGGCTTCGTGGTCTCCACGAAGCCGAAGACGGGCACCACGGTGCGCGCGGGCTCGGCGGTCGCCCTGGTCGTCAGCAAGGGCAGCCCGATCGACCTCCCGGACGTCACCGGCGACGACCTGGCCGACGCGCGGGCCGAGCTGACGGAGGCCGGCCTGAAGGTGAAGGTCGCCGAGGAGCAGGTGAACTCCGAGTACGAAAAGGGCCAGGTCGCCCGGCAGACGCCGGATGCGGGCAGCCGCGCCGCCGAGGGCGACACGGTGACGCTCACGGTGTCCAAGGGCCCCGAGATGATCGAGGTCCCGGACGTGGTCGGCGACAGCGTGGACGACGCCAAGCGGACGCTGAAGGACGCCGGCTTCCAGGTGGACGAGGACCGGGGTCTGCTCGGGCTGTTCGGCGACACCGTGAAGGACCAGTCGGTGGACGGCGGGGACACGGCTCCCAAGGGGTCGACCGTCACCCTCACGATCCGCTGACGAGACGGCCCGCCGAGCGGACGCGGGCGGGGCCGGCCGTCGCGCGCCACGGGCGGTCGAACAAGCCGAACAAGTGGTCAACCAGCCCCGGATCAACGGCTCTTGCCCTCTCCGCTCCCCCGCCGGGGACCGCTCCTACGGCGGCTCCGCAGACGGTCGGGGCGTGCGGAGGCGGACGGGGGGAGGGCGTCTTGGGGGCGGAACCGGTCGTGCGGACGGCCGTCACCGACGACTGGCAGGTGAGCATCCTCGGCCCCGCCGGGAACCCGGTCGGGGTCGTCCCGCCCCGCTACGTTCTGACCTGCGCCCATGTCGTGACGTCGGCCATGGGCGGACGGCTTGAGGACGACCCGCACGCCACGGTCATGGTGACCTTGAGCAGCGGACTGAAACTGACGGGCTCCCCGGGTGGCGGGCACCGCTACACCGGTGGGAGCCACCACGAGGACGTCTCGGTGCTCACCCTGCACGGCGATCTTGGGCAGGCCAACGGCCAGTGCGCCTTCGCCTCTCCCGTCGCCTTGGCCACCATCGCACCCGCTTCCCGCCCAGCTTATCCTCGAACTCCAGTTCCAGCCGTTGCGGGGCGACGTCGAGGGACGTCATGCGCGCGTGCGCCTCGGCGGCCATGCGCCGGATGCCGTCGAGGGCCTCGCCGAGCCCTTCCTGGGCACGCCGGACCACCACCGTGCTCCCGTTGACCGAGATCTCCTGGAGGCCTTACACGTACTCGTCGACGGGTTCGACCAGGACCCGGCCGCCGTTGGGCAGCGCCAAGCTGACGACGTCCCCCACGCACCCTCCCCTGACTCGGCAGCGCCGGTGCGCTGGTGCGGTCGTACCCTGATCCGAGGTCCGCCCACACGTCCTGGCATCCTTGGTCGGGTCATGAGCACCGCGTCTTCTTCCTCCCGTATGCCGCGCAACCCCGTCGGGGGTCACGTCCCCGTGGCCGGCGGCCTGCACTCCGTGGGCCTGTCCTACGCCCGTGAGCTGAAGGCGGAGACCGTGCAGGTCTTCGTCGCCAACCCGCGCGGCTGGGCCACCCCGGTCGGCAACCCGAAGCAGGACGAGGCGTTCCGGGAGGCCTGCGCGGCCGGGTCGCTCCCCGCCTACGTGCACGCGCCGTACCTGATCAACTTCGGCTCGCACACCGAGGCGACGGTGGAGCGGTCGGTGGACTCGCTGCGGCACTCGCTGCGGCGCGGGCGGGCGATCGGGGCGCTCGGCGTGGTCGTGCACACGGGCAGCGCGACGGGCGGCCGGGAGCGGTCGGTGGCGCTGAAGCAGGTGCGGGAGTACCTGCTGCCGCTGCTCGACGAGCTGACGCACGACGACGACCCGTACCTGCTGCTGGAGTCGACCGCCGGCCAGGGCGCGTCCCTGTGCTCGCGGACCTGGGACTTCGGGCCGTACTTCGAGGCGCTGGACGCCCACCCGAAGCTCGGCGTGTGCCTGGACACCTGCCACATCTTCGCGGCGGGGCACGACCTGACGGGCCCGTCCGGCATGCACCGGACCCTGGACCTGCTGGTGGACACGGTCGGCGAGGGCCGGCTGAAGCTCATCCACGCCAATGACTCCAAGGACGTGGCCGGGGCCCACAAGGACCGGCACGAGAACATCGGTGCCGGTCACATCGGCGAGGACCCGTTCCGGGCGCTGATGACCCACCCGGCGACCGAGGGCGTGCCGCTGGTCATCGAGACACCGGGGGGCAAGGAGGGGCACGCGGCGGACGTGGAACGGCTGAAGAGGCTGCGCGACGGCTGACCCGCGGGGGCCGTACGCCAGGTCAGAGTTCGGGGCCGTCCCCGGGCTCCTCCTGGTAGGAGTAGCGCTGCTCCTGCCACGGGTCGCCGATGTTGTGGTAGCCGCGCTCCTCCCAGAAGCCGCGGCGGTCGGCGGTCATGTACTCGATGCCGCGGACCCATTTCGGGCCCTTCCAGGCGTACAGGTGCGGGACGACCAGCCGGAGCGGGAAGCCGTGCTCGGCGGTGAGCAGCTCGCCGTCCTTGTGGGTGGCGAACAGGGTGCGTTCGGCGGCGAAGTCGGACAGCCGGAGGTTCGAGCTGAATCCGTACTCCGCCCACACCATCACATGGGTGACGGCGGGCGCGGGCGGGGCGAGGTCCAGGATCGTGGCGGCCGGAACGCCGCCCCACTCGGAGCCGAGCATGCTGAACTTCGTGACGCAGTGCAGGTCGGCGACGACCGTGGTGTACGGCAGGGCGGTGAACTCGTCGTGGGTCCAGCCGTGCTTCTCGCCGTCGGCGGTGGCGCCGAAGACCCGGAACTCCCAGCGCTCGGGGCGGAACTTGGGGACCGGCCCGTAGTGCGTGACCGGCCAGCCGCGCTGCAGTCGCTGTCCCGGTGGGAGCTCGAACCGCGACGCTCCTTCCGAACCGCCTTCTCCCGATTCGCGTCCCACCGGCTGACCCATGCCTCCATCCTGACAGACCCGGACCGATGCCCCTGACCCGCCCCACTTACATTCGGGCAAACACGTACAAGTACCGACGATCACGACTAAGCCTGTACTTACTTACTAAGTAGAGACTTACTGGACGATCTTCGATGCCGGTGCAATCATGCGGCGCAACAGGCCAGTTCCCGTTCGAAGGAGCGTCAAGCGATGCAGGGCGACCCCGAGGTCATCGAGTTCCTCAATGAGCAGCTGACCGCCGAGCTCACGGCGATCAACCAGTACTTCCTGCACGCGAAGCTGCAGGACCACAAGGGCTGGACCAAGCTCGCGAAGTACACGCGCGCGGAGTCCTTCGACGAGATGCGCCACGCGGAGGTGCTCACCGACCGCATCCTGCTCCTGGACGGCCTGCCGAACTACCAGCGGCTCTTCCACGTGCGGGTGGGCCAGAGCGTGACCGAGATGTTCCAGGCCGACCGGGAGGTCGAGGTCGAGGCGATCGACCGGCTGCGCCGCGGCATCGAGGTGATGCGGGCCAAGAACGACATCACGTCGGCCAACGTCTTCGAGGCGATCCTCGCCGACGAGGAGCACCACATCGACTACCTGGACACCCAGCTGGAGCTGATCGAGAAGCTGGGCGAGTCGCTCTACCTGTCGACGGTCATCGAGCAGGTCCAGCCGGACCCGTCCGGCCCCGGCTCCCTGTAGTCGGACCGCTCACCGCGGCTAGGCCGCTTCCGGGAGCTCCGCGAGGACCGGTTCACCCTGGTCGGCCAGTTGCCGGCGGGGGCAGGCGCCGCGGCCGAGCAGCGCCTGGATGCGACGTACGCAGCCGCCGCAGTCGGTGCCCGCCTTGCAGGCGGAGGCGATCTGCCGGGGCGTGCAGGCGCCGGCTTCCGCGTGGTTCCTCACCTGTTCCTCGGTGACACCGAAGCAGCTGCAGACGAACACGCGGTTCACCTCCCGAGCGGGGTACAAGGTCGTGCCGTACCGACGACCGGAGGGCCCGACTGATCGGTGAGGCAAACCTAACCTTACCCATCGCGCAAGGTCGGCAAAAGTGGAGGGGGCGCGGATCCTGTGTGACCCGCGCCCCATTTCACCGCCCGTCCGACGGGCGGGCCATCACTGGTCCCGGTACATCTCCGCCACCAGGAACGCCAGGTCGAGCGACTGGCTGCGGTTGAGCCGCGGGTCGCAGGCCGTCTCGTAGCGCTGGTGCAGGTCGTCGACGAAGATCTCGTCGCCGCCGCCCACGCACTCGGTGACGTCGTCGCCGGTCAGCTCCACGTGGATGCCGCCCGGGTGGGTGCCGAGCGCCTTGTGGACCTCGAAGAAGCCCTTGACCTCGTCGAGCACGTCGTCGAAGCGGCGGGTCTTGTGACCGGAGGCCGCCTCGTAGGTGTTGCCGTGCATCGGGTCGGTGATCCAGGCGACGGTCGCGCCGGACGCGGTGACCTTCTCCACCAGCTCGGGGAGCTTGTCGCGGATCTTGTCCGCGCCCATGCGGACGATGAACGTCAGCCGGCCGGGCTCGCGCTCGGGGTCCAGCCGCTCGATGTACTGGAGCGCCTCCTCGGCCGTCGTCGTCGGGCCGAGCTTGATGCCGATCGGGTTGCGGATCCGCGAGGCGAACTCGATGTGGGCGTGGTCCAGCTGCCGGGTGCGCTCACCGATCCACACCATGTGCCCGGAGACGTCGTACAGCTGCCCCGTGCGCGAGTCGACGCGGGTGAGCGCCGACTCGTAGTCGAGCAGCAGCGCCTCGTGCGAGGAGAAGAACTCGACGGTCTTGAACTCCTCCGGGTCCGTGCCGCAGGCGTGCATGAAGTTCAGCGCCTGGTCGATCTCCCGGGCGAGCTGCTCGTAGCGCTGGCCGGAGGGCGAGGACTTCACGAAGTCCTGGTTCCAGGCGTGCACCTGGCGCAGGTCGGCGTAGCCGCCGGTGGTGAAGGCGCGCACCAGGTTCAGCGTGGACGCCGACGCGTGGTACATGCGCTTGAGCCGCTCGGGGTCCGGGATCCGGGCCTCTTCGGTGAAGTCGAAGCCGTTGACGGAGTCGCCGCGGTAGGTCGGCAGCGTCACGCCGTCGCGGGTCTCGGTGGGCTTGGAGCGCGGCTTGGAGTACTGGCCGGCGATCCGGCCGACCTTCACCACGGGCACGGAGGCGGCGTACGTGAGGACGGCGCCCATCTGGAGCAGCGTCTTCAGCTTGTTGCGGATGTGGTCCGCGGACACGGCGTCGAAGGCCTCGGCGCAGTCGCCGCCCTGGAGGAGGAACGCCTCTCCCTTGGCGACGGCCGCCATCCGGGCGCGCAGCTGGTCGCACTCGCCCGCGAAGACGAGCGGCGGATACGACTCGAGGTCCGCGATCACTGCGCGCAGAGCCTCGGTGTCGGGGTACTCGGGCTGCTGCGCCGCGGGCAGGTCTCGCCAGGTGTTGCCGGCGCTCGGGCCGGTCTTAGCGTTCACGGTCACCCCTCAACCCTACGGGGTCCTGTCACGCGGTTTTCGTACGGCTCGACAGGTGAGACAGCACCCCGGCGCGGACCGCGGGGCGGCGGTTGGTAACCTCACGCGCCTTTGAAGTTTGAATCACAGACATCTCACATACATACCGAGCGCATATCAGGGGTGGGACTTGAGCGCGGATCATCGCAGAGACCGCAAGAAGAAGAGACTGCTCGTCTACGGTGTCGCCTCGGTCGTCGCCGCCGCCACGACGGCCGGCACCCTGGCCCTGGCCTCGCCGAACCTGCTCGGTTCGGACGACGCCAAGGCGGCCGCCGCCCCGGACGTCCGGCTGCAGGCGGAGTTCGAGAAGGCCGCGGAGGAGTTCGACGTCCCGCGGAGCGTGCTGATGGCGGTCTCGTACCGGCAGACGCGCTGGGAGGACCACGACGGGCTGCCGAGCACCACCGGCGCCTACAACGTGATGGGGCTCACGGACGTCGACCCCAAGGACCTCGGTGACGGCGACGCCGACGAGCGCGAGCACCAGCTCGAGCACATGAACCGCAGCGGCGACCCGGCCATCGAGAAGAACTTCGACGCCGAGAAGGCCCTGGCGAGCCTGCGCGAGAAGCCCGTCGACACGAGCGACCCGCGGCTGCACACCCTGGACGAGGCGGCCGGGCTGATCGACGCGTCGGCGGAGGAGGTGCGGAGCGACCCCGGGGAGAGCATCAGGGCGGGCGCCGCGCTCCTCGCCAAGTACCAGGAGGACGCCACCGGCTCGCTGCCCGAGGACCCCGGCGCCTGGTACCCGGCCGTCGCGCGTGCCAGCCAGGCCACGGACCACAAGGGCGCGGAGCTGTTCGCGAAGCGCGTGTTCGAGTCGATCAAGACCGGTGAGCGGCGCCTCACCGTGGACGGCCAGTACCTCACGCTGCCGGCCGACCCGGCGGTGGAGCCCGACCGGGGCACGGACTTCGATCTCGCGGCCGCCTACACCGCCGAAGCCGCCGCGACCCCGGACTGCCCGACCGGCCTGAACTGCGACTTCCGCCCCGCGGCGTTCAAGCAGAACAGCAGCAGCCTGGACGACTGGGGCAACTACAGCGTCGCGAGCCGCCCCGCGGCCGGCCACGAGATCAACTCCATCCTGCTGCACGACACCGAGGGCAGCTACGAGAGCGCCCTGGGCGTCTTCCAGAACTCCCGCACGTACGCCAGCGCGCACTACCTGATCCGCGCCTCCGACGGCCTGGTCACCCAGATGGTCGAGAACAAGAACGAGGCGTGGCACGCGGGCAACAAGTCCCTCAACATGCACTCGATCGGGATCGAGCACGAGGGCTACGCCATCAAGGACGGCAGCTGGTACACCGAGCCGCAGTACGAGTCCTCGGCGGCCCTGGTGAAGCACCTGGCCGGCACGTACGACATCCCGCTGGACCGTGAGCACATCATCGGCCACGACGAGGTGCCGGGCGTCCTGGACGCCAAGGTCAAGGCCCAGCACTGGGACCCGGGCCCGTTCTGGGACTGGAACCACTACATGGAGCTGCTGGGCGCGCCCACCGGCGCCGAGGGCCCCGGCGGCCCGTACAAGGCCGGCCAGGTGATCCGGGTCGTGCCGCCGTTCACCACGGCGAACCGGCCCAAGCTCACCAACGGCGGGTCCGCGGTCGCCAAGCAGCCCGCGAACTTCACGTACCTGTACTCCTCGCCGACCACCGGCTCGGCCACCCTCACCGACCCGTACCTGGGCAGCCAGACCTGGACCGAGGGCTGGAACTGGGCCAACAAGGTCGTGGCCGGCGGCGAGTACGTCGTCGCCGAGGCGCGGCAGGACTGGACCGCCATCTGGTACGGCGGCAAGAAGGCCTGGTTCTACAACCGGGGCGGCCAGTTCGCCACCGCCGTCGGCACCCCGGACGTGATCACGCCCAAGTCGGGCGTCGGCACGGTCCCGGTGTACGGGCGCACGTACCCGGAGGACGGCGCGTACACGGACACCGGAGTGGATGTCCAGGACGACAACACCGCGTCGCTGACCAAGTACGGCGTCCTCGCCGGGCAGAAGTACGCGCTGGCCGGCTCGGCCGTCAACGGCTCGTACTTCAACAGCGGCAACATCGACGGCTCGGGCGAGGGCTCCCGCACGGTGGTCGTGGGCGACACGGTCTTCTACCCGATCCGCTACAACCACCGGCTGGCCTGGGTCCGCGCCTCGGACGTCCAACTGGTCAAGGGCACCGCGCCGGACGCGGGCACGAACCGCTACGACATCCTCGGCCGGGACTCGTCGGGCGTGCTGTGGCAGTACCAGGGCACCGGCAGCGCGTCCTCCCCGTTCTTCGGCCGCTTCCGCATCGGCGGCGGCTGGGACGCCTACAACGCGGTGACCACGCTGACGGCGCTGCGCGCGGACGGCACCGGCGACGCGGTGGCCCGCGACAAGAGCGGCGTGCTCTGGTACTACCAGGGCAGCGGCGACCTGACGGAGCCGTTCCGCAAGCGCACCCGGGTCGGTGGCGGCTGGTCCGTCTACGACACCATCACCGGCGCCCGGGACCTCACCGGCGACGGCAGGCCGGACCTCGTCGCCCGCGACAAGAGCGGCGTCCTGTGGCTCTACCGCGGCACCGGCAGCACCTCGGCGCCGTTCGAGAGCCGGAGCAGGATCGGCGGCGGCTGGTACATCTACAACGCGCTGACCGACACCGGCGACCTCACGGGTGACGGCAGGCCGGATCTGGTCGCCCGCGACAAGAGCGGCGTCCTGTGGCTCTACCGCGGCACCGGCAGCGCCACGGCGCCGTTCGCGAGCCGGACCAGGGTCGGCGGCGGCTGGTACGTCTACAACGCGCTGAACGGCCCGAGCGACCTGAACCGCGACGGAGTGCCCGACCTGGTCGCCCGCGACAAGGACGGCGTGCTCTGGCTCTACCGCGGCACCGGCAGCGCCTCCGCGCCCTTCACGGGCCGGAGCAGGATCGGCGGCGGCTGGAACACGTACAACATGATCGTCTGAGGCCGCTCGGCGCCGCGGCACGTCCCGGGACACGGAAAGTGCCGCGGCGCCACGGGCGGATGCGTTAAGGTCGGCTGCATGTTCGCGCACTCGACCCAGAACTGGTGGTGGACCGCTCATCCGGCGGCCCACTGACTGCGCGTGACGAAAGACTTCGCGAAGGCCGCCCGAGGGGCGGCCTTCGGTGTTTTCGCGACCGGGGCCGTTCCTCCCACCGAGAGTCTCTGTGAGACACCGAGAGGGACACGGACCCATGACACCGATCGCCCCCATGACACCGCTCGACGGTCTCCTGGCCGATACACGCCCGTTCGCCCTGCTCCGCCGCCGCACCCCGGGCCATGACCACGACACCGTGGAACTGCTGCTCGGCCCGGTGACGGAGCACGACAGACTCGCCGGCCTGCCCGACGAAGGGCTGGCACTCGTCCCCTTCCGGCAGATCCGCGAGCGCGGCTTCGACGTCCGCGACGACGGCACACCGCTGCTGGTGCTGACCCCCGAGGAGCGGTACGACATCCCGCTCGCCGAGGCCCTCGACCGGCTCCCCGCGCACGACGTCCACGTCGAGAACGGCGCCTTCGACGTGGACGACGAGGAGTACGCGGAGATCGTCGGACGCGTGCTGGACGAGGAGATCGGAGGCGGCGAGGGCGCCAACTTCGTGATCCGGCGGACGTACGAGGGGCGGGTCCCGGGGTTCGGGCGGGCCGACGCGCTGGCGCTGTTCCGGCGGCTGCTGGCGGGCGAGCGGGGCGCGTACTGGACGTTCGTGGTGCACACCGGGGACCGGACGCTGGTCGGCGCCAGCCCCGAGGTGCACGTGCGGATGTCCGGCGGGACGGTCGTGATGAACCCGATCAGCGGGACGTACCGCTACCCCGCCGAGGGGCCGACCCCCGAGCACCTGCTCCGCTTCCTCGCCGACGGCAAGGAGATCGAGGAGCTGTCGATGGTGGTCGACGAGGAGCTCAAGATGATGTGCACCGTCGGCGACATGGGCGGCGTGGTCGTCGGGCCGCGGCTCAAGGAGATGGCGCACCTCGCGCACACCGAGTACGAACTGCGCGGCCGCTCCTCGCTGGACGTGCGTGAGGTGCTGAAGCAGACGATGTTCGCGGCGACGGTCACCGGCTCGCCGGTGCAGAACGCCTGCCGGGTCATCGAGAGGCACGAGGTCGGCGGGCGCGGCTACTACGCGGGAGCGCTGGCGCTGCTCGGCAGGGACTCCGGCGGTGCCCAGACGCTCGACTCCCCCATCCTCATCCGCACCGCCGACATCGACGCCGCCGGGCGGCTGCGGGTGCCGGTCGGCGCCACGCTGGTGCGGGGCTCGGACCCGGCGGGCGAGGTCGCGGAGACCCACGCCAAGGCGGCCGGGGTACTGGCGGCGCTGGGCGTACGTCCGTCCCGGCCGCGTGCGAAGGCCGGGCGGCCGAGCCTGGCCGACGATCCGCGCGTGCGGGCGGCGCTGGACGGGCGCCGGGCCTCGCTGGCGCCGTTCTGGCTGCGGATGCAGGAGCCGTCGGACGCGCTGGAGGGGCACGCCCTGGTCGTCGACGCGGAGGACACCTTCACGGCGATGCTCGCGCACGTGCTGCGCTCGTCGGGGCTCACCGTGACCGTACGGCGGTACGACGAGCCGGGGCTGCGCGAGGCCGTGCTCGGGCACGAGGGCCCGGTGGTGCTGGGGCCCGGCCCCGGTGACCCCCGCGACCCGGCGGATCCGAAGATGCGCTTCCTGCGCGCCCTGACCGCCGACGTGCTCCGGGAGAACCGGCACGGCGTCCTCGGCGTCTGCCTCGGGCACGAGCTGATCGCGGCCGAGCTGGGGCTGGACATCGTCCGCAAGGAGGTGCCGTACCAGGGGGCGCAGACGGAGATCGACCTGTTCGGGCGGCGGGAGACCGTCGGCTTCTACAACAGCTTCACCGCGCGCTGCGACGAGGACGCCCTCCAGGAGCTGACCGCGCACGGCGTGGAGGTGAGCCGCGCGGACAACGGCGAGGTGCACGCCCTGCGCGGGCCGGGCTTCGCCGGGGTGCAGTTCCACCCGGAGTCCGTGCTGACGCTGAACGGTGCCGCGGTCGTGCGGGAGCTGGCCGGTCAGCTGCGCGGTACGAGCACGTTCTCCGAGCGGCGGCCCTCCCGGTAGTCGAGGACGTTCCGCACCGTGGCGTCGACGATCTGACCGACGGCGTCCTCGGTGTAGTACGCCTGGTGCGAGGTGACCAGGACGTTCGGGAAGGTGACGAGGCGGGCCAGGGTGTCGTCGGCGATGGCCTCCAGGGACTTGTCGAGGAAGAACAGGCCCGCCTCCGCCTCGTACACGTCCAGGCCCACGCCGGTGAAGCGGCCCGCGCGCAGCTCGCCGACGAGGGCGGCGCTGTCGATCAGGCCGCCGCGGCTGGAGTTGACCAGGATGGCGTCGTCCCGCATCGACTTCAGGGCGGCCGCGTCGATCAGGTGCCGGGTCTCGGCCATCAGCGGGAGGTGCAGGGTGACCAGGTCGGAGTGGGCGAGCAGCTCGTCCTTGGGGACGTAGCGCATGCCCAGCTCCATGCAGGCGGGGTTCTCGGCGACGTCCCAGCCGAGCAGCCGCATGCCGAAGCCGTGGGCGATCCGGGCGAAGGCCTCGCCGATCTTGCCGGTGCCGAGGACACCGGCGGTCCGGCCGTGCATGTCCCGGCCCATCAGGCCGTGCAGGCGGAAGTCGAAGTCCCGGGTGCGGGTCGAGGCACGCACGATCCGCCGGTTGACGGCCATGGCGAGGGTCCAGGCGAATTCGGCGACCGAGTAGGGCGAGTAGTACGACACCCGGGCGACGGTCATGCCGAGCCGCCCGGCCGTGTCGAGGTCGATGTTGTTGAAGCCGGTGGAGCGCTGGGCCACCATCCGGGTGCCGCCGGCCGCGAGGATCTCCAGGACGCCCGCGCCGAGGTCGGCGTTGACGGACGTGGAGACGATCTCGTGGCCGGCCGCGATGGGGGCGGTGTCCTCGTTGAGGAAGACGTCGAGGCAGCGGATCTCGTCGTGGCCGTGGAAGGCCCGCTCGATCAGGGGCTTCTCGTCGGCCTGGACGCCGAAGGCCAGGATCTCCATGACCGCTCCCGTTCTGCTGGGCTCCGGGCTTGTGCTGGGCTCCGGGCCGAATATACGGCGCGGCGCCCGGAGCCGCCGGTCAGCGGTCAGCGGTCAGCGGTCAGCGGTCAGCGGTCAGCCGAAGAAGACGCCGACCTCCTCGTACAGTTTCGGGTCGACGGTCTTCAGCCGGGCCGTGGCGTCGGCGATCGGGACGCGGACGATGTCCGTGCCGCGCAGCGCGACCATCTTGCCGAAGTCGCCGTCGCGGACGCAGTCGACGGCGTGCAGGCCGAAGCGGGTGGCGAGCCAGCGGTCGAAGGCGCTGGGCGTGCCCCCGCGCTGGACATGGCCGAGGACGGTGGTCCGGGCCTCCTTGCCGGTGCGTTTCTCGATCTCCTTCGCCAGCCACTCGCCCACCCCGGACAGCCGGACGTGCCCGTAGGAGTCCAGCGACTGGTCCTTGAGCACCATGTCGCCGTCGCGCGGCATCGCCCCCTCGGCGACGACGACGATCGGGGCGTACGAGGCCCGGAACCGCGAGGTCACCCAGGCGCAGACCTGCTCGGTGTCGAAGCGCTGCTCGGGGATGAGGATGACGTTGGCGCCGCCGGCCAGGCCGGAGTGCAGCGCGATCCAGCCCGCGTGCCGGCCCATGACCTCGACGACGAGCACGCGCATGTGGGACTCGGCGGTGGTGTGCAGCCGGTCGATGGCCTCGGTGGCGATGCCCACCGCCGTGTCGAAGCCGAAGGTGTAGTCGGTGGCGGACAGGTCGTTGTCGATGGTCTTGGGCACGCCGACGCACGGCACGCCGTACTCGTCCGCGAGGCGGGTGGCGACGCCCAGGGTGTCCTCGCCGCCGATGGTGATGAGCGCCTCGACGTCGAGCTTGGCGAGGTTCTCCTTGATGCGCCGGATGCCGTGCTCGTGCTGGAGCGGGTTGGTGCGCGAGGAGCCGAGGATGGTGCCGCCGCGGGGCAGGATGCCGCGGACGGCCGGGATGTCGAGGCGGACGGTGTCGCCCTCCAGCGGACCGCGCCAGCCGTCCCGGAAGCCGACGAAGTCGTAGCCGTACTCCTGTACGCCCTTGCGGACGACGGCCCGGATGACGGCGTTGAGCCCGGGGCAGTCGCCGCCTCCGGTCAGTACTCCGACCTTCATCACGTAACCCCTTTGCCACGGTGGGTGGTTGGGGCCACTGTCCCGCGAGGGGTCAGGCGTCGTCCAGACCTCGTTCTATCGCGTACCGCACCAGCTCCACCCGGTTGTGCAGCTGGAGCTTGCCCAGGGTGTTCTGTACGTGGTTCTGCACGGTGCGGTGGGAGATGACGAGGCGTTCGGCGATCTGCTTGTAACTCAGGCCCTTGGCGACCAGGCGCAGCACCTCGGTCTCACGGTCGGTGAGCCGGGGCGCCCCGGGCTCGCCGGTCGCCGCGGCCGGGGCCGGTTCGGAGGCGAGGCGGCGGTACTCGCCGAGGACCAGTCCGGCCAGTCCCGGGGTGAAGACCGGGTCGCCGAGGGCCGTGCGGCGCACCGCGTCCTGCAACTCCTCGGTGGAGGCCGACTTCAGCAGGTATCCGGTCGCGCCGGACTTCACCGCCTCCAGCACGTCGGCGTGCTCCCCGCTCGCGGAGAGCACGAGGACGCGCAGCTTCGGGTCGGCGCCGACGACCTCCTTGCAGACCTGGACGCCGGGCTTGCCCGGCAGGTTGAGGTCGAGCACGAGGACGTCGGGCGCGGCGGCCCGGGCCCGGCGCACGGCCTGGTCGCCGTCGCCAGCGGTGGCGACCACGTCGAAGCCGGACTCGGCCAGGTCCCGGGCGACGGCGTCGCGCCACATCGGGTGGTCGTCGACCACCATGACCTTGATCGGCTCCTGTCGCTCGGTCATCGGTCTGCCGCCTTCCCCCGCGCGGTGGCGCTGGTTTCCTGAGCTGCCTTGGGTGCCTTCAGTTCGACCTCCGTGCCCTGGCCGGGCACCGAGACCAGCTCGGCCGTGCCGCCGAGTTCGCGCAGCCGGCCCCGGATCGACAGGGCCACGCCGAGGCGCCCTTCGCCCTCGGCCTCGGCGAGCCGCCCCTCCGGGATGCCGGGCCCTTCGTCGCGGACGGTGACGATCACCTCGTCCGGCTCGTCCTCGACCAGGATCCACGCGCGCGCCTGCTCACCGACGTGCTTGCGGACGTTGTCCAGGGCGGCGCCCACGGCGGCCGCGACCTCCCGGGCCGCGAGGGGGGCCAGCAGGACCGGCGCGCCCGGCTCGGCGAGGTTCACGAGGGAACCGGCGTACGGGGCGAGCAGGGCGCGCAGATCGACGGGACCGTCCGGATCGTCCCGCTCCGGTTCCTCCACCGCGCGTACGAGGGCGCCCTCGGCGGCGTCCTCCGACACCCGGGAGACGGGCACCAGACCGCCGGAGACCAGCGTGCGCAGCGCCACCTCCTGCTCACCGGCCATCCGGCCCAGCTCGGCCGCCTCGCCGCCGATGACGGCGCCGCGCCGCTGCACCATCGCCAGCACCTGGAGCACGCTGTCGTGGATGTCCCGGGCGAGCCGCTCCCGCTCCCTGGTCGCCGCCTCGATCTCCAGGGCGCGGGCGAGGGTGCGCTCGGAGGCGCGGGCCACCTCGACGACGTAGCCGATCGCGATGGAGGCGACCCAGACGAGGATGACGTTGTGGACGGTGTCGCGGGCGGGGCTGCCGCGTTCGACCAGGTTGGCGACGGCGACGAGGGTGGAGGCGACGGCCGCCCAGCGCCAGCCGCCCTTGATGGCGAAGGCCAGGACGGAGCCGGCGGTCCATATCGACGGCAGGGTCGGGCCGCCGTCCATGACCCGTTCGTGGGCGTCGGCGAACGGCGTGAGCAGGATGCCGGTCAGCGCGATGGTGAGGTCGGCGGCGAGGAACCGCTTGGTGCAGCTGGCCGCGCCAGCGACCTTGGGAAGGGTCGCCAGGGTCCAGACGAAGAGGACGGCGTAGTAGGCGACGGCGAGCCAGGGGCGGGCGAAGCCGGAGTAGGCGGTGGTGAAGAAGCCGATCGCGTACAGCATGGTGAGCACGCGGTAGCCCGCGAGCGCGCGCCACAGCGGCTGCTCGACCGACATCCTCATGACTCTCTCGCGCCTGGCCATGTCCCCCCGTCCTACGGCCCGTACGGTCCGCTGCCCGGCCCCCGGCCGCTAGCGGTCGCCGGCGGTCCGGTCCTGCTCGGCCGCCGCCTTCTCCTTGGCGGTCTGTTCCTTCTCCGCCTGGGCGAGCGCGGCCTTCGCGGCCTTGCCCGCCTCCTTCTCGGCCTTCGCCGCCTCCGCGAGCTGCCGCTTCATGGCGGTCGCGTACATGTCGACGTACTCCTGACCGGAGAGCTTCATGATCTCGTACATGACCTCGTCGGTCACCGCGCGGAGCACGAAGCGGTCGTGCTCCATGCCCTGGTAGCGGGTGAAGTCCAGGGGCTTGCCGATCCGGATGCCGGGCCGCATCAGCTTCGGCATCACCTGGCCGGGCGGCTGGATCTTCTCGGTGTCGATCATGGCGACCGGGACGACGGGCGCACCGGTGGCGAGCGCCACGCGCGCGAGGCCGCCCGGCTTGCCCCGGTAGAGCCGGCCGTCCGGGGAGCGCGTGCCCTCGGGGTAGATGCCGAACAGCTCGCCCCGCTCCAGTACGTCTATGCCGCTCTTGATGGCGGCCTCGCCCGCGCCGCGTGCCCCGGAGCGGTCCACGGGCAGCTGGCCGACCCCTTTGAAGAAGGCGGCGGTCAGCCGGCCCTTGACCCCGGGAGTGTTGAAGTACTCGGCCTTGGCGATGAAGGTCACCTTGCGGTCCAGGACGGCCGGCAGGAAGAACGAGTCGGAGAACGACAGGTGGTTGCTCGCCAGAATGGCGGGGCCGTCGGCCGGGATGTGCTCCATGCCTTCCACCCAGGGCCGGAAGGCGAGCTTCAGCGACCCTCCGATGGTGAGCTTCATCGTGCCGTACAACACCCCAGTGCCTCCCGTGTCCGTGGGTCCGACCTTATCCCGGGGCACCGTCAATGGCCCCGACGGCCCTGGTCGGTGTCAGTGCGGTCGCGTACGGTGAAGTACCCGCGAGTACCGCCGCGAAGTACCCGCGAGTACCGCACCGCGTCCATCGCACCCGACGGTCCGGCTGTGCCGGCCCCCCTGACGACAGGAGACCGAGACGTGCCGGTCCTGCCCGGAGCCGAGCCGTTCCGCCACGAGGGCGGTGAGGTCGGCGTCCTCCTCTGCCACGGCTTCACCGGTTCCCCGCAGTCGCTGCGCCCCTGGGCCCAGTACCTCGCCGCGCGCGATCTGACCGTGGCGCTGCCACTGCTGCCCGGGCACGGCACGAGCTGGCAGGACATGCAGGTCACCGGCTGGCAGGACTGGTACGCGGAGGTGGACCGCGAGCTGCGTGCCCTGCGGGAGCGCTGCGCGCGCGTCTTCGTGGCCGGCCTGTCCATGGGCGGCGCGCTGGCCCTGCGGCTCGCCGCCAAGCACGGGGACGCGGTGTCGGGCGTCGTGGTCGTCAACCCGGCGAACCGGATGCACGGCGTGGCCCAGCACGCCCTTCCCGTCGTGCGCCATCTGCTGCCCGCGACGAAGGGCATCGCCAGCGACATCGCCAAGCCGCTCAGCTCGGAGCTGGGGTACGACAAGGTGCCGCTGCACGCGGCGCACTCGCTGCGCAGGTTCTTCCGTCTCGCCGACGGCGACCTGCCGCAGGTGACCCAGCCCCTGCTGTTGTTGCGCAGTCCGCAGGACCATGTGGTGCCGCCGGCCGACTCGGCCCGCATCCTCGGCCGGGTCTCGTCGACGGACGTCACGGAGATCCTGCTGGAACAGAGCTACCACGTGGCGACGTTGGACCACGATGCGGACCGGATCTTCGCGGAGAGCGTCGCGTTCATCGGCCGGCTCGCGCCCGGTTCCGTCGGGGAGCCGGAGCCCGGTCTCGGCAAGGAAGGGACGGCCGCAGGTGGCTGAGCACGACTCCGACCGCGAGGACCGCGAGGAGCGCGAGGAGCGGGACCTGGAACGGGAGCGGGAGCACCGCGAGGGACAGGAGCGCGCGGCGGACCGCGCGCCCGAGGAGCAGGGCGTGCCCATCGACGAGGACGCCGCCTGGGCCGCGATCGTCGCCGGGTACGGGGACGAGCCGCCGGACCCGCCGGGCGCGAAGCCGTTCAAGTCGGTGGAGGACCTGGCGCTCCTGGAACCGGAGACCAACGACGACAGACCCGAGACGGACCGCCCCGAGACGGACCGCCCCGCGGCGGACCGGCCGGCCTCGGCCCGGCCCCTGGGCGGCTCCGTGGCGTTCGCCCCGGGTGTCGGCCCGCGCGACCACACCCTGGCCGAGCCCTCGGACGACGAGCTCGGCGAGGACGGTGACATCGGCGAGGACGACGAGGGCCACTTCGTACCGCCCGAGCCGCCCCCGCTTCCCGAGGGCGACCCCACCGCGAAGTTCGCCTGGCTGGGCGTGCTCGGCGGCCCCGTGCTGCTCCTGCTGGCGGTGGTGCTCGGCTGGGACATGACCTGGTGGCTGCAGACCCTCAGCATCGGCGGCTTCCTCGGCGGCTTCGCCACGCTGGTCATGCGGATGCGGACGGGCGACGAGGACGACGACGATCCGGGGCGGGGCGCGGTGGTCTAGGGCCTGTCAGACAGACGCGGGAACGCGGAGGGCGGTCAGGACCGGGAGGTGGTCCGTGGCCGCCCTCAGGTCGTCCTCGGCCACCCCGGGGAGCCCGAGCGGCACCCCGCAGCCCAGGACCTCGATGCCCTCCGTGACGAAGACCGCGTCGATCCGCCGGTCGGGACCGGTGGCGGAGAAGGTGTACTCGCCGCCCCAGGGCTCGGCGGTCCAGCAGTCCCGCAGACCGTCGCCGAGCCGCCGGAAGGTGCGGCCGCCGGGACGCTCGTTCAGGTCGCCGCCCGCCACGGCGTGCGTCACGCCCAGGCCGGCGAGCCGGTCGAGGAGCAGGCCGGCCTGCTCGTACCGCTCGTCCGCCTCCAGTGACAGGTGGCAGCTCAGGACGCCGAGGCGGGCCCCGCCGATCCGGACCACCGCGGTGGCGAGGCCGCGGCGGTGCCGGCCGGGGGTGAGCGGGAGCAGCACGTCCTCGGTGCGCTCCACGGTGGCGCGCAGGGAGCACAGCAGCGCGGGCCCGGCGGCGGTGCCGCCCCCGGACAGGAGTACCAGCCCGGACGCGGCGGCAAGGCGGGTGAGCTTCTTGCGCCAGCGGAAGAACCGGGGAGCCTCCTGGAGGAGGACGAGGTCGGGGGCGCAGGCCGCGATCACGCGGGCGAGGGCGTCGGTGTCGTCGCGCATCGAGCGGATGTTGTAGCTGAGGACCCGGATGACGGCGGAACCGTCGGGTTCGGTGCGGGAGTTGGGGAGCGGCTGGAGGGACGTTGCCATGGGGTCAATTTACGGGAGCGGAGGCCGGACGCCCGACAGCGCGGGGCGCGAGGATCCTGGGCGACTGCCGGTTCGTCGTGGCGTGTCGCGCCCGCGGGGCGGAGCCCTGAATGGACTCCGCCCCGCGCCCCTTCAAGGACGTGCGAGCGCCGTACGCCTACATGATCGGGTCGGGCTCCCGGGCCAGGTCGGCCGCGCCGACGAGGCCGGCCTTGTTGCCGAGCCGGGCGGCGACCACGTCGGCGACCGGGCGCCAGTTGCCGCCGACCAGCCACCGCTTGTACGACTTGCGGATCGGGTCGAGGACCAGGTCGCCCTCGTCGGAGAGGCCGCCGCCGACGATGAAGGCGGACGGGTCGAAGAGGGAGGCCAGGTCGGCGAGGCCGGCGCCGGCCCAGCGGGCCAGCTCGCGGTAGGAGTCGACCGCGACCGGGCAGCCCTGGCGGGCGGCGACCGAGATGTGCTTGCCCTCGATGCCGTCGGGGGTGCCGTCGCCGAGCGCGAGCAGCACCTCGGCGCGCTCGGGGGTGGCGTTGGCGCGCTGCTTGGCGTAGCGCACGAGGGCGCGGCCGGAGGCGTACTGCTCCCAGCAGCCCTGCGAGCCGCAGCCGCACAGCAGGCCGTCCGGCACCATGCGGATGTGGCCGAACTCGGCGGCCACGCCGAAGTGGCCGCGGCGCAGCTTGTTGCCGATGATGATGCCGCCGCCGAGGCCGGTGCCGAGGGTGATGCAGATGACGTTGCGGTGGCCCTTGCCGCCACCGAACTTGTACTCGCCCCAGGCCGCGGCGTTGGCGTCGTTCTCCACGACGACCGGGAGGCCGACGCGGGCCTCGACCTTCTCCTTGAGCGGCTCCTGGCGCCAGTCGATGTTGGGCGCGAAGTAGACCGTGGAGCGCTGCCGGTCGACGTATCCGGCGGCGCCGATGCCGACGCCGACGATCTCGTGCCCCACGCGAGCACCCTCCACCGCGGAGGCGATGGCGTCCACGATGGCCTCGGGCGTGGTGGGGGTCGGCACCTTGTGGGTCGAGAGGATGTTGCCTTCCTCGTCGACCACGCCGGCCGCGATCTTCGTGCCGCCGATGTCGACGCCGATGGTGAGTCCCATGAATCCCTCAGTTCGGTCGAGCCCCGCTAGGGCCAACCGTACCCGAGGGCGGTGTCAGTCCAAGTCGATGCGCTGGCCCGGGCCGGTGCCCTCGTCGCCGTCGTCGCGTCCGGTGTCGCCTGCGTCGTCACGCGGTTCGTCCAGGTCGCGGGGGTCGCGGGGGTCGTCCCCCGAGGCCCCGGCGGTCCAGCGGCGCTCCTGGTTCTGGACGGCGGAGCGGTAGGCGGCGAGGAGTTCGCCGCCGGCGGCGGCGAGGTGGTCGAAGACGTCCGGGTTGCGCTCGATGACCGGTTCGACGGCGGCCTTGGCCTGCTGGACGACCTGTCGGACCACCTGCTGGGCGGCCGGTCCGGCGACCTGGCCGAACAGCGGGGACTGGAGGCCGGCCAGCTTGTCCGCGACGGTGTCGACGAGCCGGCGCAGCTCCTCGGCGGCCGAGCCGGACGGCGGCCCGTACTCGGCCCGGCGGCGGGCCTTCTCCGCCTCCAGGTCCTCGGCGCACGCCGTCGCCCAGGCGTCGGCGTCGGCCGGCCGTGTTGCGCCGGCCCCGTCGACCGCGTCGGCCTCGTCGGGGCGAGGGGCCTCGGACGGGGGGAGCTCTTCGCTCATGACGGACTCCTGACTACGGTTCGTCCTTACGACGTTACCCGAACGGGTGCGGCGCGTTCAGCGGCTCCGCGGCCACAGCCTCGGGTCCGGCGCGAACCGGACGGCGAGCGTGCCCTCCCGCAGGGCGGCCCCGTCGACCGTGCAGCGGCGCAGCGCGGACGGCAGCGGCACGATCCGGCGGAACGGCCCGGCGGTGACGACCAGTTCGTCACCGCGGCGGACCAGGTCGAGCTCGTCGCGTGCGGCGCCGGGCAGCGGGATGTTCCAGACCAGCACGCCGTCCTCGGCCAGCCGGTCGGTGACGGGCCACTCGACCGGGGGGACGCCCCCGTTGACGCCCGGCGCGTCGAGCGCCGCCAGGTCGTCCCCGCCGCGCGGGTCCCGTCCGAGGTGGGCGACGGTGCGGACGTCGTACGTACCCTGCCACTCCTCCAGCGTCTTGCGCTGCTGGGTGAGGGGGCCGGTGAGCCAGCTGTCCGCCGGGGTGTCCTCGGGCAGGACGCGGTTGGCGACCAGCAGGTCGGTGCGCAAACCCCGCAGGGCGAGGCCGAGGGTGGCGGAGCGGACGGCGTCCAGACCGGCCGGGCCCGGCTCGGCGACCAGCCGTACGACGGTGTTCCGGTCGGCGACGACGGCTTCCGCGGCGGCGAGTTCCAGGTCCCAGCGGGCGGCGGCCTCGTAGAGCGCCTCGGCGGGCATGGGGACGCCGGCGAGCCGGCCGAGGACGGGGCGCAGGGCACGGGCCGCCTGCCGCTCGGGCGGCAGGAGACGGCGCAGGTAGCGGCGCAGTTCCTCGGGCAGGGCGAGTAGCGCGAGGGCGCGCGGCGCGGGCGGGAGGTCGACGACGAGGAGTTCGTGTCGATCGGGGCCCTCGGCGAGGGCGGCGTCGCGCAGGGCACGCAGCAGGGCGAGTTCGCCGGCGCCGGGCAGGGGGGTGAGTTCCTCGGGGTCGAGGCGGCCGGCGCCGAGGAGGTCGAGCGCGGAGGCGGCGCGGTCCTGGAGGGCGGCGAGGCCGTCCCGGAACCCCTTCGCGGCGTCGGGCCGCCAGGCGGTGAGGCGGGGCTCGACGGTGATCGGAGCGGGTCCGCCGGTGGGCATCCCGAGCACGGCGCCGAGGGTGTCGTCGCGGTCGGCGCCGAGGAGCAGGGTGCGGGTGCCCTGCCGGGCGGCGGCGAGCGCGGTGGCGGCGGCGACGGTGGTACGGCCGCTGCCGCCGGGGCCCGTGATCAGGATGGTGCGCATGAGGCTGAACGGTACCGGTGCCTCGGCGGCGCCGGGTGCGGGTGCCGGGGGGCGGCCCGGCGTCGCGGGGTGCCGCTGCCGCTGCGCCCGCCCGTGCCGCCCTGCGGCACGACTGCCCGCGGCTACGCCGACTCGACTCGCTTCTTCAGGCCCGCCAGTGCCCGGTCGATGATGACCTTTTCCGCCTTGCGCTTGATCATGCCCAGCATCGGGATCTTGACGTCGACCGTGAGCCGGTAGGTGACCTCCGTGCCCGTGCCGGCCGGGCGGAGCAGATAGGAGCCGTCCAGGGAGCGCAGCATCTGGGACTTCACCAGCGTCCAGGACACCTCGTGCTCACCGGTCCAGGTGTACCCCAGCGTCTGGTCGTCCTTGATCGCCCCGGCGTCCATGACGAGTCGGACCTGCTCGGCACGCCCCTGCGCGTCGGTCGCGAGGACCTCCGCCTCCTTCACCTCACCGGTCCAGTCCGGGTAGCGGGCGAAGTCGGCGATCACCGCCATGACGTCGGCCGGTGCCGCCTCGATCGTGATGCTCGAGCTGGTGTGTTCCGCCATCGCTGTGGCTCCTCCAGATGCGGGCCGGTACTGAGGGTCGTCGTGCGCCGGATCGTCGTGCGCCCGTGGCACGCACGTGTGTGCCGCGTGAAGGCTATCGCGCACGGGCAGCGCGAATGTCACCACCTACCTGCGCAAGTCCGGCCACCGCGACGCCCCCGGCTCACCACTCCAGCGCCCACGGCCGCCCCGTCGACGCGAAGTGCCCGACGTTCACGCACTCGGTGGCCCCGATCCGCATCCGGCGCGCCAGCGGCTGGTGCACGTGCCCGAACAGGGCGTAGCGGGGGCGGGTGCGGCGGATCGCGTCCAGCAGCGCGCGGCTGCCCCGCTCGAAGCGCCGCGCCACCGTGTCGTAGACCAGTTCCGGCACCTCCGGCGGGATGTGCGTGCAGAGCACGTCCACCTCGCCGACGGCCTCGATCTTCGCCGCGTACTCCTCGTCGCCGATCTCGTAGGGCGTGCGCATCGGGGTGCGCAGGCCGCCGCCGACGAAGCCGAAGACCCGGCCGCCGATCTCCACCCGCTCACCGTCGAGCACGGTGGTGCCGGGGCCGGCGTACTCCCGCCACAGGGGCGGCATGTCGACGTTGCCGTAGGTGGCGTACGTCGGGGTGGGGAAGGCGGCGAACAGCTCGGCGTACTGCTTGCGCACCGCCCCCTCGATCAGCTCGCGCCGGTCCCCGCCGACGCCGGCCCACAGCCGCGCCTGGAACTCCTGCGCCTCGGCGAAGCGGCGGGCGGTGCGCAGCTCGACGATGCGGTCGGCGTTCGCGGCGCCGAACAGGTCGGGGAAGATGCCGCGCGTGTGGTCGGCGTAGTCGAGGAAGAGGACCAGGTCACCGAGGCAGATCAGGGCGTCGGCGCCCTCACCGGCCCTGGCCAGGTCGCGGGCGTTGCCATGGACGTCGCTGACCACATGGACGCGCGTCCTTCTGTTACCGGGCGGTGTGGGTGCCATGACGATCAAGCGTAAGCAGCGCGTGCCTCCTGTGAACAGTGGCGGTGGGACCTGCGGTTACTGGCTGGTCGGTTGATCCGTCGACTACTGTGCGCAAAGGAAACCCCATCCGTGTGACGCAGCGAACATCTCGCGGGGACCCCCTGTCGGAGAAGGCATACCGGCGGGTAACGTCCGGGCAGTCCAGTCGTGCTCTGGTTTTCAACATGTGAATCGGCATGTGATCCAACATCTGATCAGCATGTGTTCTCCCGAGCACTTGCCCGAGCCTTGGACCGCACCGTCGCATCGCACAACGTCGTGGCGCCGGCGCCTTATGAGGAGCAGCAGTCTTGCGCGAGTTCAGCCTTCCGGCTTTGTACGAGGTCCCTGCGGACGGAAATCTGACCGACATCGTCCGCAGAAACGCCGCGCAGCACCCGGACGTCGCCGTCATCTCCCGCAAGGTGGCCGGCGCGTGGCAGGACGTGACCGCCCGCGACTTCCTCACCGAGGTGCAGGCCGCCGCCAAGGGCCTCATCGCCTCCGGGGTCCAGCCGGGCGACCGGGTCGGCCTGATGTCCCGTACGCGCTACGAGTGGACCCTGCTGGACTTCGCGATCTGGTGCGCGGGCGCGATCACCGTGCCGGTGTACGAGACCAGCTCGCCCGAGCAGGTGCAGTGGATCCTCAGCGACTCGGGTGCCACGGCGTGCGTCGTGGAGTCGGCCGGGCACGCCGCCACCGTCGAGTCGGTGCGCGAGCGGCTGCCCGCCCTGAAGCACGTCTGGCAGATCGACTCCGGGGCCGTGGAGGAGCTGGGGCGCCTGGGCCAGGACGTCACGGACCAGGCCGTCGAGGAGCGCGGCTCGATCGCGAAGGCCGACGACCCGGCGACCATCGTCTACACCTCCGGCACCACCGGCCGCCCCAAGGGCTGCGTGCTCACCCACCGCAGCTTCTTCGCCGAGTGCGGGAACGTGGTGGAGCGGCTGCGGCCGCTCTTCCGCACCGGTGAGTGCTCCGTCCTCCTCTTCCTCCCGCTCGCCCACGTCTTCGGCCGCCTCGTCCAGGTCGCGCCGATGATCGCGCCGATCAAGCTGGGCTGCGTCCCCGACATCAAGGACCTCACCGACGAGCTGGCCGCGTTCCGGCCCACGCTGATCCTCGGTGTGCCGCGCGTCTTCGAGAAGGTCTACAACTCGGCGCGCGCCAAGGCGCAGGCCGACGGCAAGGGCAAGATCTTCGACAAGGCCGCGGACACGGCGATCGCGTACAGCAAGGCCCTGGACACCCCCTCGGGCCCGTCCGTCGGCCTGAAGATCAAGCACAAGGTCTTCGACAAGCTCGTCTACAGCAAGCTCCGCACGGTCCTCGGCGGACGCGGCGAGTACGCCATCTCCGGTGGCGCCCCGCTCGGTGAGCGGCTCGGTCACTTCTTCCGCGGCATCGGCTTCACCGTCCTGGAGGGCTACGGCCTGACCGAGTCCTGCGCGGCCACCGCCTTCAACCCCTGGGACCGGCAGAAGATCGGCACGGTCGGCCAGCCGCTGCCCGGCTCCGTGGTGCGCATCGCGGACGACGGGGAGGTGCTGCTGCACGGCGATCACCTGTTCAAGGAGTACTGGAACAACCCGGGCGCGACCGCCGAGGCGCTGGCCGACGGCTGGTTCCACACCGGCGACATCGGCACCCTCGACGAGGACGGCTATCTTTCGATCACCGGCCGCAAGAAGGAGATCATCGTCACCGCCGGCGGCAAGAACGTCGCCCCGGCCGTCATAGAGGACCGCATCCGCGCGCACGCGCTGGTCGCGGAGTGCATGGTGGTCGGTGACGGGCGGCCGTTCGTGGGCGCGCTGGTCACCATCGACGAGGAGTTCCTCGGCCGGTGGTGCGCGGACCACGGCAAACCGGCCGGTTCGACGGCGGCGTCGCTGCGGGAGGACCCGGATCTGCTCGCCGCGGTCCAGTCGGCGATCGACGACGGCAACGCGGCGGTCTCCAAGGCGGAGTCGGTGCGGAAGTTCCGTGTGCTGTCCGCCCAGTTCACGGAGGACTCGGGGCATCTGACGCCGTCGCTGAAGCTGAAGCGGAGTGTCGTCGCCAAGGACTATGTGGACGAGATCGAGGCGATCTACTCCAAGTAGGGGGGCGCGTACCGGGGTGCCCCTCGTCGGCGTCGCCGTGGGCGGGTGCGGATGCGGGTGCGTGGTGGCTTGTCGCGCCCGCGCGGCGGAGCCGCACCGCGACACAGCCTCGCGCCCCTTGCCGGGGCGCTGCTCTACAGGAGTGTTCTCAAGTGCTCCGCCAGCAGGTCCCAGCGCCACTTCTCCTCGACCCAGGTCCGGCCGCGCTCGCCCATGCGGCGGCGTAGTTCCGGGTCGCCGAGGAGGGTGACGACGCGGTCGGCGGCCTGTTCCTCGTCGCTGCCGCGCACCACCCAGCCGGTCTCTCCGTCGAGTACGGCGTCGGGAGCCCCGCCGGAGTCGCCCGCGACCACGGGCAGGCCGGTCGCGGAGGCCTCCAGGTAGACGATGCCGAGGCCCTCGACGTCCAGGCCGCCCCGGCGGGTCCGGCACGGCATGGCGAAGACGTCGCCGGCGCCGTAGTGCGCGGGCAGCTCGGACCAGGGGACGGCGCCGGTGAAGTGGACGGAGTTGGCGACGCCGGTCTCGGCGGCGAGGCGGCGCAGGTCCTTCTCGTAGGGGCCGCCGCCGACGATCAGCAGTACGGCGTCGGGCTCGGCGGCGAGGATGCGGGGCATCGCCCGGATCAGGGTGTCCTGGCCCTTGCGCGGCACCAGCCGCGAGACGCACACCACGACCGGCCGCTCGGACAGTCCGAGCCGGGCCCGCACCTCGTCGCCGCCGCTGCCCGGGTGGAACGTCTTCTCGTCGACACCGGGCGGCAGCCGCACCATCCGCGCGGCGGCGTCCGGGGCGAGCGCGCCCGCGATCCGCGAGCGCGTGTACTCGCCGAGGTAGGTGATCGTGTCCGTCGACTCCCCGATCCGGCGCAGCAGTCGCCGGGCGGCGGGCAGCTGGGCCCACCCTGCCTCGTGGCCGTGGGTGGTGGCGACGATCCGCTCGGCCCCCGCCTTCCGGAGCGCCGGCGCCATCAGCCCGAGGGGCGCCGCCGCCCCGAACCACACCGACGTGCACCCGTGCTCGCGCAGCAGCCCGACGGCCCGCCGGGTCGCGCCCGGTGTCGGCAGCAGCATCGTCGTACGGTCCCGTACGACCGTGAAGGGCTGCTCGGCGTCGAAGGCGGCGGTGGCCTCGGTGCCCTCCCGGCCGCGCTTCCAGGTGGAGGCGTAGACGACGAGCCGCTCGGGGTCCAGCCGCAAGGCCATGTTGTGCAGGAAGGCCTGGATGCCGCCCGGGCGGGGCGGGAAGTCGTTCGTCACGATCAAGGTCTTGCGCATCGCCGCCGACCCTACCGAACCCGTCGCGCGGCGCGGGGCCCGGTGCCTCCGGTGGCACACGCACAGGTGTCCGGGTCATCATGGCCGCGAAGCACGGCACGCGGACGGGCAGGGAGCACGTGGAGACGACGGACGCGAGGCGGCCCGCGGCGTGGCTGCTGACGGCCTGGGGCGCCACGCGGCTGGTGCTGCTGCTGTTCGTGCTGAAGGTGCTGGTCTTCCCCGGTCCGGACGTCACCGGCGACGTGTCCGTCATCTACCGGGACTGGTACGAGGTCCTGCGCACCGGAACGTTTCCGCTGGACGACGTCACCTGGCAGTACCCGCCCGCGGCGGCCTTCGCGATCCTCTCCCCCGCGCTGCTGCCCTTCCTGGAGTACGCGACGGCCTTCTTCGTCCTGGCCTGTGCCGTGGACCTGGCCGTCCTCGCCCTGCTGTGGCACGCGGGCCGGGGCACCGGGCGCTCGTCGCGCGGTGCGTGGGTGTGGGTGGCGGGCGTTCCGCTGCTCGGTCCGACGGTGTACGCCCGCTACGACGTGATGGTCACCGCCGTCGCGGTGGCGGCGCTGCTCGCCGCCGGCCGGCATCCGCGCGTGGCGGGGGCCCTGGCGGCGCTCGGGGCGCTGCTGAAGGTGTGGCCGGCACTGGTGCTCCTCGGGATGCGCGGGCGGGCGCCGTGGGCCGCCGCGGCGCTGAGCGGGGCCGGGCTTGCGGCGCTGTTCGCCGCGACGATGCCGGGGGCGTTCGCGTTCCTGACGTTCCAGCGCGACCGGGGCACCGAGGTGGAGTCACTGGGCTCGCTGGTCTTCCACGTCGCCCGGCACTTCGGCTGGGACGGCGAGGTGCTGCTCAACTACGGCTCGGTCGAGTTCCTCGGCCCGTACGTGGGCGCGGTGAGCACGGTCGCCCTCGCACTGACCGCGACGGCGTTCGGCTGGCTGCTGCTGTGGCGGCTGGCGGCCACGCGCTTCGCGGCGCACACGGCGGCGGACGCGGCCTTCGTGGCGGTGCTGATGTTCACGGTCACGAGCCGGGTGATCAGTCCGCAGTACCTGGTGTGGCTGATCGGCCTCGCCGCGGTCTGCCGGTGCTTCCGGGCGAGCCGCATGCGGGTCCCGGTCGCCCTGGTGCTGGCGGCGAGCCTGGTGACGGTGCTGGAGTTCCCGGTCTGGTTCGCCGAGGTCGTCGCGAGCGACCCGCTCGGCATCGCCCTGCTCGTCGTCCGCAACGGCCTGCTGGTCGCCGCGGCGCTCCTCGCGGCCCGCGCCCTGTGGCGCGACACGGCACCGCGCGGGACACCCGTACCGACGCCGCCGTCCCGCGCCGCCCGCCCCGACAAGGCACCGGCCTCCCCTTGAGCGGACGGCGTCCGCACCGACCCGTGGGGCGACGCGAGCGGAGCGGCCTCAGTCGAACTGCGCCCGCAGATACTCCCGCCACCGTGCCGTGAACTCCTCCGGCGTCGTCGCGAGCACCTCGTTCATCGCGTCCTCGACCGCGCCCGCGCGCTTCTCGTGCGCGCCGACGGCGCGGTAGAAGGCGTCCAGGCGGTCCTCGCCCCACAGGTCGGCGATCATGCGGCAGGCCAGCCAGCCGCCCTCGTAGGCGCGGGCCAGTCCGCCCGCGTCGGCGGTGAAGCCGAAGTCCTCGTCGGTCGGGAGACTCGCGGGCACGCGGCCCTCGGCGACCGCGCCGGCCAGCTCGGGGGCGGCCTCGGCGGGGGTGCGGTCGCCGTCGCGGTAGCCGACCCAGTCCGCGTAGCCCTCGGACAGCCACAGCGGGGTGGCGGCGGTGGTGTCGGCGCGGGTGGCGACGTGGGTGGTCTCGTGGGTGAGCACGACCTGTTTGCCCAGGTCGCCGAGGAGCCCGTACGCGTCGGGATTGACGATGATCCGGTCCGCCGGGGCCTGCTCCCGGCCGCCCGTCTCGCCGGTGGTGACCGCCGCGATGCCCCGGTAGGAGGAGGCGGGCGAGCCGAGCAGGCCCGCCATCCCCTCCAGCGACTTCGGCACCAGTACGACGACCCGGCGGGCCCAGTCGCCGTCCCAGGCGTCCGACACGGCCGGCACCGCCCGGTCGGCCAGGTCCGCGTAGCCGCGCAGCGCCCCGGTGGACTGACCGACGCCGAGCACGAGGCTGTGCGTCCCCCGGACGACCTCGACCGCGCCCTGGTCCCACGGCTGCTGGCCGGACCGCTTCGCGGGCCGGTCGGAGTCGACGGTCCACCGCCCGTCCGCACCGTCCCGGCTCAGCCGCAGGGTGCGGCCGGTGGTGACGGGGCCCCGGTCGTGGCCCTCGACGCGGTAGCGCAGCTCGACGTCGGCGGTGGCGGTGTCCCCGGTGCGGTCCACGCCGGTCACGCGGTACGACCAGGCGGCCAGCGGCACCTCGCGCAGGTTGTCGAAGCCGGCCCCGGTGCCCGTACGCGTGTAGGCCGCCCGGTCGTGGTCGAGGACGGCTTCCGCACGCCGGTCCAGTACCCGCTGCACCTCGGCCGGGACGGGGTCGGCGGCGGCCCGGCCGCCGCAGGCCACGAGGGAGACGAGCAGCAGGCACAGCGCCACCACCGAGGAACCCGACACCCGCCTTCGACCAGCCACCTCCCGATCGTACGGGCGTCCGGCCGAAGGGGGCAGCGGGCGGAGGGACCGAAGGGCCGCGAGGCCCAGGCCCGGTGACCGAGAAGGTCAGACCCGGTGACCGTGAAGGTCAGCCCCGGGCGACCGAGAAGGTCAGACCCGGGTGACCGACGAGACCGGCATCATGCCGACCGGGTCGTAGCGCACGGGGGCGCCGGGGTAGGGCGCGTGGATCACCTGGCCGTTGCCGACGTACATGCCGATGTGGCTGGCGTCGTCCCGGTAGGCGACCAGGTCGCCGGGCCGGGCCTCGGCCAGGGACACCCGCTGCCCGGCGCCGGACTGCGCCTGCGAGGTGCGCGGCAGGCCGACCCCGGCCTGCGCGTACGACCACTGGGTCAGGCCCGAGCAGTCGAAGCCGGTGGGCCCGTTGGCGCCCCAGACGTAGGGCTTGCCGAGCGCGGAGCGGGCGGCGGCGACGGCGGCCGCCGCGCGGCCGGAGACGGGCCCGGCGGCGCCGGGGGCGGGCAGGTCGGTACGGCCGGAGCGGGAGCCTCGGTCGTAGGCGGCGCGTTCGTCGTCCGGGAGGGAGTTGAGCAGCTCGCGAGCCTGGGCGAGCTTTCGCTCGACGGTCCTCTTGTGGGCGGCGACGGCCTTGCGGCCCTTCTCCAGCTCGGCGAGTTTCCGGCCGGCCTCGGCGCGGTCCTGGGCGAGGTCGCGCATGGCGCCCTGGAGTTCCCTCAGTTCACCGGCCTGGTGGGTGGTGATCCGGTCGAGCACGGATGCCTTGTCCAGGTAGTCGTCCGGGTCGGTGGCGAGCAGCAGTTCCAGCGAGGGGTCGATGCCGCCGGAGCGGTACTGGGCACCGGCCAGCGAACCGAGCGCGTCCCGCATGGTGTTGATCCGCGCCTGCTGCCGGGCGATCGAGTCCTGCGCGGTGCTGACCTCCTCGCGCAGGGCGTCGGTGCGCGCGTCGGCCTTGTTGTAGGCCTCGGTCGCCTGCTCCGCCTCCGTGTGGAGCCGGTCCACCTCCGCCCGCCGGTCCTCGTGCGGGGTGGCCGTGGCCGGTACGGCGCCCAGGACCGCGGCGGCGACGGACAGCAGGCCGACGGCGGCGGTGGCGCCGCGGTCGAGCCCGGTTGGTGCAAGGCGGCGATGGAACCCCACGGGAAGCCGCACTCCTTCCTCTGGCGGACAGGGAAACGCGGCAGACAGTAACCCCGCGGCGGGGCACCGGCCAACGACCTCGGGGGCCCGCGCAGCACGACGCCCCGCCGCTGACGCAGGTCACCGGCGGGGCGGAGGTCAGAAGGCCGTACCGTGATTCGCCCGAACGGGCGGCATGGCGAGGGCGACTGAAGGGTTCGGGAGGGGCGTCGGGTCAGACGCGCACGCCGAACATGAACGGGCCGCCGATGGTGTTCATCGACTCGTAGCGGACGACGGTGCCGGTACGCGGCGCGTGCAGCACCTGGCCGTTGCCGGCGTAGAGGCCGACGTGGTGCAGGTCGTTGAAGAAGAACACCAGGTCGCCGACCTGGAGGTCGCTCATCGAGGAGATGCGCGTACCCGCGCCGGTCTGCGCCTCCGAAGTGCGCGGGATGCCGACGCCGGCCTGCGCGTAGGCCCAGGAGGTCAGGCCCGAGCAGTCGAAGGAGGACGGGCCGGTGGCACCGTAGACGTACGGTGTCCCTATCTTGCTCTGGGCGGCGGCGAAGGCGGCGGCGGCCCGGCCGGAGGCGGGCTTGCCGGTGCCGGAGAGAACCTCGCGCTCGCTGCTTCGGGTGGAGCGCTGCTCCTCCTCCTGGAGGGCGGCCTTCTCCTGCGCGGTGAGCGAGTTGAGCAGCTTCTGCGCCGAGGAGAGCTTGCCCTGGACTTCCTTCTTCTTCTTGCCCAGTTCGGTGCGGGTGGAGGCGAGGTCCTGGAGCTTCTCGGTGGCCTCGGAGCGCTGCTGGGCGAGGTCGCGCTGCTTGTCCTGGATCTTCTTCAGCGCCTCGACCTGCTGACCGCTCAGCTGGTCGAGCGTGGAGGCCTTGTCCAGGTAGTCGTCCGGGTCGGCCGAGAGGAAGAGCTGGAGGGAGGGGTCGATGCCGCCGGACCGGTACTGGGCGCTGGCCATCGAACCGAGGCCGTCACGCAGGTCGTTGAGCTCCTCCTGGCCGCGGGCGACGTTGTCCTGGATCGTGGAGATCTCCTTCTGGAGCTTCTCCTGCTTCTCCTTGGCGCCGTTGTACTTCTCGGTGGCCTGCTCCGCCTCTTCGTAGAGCTTGTCGACCTTGGCCTTGACCTCGTCCTTGCTCGGCTTCTCGCTCGGGGCGGCGTTGGCGGCCTGCGAGCTGAGAGCGACGGCGGCGGCGGCAGCGGTGGTCAGCACGGTCACGCGCGTGCGGCTCGGCTGCTTGGGACGACGGTGGGACGCCACGGAGACGAGCTCCTTCTTGAGAGGGATCACCCGTGCGAGGGTTCGAGGGCTGACCCTAGTGACCCACTCGTGATCAGTTCAAATCCTCCGCCGAAAAATCCCGGTTACGCACCGCATTCTTTGCCACAACTCACGTGCAGTAATCCCCACTTGACACTACGTTGCGTGACGGTTCCGTCAATTCAGGCATAGAGCGCCTACGTTGCGGTTGCCACGAAAGTGAAGCAAGGGGCCGGCGAGGGGCTAGGAAAGCCGCTTGAGGAGTACCGCGGACGCCACCGGTCGTGCGCCGGCGCGCGCCACGCCGTCGGCGACCTCGCGGTCGGTGGAGACCACGATGACCGGCCGCCCGGGCGGCTCGGCCCGCACCAGCTGGCGGATCAGCTCGTCGGCGGTGACGCCGGGCTTGGAGAACAGCACCCGCACCCCGCGCGGCGGCGCGAGCAGTACCGGCGCCACCAGTTCGGCGCCGTCGAAGACGCAGGTCATCTCGGCGCCGGTCTGTGCGGCGAGCTGGGAGAGCTGGCCGAGCAGCCGGAGCCGCTGCTTCTCCAGCGGCATCTGCGGATAGCCGGTCTTGGTGACGTTGTAGCCGTCGACGACCAGGTGCGCCTGGGGCAGCGCGAGCAACTGGTCGAGGATGGCGGGGTCGTTCTCGGACAGGGCGCGGGCGGCGATGTCCTTGGGCGTCATCCGGCCGGGCTCGACCGCGTCCACCGTCTCGGCGGGCCGCACCGACACCGGGGGCAGCGCGAGCTCCCGGCGCAGCCCCTGCGTCGCGTCCAGCAGGGTGTCCAGCAGCAGCCGCACCCGCATGTCCTCGACGCTGCGCCCCTCACGGGCCGCCTTGCGGGTGGCCTCCAGGGCGGCCTCCGCCTCCCCGAGCCGGGTCTTGAGCCGCCGGGTCTCGCTCTCGGCGGCGGACACCTGCGCGTGCCCCTCGGCACGGACGGCGTCGATCTCGGCCCGGATCTTGCGCAGCGCCGCCTCGCCGCGCTTGACGTCGCTGAGGGCCGAGCGCAGCTTGCGGTGCAGCGACTCGCCCTCCTTCTTCGCCGCGTCCAGCTCGGTGCGCAGCCGCTCGGTCTCGGTCCTGGTGTGCTCCCGGGCCCGGGCCAGCTCCTCGTGCAGCCGCTCCAGCTCCGCGCGGCTCTCCTCGTCGGCGCGCTCGGCGTCGGCGCGCTGCGCCTCCTCGCCGGCGGCGGTCACCAGCTTCACCCAGCCGTGCGGCCGCAGCACGTAGGCGGCGGCCGCCACGTCGAGCGGGTCCGCGGCCGGCGGCGGGGAGGCGGCGTCCAGGGCCCCGGCCAGCTCCGGCTGGGCCTCCCTGAGCTTCTCGCCGATGCGCTGGCGGAAGAGGGGATCGCTCTCCACGGCGGCGGCCATGGCGTTGCCGGCGAACTTGGCCCTGCGGTTCGGCGCGAACCGGGCGTACTGCCTCAGCTGCGCCGGCAGCTCGCCGACCGTGAGTCCGCCGAAGCCGTCGGACACGATCTGCACGACCCTGCGGCGCACGCCGTCGGGCAGCGGGCGGTCGAGCACCTCGGCGGCGCCGTCGCCCGGCTCCCCGCCTTGTGTCTCCACCATCCGTCACCCCAAATGTCTCAGGGCGACCCCACCGCGGGATCGCCTCGTGCGGGGGCCGCTCCGCTCAGGAGGCGGCACCCGGCCTGTCCACGAGTTCCACCTGGTCCACGGCGTTGCACCAGCGGCACCGCACCGACTCGATGGTCTCACTGAGCACCTCGCGCTCCTCGACCTTCGGCTCACCGGCCAGATCGAGGTGCACGTACTCGACGACCTTCGAGGCCCGGGTCACGTCGAAGCGGGTGAGGTTGCCGCAGAGGGTGCAGCGCCACCGCGTCGTGTCGGTCGGCAGGGGAACCGTCATCGTGGCTGTTCGCTCTCTTCCAGTGTGGGTGCCGCGCCGGGCTCCCCCGGCGCGTGTGGCTCGTAACCCTACGGCCTGGCGGGTACCCGACGCCCGCGTGTCCACGGCGGCGAGGCGGGCCGGTCGGTTGCGTCCCGTTACGTCATGCTCTGTGTCCATGATCCGCAACTGGAGCACGGCGGCCCTCAGGACAGCAAGGACGGTCAGAACGCCGGGCAGGTCCCGCACGACCCGGGGCCGGTCGGCACCGGTGACGTACGGGCTGATCACTCTGTGCTGTCTGCTGTTCCTGGTCAGCCCGGCGGCGGGCCTGAATCCGGTGTACGGCACCGGCGACGAGCTGCTCGCCGCGCAGCGCGCCTACTTCCGGCGCTGGGGCGTGATCCCCGCAGAACTGTTCGAGGACTCCCCCGGATCGGCCCTCACCCCCGCCACGGCGCTGTTCGTCCACGGCAGCTGGGTGCACCTGCTGGGCAACATGCTCTTCCTCTACGTCTTCGGCGCGATGACCGAGGAACGGATGGGCAGGCTCCAGTTCGCCCTGTTCTACCTCGGCTGCGGCTACCTGGCCCTGCTCGGTTACGCGGGGGCCAACGCCCACTCCCAGCAGTCCCTGGTCGGCGCCTCGGGGGCCATCTCCGCGATCCTCGGCGCGTTCCTCTTCCTCTTCCCGCGCGCCCGGGTGACCAGCCTCCTGCCCTTCCTCTTCTTCCTGCCGCTGCGCTTCCCGGCCTGGGTCGTGCTGCCCTTCTGGGCCGGCCTCCAGTGGATGGCGGCGGGCCGGGCCGGTGACGGGCCGGGGGTGGCGTACCTCGCGCACCTGGTGGGCTTCGGGCTGGGCTTCGCCTTCGCCTGGGTGCGGTTCGGGCGTACGGCTAGAGTGCAGAGTGTTCCAGTGACGGCCCCCGAGGGAGAGAAACAGCCGTGATCAGCGCGATCGTCCTCATCAAGACCAGCGTGGACCGGATCCCCGAGATCGCGGAGCAGATCGCCGCGCTGGAGAACGTCAGCGAGGTCTTCTCCGTCACCGGCACCTACGACCTGATCGCCATGGTGCGGGTGAACGAGCACGAGGACCTGGCGGAGGTCATCCCCGGCCGGATCAGCAAGATCCCGGGCGTGGAGGGCACGGACACGCACGTGGCCTTCCGGACGTACTCGCAGCACGACCTGGAGGCGGCGTTCGCCATCGGGCTCGACAACTAGCGTCCAGCGAGGACGTGGATGAAGAGTTCTTCATCCCGGACTCATCCGGGACACGGGGTGTCGGGCGCAGGATCAGGGACATGGTCTTCTCACGCCGGATGGCGGCCCTGGCGGCCGTCGTCCTGATCCCGCTCGGCATCGCGGCGACCAGCTTCGCCCTCACCGACAGTCCGCAGGAACCGAAGGTCCCGGCCAAGGTGGAGCTGGAGAGCGGCTCCCCCACCCCGACCCCCACCTCCTCCTCACCCACCTCCTCCTCGCCCGAGCCGACGCCGAGCGACCAGGTGGTGACCCGGCCGCCGGTGACCGACAGCGCCCCGGATGACGACGATGACGACGACCGAGGCAACGACGCCGGAGACGACCGGGGCGCCGACGACGGAGCCGGCGACGACGGCTGACCGCGAGCGCCGCCGGATCTCGGCCCGGGTCCGCATCCTGCTCTGGCTGCTGCTCGTGATGGCGGTCGCCCTCGCCTCGGTGGCCGCGACCACCCGCTCGATCCTGCTGCGCGACACCGACCAGCGGATCAACGGCCTGCTCGCCCAGGAGGCCGGCGAGTTCGCCAACTTCGAGGAGCAGGGTTTCGACCCGGAGACCGGCCTCCCGTTCACCGAACCGGAGCGGCTGCTCAAGGTCTTCCTGGAGAGGCAGTACGCCGACCTGGACGAGGAGCTGATCGGCCTGGTGGGCGAGGTGGGCAGCAGGCCCACGCAGATCATCCAGCAGCGCGAGATCCCGGTCGCCCTGCCCCTGCGCAAGGACGCGGACGCCCGGCGCCGCATCTACGCCTCCCCGGATTCCACCGGCACCCTGGAGCGGCCGCAGGGGGACATCCGCTGGGCCAAGGTCACCGTGGCCCGCTACGGCGGCGAACCGGCGGCCGCCTTCGTGGTCGCCTTCCATCCCGGGCGGGAACAGGCGCGCGCGGACGAGGTGTTCCGCGTCCTGCTCGCCATCTCCGGTGTCGCCCTGCTGATGACGACCGGCATCGCCTGGGTGGTCGCGGGCCGGATCCTCAAACCGGTCCGGCTGGTGCGCACCACGGCCGCCCAGCTCACCGAGCAGGACCTGACCCGGCGCATCCCGGTGCACGGCCACGACGACGTGGCCGCGCTCGCCGAGACCTTCAACGCCATGCTCGACCGGCTGGAACGCGCCTTCGGCACCCAGCGCCGGTTCGTCGACGACGCGAGCCACGAGCTGCGCACCCCGATCACCATCGTGCGCGGCCACCTGGAACTGATGGGCGACGACCCGGCCGAACGCGAGGAGACCGTCCGCCTCGTCACCGACGAACTGGACCGGATGAGCCGCATCGTCGAGGACCTGCTGCTCCTCGCCAAGGCCGAACGCCCCGACTTCGTCACCCCCGAGCCGGTCCAGCTCGCCGAACTCACCGCCGACGTCTACGTCAAGGCCCGCACCCTGGGCGACCGGGACTGGGTGCTGGCCGAGGTCGCCGACCGCGAGGCCCGGCTGGACCCCCAGCGCATCACCCAGGCCATGGTGCAGCTCGCGCAGAACGCCGTGCAGCACACCACCACCGGCCAGACCATCCGCATCGGATCCCGCGCCGACGGTCCCCGGATCGAGCTGTACGTCGCCGACTCCGGACCCGGGGTCCAGCCGCAGGACGCCGAGGTCGTCTTCGAGCGCTTCCGGCGTGGCACGGCCCGGCGCGGGGTGCGCGGCACGGGCGCCGGCCTCGGTCTGTCGATCGTCAAGGCGATCGCCGAGGGCCACGGCGGCCGGGTCGCCCTGCGCGCCACCGAGGGCGGCGGCGCCACCTTCGTACTCACTCTGGAAGAGGCACGCCCATGAACCGCATCCTCATCGTCGAGGACGAGGAGCGCATCGCCTCCTTCGTCGAGAAGGGCCTGCGCGCCAACGGCTTCACCACCACCGCGGTCACCGACGGCGACACCGCCTACGAGTACGCCCTCACCGGCGGCTTCGACCTGGTCGTCCTGGACATCGGACTGCCCGGCCGGGACGGATTCACGGTCCTGCGGGAGCTGCGCGAGTCCCGGGTGACGACCCCGGTGATCGTGCTGACCGCCCGGGACTCCGTACGGGACACCGTGGCGGGCCTGGAGGGCGGCGCCGACGACTGGATGACCAAGCCGTTCCGCTTCGAGGAACTGCTCGCCCGGGTACGGCTGCGGCTGCGTACGGCGGCCAGGGCACCGGAGGTGACGGTGCTCAGGTCCGGCGACCTCTCCCTGGACCTGCGCACCCGCCGCGCCCGTGCCGCGGAGCGGACGGTCGACCTGACGGCCCGTGAGTTCGTGCTGCTCGAACTCTTCCTGCGCCACCCGGGGCAGGTCCTGTCGCGGGAGCAGATCCTGTCCCATGTGTGGGGCTACGACTTCGACCCCGGCTCCAACATCGTGGACGTGTACGTGCGGGCGCTGCGCAAGAAGCTGGGGGCGCAACGGGTGGAGACGGTACGGGGCATGGGGTACCGGCTGCCGGGCTGACGCACCCGGCCCGGCCACGCACCCGACCCGCCGACGGGCCGACCGGCTTTTGTGTGAAGTTTCCTTCATGTCGGACTCATTGAGGGCTCACCGCCCGGGAGAACCCTCGATGACGTGACGTTGAACCTCCGCCTGGCGGCGGCCCTCTGCGTGGCGCTGTCCCTGTGCGCGCTGCTCGCGGTACCCGCGAACTTCCCCGCCCTCGGTGGTGACGCTCGCCTCACCCTGGCCGTGTTCGCGCTGGCCACGTGTGCCTGGATCGGTACGGCGATCGACGACACGTACATCGCGCTGGGCGCCGGACTCGCCCTGACCGCGACCGGTGTGATCAGCAGCGACACCCTCTTCGGCACCCTCGGCGACGACACGGTGTGGCTGCTGATCTGCGCCTTCGTGCTGGCGGCGGCGGTGGCCCGGACCGGGCTCGCGGGGCGGGCCGCGGCGTTCCTGGTCGGCGGGGCGCGCAGCGTACGGCAGTTGGTCCACCTGACGACGGCCGCGCTGGTCGTGACGGCGTTCGCGGTGCCGGCCACGTCGGGCCGGGCGGCGCTGGCGCTGCCGGTCTTCCTGGCCCTCGCCAAGGCACTCGCCGACCGGAAGCGACTGGTCGTGATGCTGGCACTGCTGTTCCCGACCGTGATTCTGCTGTCGGCGGTGGCGACCCTGATCGGCGCGGGCGCACATCTGATCACGGTGTCGGTGCTGTGGGAGGCGACCGGGGACCGGATCGGCTTCACGCAGTGGCTGCTGCTCGGCCTCCCGCTGGCGGTGACCTCCTCCCATCTGGCCGCCGAGACGGTCCTGTTGACGACGACTCGGCGCACGGACCGCAAGGGCCCGGTCCACATCACCGCCGAGGAGATACAGCGGCACACCGAGAGCCCGGTCACCGGGCCCTGGACGCAGGCGGAGAAGCGCTGCGCCCTGCTGCTGGCCACGGTGGTGACCCTGTGGTGCAGCGAGCCCCTGCACCATGTCCCGCCCGCGGTGGTGGCGCTGATCGGGGCGGTCGTCGCTTCCTCCCCCGCGCTCGGCACCGTACGGCTCAAGGACGCGCTGAAGACCGTGCCCTGGTCGCTGCTGCTGTTCATGGCGGCGACCATGGCGATGGGCGTCGCGCTCGCCGACTCCGGTGCCGCGAAGTGGCTGGTGTCGGGGCTGCCCGCGCACGTCGCACCGGCCGTCTTCCTCGGGGTCGTGGTGGCGGTGAGCACGGCGGCCCACCTGGTCCTCCAGTCCCGCTCGGCCCGCTCCTCCGTCCTGGTCCCGCTGGTGATCGCCGCGGCCGTGGGCGCCGGGGTCAACCCGGTCGCCGCCGCGCTCGCGTCCACCGCCGCCGCCGGTTTCTGCCACACCCTCCCGGCCTCCGCCAAGCCGGTCACGCTCTTCTCCGACATCCCCGGCACCCCCACCTACACCCCGCGCGACCTGCTGCGGCTGTCCGCCGTCCTGGCACCGCTGACCGCCGCCCTCGTGCTGTTCTTCGCCGCCGCCGTCTGGCCGCTGCTCGGCGTGCCCGTGACCCGTTGAAGGAGTCCTCCATGTCCTCCATGCCCGCCGCGTCTTCCGTGCCCTCCACGCCCGCCGCGTCTTCCGTGCCCGCCGTGCCCTCGCTGCTGAACCGTGTCGTCGTGGCCCCCAGCGGCTTCAAGGAGTCCCTGTCCGCCCAGGCCGCCGCCGACGCCATCGCGGCGGGTGTCCGCCGGGTCCTGCCGGACGCCGAGATCGACCTCATCCCGCTGGTGGACGGCGGCGAGGGCACGGCCGTCGCGCTGGCCGCCGCGACCGGCGGAAGGCTGGTCGCGCTGGCCGCCACCGGCCCGGTCGGCGAACCCGTCGGCACCCACTTCGCACTGCTCGGCGCGCAGGACACGGCGGTGGTGGAGATGGCGGCCGTCGCGGGCCTCTCCCTGGTCCCCCGTGCCCTGCGCGACCCGGGCGCCACGACGACCTACGGCGTCGGCGAGCTGATCCGCGCCGCGCTCGACACCGGGGTACGGCGCGTCCTGGTCGGCTGCGGCGACTCGGGCACCTCCGACGGGGGCGCCGGCGCGCTCCAGGCGCTGGGGGCCCGGCTGCTGGACGCGGACGGCTTCGAACTCCCGCACGGCGGACGGGAGCTGATCCGCCTCGCCCGTGTCGACCCGTCCGGTCTGGACGCCCGGCTGAAGGACACCGAGCTGCTCGTCGCCTGCAACCCGTTCAACGTGCTGTGCGGCGAACGGGGCGTGGCCCGGGTGTTCGGCCCGCAGAAGGGGGCGACGCCCGCGCGGGTCGAGGAGTTGTCGGCCGGTCTGGAGAACTGGGCGCGCGTCCTCACCCGGGACCTCGGTGTCATCGGCACGGACCTGCGGGGCGGCCCCGGCACCGGCGCCTCCGGCGGGCTGGGCGCCGGGCTTGCCGCGGTCGGCGGACGGCTGCTCCCCCGCTTCGACGTGCTGCTCGACCACCTCGACCTGGACGCCCGCCTCGCCCGCGCCGACCTGGTGCTCACCGCCGAGGGCGCCCTGGACCACCAGACGCCGCGCGGCAAGGTCCCGGCCGAGGTGGCCCGCCGCGCCAAGCTCTACGGCCGTCCCGTCCTCGCCCTGGCCGGCACGCTCGGCGAGGGCGCGCACGAGGTGCCGGGGGTGGACGCCTTCCACGGCATCATGCCGGCGCCGATGGCCCTGGCGGACGCGCTGCTGCGCGCCGCCGAACTCGTCACGGACGCCACGGAGCGGGCGCTGCGGATGATCCTGCTGGGGTCGCGGCTGCCGGGTCAGGCGGCGGCGGTGCCCGCCGCGGAGGTGTCGGCGGCGGACGTGTCGGCGGCGGACGTGTCGGGCACGCACCGCCCGTCCTCGGTGCGGTAGTTCCAGCGGGCGCCGTCGCTCACCAGCTCCTTGACGGCGTTCACGAACCGCTCGACGTGCTCCTCCGGGGTGCCCGCGCCGAAGCTCACGCGGATGGCGTTGAGGGACTTCTCGCCGGGCTGCGCCTCGGGGGCGCCGCACTCGCCCTGCGCCTGCGGGTCGCTGCCGAGCAGGGTGCGCACCAGCGGGTGGGCGCAGAACAGGCCGTCGCGCACCCCGATGCCGTACTCGGCGGAGAGGGCCGCGGCGAAGTGGGAGCTGTTCCAGCCCTCGACGACGAAGGAGAGCACGCCGACGCGGGGGGCGTCGTCGCCGAAGAGCGAGAGGATCCGCACCTGGGGCACCTCGGCGAGCCCCTCCCGCACCTTGCCGATCAGGTACTCCTCGCGGGCGACCAGCGTGTCGAACCCGGCCTCCGTGAGCGCCTTGCAGGCGGCGGCGACGGCATAGGCGCCGATGACGTTGGGCGACCCGGCCTCGTGCCGCGCGGCGCTGTCGTGCCACTCCACGTCCACGCCGCCGTCGGCGCGCCGGGTGACCCTGCGGCTGGCGCCGCCGCCGGCGAGGTACGGCTCCGCCTCGCGCAGCCAGTCGGCCCGGCCGGCCAGTACGCCGGCGCCGAAGGGGGCGTACAGCTTGTGCCCGGAGAAGGCGACCCAGTCGACGTCCAGGTCGGCCACGGAGACGGGGTGGTGCGGGGCGAGCTGGGCGGCGTCCAGCACGATCCGGGCACCGTGCGCGTGCGCGGCGGCGGCCAGTTCACGCACCGGCCACAGCTCGCCGGTGACGTTGGAGGCACCGGTGACGCAGACCAGGGCGGGCCCGTAGGGCTCACGGGCGGCGAGGGCGCGCTCCAGGGTCTCGACGGCCTGCGCCGGGGTGCGCGGGGCGTCCAGGTAGGTCACGTCCGCGTCCCGCCAGGGCAGCAGCGAGGCATGGTGCTCGGTCTCGAAGACGAAGACCCGACAGCCGGCGGGCAGCGCGCCGGCGAGCAGGTTGAGGGAGTCGGTGGTGGACCGGGTGAACACGACCTGGTCCCCTTCCCGGCATCCGAGGAACCCGGCGACGGTCTCCCGGGCGTTCTCGAACAGGTCGGTCGACAGCTGCGACAGGTACCCGGCCCCGCGGTGCACGCTGCCGTAGTACGGGGCGTAGGCCGCCACGTCGTCCCAGACCTGCTGGAGCGCGGGCGCGCTGGCGGCGTAGTCGAGCGCGGCGTAGGTGACCTCTCCGCCGGTGACGAGGGGGACGGTGACGTCCCGGCCGAGGACGGGCAGCGGGGTGGCGACAGCGGTGGGTACGGACATGGCGGACTCCCGTGAGGACCAGCGCGAGGAAACGCGCTGTGAAAGAGAAGAAAGAGGTGTGCGGAGGCGGGGCTCTGCGGCCCTATCGCATTCGCCGGTTCACGGGAGACTCCTCGGACGACCCAGGACCCCTGGTTTCGCGAGGGGTCCGCGCTTGCCGTGAACCTTGCTGTCCACGGCCTGGTCTTCACCCGGGGCACCCCGCCACGGACGGAGGGTTGCCGGACAGTCGGCCGGGGCCTCATGACTGTCACTCATGACCTGTCGAAAAACCTAGGGGAAATGATCGGCGCCCCGCAACCCGAGTCCGGATCGCGGGACGCACGTCACACGAGAGGGCGGCTACGCGTGCGTCGCGGCCACCCAGCGCTCCAGGACGCGCCTGGCCGCGCCCGAGTCGACCGCCTCCGCGGCCCGGTCCATCCCGGCCCGGATCTGCTCGGTCAACGGCCCGTCGCCGGGCTCCAGCGCCACCAGCGCCGCCGCCGAGTTCAGCAGCACCGCGTCCCGCACGGGGCCCGTCTCGCCGGCCAGCAGGCGGCGGGCGACGTCGGCGTTGTAGGAGGCGTCGGCGCCGCGCAGCGCCTGGACCGGCACGAGTTCGAGGCCGACGTCCCGCGGGTCGAAGGTCTCCTCGGTCACCCGGCCGTCCCGCACGACCCACACCCGGGAGGTGGCCGTCGTGGTCAGCTCGTCGAGGCCGTCGTCACCCCGGAAGACCAGGGACGAGTGGCCGCGCTCGGCGAAGACACCGGCGATGATCGGCGCCATCCGGGCGTGGGCGACCCCGATCGCCTGGGACTTCACCTTGGCGGGGTTGGTCAGCGGACCCAGGAAGTTGAACACCGTGCGGATACCCAGCTGGCCGCGCGCCGCCGCCACGTGGCGCAGCGACGGGTGGAACTTCACGGCGAAGCAGAAGGTGATGCCGGCTTCCTCGGCGACCTCCGCCACCCGCTTCGGCGTCAGCTCCAGATTGACCCCGAGCTTCTCCAGGACGTCGGAGGCCCCGGACGCCGAGGAGGCGGCCCGGTTGCCGTGCTTGACGACCTTCGCGCCCGTCCCGGCCACGACGATCGCCGACATGGTGGAGATGTTGACCGTCTTGGCGCCGTCGCCGCCGGTGCCGACGATGTCGACCGTCTCCCCCGGCACCTCGATCACGTTGGCGTGGGCGTACATGGTGCGGACCAGCCCGGAGATCTCCTCGACGGTCTCGCCCTTCGACCTGAGCGCCACCGCGAAGCCGGCGATCTGCGCGTCGGTCGCCTCGCCGCGCATGATCACGTCCAGCGCCCAGGCGGTGTCGTCCGCGGAGAGGTCCTGGCCGTCCAGCAGCCCGTTCAGCAGGGTGGGCCAGGAGCGGCCCGCCGCGGTGTCGCCTCCAGCGGGGGTCACAGCGCTCATGAGCCGCTCCTGAATCGTGTGTATGGCGGAAAGGGAGTGTGGTCCCACCCTATCCAGCCCCGGGCACGGCGAAGGGCCCCGTCCGCGGAACGGACGGAGCCCTTCGCCGTGGTGTGGCGACGCCGGAGGGTCAGTGGTGGCCGTGGCCGCTCGTGACCTCCTTGTACTCCTCGACGGTCGGCTTCGGGATCTGCGACTCCTCGCCGTAGTACCCCTTGCTGAGCTTGGCGCGGAGCCTCTCCGTGCGCTTCACCTTGCGCCGGACGCCGTTCTCGTCGACCTCGGGGCCGATCTCGGCCGGCTTGTACTGCTCGTGCGCCGTGAGCGTGTGCAGCTGCTCCTGGCTGAGCGGCTCGTGCACCTCGATGAACTCACCGTGCGGCAGGCGCTTGATGATGCCCGACTCGCGGCCGTGCAGCACCTTGTCCCTGTCCCGGCGCTGGAGGCCGAGGCAGATCCGCTTGGTGATGATGAACGCGACGACCGGGGCGACGAAGAACCCGATGCGGACGAACCAGGTGATCGCGTTGATCGACAGGTGGAAGTGCGTGGCCCACAGGTCGTTGCCGCCACCGATCAGCAGCACCATGTACCAGGTGATCCAGGCGACACCGAAGGCGGTCCGGGTCGGGGCGTTGCGCGGGCGGTCCAGGATGTGGTGCTCGCGCTTGTCGCCGGTGACCCAGGACTCGATGAACGGGTAGACCGCGATCGTCGCCAGGACCAGCGGGAAGATGATCAGCGGGATGAGCACACCCAGGACGAGCGTGTGACCCCAGAAGTTGATCTCCCAGCCCGGCATCACACGGATCAGGCCCTCGGAGAAGCCCATGTACCAGTCGGGCTGGGCGCCGGTGGAGACCATGTCCGGCCGGTAGGGGCCGATGGACCAGATCGGGTTGATCGTGGCGATGGCCGAGACGGCGGCGATCACACCGAAGACCAGGAAGAAGAAGCCTCCGGCCTTGGCCATGTAGACCGGCAGCAGCGGCATGCCGACGACGTTCTTGTTGGTCTTGCCGGGGCCCGCGAACTGCGTGTGCTTGTGGTAGAAGACCAGGATCAGGTGGCCGACCACCAGGCCGAGCATGATGCCCGGCAGCAGCAGGATGTGGATCGAGTAGAACCGGGCCACGAAGTCGTGGCCGGGGAACTCGCCGCCGAAGAGGAAGAACGAGATGTACGTGCCGACGATCGGCACGGACAGGATCGCGCCCTCCATGAAGCGGATACCGGTACCCGAGAGCAGGTCGTCCGGGAGCGAGTAACCGGTGAAGCCGGTGAACATGCCGAGGACGAACAGCAGGAAGCCGAACAGCCAGTTGATCTCACGCGGCTTGCGGAACGCGCCGGTGAAGAAGACGCGCATCATGTGCACGAACATGCCGGCGAGGAAGATCAGCGCCGCCCAGTGGTGGATCTGCCGGATGAGCAGACCACCGCGGACGTCGAAGCTGATGTCCAGCGTCGAGGCGTACGCCTCACTCATCAGCTGGCCCTGCAGCGGCACGTACGAGCCGTGGTACGTGACCTCGTTCATCGACGGGTGGAAGAACAGCGTCAGGTACACACCCGTGAGGATGATGATGATGAAGCTGTAGAGGCAGACCTCACCCAGCATGAACGACCAGTGGTCGGGGAAGATCTTGCGCATGTTGGCCTTGGCCAGGGAGTAGATCCCCAGCCGGCCGTCGGCCCAGTCGGCGACGCGCTCGCCGGCCGGTGCCTTCCCGCGAGAGCGGGGGGCTTCGTTGGCTGTAGTGCTCATCCGCGCTCCCAGAAGGCAGGACCGACGGGCTCTTCGAAGTCGCCGAGCGCTTCGAGGTAACCCTCGTCGTTCACGCCGATACGCAGCTGCGGCAGGGCGTGACCGGCGGGACCGAAGATCACCCGGGCGCCGTCGGCAAGGTCGAAGGTGGACTGGTGGCAGGGGCAGAGCGCGTGGTGCGTCTGCTGCTCGTACAGGGAGATCGGGCAACCGACGTGGGTGCAGATCTTCGAGTACGCCACGATGCCCTCGTGCGACCACTCGAGCTCGCGCTTGTCCTTGATGGCCTCCGGCTCCAGCCGGATGATCATCAGGGCCGCCTTGGCGATCTCGGTCATGAACTCCTCGTCGTGCTCCTCCAGGCCCTCGGGCATGGCGAAGGTGAGCGAGCCCACCGCGACGTCGGAGGGGCGCAGCGGCTCGTGGGTGTTCATGTTGACGAGCAGCTTGCCCTTGGACCACAGGGTGTGGCGGAGCTTGGTACCGGGCAGCGGGCCGAGGTCGCGCAGCAGGACGACACCGGAGAGCGGCACCAGCGTGAGCGCGCCCAGCATCGTGTTGCGGATCAGCTTGCGGCGCCCGATCACGGACTCCTTGGCGCCCTGCTTGAAGTCCGCGTGGACCTTGGCACGGGTCTCGGCGTCGGCCTCGATCGGGTGCCGCTCGTCGGCGACCTCCTCGTCGGACATCAGCGTGCGGGCCCAGTGGACCGCGCCGGCGCCGATCGCGAACAGCGCGACGCCGAGCGTCATGCCGAGCGCGAAGTTCAGCGCACTGATGTGACCGAGCGGGAAGATGTAGACCGACTTGTCGACCGGGATCGTCACGAACGAGGCGATGAAGCCGACGGTGGCCAGCATCGACAGCGTGAACAGCAGGGCGACCGTGCGCTCGGACCGCTTGGCGGCCCGCTCGTCGGTGTCCTGGATCCGGTGCTCGTGGGGCGGCAGACCCGGGTCGGCGAACGGGTTCTGCTCGTCCGCGGTGCGCAGCGAGCCGTGCCCGTGCGGGGCGTCCTGCTCAGCGGGCAGGTTCTCTTCTGGAATGTCTTGGCTACTCATGACTTCTTGGCCTTTGCGGTCCGAGCGGCGACCCAGACGGCGACGGCGATCAGGGCGCCCAGTCCGAACACCCAAGCGAACAGACCTTCACTCACCGGACCCAGTCCGCCGAGGTTGAGGCCACCGGGCTCCACGGTGTCGTCGCTGTTGACCGCGTCCAGGTAGGCGATGATGTCCTTCTTGTTCTGCTCCGACATCGTGCTGTCGGGGAAGGAGGGCATGTTCTGCGGGCCGGTCTGCATGGCCTCGTAGATGTGCTTGGGATCGACGTCCTCGAGGTTCGGCGCGTACTTGCCGTGCGTCAGGGCGCCGCCCTTGCCGGTGAAGTTGTGGCACTGCGCGCAGTTGTTGCGGAACAGCTCACCGCCCTTGGCGATGTCCGCGCCCTCCGGGCCGTACTTCTCCTCCGACGGGATGGCCGGACCGGCACCCAGCGAGGCGATGTAGGCGGCGAGCTGGTCGATCTCGGCCTGGGAGTAGATCACCTTCTTGCGCGGGACCTGCGCACCCGGCTGCTGGGCCGGCATACGTCCGGTGCCCACCTGGAAGTCGACGGCTGCGGCGCCCACGCCGACCAGGCTCGGACCGTCGGTGGTGCCCTGACCCCCGGTGCCGTGGCAGCTGGCACAGCCGACGGCGTAGAGCTTCTTGCCCTCGTCGATGGCGAGGGACTGGGCGGTTTCATCGGCCTGCGCCTTGTCCGCGGGTGCGAACGCGGCGTACAGCCCCCCTGTGCATGCCAGCGCGAGGAGTAGGACGACGAGCGCCGCCAGCGGGTGGCGTCGTCGTGCGGAGAGCTTTTTCACGGATTACCCCGGTGTCAGGATCTTCTGCGTCGATGCTTCTGGAATTGGGCGGGTGCGCGCCGCGACTACTTGATCATGTAGATCGTGGCGAAGAGGCCGATCCAGACGACGTCGACGAAGTGCCAGTAGTAGGACACGACGATGGCGGCGGTCGCCTGCTCGTGGGTGAACCTCCGGGCCGCGTAGGTGCGGCCGAGGACCAGCAGGAAGGCGATGAGGCCGCCCGTCACGTGCAGTCCGTGGAAGCCGGTGGTCAGGTAGAACACCGAGCCGTACGGGTCCGACGAGAGCGAGAGGCCCTCGTGCTTGACCAGCTCGGTGTACTCGAACACCTGACCGCCGATGAAGATCGCACCCATCACGAAGGTGACGATGAACCACATCCGGAGCTTCTTCACGTCACCGCGCTCGGCAGCGAACACGCCGAGCTGGCAGGTGAGGGAGGAGAGCACCAGGATCGTGGTGTTCGTCGCGGAGAACGGGAAGTTCAGCGCGTCGGCCTTCTCGGACCAGAAGTCCGGGCCGGTCACCGATCGCAGGGTGAAGTACATCGCGAAGAGGGCCGCGAAGAACATCAGCTCGGAACTCAACCAGATGATGGTTCCGACGCTGGTGAGGTTCGGTCGGTTGACCGACGGGTGCGCGTGCCCGGTTTCTACTGTCGTTGCTGTCGCCACGACCGACATTATGTCGGTCGCTTATCCCGCCCTCACCCCGGGGGGTGCCGTTCGGAGTGTCCGCACCGTCTGTACTGCCCGTATGGCCCATCGAACGGCCCGTCGAAGCCGTGTCCGAACCAGTGTTGACGAGGTGTTCAAGGGAGTAGCATCCGGCGCGACGGGCTACGACTGTTTCACTGCGTATCGGAGGAAGCATGCAGCCGACCGCCACGGTGCTGGTCTACAGCGACGACTCCAACACCCGCGAGCAGGTGCGGTTGGCGACCGGTCGCCGGCCGGCTCCGGACGTGCCCGTGGTCGAGTTCGTGGAGTGCGCCACCCCGGCCGCCGCGATCAAGGAGCTGGACAAGGGCGGGATCGACGTCTGCGTCCTGGACGGCGAGGCGGTGCCCATGGGCGGCATGGGGCTCTGCCGGCAGATCAAGGACGAGGTCTTCCAGTGCCCGCCGGTGCTGCTGCTCATCGCCCGGCCGCAGGACGCGTGGCTGGCGACGTGGAGCCGGGCGGAGGCGGCTGTGACGCTGCCTGTGGAACCGGTGGAGTTCGCGTCCGCGCTGGCCGCGCTGCTGCGTGAGAAGAGGCTGCAGGGCGTCTAGGGCGCCTCCTGGGCAGGGGGTGCGGGTGTCCGGCGGGGGCGGCGCCGTGGTGGCTCGTCGCGCGGTTCACCGCGCCCCTGTGGGTCGCTCACACCGCCGTCGGCCGTAGCCTTGCCGCCTCCTGGGTGTTCGGGGCGTTCGCGGTGCCGGCCGTCAGGGCGCTGCCCGTGCGCCACTTGGTCCAGTCCAGGTTCCAGTCGCCGAAGCCATTGCCGAAGGCTTCCATCGTCTCGCCGCCCGAGTTCACGACCTCCACCAGGTCGCCCTCCTGGACGGCGCCGAAGAACCACTCGGCGTTGGCGGTGCTCATACCGACGCAGCCGTGGCTGACGTTGGCCGTCCCCTGGGAGCCGACCGACCAGGGGGCGGCGTGCACGTACTCGCCGCTCCAGGTGACCCGGGTGGCGAAGTACACGGGCAGGTCGTACGACTCCGAGGACCCCTCGGCGATGCCGACGGTACTGCTGCGCATGCGTACGAACGGTTCCTTGCCCAGGACGACCTTGACGCCGTTGCGGGTCTCGAAGCCGGGCTTGCCGGTGGTGACGGGGATCTTCCTGACCTCCCGGCCGTCCTGGAAGACCGTGAGCGTGTGTGCGGCGGCGTCGGTGACGGCCACGACGCGGTCGTCCGTGGTGATCGTCAGGGACTTGGCGGCGCCGCCCCACATCCGGTCGCCGATCTTGATGCCGTCGAGGGTGCTGCGGACCTGGACGGTGGCGTGGGCGGGCCAGTACTCCTTGGGCCGGTAGTGGAGCTTCTTGTCGTCCACCCAGCGCCAGGCGCCCTCCACGGCCGGCGTGGAGTCCACCTTCAGGGCACGTTCCACTATGGCCCGCTGGGCCGGGTCCGCGACCGGCTGACTCAGTTCCGCGGTGATGGGCTGGCCGACGCCGTACGCGCCCGCCTCGGGCCCGAAGGAGACGTCCAGGGTCTTCTTGGAGCTGGGCAGTCCGGTCTCGAAGGTGAGGACCTTGCGGCCGGGCGCGCCGTCGCCGTCCTCGGTGCTCACCCGGACCGTGTAACGGGCGCCGGCGGCCAGCGGTGAGGTGCTGTGCCAGCGGGCTCCGTCGGCGGAGAGTTCGCCCGCGACGTAGCGGCCCGCCGCGTCCATGGCCGTGACGTCCGTGATGCGCCCGTCGGCGCCCTCGGCGACGACCTCCAGGGGTTTGTCGGGGTCGGCCTTCTTCCCGGCGTCCGTGGGGCCGTTGAAGGAGATCTGGCCGGCCGCGTCGTAGGGCGAGGCGGACAGCGGGTTGTCGTCGTCGCCGCTGCAGGCGGTGACGCCCGCGCCGAGGGCCATCACCAGCAGGGTGCAGCCGACGACCGTACGCCCCCGCGCCTGGAAGTGAACCGTGTCGCTCATGACCTCACGCTAGGGAGACACGTCAACGACGGCACGGTGGGTAATCCGGACGAGTGAGGGAGTGTAGGGCAGACGAAGGGGCCCGGACGCTCCTGACGGAGTGTCCGGGCCCCTCGGCGCTCGGCGCGTGCTACTGGGTGCGGTTCTCACCGCGGTAGTACTCGAAAACCCAGCCGAACAGGCCCACGAGAAGGATCGGTGCCGAGAAGTACATGATCCACCAGCCGACCGCCACGCCCAGGAAGGCGAGCGCTCCGCCGAACCCGAGCGCCAGCGGCTGCCAGCTGTGCGGGCTGAAGAACCCGAGCTCGCCGGCGTCGTCCGCGACGTCCGCTTCCTTGTTGTCCTGGGCACCGGCGTCGACCCGCCTGGCCGTGAAGGCCAGGTAGAAGCCGATCATGATGGACAGGCCGAAGGCCAGGAACAGGGCCGTGGTGCCGGCCGGCTCCATCGACCAGTAGCCGTAGACGATCGCGACGGCCAGGATGAAGACGCTCAGCCAGATGAAGAGCTGTCCCTGGATCTTCACTTGCCGGCCTCCTTGCCGCCGGCGAGGGTCTTCTCACCGTGACCGACGTTCTCGAGCTGGTCGATCGCCGAGACCTCCGGGTGGTGCAGGTCGAAGGCGGGGGATTCACTGCGGATCCGCGGCAGCGTGAGGAAGTTGTGCCGCGGCGGCGGGCAGGAGGTCGCCCACTCCAGCGAACGGCCGTAGCCCCACGGGTCGTCCACGTTGACCGGCTTGCCGTACTTGGCCGTCTTCCAGATGTTGTAGAAGAACGGCAGCAGCGACATGCCGAGCAGGAACGAGCTGATCGTCGAGATCGTGTTCAGGGCGGTGAAGCCGTCGGCCGCCAGGTAGTCGGCGTACCGGCGCGGCATGCCCTCGGCACCCAGCCAGTGCTGGACCAGGAAGGTGCCGTGGAAGCCGATGAACAGCGTCCAGAAGGTGATCTTGCCGAGGCGCTCGTCCAGCAGCTTGCCGGTGAACTTCGGCCACCAGAAGTGGAAGCCGGCGAACATCGCGAACACCACGGTGCCGAACACCACGTAGTGGAAGTGCGCCACCACGAAGTAGGAGTCCGAGACGTGGAAGTCCAGCGGCGGCGAGGCCAGGATGACACCGGTCAGACCACCGAAGAGGAAGGTGATCAGGAAGCCGGTGGACCACAGCATCGGTGTCTCGAAGCTGAGTGATCCCTTCCACATGGTGCCGATCCAGTTGAAGAACTTCACACCGGTCGGGACCGCGATCAGGAAGGTCATGAAGGAGAAGAACGGCAACAGCACGCCGCCCGTGACGTACATGTGGTGGGCCCACACCGTCACCGACAGACCGGCGATCGCGATCGTCGCGGCGATCAGGCCCATGTAGCCGAAGATCGGCTTGCGGGAGAAGACCGGGATGATCTCACTGACGATGCCGAAGAACGGCAGCGCGATGATGTACACCTCTGGATGCCCGAAGAACCAGAACAAGTGCTGCCACAGCAACGCTCCGCCGTTGGCCGAGTCGAAGATGTGCGCACCGAACTTGCGGTCCGCCTCCAGCGCGAACAGGGCCGCGGCCAGCACCGGGAAGGCGAGCAGGACCAGCACACCGGTCAGCAGCACGTTCCAGGTGAAGATCGGCATCCGGAACATGGTCATGCCCGGCGCGCGCATGCAGATGATCGTGGTGATGAAGTTGACCGAGCCGAGGATGGTACCGAAGCCGGAGAAGGCCAGGCCCATGATCCACAGGTCACCGCCGATACCCGGCGAGTGCACCGCGTCGGACAGCGGCGAGTAGGCGAACCAGCCGAAGTCGGCCGCGCCCTGCGGGGTCAGGAAGCCGCCCACCGCGATCGTCGAGCCGAACAGGTACAGCCAGTAGGCGAACATGTTCAGCCGCGGGAAGGCCACGTCCGGCGCGCCGATCTGCAGCGGCATGATCCAGTTCGCGAAGCCGGCGAACAGCGGCGTCGCGAACATCAGCAGCATGATCGTGCCGTGCATCGTGAACGCCTGGTTGAACTGCTCGTTCGACATGATCTGCAGACCCGGGCGGGCCAGCTCGGCGCGCATGAACAGCGCCATCACGCCGCCGATCACGAAGAACGCGAACGACGTCACCAGATACAGCGTGCCGATCGTCTTGTGGTCAGTGGTCGTCAACCACTTGATCACGACGTTGCCGGGCTGCTTGCGCCGTACCGGCAGCTCGTTCTCGTACGAGTCCTCCGCTGCCGAGGCACCCTGGGGTTCGTTGAGGATGCTCACAGGTTGTTCGTCTCCCGGTTCTTCTCGTGGCTCGTCTGCGCGATGCCCGCGGGAACGTAACCGGTCTGCCCCTTCTTCACGAGGTCCTGGAGGTGCTGCTCGTAGCGCTCCGGGGAGACGACCTTCACGTTGAACAGCATCCGGGAGTGGTCGACGCCGCACAGCTCGGCGCACTTGCCGAGGAAGGTGCCCTCCTTGTTGGGGGTCACCTCGAAGGCATTGGTGTGGCCCGGAATGACGTCCTGCTTCATGAGGAACGGCACCACCCAGAAGGAGTGGATGACGTCACGCGAGGTCAGGACGAAGCGGACCGTCTTGCCCTTGGGGAGCCAGAGGGTCGGGCCGGGGTTGCCGGTCTGCGGGTTCTCCGTGCCCGGAACGCCGCAGTCGTAGGTGCCGCCGGCGTTCGCCGGGAAGTCCTCCTTGAACCGGTCCGGAATCGCGGCCAGTTCCTTGGAGGTCTTGGCGTCGCCGGAGGAACCGTCGACGTTCTCGACGTAGTTGAAGCACCAGCTCCACTGGAAGCCGACCACGTTGACCGTGACGTCGGGCTTCTTCTTGAGGCTCATGAGCTCGGACTCGTCACGGGCGGTGAAGTAGAACAACACCGAGACGATGACGAGCGGAACGATGGTGTACAGCGCCTCGATGGGCAGGTTGTACCTGTTCTGCGGAGGAACCTCGACCTTGGTGCGGGTGCGCCGGTGGAAGAAGCAACTCCACAGGATCAGGCCCCACACCAGCACGCCGGTGGCCAGCGCGGCTGCCCAGGAACCCTGCCACAGGGAGAGGATCCGCGGAGCCTCTTCCGTGGTTGGGGTGGGCATGCCGAGGCGGGGGAAGTCCTCGTATGTGCAACCGGTGGCGGTCGCCAGGACCAGGCCCGCGGTCAGTGCCTGCAGCAGCTTCCGCCGCATCGGGCGCCGCGGCGAGCGGTCGGAGCCGTTGGGACTCACGTAGCGCCTTCCCGAGAGTCTCGCCCGCGCTGTTCGGCTGCGGCCTTCTCGCTGGTCGGTCGCCGCCCTGCGTCGGGCAGGGGTTTGATGTTTATGCGGACCAAACCCTAGCCGACGCTCTCCGAGGGGTCGCGGGGAGGGTGGCATACGCGCCGGGGGGCACCCTGAAAGGGTGGGACGGAGGCGCCTACGGGGGTGCGAGCTGGGGGTTCGTCGGCGGCTGACGGTGCGTCGGGGCCGGTCGCGCCCGCGCGGCGGAGCCGCAGATCGAGCACAGCCCCCGCGCCCCTGGTCGGCGCCGCCCGGCCGGACGTCATAGCGTGGCCGTGTGGCTTACCTCGACGCCGCTTCCGCGGTTCCCCTTCACCCCGTGGCCCGCCAGGCCCTTCAGGCCTCCCTCGACGAAGGGTGGGCCGATCCCGCTCGGCTGTACCGGGAAGGGCGGCGGGCCCGGATGCTGCTCGACGCCGCCCGGGAGGCGGCCGCCGAGGCCGTGGGGTGCCGGGCGGACGAGTTGGTGTTCACCCCTTCGGGGACGCGGGCGGTGCATTCGGGGGTCGCCGGGGCGCTGGCCGGGCGGCGTCGCGCCGGAAGTCACCTGATCGTGTCGGCGGTCGAACACTCCTCCGTGCTCCATGCGGCCGAGGTGCACGAGGCCGGCGGCGGGTCGGTCGCCCGGGTCGCCGTGGACCGGACGGGGGCGGTGGACCCGGCGGCGTACGCGGCGGCCCTGCGCGGCGACACCGCGCTGGCCTGCCTCCAGTCGGCCAACCACGAGGTGGGCACCGAGCAGCCGGTGGCGGAGGTCGCCGAGGCCTGCCGGGCGGCGGGCGTGCCGCTGCTGGTGGACGCGGCGCAGTCGCTGGGGTGGGGGAAGGTGCCGGGCGACTGGTCCCTGCTCGCGGCCAGTGCCCACAAGTGGGGCGGGCCTTCGGGGGTGGGACTGCTCGTCGTGCGCAAGGGCGTGCGGTTCGCGCCGCAAGGCCCCGGGGACGAGCGGGAGTCGGGCCGGGCGCCCGGTTTCGAGAACCTCCCGGCGATCGTGGCCGCGGCGGCGTCGCTGCGGGCGGTGCGGGCCGAGGCGGTCGCGGAGGCGGCCCGGCTGCGGGAGCTGACGGAGCGGATCCGGGCGCGGGTGGCGGCTCTGGTGCCGGACGTGGAGGTGGTCGGCGATCCGGTGCGCAGGCTGCCCGGCACCGTCACCTTCTCGTGTCTCTATGTCGACGGGGAGACTTTGCTGCACGAGTTGGACCGTGCCGGTTTCTCGGTCTCCTCCGGATCGTCCTGCACGAGCAGCACCCTGATGCCGAGCCACGTCCTGAAGGCGATGGGAGTGCTCAGCGAGGGCAACGTCCGGGTGTCGCTGCCGCCGGGGACGCCGGCCGAGGACGTCGAGCGGTTCCTGGAGGTGCTGCCGGGCACGGTGGCCGCGGTGCGGGAGAAGCTGGGAGCGCCGGCCGCCGCGCAGGCCGCCCCCGAGAGCGGGGACGACCTCGTCGTGGACGCGATCGGCCGGCGCTGCCCCATCCCGGTCATCGAGCTGGCCAAGGTCATCGGCGACGTGCCCGTCGGGGGCACGGTCCGCGTCCTCTCCGACGACGAGGCGGCCCGCCTGGACATCCCGGCGTGGTGCGAGATGCGGGGGCAGGAGTACCGGGGGGAAGAGCCGGCGGATCAGGGCACGGCTTACCTGGTACGCCGAACCAGGTGACCCGACAGGGGCGCGGGGCTGTACCGACATACGGCTCCGCCGCGTGGCGATATGCGGCTCCGCCGCGTGGGCGCGAGCAGCCCCCACGCACCCGCACACGACCACGCGCCCCGGCCAGGCAGACGAGTGGTCGCGAACCACGTCCTCAGCTCAGGCGCGCCTGAACCTCGACCGCGGCCTCATCTCCGTACGCCTTGGTGAACCGCTCCATGAAGTGCGCCCTGCGCAGCTGGTACTCCTGCGTCCCCACCGTCTCGATGACGAGGGTCGCCAGCATGCAGCCCACCTGCGCCGCCCGCTCCAACGACACTCCCCAGGCCAGTCCCGACAGGAACCCCGCGCGGAAGGCGTCGCCGACGCCGGTCGGGTCGGCCTTGCGCTCCTCGTCCGGGACGCCGACCTCGATGGTCGGCTCGCCGGCCCGCTCGATGCGGACGCCCCGCGCGCCGAGGGTGGTGACGCGGTGGCCGACGCGGCCGAGGATCTCCTCGTCGGTCCAGCCGGTCTTGGTCTCGATGAGCCCCTTCTCGTACTCGTTGGAGAAGAGGTAGGTCGCCCCGTCCAGCAGTATCCGGATCTCGTCGCCGTTCATCCGGGCGATCTGCTGGGAGAAGTCGGCGGCGAAGGGGATGGACCGCGTGCGGCACTCCTCGGTGTGCCGGAGCATCGCCTCCGGGTCGTCGGCGCCGATGGAGACCAGGTCGAGGCCGCCGACCCGGTCGGCGACGGTCTTGAGCTCGATGAGGCGGGCCTCGCTCATCGCGCCCGTGTAGAAGGAGCCGATCTGGTTGTGGTCGGCGTCGGTGGTGCAGACGAAGCGGGCGGTGTGCAGGGTCTCGGAGATGCGCACCGAGCCGGTGTCGACGCCGTGCCGGTCCAGCCAGGCCCGGTACTCGTCGAAGTCCGAGCCGGCCGCGCCGACCAGGATCGGCCGGGTGCCGAGCTGGCCCATGCCGAAGGCGATGTTCGCGGCGACGCCGCCCCGGCGTACGTCGAGCTGGTCGACCAGGAAGGAGAGCGAGACCGTGTGCAGCTGGTCCGCGACGAGCTGGTCGGAGAAGCGGCCGGGGAAGGTCATGAGGTGGTCGGTGGCGATGGAGCCGGTGACTGCGATGCGCACGGCGTGGACTCTCTCCTGAGGGGGAGGCGGGTTGACAGTTCACGCTACCCGGGAGTGCCCCTGCTCCGAAGCAGGCAAAACTACCCGGTAGTACAACTTTCTTCGCGGTCTGGGACGTGCCTACGGTTCTGTTATGACGAACCTGAGGACCGCCGACCCCGCCCCGGCCGACCTGGACGGCGACCTGGCGTCGCTGCGCGGCGACTGCGCCCGGATGACCCCGCGCTGGGAGGCACCGGTGAAGGTCTCCACCCGCCCCGTCCCCGTCTCCCTCATCCACGGCGTGCGGGTGCCCCGGACGTCGGCCCGATTGCTGGACGCGATGTCGGACTACGGCGACTGAGGGTCGTCCGGCGACTCGAACCGTCCGGCGGCTCCGAGGCCGTTCGGGCGGCTCCGAGGCCGTTCGGGCGACGCGTGACGTCGCCGGGAACCGGATCCTCCCCCACCGCGTCCCATCGCTGTCCCCAGTAACAGCCGAAGGAGCGATGCGGTGAACACCGAGCGACCCGACAACGACGCCGACGCCGCCGACGAGGCCGGCACCGGGCGTCCCGCGCGGCGGCGTCCCCGGGCGGTCGCCGTCGCCTCCGTCGCCGCCGCCGTGCTGTTGGTCGGGACCGGCGGGGCCTATCTGGCCACGTCGGCCTCCGATGGCGGCCCGGACGGCGGTACGGCCTCCGGGGCGTCCGGCGACGACACTCCCCCGCCGCTCCCCCTGGACGACCACGGGGCGCCTGCCCAGAGCGGCACGAACGGCATCGCACCCGGCGAACCCAACCCGTACGGCGTCACCTACCGCGCCGACGGCTCGCTTCCCGAGGGGCCCGGATCGGCGCCCGTGTACCGGGCGCGGGGCGAGGTCACCGAGGCGGAGGTGGCCCGGCTGGCCGAGGCGCTCGGGGTCGACGGCACGCCGCGCGTGCGGGGCGAGGCGTGGAAGGTCGGCAACGCCAAGGACGGTTCGGGGCCGTTGCTGACGGTGCACACTCAGGCCCCGGGCACCTGGACGTTCCACCGCTACACGCCCGGTACCGACGACTGCGAGAAGGGTACCGTGTGCAAGGGCCCGTCCGCCGACGGGGACCCGGTGAGCGAGGCGGCCGCGAAGAAGGCGGCGGCGCCGGTGCTGAAGGCACTGGGCCAGGACGACGCCAAGCTGGACGCGGGCCAGGTCATGGGCGCCCGGCGGGCCGTGAACGCCGATCCCGAGGTCGGCGGGCTGCCCACGTACGGCTGGACGACCGGTGTGGTCGTGGGCGCGCGGGGCGAGGTGGTCGGCGGCAGCGGCCAGGTGAAGGCGCCGGTCGAGGGGGACACGTATCCCGTCCTGGGCGCCGAGGAGACACTGGCGCTGCTGAACGCGCCGGGCGGCACCTCCGGCGCCGGCATCGGCGGCTGCGCGAGTCCCGTACCGCACCGGGACCGCACGGACTCGCCCTGCGAGCCGCCGACGGGCGCCCCCGGGAAGCCGGTGAAACCCGAGAAGCCCCAGAAGCCCGAGAAGCAGACGATCACGGTCGAGGACGCGGTGTTCGGGCTGGCCGCGCATCCGGTGCGGGGGCGGCAGACGCTGGTGCCGTCCTGGCTGTTCGAGGTGCGGGCGCCGGGCACGCCGGACGCCTTCACGGTGACGTATCCGGCGGTCGACCCGGAGTACCTCACGACCGCGGCCCCCGCCTCGCCGTCACCGGCCCCGTCCGACGAGCCGGCCTCGGCGCCGGGTGAGCCCCGGGACGTCGAGGTGAGCGGCTACACGGCCGCGGGCGGGGAGCTGACCGTGCACTTCACGGGCGGGGTGTGCTCCGACTACGAGGCGAAGGCGAAGGAGAGCGCGGACAAGGTGACCGTCACGGTGACCGAGACCCCGCATCCGGAGAAGGTCTGCATCCTGATCGCCAAGGAGTACGAGCGGACGGTGCCGCTCGACGAGCCGCTCGGCGACCGGACGGTCGTGGGCTCGGACGGCGAGGAGATCCCGCTGCACAAGCCGGGTGCGCGGCTGCCCCAGCCGTCCGGGGGCCGGTGACGGAGATCCCGTAGGCGGGAAGGCGAGAGGGCGGCGGCCCGGGTCAATCCCGGGCCGCCGCCCTCTCGTACGACTGTGGCGTGTCCGCCGCGTGGCTGGGGCGGGCCCTAGCTGAAGGAGTCACCGCAGGCGCAGGAGCCCGTCGCGTTCGGGTTGTCGATCGTGAAGCCCTGCTTCTCGATCGTGTCCACGAAGTCGATGGTGGCACCGCCCAGGTACGGGGCGCTCATGCGGTCGGTGGTGACCTTGACGCCGTCGAAGTCCTTCACCACGTCGCCGTCGAGCGAGCGCTCGTCGAAGAAGAGCTGGTAGCGCAGGCCGGAGCAGCCGCCGGGCTGGACGGCGACGCGCAGCGCCAAGTCCTCACGGCCTTCCTGGTCGAGCAGGGCCTTGACCTTGGCCGCGGCGGCGTCGGTCAGGATGATGCCGTCGGTGACGGTGGTGGTCTCGTCCGATACGGACATCTACATCTCTCCAAGGTTGTACGGAGACTGCTTGCCGACGGTTCCAACCGGCGGGGCCGCGGATTCATTCCGGGACGGACCCGTGTCTTGCTCCTCGACCTTCCCTTCATGCTCGCACACGCCCCGGAGAGCGAACAGCGGCTGTGGACGACGGCTCGGGCACCGGGATTCACGTCACACCGACACAATGGCCGTCGTCAAACTGACGTGAACCGGATATGATAGATAGCGTCAGTTCGACGAAAAGAAGAAAGGGTGCGTGTCGTGACCACCGCCCAGACCCAGGCGCTCGACGTACAGCCGTCGCCCCTCGCCCTGCTGCTGCTCGGCCGCGAGGCCGACCCGAGGAGCGAGCGCGGTGTGGAGTGCCCCGGCGACCTGCCCTCGCCCTCCGATCCGGACCTGGTCGCGCGCGCCCGCGCGGCCAAGGAGAAGCTCGGGGACAAGGTCTTCGTGCTCGGTCACCACTACCAGCGTGACGAGGTCATCCAGTTCGCCGACGTCACGGGGGACTCCTTCAAGCTGGCCCGGGACGCGGCCGCGCGCCCGGAGGCCGAGTACATCGTCTTCTGCGGTGTGCACTTCATGGCGGAGTCGGCCGACATCCTGACCTCCGACGACCAGAAGGTGGTCCTGCCCGACCTGGCCGCCGGCTGCTCCATGGCGGACATGGCGACGGCCGAGCAGGTCGCCGAGTGCTGGGACGTGCTGACCGAGGCCGGCATCGCCGAGCAGGTCGTGCCCGTCTCGTACATGAACTCCTCCGCGGACATCAAGGCGTTCACGGGCAAGCACGGCGGCACCATCTGCACGTCGTCCAACGCCGAGCGGGCCCTGGACTGGGCCTTCGAGCAGGGCGAGAAGGTGCTGTTCCTGCCCGACCAGCACCTGGGCCGCAACACCGCCGTGCGGGACATGGGCATGTCCCTGGAGGACTGCGTCCTCTACAACCCGCACAAGCCGAACGGCGGGCTGACCACCGAGGAGCTGCGCGCCGCGAAGATGATCCTGTGGCGGGGTCACTGCTCGGTACACGGCCGTTTCAGCCTCGACTCGGTGAACGACGTGCGGGAGCGCATACCGGGCGTCAACGTCCTGGTGCACCCCGAGTGCCGGCACGAGGTCGTGGCCGCGGCGGACTACGTCGGTTCGACCGAGTACATCATCAAGGCCCTGGAGGCGGCCCCGGCCGGTTCCAAGTGGGCCATCGGCACCGAGCTGAACCTGGTCCGGCGGCTGGCGAACCGTTTCGCCGCCGAGGACAAGGAGATCGTCTTCCTCGACAAGACGGTCTGCTTCTGCTCGACCATGAACCGCATCGACCTGCCGCACCTGGTCTGGGCACTGGAATCGCTCGCCGAAGGCACCCTCGTCAACCGCATCGAGGTCGACAAGGAGACGGAGGCGTTCGCGAAGCTGGCGCTGGAGCGGATGCTCGCCCTGCCGTAGGGGGCGTTTCCCACCCACTCGCCCGTACCGCCGCTCACGGCTGGGGCCCTGCCCGACCACCTTCGGTGTCGGGCAGGGCCCCAGCCGTTTCCGGATGCCTCAGACCTTCGCCGTCTCCGGCTCCCCGGAGGCCGCGGCCTGCGGCGGCACGTCGCCGCCCCGCTTCGCCGCCTTCTTCCTAGCGCGCCGTTCCTTGCGCAGCTCCAGCATCGCGTAGAGCGTCGGGACCAGCAGCAGGGTCAGCAGGGTCGACGTGATCAGACCGCCGATCACCACCACCGCCAGCGGCTGGGCGATGAAGCCGCCCTCACCGGTGACGCCCAGCGCCATCGGGAGCAGGGCGAAGATGGTCGCCAGGGCCGTCATCAGGATGGGCCGCAGACGGTGCCGGCCGCCCTCGATCACCGCTTCGACGACGCCGTAGCCCTGCTTGCGGTACTGGTTGATCAGGTCGATCAGCACGATCGCGTTGGTGACCACGATGCCGATCAGCATCAGCATGCCGATCATCGCCGGGACGCCCATCGGGGTGCCGGTCGCCAGCAGCAGGCCGATCGCGCCGGTCGCCGCGAACGGGATCGACACCAGCAGGATCAGCGGCTGGGCCAGCGACCGGAAGGTGCCGACCAGCAGCATGAACACGATCGCGATCGCCGCGAGCATGGCCAGGCCCAGGTTGACGAACGCCTCGTCCTGGTCGGCGGTGACGCCGCCGATCTCGGCCGTGGCACCGGCCGGCAGGTCCAGCCCGTCGATCTCCGACTGGAGTTCGGCGCCCACCGCGCCGGTGTTGTCACCGGTCGGCTTGGCCGTGATGGTCGCCGCCCGCTGCCCGTCGATGCGGGTCATCGACACCGGGCCGTCCACCAGCGCGACCGTGGCGATGTCGCCGAGCTCGGCCGGGCCCAGGTTCAGGGCCTTCAGCTGGGCCAGCGTCTCGGCCGGCTGGGCCGACCTGATCACGACGTCGCGCTCGGTGTCGTCGAGGATCGCCTTGGCGGCCGGCGTGCCGCGCACCGCCTGGGCGACGGCCGCGCCGAGCGTCTGGTCGGTGAAGCCGGCCGCGGCGGCCTTCGCGTTGGCCTTGACCGAGATGCGGGGCACGCTCTGCGCCAGGTCACTGGTGACGTCGGTGACGTCGTCGAGCCCGGCGACCGTCTCGCGGACCTCCTCGGAGGCCTCGCGGAGCACCTGCGCGTCGGCCGCCTTGACGACGACGCTCAGGTCCTGGCTGCCGAAGCCGTCACCGGCGGCGACCGTGGTGGTGCCGATGCCGTCGAGCTTCGCGAGCCCGTCCTCGATGTGGTCCTGGACGTCCTCGGTGGACGCCGAGTCCTCCAGCATCAGCTGGTACGAGGCCTGGTTGGTGTCCGTGCCGCCGCCGAAGGCGGCCATGAAGCCGGACGAGCCGATGGTGACCTGGTAGTCCTTGACGCCCTCGGTGTCGCCGAGCAGCTTCTCGACCTTCTCGGCCTGGGCGTTCGTCGCGCTCAGGCTGGTGCCGGGCTTCAGCTCCTGCTTGATGCTGAGGACCTTCTGCTCGCCCTGGTCGAAGAAGTTGGTCTTCAGCAGCGGCGCCATGCCGAACGTGCCGAGCAGGACGACGACGGCGATGGCCACGCTGGTGAGGCGGCGGCGGGTGGCGAAGCGCAGGACGGGGACGTAGAAGCGCTGGAGGCGGCTCCTGGCCTCCTTCTCCTCCGCCAGCCTGCGGGCTTCGTCCGCGTCTTGGGGGGTGCCCTTCGGCGGGCGCAGGAACCAGTACGAGAGCACCGGGACGACCGTCAGCGACACCAGCAGGGAGGCGAGCAGCGCGGCGGTCACGGTCAGGCTGAAGGAGCCGAACAGCTCGCCGACCATGCCGCCGACCAGCCCGATCGGCAGGAACACGGCGACCGTGGTGAACGTCGAGGAGGTGACCGCTCCGGCGACCTCGCGGACCGCCTTGAGGATGGCCTCCTGGCGCTCCTCGCCGTAGCCGAGGTGCCGCTTGATGTTCTCCAGAACCACGATCGAGTCGTCGACGACCCGGCCGATGGCGATGGTGAGCGCGCCCAGCGTCAGCATGTTCAGCGACAGGTCGCGCGTCCACAGGACGATCAGCGCCAGCACCACCGACAGCGGGATGGAGACCGCGGTGACCAGGGTGGAGCGGATCGACGCCAGGAAGACCAGGATGATCAGGACGGCGAAGAGCAGACCGAGCCCGCCCTCCGTGGTGAGACCCGAGATGGCCTTGGACACCGCCGGGCCCTGGTCGCTGACCACGGTGAGCGTCGCGCCGGAGCCGAGCTGCTCGCGCAGTTCGGGAAGCCTGTCCTCGACGGCGTTCGAGATCGCGACCGCGCTGCCGTCGTGGTCCATCGTGACGGCGACGGAGAGGCTCGGCTCGCCGTTGGTGCGGGTGAGGGAGTCGGCCCTGGCCTCCTCCTCCTCGACGGTGGCGACGTCACCGAGGCGGACCGGCTTGTCGACGCCCTCGCCGGTGACCATGAGGTCCTGGATCTGCTTCAGCGAGGTGAAACCGCCGCCGACCTGGACGGTGCGGTTGGCGCCGTCCTCGTCGAAGGAGCCCGCGGGGACGGTGGCGCCGCCGGCCTGGAGGGACTGGGCGAGCACCTGCGGGGCCACGCCGGCCTTCGCGAGCTTCGCCGGGTCGGGGGTGACGGTGACCTGCACGTCCCGGACGCCGTCCACCACGACCTGGGCGACACCGTCGATGTCCTTCAGCTCCGAGACGACCGTCTTGTCGAGCTGGTCGGCCAGCGCCTGCTGGTCCTTGTCGGAGGTGACGGCGAGGACGACGGTCGGGATGTCGTCCGTCGAGCCGGAGATGACCTGCGGGTCCACGTCGTCCGGGAGCTGGGCGCGGGCCCGGTTGACGGCCTGCTGGACGTCGGCCACGAGCTGCTGGGTGCCGTTGCCGTAGTCGAAGGACACCATGATGACGGCGTTGCCCTCACTGGCCGTCGCGGTGATGCCGGAGATCCCGTCGACGGCTTCGAGGCTGTCCTCGATCGGTTCGACGACCTGCTTCTCGACCACGTCCGGCGAGGCGCCCTGATACGGCGCCAGCACGGACACCATGGGCAGTTCGATGGTGGGCAGCAGCTGCTGCTTGAGCTGGGGGACGGCGATCGCGCCGAAGACGAGCGCGACGATCGACATCAGGCCTATCAGGGCCCGTTGCGCGAGGCTGAATCTCGACAGCCAGGACATGGATCAGGGTCTCTCTCTGTGGCCGAGCGGAGGGGGTGGGGGCACATCTGTACGCCCACCCCACACCCTGGTCCATGAGTGACCCCGGTTCCCTAGGTCCCAGGTCGACTTCCTTATGCGGCGCATACTCCCGCCGCAGTACGCCGGGGCGGAGGTCACTCCACCCTTGGACGTACCAGCCCGGATTCGTACGCGATGACGACCAGCTGGGCCCGGTCGCGGGCGCCCAGCTTGGACATGGCCCGGTTGACGTGCGTCTTCACGGTGAGCGGGCTGACCTCCAGCCGCTCGGCGATCTCGTCGTTGGAGAGTCCGCCGGCGACCTGGACCAGCACCTCGCGCTCGCGCACGGTCAGCGTCTGAAGCCGCTCGGCGCGGGCGGGGTCGCGGTCCTCGCCGGCCGGGCCCTCCTGGGCGAGGAAGCGGGCGATCAGCCCCTTGGTGGCGGTCGGGGACAGCAGCGCCTCGCCGCCGGCCGCGACGCGGATCGCGCTGAGCAGTTCCTCGGGTTCGGAGCCCTTGCCGAGGAAGCCGGAGGCGCCCGCGCGCAGCGACTGCACCACGTAGTCGTCGACCTCGAAGGTGGTCAGTATGACCACGCGGACATGGGCGAGGGACGGGTCGGCGCTGATCATGCGGGTGGCGGCGAGGCCGTCGGTGCCGGGCATCCGGATGTCCATCAGCACCACGTCGGCCCGCTGCTCGGCGGCCAGCCGGGCCGCCTCCGCGCCGTCGGACGCCTCCCCCACCACCTCCATGTCGGGCTCGGAGTCGACCAGCACCCTGAAGGCGCTGCGGAGCAACGCCTGGTCGTCGGCGAGCAGGACACGGATCGTCATACGGGGCCCTCCGCGGCATCGGTGCGGTTCCTGATCGGAAGGATCGCATGGACCCGGAAACCGCCTCCGTAGCGGGGACCGGTGGTGAGGGTGCCACGCACGGCGGTGACCCGCTCACGCATGCCGAGCAGGCCGTGGCCGCCGCCGTCGGCGGGGGGCCGGGGGTCCTCGCCCCCGCCGGCGCCGTCGTCGAGCACGGTGACCTCGATGTTCGGTCCCACCCTCACGACGCTGACCTCGGCCTTCGCCCGCGTCCCCGCGTGCTTCTGCACGTTGGTCAACGCCTCCTGGATGATGCGGTACGCGGCCAGGTCGACGGCGGCGGGCAGGTCGGTGCCCTGGTCGGTGCGGGCCACCTCGACGTGCAGCCCGGCGTTGTGGAAGGTGGCGACGAGTTCGCCGAGGCGGTCCAGACCGGGGGCGGGTTCGGTCGGGGCCTTGGGGTCGTCCGACTGGCGCAGCAGACCGACGGTGGCGCGCAGCTCGTCCAGCGCGGAGCGGCTGGCCTCCCGTACGTGGGCGAGGGCCTCCTTGGCCTGGTCGGGCCGCTTGTCCATGACGTGGGCGGCGACCCCGGCCTGGACGTTGACCAGGGCGATGTGGTGGGCGACCACGTCGTGCAGGTCGCGGGCGATGCGCAGCCGCTCCTCGGCGACCCGGCGGCGGGCCTCCTCCTCCCGGGTGCGCTCGGCCTTCTCGGCCCGGTCCCGGATGGCCTGCACGAAGGCGCGCCGGCTGCGGACCGCGTCCCCCGCGGTGGCGCCGATGCCGGTCCAGGCGAAGACGCCCAGGTTCTCCTGCGCGTACCAGGGCAGGGGTCCGGCCAGCATGGCGGCGCCGGTCAGCACGGTCATGGTGAGCAGGCCGACCCGCCAGGTCGTGGGGCGGTCGGTGGAGGCGGCGACGGTGAAGAGGGCGACCACGGCGGACATGACGACGGGGGCACGGGGGTCTCCGGTGACGCTCTCGGCCACGGAGACGCCGCCGGTGACCGCGAGGACCACCAGCGGAGCGCGGCGGCGGAAGACGAGCGCCGCGGCGCCGACGGCCATGAGGGCCAGGCCGAGCGCGTCCGGCGTGCGCAGGCCCCAGGTGACGCCCTCGGGGCTGTGCGGGTCCACGAAGGAGCCGGCGACCATGCACACCAGGACGGCGACCGCGATGGCCGCGTCCAGGGCGGAGGGGTGGGCGCCGATGGTGCAGCGGGCGCGGGCGAGGGTGCTCACGGCGATTTACGGTAGCCGGAGTGGGCGCGTCTTATGAGTGGGCCCGCCTTCAGTGGGCGTTGGCCGGGGGCCGCGCCCCCGGACCCTCGCTTCGGCCTGGACGGCCTCGTCCGCGAACGCCGGACGGGCTGGAAGTACGGGGCACGCTGGAGGTACCCGACAGACTGGAGGTACCGGACAGGCGGGAAATACCGACCGGCCTCCGTCAGGAGCCCCCCGGAATCAGGCCGTCGTCGCTCAGTAGCTCCCGGACCTCCTCCAAGGTGGCGTCCGGGGATGGGAGGATCAGGTCGGACGGCTCGAGGAAGTCGTCCGGGACCGGCTCGCCCAGTTCGCGGACCTTGGCCAGGAGGGCCTGGAGGGTCGCGCGGAAACCGGGGCCGTCGCCGTTCTCCATTTCGGCCAGGAGCTCGTCGTCCAGCTTGTTCAGCTCGGTGAGACGGCCGTCGGCCAGCGTGAGCTGTCCCTCCCCCATGATCCGTACGATCATGTCGCCCTCCTAGGCGTGGGCTACTGCTTGTCGAAGCGCGGGGTGTCCTGCGGCTGCTGCTGGGACTGCGCCTGGCCCTGGTCCTGACCGCCCTCGATGGCCTGCCGGTCGGAGGTGCTGCCCCCGGACAGTTCGGCCTTCATGCGCTGCAGTTCCAGCTCTACATCCGTACCACCGGAGAGCCGGTCCAGCTCGGCCTGGATGTCGTCCTTGTGCATGCCTGACTGGTCGTCCAGGGCGCCGGAGGCGAGCAGTTCGTCGATGGCGCCGGCCCGGGCCTGGAGCTGGGCGGTCTTGTCCTCGGCCCGCTGGATGGCCAGGCCGACGTCGCCCATCTCCTCGGAGATGCCGGAGAACGCCTCGCCGATGCGGGTCTGCGCCTGGGCCGCCGTGTAGGTGGCCTTGATGGTCTCCTTCTTCGTGCGGAAGGCGTCCACCTTGGCCTGGAGGCGTTGGGCCGCCAGGGTGAGCTTCTCCTCCTCGCCCTGGAGGGTGGCGTGCTGCGTCTCCAGGTCGGTGACCTGCTGCTGGAGCGCGGCGCGCCGGGAGAGCGCCTCGCGGGCCAGGTCCTCGCGGCCCAGCGCCAGCGCCTTGCGGCCCTGGTCCTCCAGCTTCGACGACTGGGACTGGAGCTGATTGAGCTGAAGCTCCAGGCGCTTGCGGCTGGTCGCCACGTCGGCGACGCCGCGGCGCACCTTCTGCAGCAGCTCCAGCTGTTTCTGGTACGAGTAATCGAGGGTCTCGCGCGGGTCCTCGGCCCGGTCAAGGGCCTTGTTGGCCTTCGCGCGGAAGATCATCCCCATACGCTTCATGACACCGCTCATGGGCTTCGCGCGCCCCCTTCTGACCGACTCCAGCTCCAGCACCTGCGACAGAACCCACAGTACGGGCCCTGCATCCATTACCGCACTGTTCGGGGACGGATGGGCTCATCCCCAAGGACGACTGCGTACTCCCCCGGTCCGGCGTAGGGAGTAGGTGCTCCCCGGGGTTGTCCGGAATGACCCGGTGCCCTGAGGCGTACGCAACGTCCCCTCTGTCCCTTTACAGACGACCGGCGTTGCCGGATCGTTCCCCACCGGACTGGGGCCCACACCCCGGCACCCCGTACCCTTGGGTTTTGTGTTCCGTAGCCGCGCCAAGGAAGAGAAGTCGCCGAGCCTCGTCAAGACGCCGGTGACCGACTCCAATCAGCCCCGTGACCCGCAGGCCCCGAAGGGCAGGCCGACGCCCAAGCGCAGTGCGGCCCAGTCCCAGCGCCGCAGCGTCGCCAACACCCCGATGACGCGCAAGGACGCCGCCAAGCGTCAGCGCGAGGAGCGCCGGACCGCGATGGCGCGCCAGCGCGAAGCGCTGGCGAAGGGGGACGAGCGGTACCTGCCGGCCCGGGACAAGGGCCCGGTCCGCAAGTTCGCGCGCGACTTCATCGACTCGCGGTTCAACATCGCGGAGTACTTCCTGCCGATGGCCGTGGTCATCCTCGTGCTGAGCATGATCCGGGTGGCCTCGCTGCAGAACGTGGCGCTGCTGCTGTGGCTGGTCGTGATCGTGATGATCGTGCTGGACTCGATCGTCACCGGCTTCCGGCTGAAGAAGCGTCTCGCCGAGCGCTTCCCGGACGAGCGCCGGCGCGGCGCGGTGGCCTACGCGCTGATGCGCTCCCTCCAGATGCGCCGGCTCCGGCTGCCCAAGCCCCAGGTCAAGCGCGGGGAGCGGCCCTGAGCACGACGCCGTTCGCCGGCGACGCGGCCGACGCCCGGCTGGACAGGCCGGCTGGTCTGCGGGACGTCGTACGGCAGGAGCTGGTGACCCGGCAGCTGGACGAGCAGATAGCCGGGCGCTTCCCGGTCGGCAAGCGGCTGCGGGTGCTCGACGTCGGCATGGGCGAGGGCGCCCAGTCGCTCCGGCTGGCACGGGCCGGGCACCAGGTGACCGGCATCGAGCGGGACGCCACGATGATCGCGGCGGCACGCGACGCCCTGGCCGGCCAGCCCGAGGGCATCCGGGAGCGGATGCGGATCGTCGAGGGCGACGGCCGGGACACCGGCGTGCACTTCCTGCCGGGCAGTTTCGACGTGGTGCTGTGCCACGGGGTGCTCATGTACGTCGAGGAGCCCGACCCGCTGCTCGCGGGGCTGGCCCGGATGCTCGCCCCGGGCGGACTGCTGTCGCTCCTGGTCCGCAACGGCGACGCGCTCGCGATGCGCCCGGGCCTGCGCGGCGAGTGGGCCGACGCCCTGGCCGCCTTCGACACCACCGTCTGTCACGACGGTGACGGCATCGAGGTCCGCGCGGACCGGCGGGCGACGCTGACGGCCAAGCTCGCGAGCATCGGCGCCCCACTGCACACCTGGTACGGCGTCCGGGTCCTCACGGACACGGTCCCCGACGACATCCCGGTCCCGGACGGCCTCGAAACCCTGCTGGCCGCCGAGGAGCGGGCCGGCCGGACGGACCCGTACCGCCGGATCGCCGCGCTGCTTCATCTGTGCGGAGTGCGGGGGTAGCTCCGGGGCGGTACCGCGCGGCGCCCGTTCGGGGGTTCCCCGGGGGCCGCGTTCCCGGTGCGCGCCGAGACTCGGGGCATGGACGCTTCCCACGCTTGCCGTACCCGCGTGCCACGGCCGCTCGGCCCGGTCGCCACGCTGGCCTGCTCCCTGCTGCTCGTCGCCGGCTGCTCCGACGCCGGGTCCGCTCCGGGCTCCCGGAGCGAGCGGAAGGGCGACACGGCACAGGCCGCGGCGCCGCGCGCGGCCAACGACCTGCAGGCCGACTACGAGCGGGTGATCAAGGACGTACTCCCGTCGGTCGTGCAGATCCAGGCGGGCGACTCCCTGGGGTCGGGGGTGGTGTACGACGACGAGGGGCACATCGTCACGAACGCGCACGTCGTCGGTGACACCAGGTCCTTCCGGGTGACGACCGCCCGCACCGAGGACCCGCTGGCCGCGGAACTCGTCTCCTCCTACCCCGAGCAGGATCTCGCCGTCATCAAGCTGGACAAGGTGCCCGACGGCATGCGGGCGGCCCGCTTCGGGGACTCCTCGAAGGTCGAGGTCGGGCAGATCGTGCTGGCGATGGGCTCGCCGCTCGGGCTGTCCTCCAGCGTGACGCAGGGCATCGTCTCGGCGACCGGACGGACCGTCACCGAGGGCAGCAGCGGGGGCGGTACGGGCGCGACCATCGGCAACATGGTGCAGACGTCCGCGGCCATCAACCCCGGCAACAGCGGTGGCGCCCTGGTGAACCTCGACAGCGAGGTCATCGGCATCCCCACGCTGGCCGCGACCGACCCGGGCATGAGCGACAGCGCGGCGCCCGGGATCGGTTTCGCCATCCCGGTGTCGATGGTGCGGACGGTCGCCGACCAGATCGTCGAGGACGGCCGGGTGACCGACTCGGGCCGGGCGGCGCTCGGTGTCACCGCCCGTACGGTCGTCGACGACGGCTACCGGCCCGCGGGCGTGGCCGTGGTCGAGGTCAGTGACGGCGGGGCCGCCGACCGGGCGGGGCTGCGGCCCGGGGACGTCGTCGTCCGGCTGGGCGACACGGACATCACCACGATCACCTCGCTGGCCGAGGCGCTGGCGTCGATGGAACCGGGTGACCGGACGAAGGTGACGTACACCCGCGACGGCGACGAGCGCACCACCGAGGTGACGCTGGGCGAGCAGTGACGGAGGCGGGGCCGGTCCGCCTCGGAACCGCCCCCGCCCACCCGCCAGATCAGGCCTCCGGGGCCTCGGCCTCTTCGGCCTCTTCGGCCTCTTCGGCGTGCAGGCTCATCGGGCCGTAGATCTCGGTGGCGTCCTCGAACAGCCGCACCTGGTCGGTGCCGCCCTCCTTGAGGTCCTTCCAGTACTCACCGATCCAGGACTCGGCGTCCCCTTGCGTGGTGAACTCCTCGGGCTGCACCGCGGGCTGGACCTCCGTCCCGCCGGCCGTCTCGAACCGCCACGTCCATGCCGCCATGTACGCCTCCAAGATGTGAGCACATGCAGAGCGGAAGCCGGATCTTGGTCCGGCCTCCGACCGCAGCCTATGCGCTGTGCCGGTTCCGCCGTAGAAGGCGGGGGGACGGAAGCCGGGACCGCCCACACCCCCAGGGCGTGTCCGACGATTCCCGCCCGCCTCGCGACTCCCGGCACGCACACTCGCGGAGTCGCCGAAGCGCCCACCCGGCTCCTCTCCCACTGCCTCGAAGGCGTGGGGGGGGGACCCCCGCCGCCGGCGCTCCGGCGCCTCGCCATCGCACGCACCGGAGGCCGCCTGGCCCGCCCTCCGGACGGCCGACGGGAATCGTCGGACAGGCCCTTGGGGGTCTCGGGCGCGCACGTCGTCGGGTGACCGGGGAAAATCGGGGCGTGGACGTGACTCTGCTCGGCACCGGTGCCCCCGCGGGACTCCCCCGCCCCGACTGTCCCTGCGCGGCCTGTGCCGCGGCGCAGGGCGCGAACGCGCGCGCGGCGACCTCGCTGCTGGTGGACGGGGCGCTGCTGCTCGACCTGACGCCCGGCGCCGCGTTCGCCGCCGCACGCGCCGGGCACTCGCTGACCGGCGTACGGCAGGTGCTGCTGTCGCACCCGCACGACGGGCCCGCCGTGGAGGTGCCGGCCGGGCTGCCGCAGCCGGGGCGGGTGCCGGACGGGCGGGAGCTGGCGCTGCTGACCGGGCACCGGGTGCGGGCGGTGGCGATGGACGCGCCGGGTACCGGGTACGCCGTGACCGGTCCGGACGGGCAGCGGCTGCTGTATCTGCCACCGGGCGGTGCGCCGGCCGGTCTGGAGGAGCCCGCCGATTCCTACGACCTGGTCGTCGCGGACGTCGTGGGACGGCCGGACGCGCTGGCGAAACTCCGGGCGGTGGGCGCCGCGGGGCCGACGACGGACGTCGTCGCCGTCCACCTGGACCACGACGTGCCGCCGGGCCGGGAACTGGACCGGCGGCTCGCGGCGGCCGGGACGCGGGCCGTGCCGGACGGGACGACACTGGTGGTCGGCTCCTACGAGGACGTACCCGACGTACCGCGGCGCACCCTCGTACTGGGCGGGGCCCGGTCGGGCAAGTCGGTGGAGGCCGAGCGACGGCTGGAGGCCTTCCCCGACGTGCTCTACGTCGCGACCGGGGGCTCCCGCAACGGGGACACCGAGTGGGCGGCACGGGTCTGCTCCCACCGGGAGCGGCGGCCGGGCTCGTGGCGCACCGTCGAGACGTGCGACCTGGTACCGCTGCTCAAGGACGACGGGCCGGCGCTGCTCGTCGACTGTCTGTCGCTGTGGCTGACGGACGCGATGGACGCCGTCGGGGCGTGGGACGACGCGGAGTGGGCCGACGGCGGGGAACGGGCCCTCAGGGACCGGATGCGGGAGCTGACGGAGGCGGTGCGCACCACCCGGCGCGCGGTCGTCGCCGTGTCGAACGAGGTGGGCTCGGGCATCGTGCCCGCCACCGCCTCGGGACGCCGCTACCGGGACGAACTCGGGCGGCTGAACGCGGCGTTCGCGGCCGAGTGCGAGCAGGTGCTTGTGGTGGTCGCGGGCCAGGCGCTGGTGCTACGGGGCTGAGGCGTCCTTGCGCGCGATGACGCGGTGCGTCCGCGCGCCGGTGAGCACGGTGCAGCCGTGGGCCACCAGTTCGGCGCGCAGGCCCGCCGGGTGCGAGGTGCCGGGCGGGAGGGCGAACAGGCGGCGCGGGTCCGCCACGTCGACGAGCAGATGGCCGCCGGGGCGGAGCACGTGGAGGGCGGCGCGCAGTTCGGCGTGGGGATCCGGGACGCGTTCCAGGTGGTGGAAGAGGCTGACGACGTCGTAGCGGGCGCGCAGCCGGGCCGCGATGTGCGGGTCCGTCAGCCGGCCGACGAACGCCTCCTCGACACGTTCGACCGCGCGGGCGCGCAGGACCCGGTGCGTGGCGTCCAGGCCGTCGAAGGAGGTGTACGGGAAGTACGCGCGGGCGGTGCGGGGGAAGTCGGCGTCGCCGGTGCCCACGTCGAGCCAGCTCTCGGGGTCGGGGCGGCGGCGGAGCATCGCGCGGGCGGCCAGGCCGTGTCTCAGGCGGACTCCGGCCCGGACCAGCGGGTGTTCGGGTCCGGGCGTGAACGAGGGATTGCGGAAGACGTGTCGGCAGTCGAGGCAGCGTTCGAGGACGGACCCACCGCGGCGCGACCGGGCGCGCAGCCGCCGGGAGCCGCACCAGGGGCAGTCCGCGCGGTGCGGCCCGTACCGGGGCATCGGAGGCACCCGGGGGACGGGGGGCGGCGCCGAGGGGACGGGAGAGGCGGAGGGTGCGGACATGGGCGGCTCCCGACGCGAGACGAGGACACAGGACGACGACATACGACAATTCCCGCAAAACGTTACGTAGGTGATCGCGATCCGGGGCGCAACGACGCAGCTCGGGCGCGGTGCGCACGGGCCCGCCGCCGTGGTCACCAGGGGCCGGTACTGTTCGGCGAATGAGCTCGCTGAATCTCGACGACTTCACCGATCTGATCGAGCGCCCCGACGGCGGGGTGCGCCGCGACGCCGAGGCGCGCCGGGAGCGTCAGGTCGTCCCGCCCGGATCGCTGGGCCGCCTGGACGACCTGGGCGAGTGGCTGGCCTCGGCGCAGTCGGCCGTACCGGTGCGGCCGGTCGAACGGCCCCGGGTGGTGCTCTTCGCCGGTGATCACAAGGTGGCCGAGCTGGGCGTCTCGGCACGGCCCGCGGGCGCCGCCGGCGAGCTGGTGCGCGAGGTCCTGGAGGGCGGCCGGCCCGTGTCCGTACTCGCCCGGCGCCTCGGCGTGCCGGTGCGGGTCGTCGACATGGCCCTCGACTGCGATCCGGAGACGCTGCCGGCCGAGGTGGTGCGGCATCGGGTGCGGCGCGGCGGCGGGCGCATCGACATCGAGGACGCGCTGACCCTGGAGGAGGCCGAGGCCGCCTTCCGGGCCGGGATGGCGGTGGCCGACGAGGAGGCCGACTCCGGTACGGATCTGGTGGTGCTCGGTGATGTGAGCGTGGGCGGGACCACGGCGGCGGGCGTACTGGTCGCCGCGCTGTGCGGGACCGACGCGTCGGTCGTCACCGGGCGGGGCGGGCTGGCGATCGACGACCTGGCCTGGATGCGCAAGTGCGCGGCGATCCGCGACGCGCTGCGCCGCGCCCGGCCGGTGCTCGGGGACCAGTTGCAACTACTCGCGACCGTGGGCGGTGCCGACCTCGCCGCGATGACGGGCTTTCTGCTGCAGAGCGCGGTGCGGAAGACGCCGGTGATCCTGGACGGCGTCGTGACGGTCGCGTGCGCGCTGGTCGGGCAGCGGGTCGCCTTCCGCGCACCCGACTGGTGGCTGGCCTCCCACGACAGCGGGGAGCCGGGCCAGGCCAAGGCGCTGGACCGGATGGCCCTGGAGCCGCTGCTGTCCCAGGGCGTGACGGTGGGTGAGGGCGCGGGGGGCCTGCTGGCGCTGCCCCTGGTCCAGGCCGCGGCGGCGCTGGCGGCGGAGCTGCCGGAGGTCTCCGACGGTAAGGAGTCCGTCGCCGCGCAGTGAACGGGCGTCACCCACCCCCGCCCCGCGTCGATGCGGGGCGGGGGTGGGTGACGCGGCCCGGCGCGGGCGGGGTGCCCGGCGTGGGTGTGGGCGCGGGGTCGGTCACACGGCCCGGCGCGGGCGCGGGGGCACACGGCCCGGCGCTACCGGGGTGCCCGGCGTGGCTGTGGGCCGGGGGTGGGTGACGCGGCCCGGCGCTGCGGGATGCCGCCGCGCCCACCCGTGCCGCCCCAGCGGCACGACTGCCCGCAGCTGAGGGGCGCGGGCGGAGAGCCGCGTACGGCGAGAAGGGACGTGTCGGGGGGTATCCGCCCGCAGCGGTTGGCGCGTCCGCGCCGTTGCTTCTGCGGCCGACCGATTCCGCGCCGTTCCGAGGACGGACACCCCCCGGCGCGGCCCGACCCACCACGCGACAAACCGCGCCACACGCACCCCCACCGAACCCGCACAGGCCGCCGCAGGCATCAGCGGTGGTCCGGGGCGGCCGGATCCGGGCGGCCGCCGATCCAGTCCTGGAAGGCGCGGCGAGGGCCGGACCAGCGGCGATCGTGGCGGTAGGCGCGCAGGCGGGCCCTGGCACGGGCGCGCGGGCGGCGGCCGTAGAAGCGGCGGGCCCAGGCCGAGCCCGGGCGGGCCAGGCGGACCGCGCCGATCAGGGCGACAAGGGGCACGATCACCCCGAAGATCGCGAGGCGGGCCTTGCCCTTGGCCAGGGCGAGGAGGGAGAAGAAGAAGTTCCCCGCGACGGTCGCGATGACGTTGGCGCGGCCCTGCGCCTCGTCCTCGGACATGCCGTCGACGCCGAACGGCGTGAACCCCGCGAGGACCAGTCCGACAAGGGCCGCGGTGACCACCACGACCTCCACGCTCTGCCGGCCCGCCTCCGTCCAGTAGACGTCGTCGAGGTGCAGGATCAGCGCGAACTCGTCCAGCACGAGGCCCGCCCCGATACCGAAGACCACCGCCGCGAGGGCGGAGCCGAAACCGTGCCGGCCCCCCGCGACCGCGCCGAAGCCGCCGATGACGGTGAGGACGATCCCCGGGACGACGTGGTGGATGTGCACCCCGCCCGCCTTGACGTTGCCGAAGGGCCCCTTGCCGGCCCGGATGAGCCGGGTGATGACCCGAGTGGTCACGAACGTCAGGACGAAGGCCGCCAGAGCGAGGAGCAGCGGCAGCTTGCCCGGTTCCATGATGTTGCGCTGCCACCAATCTCCCATATGCGAACTTTATCCCCAGCCCGCACCGGTGCCCTGGTGACCGCCGGGTAGTCTGCGCCGGTGCTCAGGACCCCCTCCCCCGACGGCCTCCGTTTCGCCTTCGGCACCCTCACCGTGTTCCCGGTCAAGGTGACCCGCTGGGACCGGGAGGCGGCGCGCGGCGGCATGCTGTGCGCGCCGCTGGCCGGACTGGCCGTCGGCCTCGTCGCCGCGGCGGCCGGACTCCTGCTGCTGTTCCTGGGCGCGGGAAGCCTGCTCGCCGCGGTCGCCACGGCCGCCGTCCCCGCCGTGCTCACCCGCGGACTGCATCTGGACGGCCTGGCCGACACCGCCGACGGGCTCGGCAGCGGGAAGCCCGCCGAGGACGCGCTGCGGATCATGAAGCAGTCGGACATCGGGCCGTTCGGCGTACTCGCCCTCGTGTTCGTGCTGTTCGCCCAGGTGGCCGCGCTGGCCCAGGCCTACGACGGGTCCTGGGCGCGGGGCGCGCTCGCCGCCGTGGTCTCGGCGACCGCCGCCCGGCTGGCGCTCACGCTCGCCGCCCGGGCCGGGGTGCCCGCCGCCCGCCCGGAGGGTCTGGGCGCGGCGGTCGCCGGAGTGGTGCCGGCGGGTGGCGCGCTGGCGGCCACCGCCGTCGTCACGGCGGCCGGGGCGGCGGCGAGCGCGCTCCTCGGGCCGTACGGGGGGTGGCACGGCGGGCCGTACGACGGCCTGCACGACGCGGTCCGTACGGCGCTGGCCGTGCTGTGCGCCGTAGCCGTGGCCGAACTCCTGCTGCGGCACTGCGTCCGGCGCTTCGGCGGGGTCACCGGCGACGTCTTCGGCGGTGTCGCTGAGACGGCGGCCACCACCGCCCTAGTGGTGCTGATCCTCGGCTGAGGCCGGGACACCGGCCGCCAGGCCCCGGGCACCGGCACCCGCACCCGCACCGGAACCCGCACCCACCCCCGCCCCCGCCCCCGCACCGGGCTCAGCAGGCCTCGCGCCACGCACCCAGTTCGTACTTCTTCAGCATCGAACTCAGCCTCAGCTCACGGGACTCCGCGCAGAAGCGGTCGGTCGGCAGCTCGTACTCGACGTGGAAGACCGCCTTGTCCGCGTCGATGAACGGCTGGTTGTCGGCGCACTCGCCGTACTGGGCGCACTGTTCGTTGACCGCGAAGTCGAAGTCGTCCACCAGCTCGGGGATCTGGTCCAGGTCGTTCTTGAGGCCGACGGCCAAGCCGCGGTCGTGGGCGAGCCGCGCGATCAGCCGGTTGTAGCGGAGCTGGTCGTCGGCGGTGAGCGGGAACCCGGTCTCGTTCTTGTAGCCGTCCATGTTGTCCGGCTCGACCGCGTCGAAGCCCTTCTCGCGGCACATGTCGATGCGCTCGGCCATCAGCGGCTCCAGGACGTCCGTCTCGCGGATGTCCAGCCAGCGTTCCCCCTCCCAGCCGTTGCCCTTGCCCAGCACCGACTTCGGGAATTTCTCCGCGTCGGGGCGGAAGTCCTCCCAGGCTCCGGTGGACAGGTAGCAGATGACCTTGCGGCCGTCGTCGTGCAGCCCGGCCACGGTGGCCCCGGTGTGGTCGAACCCGTCGATGTCGTAGACCGGCACGTCGACCGACGTGTCGAGCTTGCCGCTGAGCTGCCACTGCCAGGCGGTGCCGGGCCGCGGCTGCCAGTGGTCGCCGGCTTCCGGCTCGTCGCCCGGGGACGACGTGCAGCCCGCGAGCAGCAGGAGAAGGGCTATCGACAGGACCGGGCGTCTCACGGGGCGTGCTCCATGGGCTGGGGTGGCGCGGTGGCGTACCCCGGGAATGATCTCCCATCCCGGCAACCGGCGGGAAACCGCGCCCCGGAGGCGGCGAACCGCGGCCCCTGGACGGGAACCCGCGACCCTCTGGACGGAAGCCCGCGACCCTCTGGACGGGAACCCGCGACCCCGTAGGCGGGAAACCGCGGCCCCGCGGGAGGGAGCGGAGCCGGGCGCGAGCGTAGGCTCGTGCCGGGTGTTTGCCTGCCCAGGTAAAGACCGCATCGCAGGAGGGATCTAGGGTCGGTTGTCGGGCCCGGTCGACCCACCCGCATTCGGCCATACAAGACTTCATACGGAAGCGAGAATTCACCACCGTGACTGCTCTCACTCTCAGCACCGCCGCGGCGCCCGGCCTGCGGGCCGACGCGATCGTGATCGGTGTCGCCAAGGGCACGGCGTCCAGGTCCGGCGGCCTGGTCGTCGCGCCGGGCGCGGAGGCCGTGGACAAGGCGTACGACGGCCGGCTCGCCGGCGTCCTGGAGACCCTCGGTGCCACCGGCGCCGAGGGCGAGGTGACGAAGCTGCCCGCTCCGTCCGGCTTCAAGGCACCCGTCGTGGTGGCGGTGGGCCTCGGTGCCGAGCCCGAGAAGGACGCCGACTTCGACGCCGAGGCGCTGCGCAAGGCCGCCGGTGTGGCCGCCCGCGCCCTGGCCGGTGCCAAGAAGGCCGCGTTCGCCCTCCCGCTCGCCGAGGCCGCCGACGCCGGCGTCATCGGCGAGGGCGTGCTGCTCGGCGCGTACGCCTTCGACGCCTACAAGGAGTCCGGCAAGGACGCCAAGGCCAAGAACGGCAAGGCCCCGCTGGCCGAGGCCGCGCTGCTCGGCGGCAAGCCCCGCGACAAGGCGTACAAGGCGGCGATCGAGCGTGCCGCGGCCGTCGCCGAGGAGCTGAACCGCGCCCGCGACCTGGTCAACACCCCGCCGAACGACCTGAACCCCGAGGCGTTCGCGGCGGTGGCGCAGGCCGCCGCCAAGGAGCACGGCATCAAGGTGCAGGTACTCGACGAGAAGGCGCTCACCAAGGGCGGCTACGGCGGCATCCTCGGCGTCGGCGCCGGCTCGGCCGCCGGCCCGCGCCTGGTGAAGCTGTCGTACACGTCCTCCAAGGCGACGAAGTCCCTCGCCTTCGTCGGCAAGGGCATCACCTACGACTCGGGCGGTATCTCGCTGAAGCCGGCCGGGCACAACGAGACGATGAAGTGCGACATGGCCGGTGCCGCCGCCGTGTTCGCCGCGGTCGTCGCCGCCGCGCGCCTGGGCCTGGAGGTCAACGTGACCGGCTGGCTGGCGCTGGCCGAGAACATGCCGTCGGGCTCCGCCACCCGCCCGGGTGACGTGCTGCGCATGTACAGCGGCAAGACGGTGGAGGTGCTCAACACCGACGCCGAGGGCCGGCTCGTGCTCGCCGACGCCCTGTGGGCGGCCTCGCAGGAGAAGCCGGACGCGATCATCGACGTGGCGACCCTGACCGGCGCGATGATGCTGGCACTGGGCAACCGGACGTACGGCATCATGGCGAACGACGACGCGTTCCGCGCGGCGGTGCACGAGGCCGCGGAGGAGACCGGCGAGCCGGCCTGGCCGATGCCGCTGCCGGAGCACCTGCGCAAGGGCATGGACTCGGCGACCGCCGACATCGCCAACATGGGCGAGCGGATGGGCGGCGGGCTGGTGGCCGGGCTGTTCCTGCGCGAGTTCGTCGGCGAGGGGATCACCTGGGCGCACCTGGACATCGCGGGTCCGGCCTTCAACGAGGGCGGACCGTTCGGGTACACGCCGAAGGGCGGGACCGGGACGGCGGTACGGACGCTGGTGCGGGTTGCCGAGCTGGCGGCCGCGGGCGATCTGGGCTAGGGCGCCTGAGAGCTCGGGGGTGCGGGGATTCGGCGGCTGCGCGTCCGTTGTGGCCGGTCGCGCGCACGCGGCTGAGCCGCAGGTCAGATACAGCCCCGCGCCCCTGGCTGCGTCGTCCCGCCGTCGGTGGCCGACCGGCCCGGCCGGTCGGGTCCACGCGGCGGAGCCGCGGACCGGATACCGCCCCGCGCCCCCGGCGGCACTGTCCCACCGTCCCTCGTCGAGTGAACGTGGGACGTCTCACACACCGGCCCCACGTCTCGTCGGCCCCCTACAAGTGCGAAGATGGGGCTCGGCAGGACAGGGCCCCACCTAAGGGCCGAGAACAAAGAGCGGCCGGACACCAGCCGCCGACCGGTCACTGGAGACCGGCGTGGCGCACATGCATGGAGGACGTGACGTGGCGAACGACGCCAGCACCGTTTTCGACCTAGTGATCCTCGGCGGTGGCAGCGGTGGTTACGCCGCGGCGCTGCGCGGGGCGCAGCTGGGCCTGGACGTCGCCCTGATCGAGAAGAACAAGCTCGGCGGCACCTGCCTGCACAACGGCTGCATTCCCACCAAGGCCCTGCTGCACGCGGGCGAGATCGCCGACCAGGCCCGCGAGAGCGAGCAGTTCGGCATCAAGGCGTCCTTCGAGGGCGTCGACATGGCGGGCGTGCACAAGTACAAGGACGACGTGATCGCCGGCCTGTACAAGGGCCTGCAGGGTCTGGTCGCCTCCCGCAAGGTGACCTACATCGAGGGTGAGGGCCGGCTCTCCTCCCCCACCTCCGTCGACGTGAACGGCCGGCGTGTCCAGGGCCGCCACGTCCTGCTGGCGACCGGCTCCGTGCCGAAGTCGCTGCCGGGCCTGGACATCGACGGCAACCGGATCATCTCCTCCGACCACGCCCTCGTCCTGGACCGCGTGCCGAAGTCCGCGATCATCCTGGGCGGCGGTGTCATCGGCGTCGAGTTCGCCTCCGCGTGGAAGTCCTTCGGCGCCGACGTCACGGTCATCGAGGGCCTCAAGCACCTCGTGCCGGTCGAGGACGAGAACAGCTCGAAGCTGCTGGAGCGCGCGTTCCGCAAGCGGGGCATCAAGTTCAACCTGGGCACCTTCTTCGAGAAGGCCGAGTACACCCAGGACGGCGTGAAGGTCACCCTCGCCGACGGCAAGGAGTTCGAGGCCGAGGTCCTGCTCGTCGCCATCGGCCGCGGCCCGGTCTCGCAGGGCCTGGGCTACGAGGAGGCCGGGGTCGCCATGGACCGCGGCTACGTCCTCGTCGACGAGTACATGCGGACCAACGTCCCGACCGTCTCCGCCGTCGGCGACCTCGTCCCCACCCTCCAGCTCGCGCACGTCGGCTTCGCCGAGGGCATGCTGGTGGCGGAGCGGCTCGCCGGCCTGAAGACCGTCCCGGTCGACTACGACGGTGTGCCGCGGGTGACGTACTGCCACCCGGAGGTCGCCTCCGTCGGCATCACCGAGGCCAAGGCCAAGGAGATCTACGGTGCGGACAAGGTCGTCGCCCTGAAGTACAACCTGGCGGGCAACGGCAAGAGCAAGATCCTGAAGACCGCGGGCGAGATCAAGCTCGTCCAGGTCAAGGACGGTGCCGTGGTCGGCGTCCACATGGTCGGCGACCGCATGGGCGAGCAGGTCGGCGAAGCCCAGCTGATCTACAACTGGGAGGCGCTGCCGGCCGAGGTGGCCCAGCTCGTCCACGCCCACCCGACGCAGAACGAGGCACTCGGCGAGGCCCACCTGGCGCTGGCCGGAAAGCCCCTGCACTCCCACGACTGACCTCCCTCGGTCATTGGGCGCGACGACACAGACTTCCGCAATTCGTAAGGAGCAACCGAAACCATGGCGGTTTCCGTAACCCTTCCGGCGCTCGGCGAGAGCGTCACCGAGGGCACCGTCACCCGTTGGCTGAAGGCCGAGGGTGAGCGCGTCGAGGCCGACGAGCCGTTGCTCGAGGTCTCGACCGACAAGGTCGACACCGAGATCCCCGCGCCCGCGTCGGGCGTGCTGTCCTCCATCAAGGTCGCCGAGGACGAGACCGTCGAGGTCGGCGCCGAGCTGGCGCTGATCGACGACGGCACCGGCGCCCCGGCGGCCGAGGAGGCCCCGGCCGCCGAGCAGGCCCCGCAGGCCGAGCAGGTCGCCGAGCCGGCCCCCGAGCCCGCCCCGGCCGCCCCCTCCACCGAGCAGGCCGCCCCGGCGCCCGCTCCCAGCGGCGACGCCGCCACCGGCGGCGGTTCCGCCGAGGGCACGGACGTGGTCCTGCCCGCGCTCGGCGAGTCCGTCACCGAGGGCACCGTCACCCGCTGGCTGAAGTCGGTCGGCGACTCGGTCGAGGCCGACGAACCGCTGCTGGAGGTGTCCACCGACAAGGTCGACACCGAGATCCCGGCCCCCGCCTCCGGCACCCTGCTGGAGATCGTGGTCGGCGAGGACGAGACCGCCGAGGTCGGCGCCAAGCTCGCCGTCATCGGCGAGGCGGGTGCCGCTCCGGCCGCCCCGGCCCAGGAGGCCCCGGCCGCCCCCGCGCAGCCCGAGCCCGCCCAGGCCCCCGCGCAGCCCGAGCCCGCCCAGGCCCCGGCGCCGCAGCAGGCTGCCCCGGCCCAGCAGGCCCCCGCCGCCCCGGCCCAGCAGGCCCCCGCCGCTCCGGCCCAGCAGGCTCCGGCCGCTCCGGCGCCGCAGGCCCCAGCCCCGGCGCCCGCGCCGGCCCAGGCTGCCGCTCCGGCCGCTCCGGCCGCCGCCCAGCCGGTGGACGACGGCGCCTACGTCACTCCGCTGGTGCGCAAGCTCGCCGCCGAGAACGGCGTCGACCTGTCCGCCGTCAAGGGCACCGGCGTCGGCGGCCGTATCCGCAAGCAGGACGTCATCGCCGCCGCCGAGGCGGCGAAGGCCGCCGCTCCGGCTCCGGCCGCCGCTGCCGCCGCGCCCGCGAAGAAGGCCCCCGCCCTGGAGGCCTCTCCGCTGCGCGGCCAGACCGTCAAGATGCCGCGCATCCGCAAGGTCATCGGCGACAACATGGTCAAGGCGCTGCACGAGCAGGCCCAGCTGTCGTCGGTCGTCGAGGTCGACGTCACCCGCCTGATGAAGCTGCGCGCCCGCGCCAAGGACGCGTTCGCGGCGCGTGAGGGCGTCAAGCTCTCGCCGATGCCGTTCTTCGTCAAGGCCGCGGCCCAGGCGCTGAAGGCGCACGCGCCGATCAACGCCAAGATCAACGAGGCCGAGGGGACCATCACCTACTTCGACACCGAGAACATCGGTATCGCGGTGGACTCCGAGAAGGGCCTGATGACCCCGGTCATCAAGAACGCCGGTGACCTCAACCTGGCCGGCATCGCCAAGGCGACCGCCGACCTGGCGGGCAAGGTGCGGGCCAGCAAGATCAGCCCGGACGAGCTGGCGGGTGCGACCTTCACCATCAGCAACACCGGTTCGCGCGGCGCGCTGTTCGACACGATCATCGTGCCGCCGGGCCAGGTCGCCATCCTCGGCATCGGCGCCACGGTCAAGCGCCCCGCCGTCATCGAGACGGAGGAGGGCACGGCCATCGGCGTCCGCGACATGACGTACCTGACGCTGTCCTACGACCACCGTCTGGTGGACGGCGCCGACGCCGCCCGCTACCTGACGGCGGTCAAGGCGATCCTGGAGGCGGGCGAGTTCGAGGTCGAGCTCGGCCTGTAACCCGCTGCCCGTGGGCCTGTACGGTGCCCCCGCCCGGATCTCCCCGGGCGGGGGCACCGTCGCGTTCGGGCCGCGGCACGCTGTGTAAGTCTCGTCTCACCTGCGTAAAAGCGCCCCCATGCGCCCTTCCCGCCCGCCGCGACGGCCGTATTGTCTAAGCGTCAGTCGCCCCAGGGGGCCGAAGGGTCCCCTCCCGAAGGAGCTCTCATGACCGCGCCCGTCGTCCACTCGCTGCGCGAACAGATCCGCGAGCACATCCTGGAAGGGATCATCAGTGGACGCTGGCAGCCGGGCGAGCGGATCGTGGAGCGCCGGATCGCCACCGAGCTGGAGGTCAGCCAGACGCCGGTGCGGGAGGCGCTGCGGGAGCTGGAGTCGCTGCGGCTGATCGAGTCGGCGCCGAACAAGGGCGTACGGGTGCGCAATCTGACCGCCGCCGACCTGGAGGAGAGCTACCCGGTCCGGGCCGGTCTGGAGGCGATCGCCGCGGAGCTGGCGGCGGACCGGCTCGCCGGGGACTGCTCGGCCCTGGAACCGCACGTCGCCGCGCTGTACGAGGCCGACCGGGTGTCCGACGGGACGGCCCAGGTGCGGCACACGGTGGGCTTCCACCGCGAGCTGGTGCGGGCGGCCGGCAACTCGGTGCTGCTGCACACCTGGGAGGGGCTGGGCATCGAGGTGTTCACGGCGCTGTCGATACGGTGGCTGGGCACGGTGCAGCAGTCGTACGCGGAGGAGCACGAGGAGCTGGTCGCGGCGTTCCGTCGCCGGGATCCGCGTATCGCGGACCTGGTCAAGGCCCACGTCCTGGGCTGCGCCCCGCGCGCGTAGCTCCTCGCCCCCGCCGCCCCTTCCCTTCCCGACCCTGGGGGCTGCGTCCCCAGACCCCCGATTCGCGCAGTTCCCCGCGCCCCTGAAGGGGCGCGGGGAACTGCGCGATCAGCCACAAATCACCCGCGGACGCCATACCACCAGGCCTCCCGAGCTCATCCGCGCCCACCCCCTCTCACCTGCACGAATCCCCGACGGGGCCGTCACTCCGTGCCATCGCCGAAGGCACCCCGTGCCTACTTTCTCGTAATCAAGAGGTTTTGTCCCTCAACCCTTTGATCGATCATCGATCAGGGAGTTACAGTCACCGACGGGCTTCCACCGAAGCCCACCGCCCTGTCCTGCCAAAGACCTAGGGCACCCCCGAACCCTTGACGATGAGGGAACCCCCTTCGACTGAGGAAGGCGGCGACATGACCGACCCCAAAGCCATCCAGCCGAGCGAGCTCGACCAGCTCCCGGACCGCGACCCGGAGGAGACCGCCGAATGGCAGGCCTCCCTGGACGCCGTCACCAAGGCGGCCGGGCCGCACCGTGCCGCGTACCTGATGCGCCGCACACTGGAGCGCGCCGAGGGCGCCGGCATCGCGCTGCCGAAGCTCCTCGAGACGGACTACGTCAACTCCATCCCGACCGCCGACGAGCCCGCTGTGGACGGCGACGAGGCGATGGAGCAGCGGATCACCGCCTGGAACCGCTGGAACGCGGCGGCGATGGTCACCCGCGGCAGCAAGCACGGCGTCGGCGGCCACATCGCCACCTTCGCCTCCGCGGCCTGGCTCTACGAGACCGGCTTCAACCACTTCTTCAAGGGCAAGGAGGGTGACGGCTCCGGCGACCAGCTCTACATCCAGGGCCACGCCTCCCCGGGCATCTACGCCCGCGCCTTCCTCGACGGCCGCCTGAACGAGGAGCAGCTCGACAACTTCCGCCGCGAGGCCGGCGGAAACGGTCTGCCCTCGTACCCGCACCCGCGCCGCCTGCCCTGGCTGTGGGAGTTCCCCACCGTCTCCATGGGCCTCGGGCCGATCTCCGCGATCTACCAGGCGCGGTTCAACCGCTACCTGACCAGCCGCGGCATCAAGGACCTGACCGACTCCCACGTGTGGGCGTTCCTCGGCGACGGCGAGATGGACGAGCCGGAGTCCACCACCGCGCTCACCCTCGCCTCCCGCGAGGGCCTGGACAACCTGACCTTCGTCATCAACTGCAACCTGCAGCGCCTCGACGGTCCGGTCCGCGCCAACTTCAAGATCGTGCAGGAGCTGGAGGCCCAGTTCCGCGGCGCCGGCTGGAACGTCGTGAAGTCGCTGTGGGGCACGGCGTGGGACGAGCTGTTCCAGCTCGACACCACCGGCGCGCTCGTACGCCGCCTGCGCGAGGTACCCGACGCGCAGGTGCAGACGTACCAGACGCGCGACGCCGCCTACATCCGCGAGGACTTCTTCAACAAGGACCCGCAGCTCGCCGAGATGGCGAAGCTGCTGTCCGACGACAAGATCCTCGAGTGCTTCCACTACTCGCGCGGCGGCCACGAGTCCCGCAAGGTCTACGCCGCCTACCGCGCCGCGCTCGCCCACAAGGGCGCGCCGACCGTGATCCTGGCCCAGACGGTCAAGGGTCACACCCTCGGCACCGGCTTCGCGTCCAAGAACGCCAACCACCAGATGAAGAAGCTCTCGGTGGACGAGTTCAAGGACATGCGCGACCTGCTCGGCCTGCCGATCAAGGACAGCGACTTCGTCGACGGCGTGGTCCCCTACGGCCACCCGGGCGCCGACTCCCCCGAGGTCCGCTACCTCCAGGAGCGCCGCGCCGCCCTCGGCGGTCCGGCCCCGGCCCGCCGCGTGCACCCGGTCGCGCCGCTGCCCGCGCCCGCCGAGAAGGCGTTCGCGTCCTTCGACAAGGGCTCCGGTTCGCAGAACGTGGCCACCACCATGGCCTTCGTCCGCCTGGTCAAGGACCTGGTCCGCGACAAGGAGACCGGCAAGCGCTGGGTGCCGATCGTCCCCGACGAGGCGCGCACCTTCGGCATGGAGAGCCTCTTCCCCTCCCTGGGCATCTACTCGCCCAAGGGCCAGACGTACGAGCCGGTCGACCGCGACCAGCTGATGTACTACAAGGAGGCCGAGAACGGCCAGATCCTCAACGAGGGGATCACCGAGGCCGGTTCGATGGCCGACTTCATCGCCGCTTCGACGTCGTACGCGACGCACGGCGAGGCGATGATCCCGTTCTACATCTTCTACTCGATGTTCGGCTGGCAGCGCACGGCCGACCAGATGTGGCAGCTCGGCGACCAGCTCGGCCGCGGCTTCCTGGTCGGCGCCACCGCCGGCCGGACCACGCTGACCGGTGAGGGCCTCCAGCACGCGGACGGCCACTCCCCCGCCATCGCGGCGACCAACCCGGCGTCCCTGACGTACGACCCGGCCTTCGCGTACGAGGTCGCGGCGATCGTCAAGGACGGTCTGCGCCGGATGTACGGCGAGGCGGCCCCGGGCGAGGACCCGAACGTCTTCTACTACCTGACCGTCTACAACGAGCCGATGCCGCAGCCGGCCAAGCCGTCCGCCGCCGGTGTCGACGAAGGCATCGTCAAGGGCCTGTACCGCTTCAACACGGCCGAGTCGGCGGGGCTCACCCCGGCTGCCAACGCCCCGCGCATCCAGCTGCTGGGCTCCGGCACGGCGATCCACTGGGCGCTGAAGGCACAGAAGCTGCTCGCCGAGGAGTGGGGCGTGTCCGCCGACGTGTGGTCCGCGACCTCCTGGACGGAGCTGCGCCGGGACGCCATGGACGCCGACGCGGCGCTGCTGCGCGGCGAGGAGCGGACGCCGTACGTCCGCCAGGCGCTCCAGGGCGCCGAGGGCCCGGTCCTCGCGGTCTCCGACTACATGCGCCAGGTCCCGGACCAGATCGCGCAGTGGGTCGAGCAGGACTACTCGTCGCTCGGCGCCGACGGCTTCGGCCTGTCGGACACCCGTGAGGCCGCCCGCCGCCACTTCGGCGTCGACGCCGAGTCCATCGTGGTCGCGGCCCTGGCCCAGCTCGCCAAGCGCGGCGAGGTCAAGGCGACGGCCGTGAAGGAGGCGCGCGAGCGCTACGGCCTGTAAAGGCCCCCGAGGCAGGCCCCCTCCGTGGACGACCGCGGCGGGGGCCTCCCGCGTTCTCCTGCATGATGTGGGCATGCGCGCTGCCCGCCTCATCAAGATGGTGCTGCTCCTCCAGTCCCGCCCCGCCATGACCGCCGCCGAACTGGCCGAGGAACTGGAGGTGTCGGAGCGGACCGTGACGCGGGACGCGCAGGCGCTGTCGGAGGCGGGCGTACCGGTGTACGCGGAACGGGGCCGGGCCGGCGGCTACCGGCTGATCGGCGGGTACCGCACCCGGCTGACCGGACTGGCGCGGGGCGAGGCCGAGGCGCTGTTCCTGTCCGGGGTGCCGGGGGCGCTGCGCGAGATGGGCCTGGAGGACGCGGCGTCGGCGGCCCGCCTGAAGGTTTCGGCCGCCCTGCTCCCCTCCCTCCGGGACGCCTCCCGCACGGCGGCGCAGCGGTTCCACCTGGACGCGCCGAACTGGTTCCGGGAGCCCCGGACACCCGAGCTGCTGCCGGCGGTCGCGGACGCGGTCTGGGACGACCGGACCGTCGCCGCGCGCTACCGGCGCGGGGAGGAGGAGGTCGTCCGGGAGCTGGAGCCGTACGGTCTCGTGTTGAAGGCGGGCGTCTGGTACCTGTGCGCGAGGGTCGCGCGGGCGGCGGGCGGCGGTGCCTTCCGCGTCTACCGCATCGACCGGTTCACGGCGGTGGACGCGGGCGAGGAGCGCTTCGCGCGGGACGACGACTTCGACCTGCCCGCGTTCTGGGCGGAGCGGGCGGAGCAGTTCGCGCGGTCGATCCTGCGGGCGGAGGTCGTGGTGCGGCTGTCGGCGGAGGGCGTGCGCGGACTGGCGTACGTCCTGGACGCGCGGTCGGCCCGGGAGGCGCTGGAGGCCGCGGACGCGCCGGACGCGGACGGGTGGGTGACGGTGACGCTGCCGGTGGAGTCCGAGGAGGTCGCGCACACCCAGCTGAGGGGGCTCGGGCCGGAGGTGGAGGTGCTGGCGCCCGAGGCGCTGCGGGAGCGGTTCGCCCGGGAAGCGCGGCGCCTGGCCGGGTTGTACGGCGACGGGGCGTCCGGGGACGGGAGGGAGGAGATGTACGGCGACGCGCACCAGGCCGGCACATAACGATCCGCCCCACTCCACGTGCGTACCACCCTTCCAGGACCGATGCTGGACCCGTGATGGACGAGACGGAGTTCTGGGAGCTGATCGACGCCACCCGGCAGGGTGCCGACGGCGATCCCGAGGACCAGGCCGATCTGCTCGTGGAGCGGCTCCTCGGGATGGACCCGGACCTGGTGCTCGACTTCGCCCGCCATTTCGAGGCCCGCTACAACCGCGCCTGCACCTGGGACCTGTGGGGCGCCGCGTGGGTGCTGCTCGGCGGTGCCTGCGACGACGCCTTCGACTACTTCCGGTGCTGGCTGATCGGCCAGGGCCGCGAGGTGTACGAGGGCGCGGTGCACGAACCCGACTCGCTCGCCGAGCTGCTGGACGACTTCGACGAGGACCTGGACGGCGACGGCGAGGAACTCGGCTACGCGGCCGACGAGGCCTACGAGCAGCTCACCGGCACCGTCGCACCCGACCTGGGCATCGCGCCCGCGCCCGCGGAGCCGCTGGGCACCGCGATCGACCTGGAGAACGACCGGGCCGTCGCCGAGCGGTTCCCGCGCCTGTGGGAGCGGTTCGGGCCGGACTGACGCGCGGGTCAGCCATCTGCGCCCTGCCCCCTGCGCCCCCCTGCGCTCTGCCCCTCCCCCCGGCTCCCGGCTCCCTGCTCCCTGCTCCCTGCTCCCTGCTCCCTGCTCCCTGCTCCCTGCTCCCTGCTCCCTGCTCCCTGCTCCCTGCAAGGATCAGCCGGCCCGGCCCTGGAGTCGCGCCGCCCGGTCCCTGATGTCCGGGAGGCGGGCGGTGAGGGCCGCGCCCGGGCAGCTGGTCTGGTAGCCCTCGTCGTGGCCCGCGACGGCGGGCAGCGTGGCGGTGGCGCCGACGGCGTACCGGCTGAGGCCGTTGCTGGAGACCAGGCTGGCCTTCCCGCGCGGGTCGGTGTCGGTAGGGCCGAGTTTCCACGCGGCCAGCGCGGCGATCGCGTCGGTCAGCGCGTCGGGCACGGGCACGCCGGCGGTGAAGGTGCCGAGGGCGGCGATGCCGGTGGTGCGGTGGTTGAAGCCCTGGGTGTGGGCGCCGGTGACGGGCCGGTCGATGCCGCCCGCGCGGCCCTCGTAGATGGTGCCGCAGCGGTCGACGACGAAGTTGTAGCCGATGTCGTCCCAGTCCCGGACGCCGGTCTGGCCCGTGTAGACACCGCGGAGGATGGCCGGCACGTCGGCGCAGTCGTAGCCGTTCGGCGTGTCCGTGTGGTGGACGAAGACGGCGAGGACCTTGTCGTCGTAGCGCGGGGGCGGCTGTGCGCGGGCGGCGTCGCCCAGCCAGGCCGACCGGGGCACGACGGACGGCCGGGGCGCGGTGTGCCGATCGGCGGCGGCCGGCCGGGCGTGCGTCGAGGCGGCCCGTTCCACACCGGTCGCGCACAGCGCCAGCGCGGCGACGGCGGCCAGCCCGGGCAGGCAGCCGAGCAGCGCCCGTGCCGCGCCCGGCACGCGGGCGACGCCCGGTGTGCGGGCCGCGCCCGGTACGGGAACCGCACGCCGTTCCCGGGTCTCGCGCGGTCCTCGGAAGACACGCATGGTCCCACTGTCCGGCGGATCCGGCCCGTCCGCGACGTGTGCTGTGCCACCCGATGGAACCATCGTCCCGGTCCACGACGTTTTCTGATTGATCGCGCACACTCGCGCTCACTCGGGCACTCGTCGACGCGCACGGGCGGCCGTTTTCGGACAGCCGCGCGTCCCAGGCTGATCACCGGGCCCGTCCGGCACGTACTCCGGGTCCCGGGGTCCGCAGAGGGTCCGGACGGAAAGGCGGCTCGCGTGGACCTGCTCGACATCCTGCTGGCGCTGGTGGTGCTGGCCTACGCGGCGTCCGGCTACCGGCGCGGCCTGGTGGCCGGCTGTGTCTCGCTGGCCGGCTTCGTGGGCGGTGCGGCGCTCGGCGTGTGGATCCTGCCGTGGGTGATGGATCTGGTGACGCCGGGTTCGACGGCGGCGACGGTGACCGCCGTGGTCACGGTGCTGCTGCCGGCGGTGGTGGGGCACGAACTGGCGGGGCGGCCGGCGCTGCGGCTGCGCCGGGAGCTGGCCGCGGGGCCGCTCAGGGCGGCCGACGGGGCCGGCGGGGCGGTGGCCAACGCGGCGGCCGCGCTGGTCGTGGCGTGGGTGGCGGCGAGCGTCCTGGCGGCGTCCTCCTCCCCGCTGCTCACCTCGGCGATCCGGGACTCGAAGCTGCTGGGCGCGGTGCAGCGGGTGATGCCGGACACCACGCCGGCGTGGTTCTCCGGGGCGACGTCCGCGCTGACCGAGGCGGGGTTCCCGCAGGTCTTCAACCCCTTCGAGAACGAGTCGACCGCCGAGGTCGCCGAGCCCTCCGGCGACAGCGTCACGGCGGCGGCCACCAACGCGGCCAAGCTCAGCACGGTGAAGATCGAGGGCGTCGCCGGGACCCAGGGCCGGGAGGGCAGCGGCTTCGTCTACGCGCCGGAGCACGTGATGACCAACGCCCACGTGGTGGCCGGCATCGACGACCCGAGCGTGCGGGTCGGCGGGGTGGGACCGTCGTACGAGGCGCGGGTGGTGCTGTTCGACCCTGGCGAGGACGTGGCCGTGCTGTACGTGCCGGACCTGTCCGCGCCCGTCCTGCGGTTCGACGACGACGCGGAGCGGGGCGACCCCGCGGTGGTCGCGGGCTATCCGCAGGACGGCGACCTGGACCTGCGGGCGGCCACGGTGGCCAACCGGATACGGGCGACCGGGCAGAACATCTACAGCGACGCGAACGTCACCCGGGAGATCTACTCGATCCGCTCCACGGTCCGCCCCGGCAACTCGGGCGGCCCGCTGCTGACCACCGACGGCCGGGTGTACGGCGTGGTCTTCGCCCGCTCCACGTCCGACGCCCGGACCGGTTACGTGCTGACGGCGGACGAGGTGGCCGACGAGGCGCGGCGCGCGGCGGACGCGACGGAGGCGGTGGACACGGGCGAGCCGGTCGCGTCGTGAGCGTCAGGGGCCGATCAGCGACCGCCCCATCAGCACGTCGTCGACGTACTCGCCGTCGAGGTGGAACTCCTCCGGCTGCACGCCCTCCACGACGAAGCCCTCGGACTCGTAGAGCTTGCGGGCCGTGGTGTTGTGGCCGAGGACCCGCAGGGTGATGCGCCGGGCGCCCAGGCGCCGGGCCTCCTCCACGGCGGCCCGGACGAGCGCGCGGCCGGCGCCGTTGCCGCGGGCCGCGTCGGAGACGGCCAGGCCGCGGATCTGGCGCACGTGGGAGTTGGAGGCCAGTTCCGTGGGGAAGCCGAGACGCACGTAGCCCACGACGGCGCCGTCGAGTTCGGCGACCAGGTGGTCGGCGGGGCCCGAACGCTCGCTGAAGAAGGCGTCGTCCGGTGCCGGCCGGGGCGAGACGGCGTGCTGGTACGACCAGGTCTCGAGGTCGAGCCGGCGCAGCGGCTGCTCGTCGTCGGATCTGGCCCGGCGTATGTGCGGAGCTGGCATGACGGTCACTGTACGACGCCGTACCGGAGGCCGGTCCGGGGTTTTTCGCCGGCCACCCGGCAGGATGGGCGCATGGACGATGGACGCAAGGACAGGGAACGTTCCCGCGTCGCGGTGGCCGGCGCGTCCGGTCTCATCGGCAGCGCACTGGTGCGGTCCCTGACCGCGGACGGGCACGACGTGGTGCGCCTGGTACGCCACGTGCCCCGGAAAGCGGACGAGGTCCGCTGGGACCCCGAGGACGGGCGCGTGGACGCGGCCGGGCTCGACGGGTGCGACGCCGTGGTCAATCTGGCCGGGGCCGGGGTGGGCGACCGCCGCTGGACCGACGCGTACAAGACGCGCATCCGCAGCAGCCGGGTGCACGGCACGACGGCGCTCGCGGAGGCCGTCGCCTCGCTGGAGCGGCGTCCGCGGGTCTTCGTGAACGGCAGCGCGATCGGCTTCTACGGGGAGACCGGCGACCGTGCCGTCGACGAGAGCGCGCCCGCGGGCGAGGGTTTCCTGCCGTCCCTGTGCCTGGAGTGGGAGGCCGCGGCGGCCCCCGCCCGGGAGGCGGGGGTACGGACGGTGTTCGTGCGGACCGGGCTGGTCGTCGCCCGCGGGGGCGGGGCCTGGGGGCGGCTCTTCCCGCTCTTCCGGGCGGGGCTCGGCGGGCGGCTGGGCGACGGGTCCCAGTACTGGTCCTTCGTGGCGCTGCACGACGAAGTGGCGGCGATCCGGCACCTGCTGGACCGCGACGACCTGTCCGGCCCCTTCAACCTGACCGCCCCGCACCCGCTGACGAACCGTGAGATCACCGCGGCCATGGGGCGGGTCCTGCGCCGCCCGGCCCCCTTCGCGGTCCCCGCCCCGGTCCTGCGCGCGGCGCTGGGCGAGATGGCCGGTGACGTCCTGGGCAGCGCCCGGATCCTCCCGGCCCGCCTGCTGGACTCGGGCTTCCGCTTCGCGTTTCCGGAGATCGACGGGGCGATCCGGGCGGCGCTGTGAGGTGAGAGCAGGGTGGGGTGGGGTGAGGTGAGGGGGGTGAGGTGAGGGGGGTGAGGTGAGGGGGGTGAGGTGAGGGGGGTGAGGTGAGGGGGGTGGAGCAGAGAGTGGCAGGGCGGGGCGGCCGGGCCGGAGGCGCCGGGGGCTCCGCCCGAGGCCCTCCGAGAGTGCCGAGGGCTCGCCCTCCACCCGGCACACGACGGCGTCGGCCCGCCCCCCGCGCACGACCGCCCGGGACCACGCCCCCGCACACGACCGCGCACGATCCCCCCTGACCACGCCCCCCCCGGCGCACGGCCGCGCCCGCCGCGCACCATCACGCCCGCCGCGCCCAGCCACACGACCGCAGCCGTCGTCTCCGCCGCCCAGTCACCACATGACGGCCGCAGGGCGACCGCAGGGCGACCGCATGAGGCCGAACTGCACCCGTATGCGACCGCCGTGCGACCGTGCCCTGTCTCCGCGCGACTCCCCTTGACCGTTTCCGGCCCTAACCTCGACTCGAACTCGGGTATCCCTCAAGCCGGTTGGGGGCATGACGTCTCCAGCGGCCGCGCAACCTCGAGGAGGGGCACGTGCTTGAGCCCGCGTACCAGGCGGACGTCGTCGTCGTGGGGGCCGGGATCGCCGGACTCGCCGCGGCGCATCGGCTGACCAGCGCAGGAGTGACGACCAGGGTCCTGGAGGCCGCCCATGGCGTGGGCGGCCGGATGGCGACCGAGAAGGTCGACGGCTTCCGGCTCGACAGAATCGGACAGCTGCTGTCCACGGCGTATCCCGAACTGCGCCGCACCCCCGGGCTCGACGGCCTCGCGCTGCTGCCCTTCGCCCCCGGCGTCCTGCTGCACAGCGAGGGCCGCCACCACCGCGCGGGCGCCCCGGCGGGCGCACGGGGTGCAAGGGGCGCACTCCACGCGGTGCGCGCCCTCGCGAGCGCCCCCCGGTCCGTTCCCGCCCCCCGGCGCCCGGCCAACGCGCCCCGAGCGACCGGGACTGCCGTGAGCGCGCCCCGCACCCGGGTGGGCGCCCCGCTCGGCACCGCCGTCGACCAGGCCCGGCTCGGCGCCGCGCTGACCCGCCTGGCGGGCACCCCGGCCGAACGGCTGCTGGCCCGCCCGGAGCTGCCCGCCGCCCAGGCGCTCGCGGTGCGCGGACTGCCGGCCCGCACGATCGACGGCTTCCTGCGCCCGCTGCTCGCCGCCCTGCTGTGCGACCCGGACCTCACGACCTCCAGCCGGTGCGCCGACCTCGCGCTGCGCGCCTTCGCCGGCGGGCGGCTCGCACTGCCCGAGGGCGGCGCCGAGGCCCTGCCGGAGCTGCTGACGCGGGCGCTGCCGCCCGGCACCGTGCACACCGGCGTCCGGGTCACATCGGTCGCCACCAACGCCGTGGCCACCGCGGAGCACGGCGTCATCCGCTGCCGGGCCGTGCTGGTGGCGACCGACGCCCGTGCCGCGGCCGAGCTGCTGCCGGGCCTCAGGGTGCCGGACTTCCATCCGGTGACGGTCGTGCACCACACGACGGACGAACCGCCGACGACCGGCGCCTCCCTGCTGCTGGACGCGGACCGCGGCGGCCCGGTCGCCCACACGGCCGTGGTCAGCCACGTGGACCCGTCGCGCGCGCCGGCCGGACGCGCCCTCGTCTCCTCGACGGTCCTCGGCCCTCCCCCGTCCGACGTCGACACGGCCGTACGCATGCACCTGTCCCGCCTCTACGGCACCCCGACCACCCGCTGGGAGACCCTCGCCGTGCACCACACGCCCGAGGCGGTGCCCGCGATGCGCGTGCCGCACGACCTGCGCCGGCCGGTGCGGCTGCTGGCCGGCCTGTACGTGTGCGGGGACCACCGCGACACCAGCACCGTCCAGGGCGCGCTGCACTCGGGCCACCGGGCGTCCGCGGCGATCCTGACGGACCTGGGGGCGGGCCGGCCGATGCACACCGGCGACCCGCTGCCGACGGCGCGAGCCGCCTGACGCGCGCCCCGGCTACCCCAGTGCCGCCACCTTGTCCCGGTAGCCCCGTACCGGCGCGGCGTCCCGGTACGGCTCCAGGCGCCGTTCGAAGTCGCGTACGTACTCCGCCGCGCGCACCGACCGCATCTCGGCCGCCTGCCCGGCCGCCTCGGCGGCCAGCTGGCAGGCCTGGTCGAGTTCGCCGAGGCCGAGGCGGGCGGTGGCGAGGACGATCCGGCAGAACAGCCGGCTACGGGCGTAGACGGGGGCACGCAGCTGAAGTGAGCGTTCCGCGTGCTGGGCGGCGGCGCGGAACTGCTGCAGGTCGCGGTGGCAGTGCCCGAACTCGTCGGCGAGCTGTGCCTCGTCGAAGAAGCGCGCCCAGTGCGGCACCTCGTCGCCGGGCCGGGCGGTCTCCAGCGCGCGCTCGGCCCTGACCAGCGAGGCGGTGCAGGCCCGCACCTCGCCGAGCAGGCCGTGCGCCCGCGCCTCGGCGGCGTGCAGGAGCGTCTGCACGACCGGCGGCGCGGAGGTCCCCACCCCCTGCTGCGCCACCCGCGCGAGCTGCACGGCCTCCCGCCCGTGGCCCAGATAGACGGCCTGGCGGCTCATGGTGACCAGCACGTAGGAGCCGTACGCCCGGTCCCCCGCCGCCTGCGACAGCCGCAGGGCCTGCACGAAGTAGCGCTGGGCGAGGCCGTGCGCGGCGATGTCGTACGACGTCCAGCCCGCGAGTCGGGTCAGGTCGGCGGCGGCGGCGAACAGCCGGCGGCCGGTCTGCTCGCCGTAGGTGCCGCGCAGCATCGGCTCCAGTTCGTGCTCCAGGTAGCGCACGAGGGCCTGGCGGGCGTGTCCGCCGCCGTACCGGTCGTCCAGGCTGCGGAACAGCTCACCGACCGAGCGCAGCGCGGCGAGGTCGCCGCCGGTGACCTTCTGGCCGGGCCCGCGCTCGGCCGGTGCGCGCCGGCGGGACGGGTCGAGCGGGACGGGGATCCTGGGGGTGCCCGCCGGGCGGCCCTGGGCGGGGATGCGTACGGGCACCTCGACGCGGGCCACCTTCTCGTCGGCGCGGCCGATCAGCCAGTCCCGGCTGGGCACGACGAGGCCCGCCGGGGTGAAGGCGATCTTGCGCAGTTCGGCGTGGCTGCCGGAGTCCTTGCGCCACAGCCCGCCGACGATGTCGACGGCCTCGTCCGGGGTGGCGGCGAACTCCAGCCCCGCGTAGACGGGTGCGCAGGCGTCCAGGCCGAGGTCCTGGGCGGTGAGCCGGCGGCCGAGGCGCCGGGTGAAGACCTCGGCGATCAGGGCCGGGGTGGTGCCGCGGGGCTGCTGGCCGCGCAGCCACCGGGTGACGGACGTCTTGTCGTATCTCAGGTCCAGGCCGTGTTCGAGTCCGAGCTGGTCGACGCGACGCGCGAGACCCGCGTTGGAGAACCCCGCTTCGGCGATGAGCGCGGCGAGCTGGCGGTTGGGGGTGCGCTGCGCGGGTCGTTCCGTCATGGTGCGGTGCGGTCTCCTGCCTTCCGGGCCGTTCGATGTGCCCGGAGCGCCTATGAGCAGCCCTTATGGCCTCGTGAACGGCGCGAATGTAGCGGAGAGTAAGCGCCCGATCGCACAGTTCGGCAGGCATTCATCCGATCGTGTGAGGATTGCCCGCCCCGCTGACGACGGGCGGGCGGTCGTACAGTGGCATGGGCACGGTTCGTGCCTTACGACCTTCCAGGGAGGCACTTGCCGTGAGTGAGCTGCGGTTCGTCCGAATGGGGTTCGGTGCCGATCGCGTCGAGTACCAGGAGGCGTGGGACGAGCAGCGCCGGGTGCACGCCGCGCGGTTCGCCGACGAGGTCCCCGACACGGTGCTGCTCCTCGAACACCCGCCGGTCTACACCGCCGGCCGGCGGACCGAGGACAGCGAGCGTCCGCTGGACGGCACACCGGTCGTCGACGTGGACCGCGGCGGCAAGATCACCTGGCACGGTCCGGGCCAGCTGGTGGGCTACCCGATCCAGAAGCTCCCGCGCCCGGTGGACGTCGTGGCGCACGTACGGCGGCTGGAGGAGGCCCTGATCCGCACCTGCGCGGAGTTCGGCCTGGAGACGACCCGGGTCGAGGGCCGCAGCGGGGTGTGGGTCCTCGGCGACCCGCTCGATCAGCGCCCGGCGCTCGGCGGGCTGTCCCTGGACTTCGACCCCCGGCTGACCGACGAGGAGTTCGACCCCCGGATGAACGGGCCGGAGTACGCCCCGTCCAACGCCGGCCAGCGCCGCGAGGACCGCAAGATCGCCGCGATCGGCATCCGGGTCGCCAAGGGCGTCACGATGCACGGATTCGCCCTGAACGTGAACCCCGACAACAAGTGGTTCGACCGGATCATCCCCTGCGGCATCCGCGACGCGGGCGTCGCCTCCCTCGCGAACGAGCTGGGCCGCGACATCACCATCGAGAAGGTACTGCCGGTGGCCGAACGCCACCTGCGCGACATCCTGGAGAACGCGGAACCGAAGCCGCGGGTGATCGAGAAGACGCCGGCCTGAATCCCGCGCGGCATAAATCCAGCCCGTCCGGCGTTCGAGGACGAGGCCGTTCAGGCCGAAGCGGGGGCGTGGGGGCGGCAGCCCCCAGCAGGGCCAGCACCAACGCCGACCAACAAATCAACGGGCGTACCCTGGGGCACGCCGAAGAATCAAACGCTAGGGAGCCGGTCGTGTCCGCAGTCGCACCCGACGGACGCAAGATGCTGCGCCTGGAGGTCCGTAACAGCCAGACCCCCATCGAGCGCAAGCCCGAGTGGATCAAGACCCGGGCGAAAATGGGCCCCGAGTACACCAAGATGCAGAACCTCGTGAAGAGCGAGGGCCTGCACACCGTCTGCCAGGAAGCCGGCTGCCCCAACATCTACGAGTGCTGGGAGGACCGCGAGGCGACCTTCCTCATCGGCGGCGACCAGTGCACCCGGCGCTGTGACTTCTGCCAGATCGACACCGGCAAGCCCGAGGCGCTCGACCGCGACGAGCCGCGCCGGGTCGGCGAGTCCGTGGTCACCATGGACCTGAACTACGCCACCATCACCGGCGTCGCCCGTGACGACCTGCCGGACGGCGGCGCCTGGCTGTACGCCGAGACGGTGCGCCAGATCCACCAGCAGACGGCTGAGCGCGAGGACGGCCGCACCAAGGTCGAGCTGCTGGCCCCCGACTTCAACGCGGTGCCGGAGCTCCTCCAGGAGGTCTTCGCCTCCCGCCCCGAGGTCTTCGCGCACAACGTCGAGACGGTCCCCCGCATCTTCAAGCGCATCCGCCCCGGCTTCCGCTACGAGCGCTCCCTGAAGGTCATCACCGAGGCCCGCGACTACGGGCTGGTCACCAAGTCCAACCTGATCCTCGGCATGGGCGAGACCCGCGAGGAGATCAGCGAGGCGCTGAAGCAGCTGCACGAGGCCGGCTGCGAGCTGATCACCATCACGCAGTACCTGCGCCCGTCCGTGCGCCACCACCCCGTGGAGCGCTGGGTCAAGCCGCAGGAGTTCGTGGAGCTCCAGCAGGAAGCCGAGCAGATCGGTTTCTCCGGCGTGATGTCGGGCCCGCTGGTGCGGTCCTCGTACCGGGCCGGACGGCTCTACCGGATGGCGATGGAGCAGCGTCACTCCGCCACCGTGTGAATTCACGCACAAGTCGCTACTCGCCAGTAATGGCCGATACGCCGCGGTCCCGACCGTCCTCGCAGATGAGGACACCGGTCGGGGCCGCGGCGCCGTTCCGGCCCCGGGCAACGCGGCTTCATGTCCGTTTGACCGGGGGGTCACGCCCTGGTAACACCAATCAGTGACCCTGAAATCACACCACGTACACCCGTCTCCGTGCCCGGAGCCGTACCGAGGGGGGACCTCCACGATGCAGGCCGCGCCCGTTCGCGCCACCGCCGTTCGCGCCACCGCCATCCCGTCGTTCACCACCGCCCTGCGGGCCGTCGAGTCGCTGCTGATGAGCGGCGGTCAGCGCACCGCCCGGCGCAACGCCTGGACCTCCGTGCTGGAGGACCGCCGCCGCGCCAAGGACCGGATCGAGACGGAGCGCGTACTGCGGCAGTCCGTCACCGGCCGTCCCTGACTCCGCCCCGCCCGCGTCCCCTCCCCCGCGCCGGGCACTGCCGTCGTCGGCGCTTTCGGGGGCACGTAGACTTCGTGCCATGGCGAGGAAGGAACCTGCAGCGGACGCTGCGAATCCCGGGCGACTGAAGCAGATCGCTCTGACCTACAAGATGACCCGCAAGGCCGACAAGAAGATCGGTCTTGTACTCGCGGGTGTCGGCATCGTCGTTTTCGGTGTCCTCCTCGCGATCGGTTTCCTGATCGGTCACCCCATCTATGCCGGCATCCTGGGCGTGCTGCTCGCCTTCCTCGCGACGGCGATCGTCTTCGGTCGCCGGGCCGAGCGGGCGGCCTTCGGACAGATGGAGGGCCAGCCGGGCGCCGCAGCGGCCGTGCTGGACAACATCGGCCGGGGCTGGACGACGACACCCGCGGTGGCGATGAACCGCAACCAGGACGTCGTGCACCGCGCGGTCGGCAAGGCAGGCATCGTGCTGGTGGCGGAGGGCAACCCGAACCGGGTGAAGTCCCTGCTCGCGGCCGAGAAGAAGAAGATGAACCGGATCGTCGCCGACGTGCCCGTGCACGACCTGGTCGTGGGCACCGGCGAGGGCCAGGTCGAGCTGAAGAAGCTGCGCACGACCATGCTCAAGCTCCCCCGCGTCCTGAGCGGCCCGCAGGTCACCGTGACCAACGACCGACTGCGCGCCCTGGGCGACCTGATGAGCAACATGCCGCTGCCCAAGGGCCCGATGCCGAAGGGCATGCGCATGCCCAGGGGCGGAAACCCCAGGCAGCGCTGACCCCGTAGGACTTCGAGACGCCGTTACGGCGAGGGGGGCGCCCGGATCACTCCGGGCGCCCCCCTCGCCGTAACGGCGTACGCGCGCGCCGCCGCGACGGCGTACGCGCGCGCCGCGTCAGATCCGTACTTCCACGGTGCGCGCCAGCCGGTCGTGCAGGCCCCGGCCGTCGCGGTCCCAGATCAGCGCCGGGAGGGCGACGCACAGCAGGACCGAGCGCAGCAGGGCACGCAGCGGGCTCGGGCGGCCCGTGCCCAGGTCCACCACGCGCAGGCCGAAGAGGCGCTTGCCCGGGGTGTAGCCGACCGTGCCGACGGTCAGCACGCTCAGCACGAAGAAGATCAGCAGGGCCCAGTTGCCGGTCGCCTGGCCGTAGCCGTCCGTGATCAGGCCGTATGCGATCAGGAGGCACAGGGCCCAGTCGACGGCCAGCGCGCCGATCCGCCTGCCCGGACGGGCGATCGAGCCGGGTCCCTCCTCGGGCAGACCGAGCTGCTCGCCCCGGTATCCGAGATCGGCGCCGGCCTCTTCGATGGCCGCGCGCGGCCCGGAAAGCCACGATCCGATTGCTTGCCTGTTGTCCACCCGTCCACGGTACTGCGCCCGTATATGACCGGCGGACGGAGGGTGGGCGCGGGGGTCGCGGGGCGGCGTACGGCGGGGTGTGGCGGGCCGGGATGAGGCCTAGGCTGGAACGGAGCCGGTTAACTTCTGCGAAACAAATGGGTCACGCCCGAGAAATCACCCGTCCCTAGGGTCGAGGAAGCGTGTGCCACCCGCACTGGCCGCACGAACGATCTACCACCCCGGCGGGACGGTCGGGAGTAGGAGGAGCTGGATGTTCCAGAACGCCGACGACGTCAAGAAGTACATCGCAGACGAGGACGTCAAGTTCGTCGACGTCCGGTTCTGCGACCTGCCGGGCGTCATGCAGCACTTCACGTTGCCCGCCGCGGCGTTCGACCCCGACGACGAGCAGGCCTTCGACGGCTCCTCGATCCGCGGCTTCCAGGCCATCCACGAGTCGGACATGTCCCTGCGCCCCGACCTGTCCACCGCGCGCGTCGACCCGTTCCGCCGGGACAAGACCCTCAACATCAACTTCTTCATCCACGACCCGATCACGGGCGAGCAGTACTCCCGCGACCCGCGGAACGTGGCGAAGAAGGCCGAGGCCTACCTCGCCTCCACGGGCATCGCCGACACGGCGTTCTTCGGCCCGGAGGCGGAGTTCTACGTCTTCGACTCCGTCCGCTTCGCCACCAGCGCGAACGAGTCCTTCTACCACATCGACTCCGAGGCCGGCGCCTGGAACACCGGTGCCCTGGAGGACAACCGCGGTTACAAGGTCCGCTACAAGGGCGGCTACTTCCCGGTCCCGCCGGTCGACCACTTCGCCGACCTGCGTGCCGAGATCTCCCTGGAGCTGGAGCGGTCCGGCCTCCAGGTCGAGCGCCAGCACCACGAGGTGGGCACCGCCGGCCAGGCCGAGATCAACTACAAGTTCAACACGCTGCTCGCCGCCGCCGACGACCTCCAGCTCTTCAAGTACATCGTGAAGAACGTGGCCTGGAAGAACGGCAAGACGGCGACCTTCATGCCGAAGCCGATCTTCGGTGACAACGGCTCGGGCATGCACGTCCACCAGTCGCTCTGGTCGGGCGGCTCCCCGCTCTTCTACGACGAGCAGGGCTACGCCGGCCTGTCGGACATGGCCCGCTACTACATCGGCGGCATCCTCAAGCACGCCCCGTCGCTGCTGGCCTTCACCAACCCGACGGTGAACTCCTACCACCGCCTGGTGCCGGGCTTCGAGGCGCCGGTGAACCTGGTGTACTCGCAGCGCAACCGCTCGGCCGCGATGCGTATCCCGATCACGGGCTCGAACCCGAAGGCCAAGCGCGTCGAGTTCCGCGCGCCGGACGCCTCCGGCAACCCGTACCTGGCCTTCTCCGCCCTGCTGCTCGCGGGCCTGGACGGCATCAAGAACAAGATCGAGCCGGCCGAGCCGATCGACAAGGACCTCTACGAGCTGGCTCCCGAGGAGCACGCGAACGTGGCGCAGGTCCCGACCTCGCTGGGCGCGGTCCTGGACCGCCTGGAGGCCGACCACGAGTTCCTCCTCCAGGGCGACGTCTTCACGCCGGACCTGATCGAGACGTGGATCGACTTCAAGCGCGCGAACGAGATCGCGCCGCTGCAGCTGCGTCCGCACCCGCACGAGTTCGAGATGTACTTCGACGTGTGATCGACGCCCGGGTCGTCCCGGGTCGTCCGGCGCCCCCGTCTCCTGCTCGTCAGGGGCGGGGGCGCCGTCGTCGGCCCGCCGGCCCGCCGGCCCGTTGGCCCGTTGGCCCGTTGGCCCGTTGGCCCGTTGGCCGAAAAGCTTCACAGAGGGAACGAGGGCCGGGATCATGTTCACTGACACGGTTGTTCGAGTCGGGGGACGGGGAGAGGGACCGGACATGTCCGATCGGGACGAGGAACGCGAGTTCGACATCAAGTGGGCGGACGGTGCCGAGCACAAGGAACCCTCCGCACGCGCCCGGATGCTCGCCGCGCGCTGGAAGGAGAACCCGCCCGGGCCGGTCCCCTTCCGCGCCGACCCCGAGCACGTGGGCTCCGGACGCCGGTCGTCGTGGGTGTCCACGGCGGTGGTGCTGGGCTGCGTGGCCGCGGTGATCGTCCTGTTCGGGTACGCCAACTTCCGGGCGTCCTACTAGATCGTTCAATCGGTAGACCGTTCACCGGGCCGTCCGGCCCGGGACTGTCAGTGGCGTCGGGCAGGATGGCCGTACCGAGGACGCTACGGGCGGGTGGAGGCCGGTATGGGCGACGGGCGGCGGCACATCGGGGCGGCGGAGCGGCGGGACCGGCTCGCGCTGCGGCAGCGGCTGGCGGGACCGTCCCGGGCGGGGAGCCCGGAGGAGGTCGCCGGTTCGCTGGTCGCACTGCACGGCACGGACCCCGCGACCGTGCACCTGGCCGTCGGCGCACGGCTCGCGGACGCGGCGAGGACCGTGGGCGGGACGGAGCGGGCGCTGTACGAGGACGGGACGCTGGTCCGCATGCACGGCATGCGGCACACCGTGTTCGTGTTCCCGATGGAGCTGACCGCGGTCGTGCACGCCTCGACCGGCCTCACCGTCGCCGCCAGGGAGCGGGCCACGCTGCTCAGGAACATGGCGGAGGCCGGAGCCCCGGACGCGGCCTGGCTGACCGAGGTCGAGGAGTCGACCCTGGCCGCGCTGGCCCGGCGCGGCCAGGCGACGGCGACCGAACTGGCCCGGGACGAACCGCGCCTGAAGGAGCAGTTCGTGTACGCGGCCGGGAAGAGCTACGAGGGCGTGCACACCGTCTCCACCCGGCTCCTGAGGGTGCTGGGCGTGGAGGGGAAGGTCGTCCGGGGCCGGCCACTGGGCTCCTGGACGTCCAGCCAGTTCCGCTGGGCGCCGGCGCCCGAGCATCCCCAGCTGGACCCGGCCGAGGCACAGGCGGAGCTGCTGCGGCGGTGGCTGGCGGCGTGCGGGCCGGCGACCGAGGAGGACCTGAAGTGGTGGACGGGGTGGCGCGTGACGGAGGTGCGCCGGGCGCTGGCCGCGATCGGCGCGGAGGCGGTGTCCCTGGACGAGGGCACGGGGTACGTCGTCGCCGGTGACGCCGGTCCGGTCGCCGGGCCCGCGGAACCGTGGGCGGCGCTGCTGCCCGCCCTGGACCCGACGGCGATGGGCTGGCGGCAGCGGGACTGGTACCTCGCGCCCGAGCTGTGGCCGATGCTGTTCGACCGCAGTGGCAACGTGGGGCCGACGGTGTGGTGGAACGGCCGCGTGATCGGCGGCTGGGCCCAGCGGGCCGACGGTGAGATCGTCTGGCGGGTGCTGGACGGCGAGGGAATCGGCAGCGAGGGGACCGGCCGTGAGGCGGCGGCCTCGATCGCGGCGGAGGCGGAGCGGCTGGCGGCCTGGGTGGGACCGACACGGGTGACTCCGCGGTTCCGGACGCCGTTGGAGCGGGAGTTGTCGGCGTGAGCACGCTCATACGGCGCCGGGTGGCACTTCGACGCCGGTCAGCACTTCGGCGCCGGGCCGGATATCTCAGCTCGTCCGGCGTTCGAGGACGAGGCCGTTCAGGCCGACCGGGGGTCCGGGAGCGGCAGACCCCGGGGACGGCGACAGCGGCGCCGGACGCCGAAGACCAACGGCACCCGGCGCCACCACTCACCGCGAGTACCGCATCAGCGCCCGCACCATGTGGCACGTCGTGTCCGACGGCGGGTGGACGCCGATCGTCTCCGCGGCGCTCCGTATCCTCTCGTTGCGCGCCTGGTTCGGCAGGTAGACGCCGGAGTCGAGCAGGGCGATGGCGAGCCGCATCGCCTTGAGCCGGCGGTTGTGCGTGACGTACCACTCGCGGGGGCGGCCCGCCGGTAGCGGACGCTTCTCCACGGGTTCGTAGGGCAGGTCGAGCAGGACGGGCCGCTTGGCGGTGGACTGGGTGGGCAACGGCTTCGGCTTCAGTGCGGCAGCGGGCACGGGCATCCTCCTGTCGCGGTCAGGGCGCCGTCCGGACCTCCCGGCGACACCCTCGAACACTGCTTCTATTTTACCGCCCACCACTGACAAAAGCCCCTGGCCACAAGGGCTTTCGGGGTCACTGTGGCGCACGGGGTGAACGGGTTTTCCGCACCCTCGGGACCCTCGGGCTACCGTGTCGGCATGGAGATCTGGATCAACCCGGCCTGTTCGAAGTGCCGCAGCGCGGTCAGCCTCCTCGACGCCGAGGGTGCCGACTACACCGTCCGCCGCTATCTGGAGGACGTGCCGAGCGAGGACGAGATCCGCGAGGTGCTCACCCGTCTCGGTCTGGAACCGTGGGACATCACGCGCACCCAGGAGGCCGCGGCCAAGGAACTGGGCCTGAAGGACTGGCCCCGTGACGCGGCGTCACGCGACCGCTGGGTCACGGCGCTCGCCGAGCACCCGAAGCTGATCCAGCGCCCGATCATCACGGCGGACGACGGAACGGCCGTCGTGGGCCGCACCGATGAGGCGGTCCGGGACGCTTTGTCCCGTTAGGAAACGCCTTGTCGGGCGCCGGGACTCAGAGCTGTCCGCGCTGTTACCCTGCGCCGCCATGACCCACGATGATCAAGAAAAGCAGCACGGACCGTACGGGCAGCACGGACCCTACGAGCAGCACGGGCAACACGCTCAGCACGGGCAGCACGCTCGGTACGGCCCGTACGGCCCCGCGGCAGCCGCGGCGGCGCCCTGGACGGCCGAGCAGCACCGCATACGCAGACGCCGCCGCACCCGGACGGCGGTTCTCGCGGCGACCGGCGGCGTCCTCGTCGCGGCCGTCGTTGCCGGCACCCTGATGTACACGGGCGACGGCGACGGTGACGACCGGGCAGCCGGGCCGCCGCCCGCCCCCGCGACCGCCACGGCCGCCGCCGATCCCTCCGTCACCGCCGCCCTGCCCTCGCTGCTCGCCCGCCCGGTCGTGCGCCCGGAGCAGGCCTTCCCGGAGACGAACGTGCGGCTGTCCGACGGCTCCCGGTACAAGCGCGTCGACCTGGCCACGACCACCGAGTGCGCCCAGGGCACGTCACCGCGGCTCGCGGCCCTGATCGAGCAGGGCGAGGGCTGCCTGCGGCTCACCGCGGCCCTGTTCACGGACGCCGAGCGGCGCTCGCAGGTGAGCGTGACCGTGGCGAGCTTCGCGCGCGCGGAGGACGCCGGGTCGGTCTTCGCGATGGCCGCCATGGATCCGGTGACGTACCAGACGATCTCGCTCGACCCGCCGCCCGAGGCGGGGCTGCCGACGGTGCCGCCCGGGTCGGCCGGCGTGTTCAAGCGGCTGATGACCGTACGGTCGGTGGTGTTCGCGAACGGCCAGTGGGGCGACGGGTCGGAGACCGGGGAGGCGGAGCTCACCCGGCAGACGGAGGGCCTGCTCCAGTACGTCAACGACCACGTGGTGGCGTACGAACAGGGCGGGGTGTGACGCAGGTTACCTGTGCGCATCGATCCGACCGCTGAGCAACTGCGTTCGGTATCTCGTACATAGCGGCGTACGCTCCCCTACCTCTTTTGGAGGCGCGCATGTCGCGCAGGAGAACTCTCGGCACGAAGAAGAAGATCGCGCTGCTGGTCAGCGCGGCGGCGGTGGCCGGCGGTGGGGCGTTCGTGGCGGCGAACGCCTCGAACGCCTCGGAGGCCGGCCAGAACGCCCGGACGAAGGCCGCCCAGGACTCCTCTGTCTGCCAGGGCCTGGCCACCGCGCTCGGCAACAACCAGCGCTTCATCGAGGGTCAGCGGGCCGATCCCGACGCCCAGTCGGAGGCCCGGATCGCCAACCGCGAGGCGGTCATCGCGGAGATCGGACGCAAGCAGGAGGCCTCCGGGTGCGCGGTCGGGGAGTCGGCTCAGGACTCCCAGGCCCCGCAGCCGCCGCAGGACGGCCAGGAAGCAGGCCAGGACACCGGGCAGGAGGCCGGCCGGGAAACAGGGCAGGAGGCCGAGGACCAGGTTGGGGACCAGGCCGGAGGTGCCGCGCAGGCCGGTGAGCAGGTATGCGACGGCTCCACCGTCACCGTCTCCGGCGAAGGCGGCGCCCCTGCCGCGTCCAGCAACGAGTTCCCGGTGGGCACCAGACTCAAGGTGACCAACCTCGACAACGACAAGTCCACGACGGTGGAGGTCGATTCCGTCTCGGGAAGCTGCGTACTGCTCAACAACTCGGCGTTCGAACAGGTCCGGGAGCAGGGCAAGTTCCTGATCCGGCGGGCGTTGATCGAGAAGGTGGGCTGAGGCTCAGCCGCCTGACGGAGCGTGGGAGTCCCGGAGGCGGCGGCCCAGTTCGGGATGCGCGGCAGGTAGGCCGCCTTGAACCGGGCGAAGCACTGGGCCGGGTCCAGGAGGAACAGGCGGCGTGCCCGGTCGGGCGCGTGCGGGGCGTGGTGCAGGGCGATCCAGGCGCCGCAGCCGGCGCGGTCGGCGCGGTCGGCGACCGTACGGGGGTGGCGGTCGCCGGCCGGCGTGTGCGGCGGGTGCGGGACGAGCGGGAGTTGAAGGCAATCGCCTCCTTCCCGACCGGCGTACGGGAGGCGGCGGCCGAGGGCGGGCGGGCATCTTGAGATACGCGCCACACCGACCCCCGGTAACACGGGGTTCACATACGGGCAACGGACGGGAAATCGCCTGTTGACACGCTGCACGGCAGTAGACGCGGCGCCCAGTGCCGCAGCGCCGCAGCACCCGCGAATGCGCCCAGACCCACCCCGAAGGATGTGGCCCCGTGACCTTCAAGGCTGAGTACATCTGGATCGACGGCACCGAGCCGACGGCCAAACTCCGTTCCAAGACGAAGATCATCACGGACGCCCCCGCGGGCCTGGACGCCCTGCCGATCTGGGGCTTCGACGGCTCCTCCACCAACCAGGCCGAGGGCAGCTCCTCGGACTGCGTGCTCAGGCCGGTCTTCTCCTGCCCCGACCCGCTCCGCGGCGGCGACGACATCCTGGTGCTGTGCGAGGTCCTGGACACGGACATGACGCCGCACCCGAGCAACACCCGCGCCGCGCTGGCCGAGCTGTCCGAGCGCTTCGCCGCGCAGGAGCCGATCTTCGGCATCGAGCAGGAGTACACCTTCTTCAAGGGCGCCCGCCCGCTCGGCTTCCCCGAGGGCGGCTTCCCGGCCGCGCAGGGCGGCTACTACTGCGGTGTCGGCTCGGACGAGATCTTCGGCCGTGACGTCGTCGAGGCGCACCTGGAGAACTGCCTGAAGGCCGGTCTCGGCATCTCCGGCATCAACGCCGAGGTCATGCCGGGACAGTGGGAGTTCCAGGTCGGCCCGCTGGCGCCGCTGGAGGTCTCCGACCAGCTGTGGGTGGCCCGCTGGCTGCTCTACCGCACGGCCGAGGACTTCGAGGTCTCCGCCACCCTCGACCCCAAGCCGGTCAAGGGCGACTGGAACGGCGCGGGCGCGCACACCAACTTCTCCACCAAGGCGATGCGCGAGGGCTACGACGCGATCATCACCGCCTGCGAGTCGCTCGGCGAGGGCTCCAAGCCGCTCGACCACGTCAAGAACTACGGCGCCGGCATCGACGACCGCCTCACCGGCCTGCACGAGACCGCCCCGTGGAACGAGTACTCCTACGGAGTCTCCGACCGCGGTGCCTCGGTCCGCATCCCGTGGCAGGTCGAGAAGGACGGCAAGGGCTACATCGAGGACCGCCGTCCGAACGCCAACGTCGACCCGTACGTGGTGACCCGCCTGCTGGTGGACACCTGCTGCACGGCGCTGGAGAAGGCCGGCCAGGTCTGATCCGCCCCGCCCCCGCTTCGCCCGGAGGGGCGTCCACCGCGACGGTGGGCGCCCCTTCGCGCTGCCCCGGGAACCGCGCGATCGCGTTGTCGGTGGTGCATGGCACTGTGGGGGCATGGAGACCGACGGAGACCTCGCCATCAAGGTCGAGACGGAGAACCGGCAGACGCACGCACGCGTTCCGGCGGCCCGGCTGCGCGAGCTGGTGACGCGGATCGGCGGTACCGGCGACCGGTTCCTGGTCGTCCAGCGGATACCGGACATCCCTGACGTGTTCGCACAGGTGTGGCACGAGGAAGGCGGGGACTACCGGCTGGAGTACCGGGCCGCCGAGCACCTCTTCTTCGGGACGGATCTCGATGACCCCGGCCGGGTGGCGGACCTCCTGACCGGCTGGGCGCGCGAGCGGCCCGGCTGGGACACCGGCGTCGCATGGGAGCCGATCGATCCCGGGCCGCGGGAGGAGATCCCGGAACTGCCGGACGACGTCCGGGAGAAGGTCGAGCAGCGGGTGCGGGAGCGGCTGCGCTGCGGTTACGACAGCCGGCCGGCCCTGGCCGAGATCGCCGAGGATCACCTGGTCGGCGGCGAGCACGGCGAACGGCCGGTGTCGAAGGACCAGGCACGGCGGCTCGTGGACCGGCTGTGGCTGGAGCGGCTGGCGGAGCAGGAGGCGTGGGGCGACGGGACCACCGACCCCGACCGGCTCACCCGGGCCTTCGGGACCCTGGAGGCCGCCGGCGTCACCGCCCGGGAGAACTTCACCTGCTGCCGCGGCTGCGGCACGACCGAGATAGGCGCCGAGCGCGAGGGAGCACGGGGCTTCGTCTTCTTCCACCAGCAGAGCACGGAGGGCGCGGCCGAAGGGTACGGACTCGCCCTGCACTACGGCGGTTTCGACGGCTTGGAGGACACGACCACCGCGGTCGGCCACGAGGTCGTGGCGGCCTGCACGGCAGCCGGACTCTCCACGGAGTGGAACGGCGATCCGGGCAAGGCCATCACCGTGACACCGCTGGACTGGCGCAAACGCCTGGTGGGATGACCGGTACGGCGTCGGCCCCACGCCAGGAGCGGCGTCCACGCAGTGAGAGGGGCCTCCTGCGGTGGGCCGGTCTCCGCTTCCATGGGCCCATGGTCGGCTTCCGGAAGATCGCAGCGACGGGTCGCCACAACCTCGAGCCCTTCTGGCCGTCCCGTCAGCACGACGACTTCGACCGGGTGTGTTGCCGCGCGACGACCGCGCCGGCCCGCTAGAAGCCGTACACCCGGGCCTTCGGCCGGCGCGCACGACGTACGTCTCCGCGACGCGCCCGATCACCGACTCGCGCCCGTCGCCCCTCCCGACGAACCTCTCGCGCGAAAGAGCTGACGTCTCATGGCGACCACCCGTTCCCTGACCACCGTCCCCCTCGACTCCCCCAGTCCTGCCACCGCCCTCGCCGGATCCGGCGCTTCCCGGCACCGGTTGCGTGCCGTCGACCGGGACGAGGTGGTGGACATCGCGGACCTCCTGTCGCCCGAACTGCTCGCGCACCTCGTCGCGCACCCCCACCGGGTGCACACCCGAGACCGGCTGGTCACCACCGTGTGGAGGTACGGACACGTCGGCGACGGCCGCACCGTCGACGTGCAGCGTCGCCCGGCTGCGCCGCAAGCTGGGCGCCGAACACCGGCGGACGATCCAGACCGTGCGCCGCGTCGGTCACAAGTACACGCCGCCCACCGGACGCTGAACCGCCGCCGCCTCTGCTGACGGCAGACCGGTGTTCCCTCCGGCCACAGCGCCGGGCACAGTGATCCGCATGAGGCTACTGGTGCTGGGCGGTACGGAGTTCGTGGGGCGGGCCGTGGTGGAGGCGGCGCTCGGACGCGGCTGGGAGGTGACCGTCTTCCACCGAGGCCGGCACGCGGCGCCGCCCGGGGTGCGGTCGCTGCACGGCGACCGCACCGAGCCCGACGGGCTCACCGCCCTGTCGGACGGCACGTGGGACGCCGTCGTCGACACCTGGTCGGCGGCGCCCGGCGCCGTGCGGGACGCGGCGCGGCTGCTGCGGGGCCGCGCCGGCCGGTACGTGTACGTGTCGAGCTGCTCGGTGTACGCCTGGGCCCCGCCCGCCGGGTACACCGAGGACGCCCCGCTCGTCGACGGCGCCTCGGCGGACGCCGGTCAGACCGACTACGCCCGGGACAAGCGGGGCGCCGAGCTGGCCGTCCTGGACGCCTTCGGCGCGGACCGCTCGGTACTCGTCAGGGCCGGGCTGATCCTCGGCCCGTACGAGAACATCGGGCGGCTGCCTTGGTGGCTGAACCGCGTCGCACGCGGCGGGCCGGTGCTCGCGCCGGGCCCACGGGACCTCCCCCTCCAGTACGTCGACGTCCGCGACCTCGCCGACTGGGCCCTCGGAGCGGTCGAGCAGGAGCTGAGCGGACCGTACAACCTGGTCTCCCCGCCGGGGCACACCACCATGGGTGCCCTGCTCGACGCCTGCGCGACGGCCACGGGCAGCACGCCCGAACTGCGCTGGACCGCCCCCGAAACCGTCCTCGCCGCCGGCATCGAGCCGTGGGGGCAACTGCCCGTGTGGACACCGCCCGGCAGCGACCTGCACGACGCCCTGCACAGCGCGGACGTGTCCCGGGCGCTGGCGACGGGCCTGCGCTGTCGGCCGGTCGGCGCCACCGTCACCGACACCTGGGCCTGGCTGCGGAGCATCGGCGGCACGGCGCCCCGGCGCCCGGACCGGCCGCCGGTCGGCCTGGACCCGGAGACGGAGGCGAAGGTGCTCGCGGCCGACGGCGGCCGGCCCGGCGAGGGTGTACCTGGCACCACCCCCTGACCGGGGGGCCGGGCCCAGTGCCCCGCACCGACGCCTCCGGAAGACTGACGGCATGAACATCGAGACGAAGAGCGACGACCGGCACCGGCACCCCGTCCGGACGACACGGACGCGGAACGTGGCACTGGCGGCCGTGCGGGGACTCGCACTCGCACTGATCTCCCTGATCGGCTCGGTGCTGTGCTTCAGCCTGACCCTCGTCTCGATCGCCCTCGTCCCGATCGGCATCGGCCTCGTCACCACTCCGTGGGTGCTCACGGGCGTGCGGGCGTTCGCCGACCGGCGCCGGCTGCTCGCCGCCGAGTGGGGCGGGGTGCGGATCCAGCGGGCGTACCGGCCGCTGCCCGAGAACGCCAATCCGTGGGCGCGCACCTTCGGGATGCTCGGTGACCCGGCGACCTGGCGGGACTTCCTGTGGCTGCCGGTCGACATGACGGCGGGCTTCACCACCGCGCTGCTGGCCTTCGTGCTGCCGCTGTACCCGTTGGAGGGGTTCGCGATCGCGGCCGGGCTGTGGCGGGTCCTGCCCGACGGGTACTGGTACGGCTTCGTCCGGGTCACCGACCAGACCTCGGCCTTCTACGCCGCGGGCCTCGGCGCCGGGCTCCTCCTCGCCGCCCTCTGGCTCACCCCTCGCCTGCTGCACGCCCACTTCCGGCTCACCGGCGCGATCCTCGGCTCCGGCCAGGGCCGGCTCGCCGAGCGGGTACGCGTACTGACCGAGACCCGCCGTGACGCCGTGGACACCTCCGCCGCCGAACTGCGCCGCATCGAGCGCGACCTGCACGACGGGGCGCAGGCCCGGCTGGTCGCCATGGGCATGGACCTGGGCACCATCGAGGCACTGCTGGAGAAGAACCCGGAGAAGGCCCGCGAACTGCTCGCACAGGCCCGTCAGTCCTCCGCCGACGCCCTGACCGAACTGCGCGAACTCGTACGCGGCATCCACCCGCCGGTGCTCGCCGAACGCGGCCTGGGCGACGCCGTACGGGCCCTGGCACTGCGGTTGCCCGTCACCGTCGAGGTCGAGGTCGACCTGCCCGGCCGCGCGGAGGCGCCCGTGGAGGCGGCCGGATACTTCGCGGTCAGCGAGATCCTCACCAACGCCGTGAAGCACTCCGGCGCCGACCGGATCTGGATCGACGTGCACCACACCGAGGGGCATCTGCGCATCGCCGTCACCGACAACGGCAAGGGCGGCGCGGTGACCGGCGCGGGGTCGGGCCTGGCCGGGGTGGAACGCCGACTCGGTACATTCGACGGCGTCCTGGCCGTCAGCTCGCCCGTCGGCGGCCCCACCATGGTCACCATGGAGATCCCTTGCGCGTTGTCCTAGCCGAAGACCTGTTCCTGCTGCGGGACGGACTGGTCCGGCTCCTGGAGGCCCACGGCTTCGAGATCGTCGCGGCCGTCGAGACCGGCCCCGAGCTGTCCCGGGCGCTGGCCGAACTGGAGCCGGACGTCGCCGTGGTCGACGTACGCCTGCCGCCCACGCTGACCGACGAGGGGCTGCAGTGCGCGCTGGAGGCACGCCGCGAGCGGCCGGGGCTGCCGGTCCTGGTCCTGTCCCAGCACGTGGAGCAGTTGTACGCACGTGAGCTGCTCGCCGACGGCAGCGGCGGGGTGGGGTACCTGCTCAAGGACCGGGTCTTCGACGCGGAGCGGTTCGTGGACGCCGTACGGCGGGTCGCGGCGGGCGGTACGGCGATGGACCCGCAGGTCATCCAGCAACTGCTCAGCCGGCGTGCGGCGGAGGACCGGCCGCTGGAGCGGCTGACGCCCCGGGAGCTGGAGGTGCTGGAGCTGATGGCGCAAGGGAGGACCAACGCGGCGATCGCCGGCAAGCTCGTCGTGACGGAGCGGGCGATCGCGAAACACACGGCGAACATCTTCGCCAAGCTGAGCCTTGAGGTCTCGGACGACGACAACCGTCGGGTACTGGCCGTTCTGGCGTATCTGGACCGCGGCCGCTGACCGGGTCGCCGATCCCACCCGTCCCACAGGACCCAGCAATTTCCGAGACGAGTGAACACCCCTGGGACGGCCTCCGTATGGAAGGGAGCCGCTTCACTCCTGTCGGGCGCCCTCGATGCCCCGCAAGGAAGTCAGAGGAGTTCCATGGGACGCAACACAAGAAAACGCCGTACGCCACTGGCCACCAAGGTCGTAGCCGGGGCGGCGGCCCTGGCGGTCGGCGGGGGCGGGCTGGTCTGGGCCAACTTCTACGCCTCGGCGCACGAGGAGAATCCGCGACACGACCGGACCAGGTCCGCGGGTGCCCAGATCGCCACGATCCAGTGCCCCGACGTCGGGCAGAACCTGCGGAACGTGCCGAAGGGCGCACGCGCCGGTGTCGACCAGGAGCTGGCCAAGCTCGACAAGCAGATCACCGAGGCGTACGCCCGCCTCGCGTCGACCCGCCGGGACCAGGCGGGAGACGCCGGGTTCGTCCAGAACGCGATTCTCGGTCCGCTGAAGTCCAAGCGGACCGCGGCCCTCGACCGCATCGGGATCAACATCCGGCGGGTCGGGGGCAGTGCTCCCGACGGGCTGGACCGCTTCGCCGAGTGCAAGGGAATGGTGGCCGACCAGCCCAACGGCGGCGACGGCGGCAACGGCCAGGACGGCCAGGACGGCCAGAACAACGGTGGCCAGGACAACGGCCAGGACCAAGGCCAGAACCAGGGCGACAACGGCAACGGGGCCGCGGGTCCCTTCGCCGATGACTTCGTCGACATCAACGACGTCCAGCCCAACTCCCGGGACCTGGAGAACGGGCTGGCCGCCAACGGGGAGGACGGGTCCACGGGTTCCTTCACCACTGACTGCGGTGTCAACGAGAACAACCTGTTCAACAGCGACAACCTGATCGTCGCCCCGGGCGTCGACAACGGCGCGCACCACACGCACGACTACGTCGGCAACCAGGACAACGACGCGTTCTCCAGCGACGAGGACCTGGCGGGCGCCGAGACGTCGTGCCAGAACCAGGGCGACAAGTCCACCTACTACTGGCCGGTGCTCCGTCTCCAGGACGGCACCCAGGAGTTCGACGCGGGCGACCTGGGCGGTGGCGCCGAGGGCAACGTCGGCAAGATCCTCAAGGCCGCACAGGCGGAGATCAAGTTCGTGGGCAACAAGCGGAGCGACGTCGTCGCGATGCCCAGGTTCCTGCGCATCATCACCGGTGACGCCAAGGCCTTCACCAACGGTGTCGCCAACGCCAACAGCTCGTTCAGCTGTACCGGCTTCGAGGACCGGCAGGTGACGGACAAGTACGTGCTCTGCCCGGAGGGCAGCCAGGTCGTGCGCACGTCCAACTTCCAGAGCTGCTGGGACGGCCAGAACATCGACAGCGCCAACCACCGCGACCACGTGGCCTTCGTCCAGCAGGACGGCAGCTGCCCGAACGGCTTCCAGGCCATTCCCCAGCTGCAGGTCCGTCTGGTGTACGACGTGCCCACCCCGACCGTCGAGAACGGTCAGGTGCGGAACCCGTACGCCGTGGACGGCTTCCCCGAGCAGTTGCACAAGCCGATCACCGATCACAACGACTTCATCAACGTCATGGACGACGACCTGATGAACGAGGTGGTCGACTGCATCAACAGCGGCGAGGACTGCCAGTAGTCCACGCGGCGCCCCACTGAGAGGGCCGGTGACGGAAACCCGTCACCGGCCCTCTTCGCCGTCCCGGCCTCCGGTCAGCCGCCGTGACCACCGTGCCCGCCGCTCTCGCCGTCGCCGGCCGAGTGCGCGCCGCCGCCGTGTTGCGTGCCCTGCTCCAGGGTTCCGCCGAGCCGCCCGCGCAGGTCCGCCACGACGTCCTCGTGGCCGACGGCCACCCACTTGCGGCCGACGAGGTAGTAACCGCCGTAGTCCTTGGCCGTGTTGATCCACTCGCGCTGGCCGCGGTCGGTGGAGAAGGTGGCGAGGACGTACTTCTCGTCGCCCTTCTCGCAGAGCGCCTGGCGGATGGTGTCGGCGTCGGTCTGCATGTTCGGGGCGCACTTCACCTCGGCGGCCAGGTGCTCCAGGCTGCCGGTGGCCGTCTCGGGCACGGCCGCCTCGCCGTCCCCGTCGGATCCGCAGCCGGTCAGCGCCAGTACCGCCGCCGCTCCGGCCAGCGCGAGCATCGGTCGGGTCAGCCTCATGTGTTCCTCCGGTCCGTTCCGGCGACATGCCGCACGGAGCCCCGGCGAGGGCTCTCGTCATCGATACGGCCGCGGGGCGCGAAGTATTCAGCGATCCTGGTGCCCCGAGCACGCCCGTGCGAGAGTGGCGCCGTGGACCAGGACTGGGAAGACCGAGTGACAGCCGCGTGGGCGACGTTCGACGGCTACGCCGAAGACGACGCCGCCGATTTCCGCGCGGTGATCGACGCCCTCGCCGACGAGTTGCCCGCGGACAGTCCCCTCGGCCTGTTCGAGCGGGCCTGCGCCTGGGACTCCACGGGCCACTCCGACCGTGCCGTGCCGCTGTACCGCGAGGCGCTGGCGCGCGGTCTGGGGGAGGTCAGCGGCTACAAGGGCCGCCGGGCGAAGATCCAGCTCTCCAGCTCCCTGCGGAACACCGGGCACCCGGAGGAGGGCGTCAAGCTGCTGTCGCCCGAACTGCTCGCGCCTTCGGACGAGTTGGACGACGCGGTACGTGCCGTCCTGGCGCTCTGTCTGTCGAGCATGGGCCGTGACCGTGAGGGCCTGGCGCTGGTGCTCGGCGCGCTCGCGCCCCATCTGCCGCGCTACCAGCGTTCGACGGCCGCCTACGCGCGCATGCTGGTGGAGCCCGAGGACTGACCCGGGCACGGTGACCAACCACCGATTCGCTCGTTCTGCTGAACGTGCAGTCACAGGATGTCGCCCCGCGCCCCGCACCGTCCTCAGCCTCCTCGGCCGACCCGGTCGTCGACGTCGAGCAGGCCGAGGCCGCGCTCGTCGAGCACTATCCGCGCCTGGTCCGGCTCGCCTACATGGTGCTGCCGCCGCGTCTCGGCCGGGGCCGCCGCGTCCTGACCGCGCACGCCCTCACCCAGCGCGCGCTGCCCCGGAACCGGACGACGGCACCCGTGATCCCGGCCCAGTCGACCGGCCGCGGCGTCGACCCCGGCTATGCCCTGGTGCGTCTCCGGGTCATCCGTACGGCACTGGAGGCGGGCCTTCCGCTCAGGCGGCGCGCGTGGCCGAAGCGCTCCCAGCTGCCGCCGCTGCTGCCGCAGGTGCGGGGGCTCAAGCTCTTCCCGCGTTCCGGCGGCGCCGACGAACTCGCCCTCGACCAGCGGCTCTCCGCCCTTACCGCGCCGGGCCGGGCGGCGTACGTCCTGCGGGGCCTGGAGAAGCTCCCCGACGACGACGTACGGCAGTTGCTCGGGGCCGCCGGGGTGGCCGACGCGGACGCCGCGCTGCGGGAGGCCGACGAGGTGCCCGGCCAGTACGCGCTGCTCGGCTCCCCCGAGTTCGATCCCTGCTCACTGCAGGCCCGGCCGACCGATCTGATGCGCCGCCGGCAGCACACGAGGGCGGCGCTGGTCGCCGGGGCGGCCCTGGTGGTGTGCGGGGCGCTGCTGGGTCTGCCCGGTGACGGCTGGGGGCCGGACGGCGCCGCCGCCCCGCCGTACGCGCGGAACCCGGCCGCGCAGGCCGCCCTCGACCCCGCCAAGCTCACGAAGGTCGCCCCCGCCGCGTGGGAGACGTCCGCGCGTACCGACTTCTCGGTGTGGCCGGCCCGCGGTGATCTCACCGGCGACGAGGAGCTGCTGCGGCGCGCCCTCGCCGTCTGGGCCCGGCCCGGCGAGGGGGTGGGGGTCTCGGCGACACCGGGCACCCCGACCGGCGGCCCGTCCGGCCCTCCCCAGCTGCTCTACGCCGGGACCGTCGACAACGCGCGCGTGGTGATCCTGCACGACGGTCTGCGCATCGCCCGGTACGCCGAACCGAAGGACGGCACGGCCGGGGCCGCCCTGGACTTCGCGCGCACCGACGGCGCCGGCCGGGCCGAGGCGAACGCCGTGGTCCTGGGCCGGGCCGACGGCAACGTCCGCTATCTGACGGCGCCCTGGGTGACGAAGGCGGCCGGGCGGGACCTCACCGACCCGGACGCCGGTGCCCGGGACCTGACGCTGACCGACGGTGTGACCTCGCCGGTGGCCAGCCCCGTGCAGCAGCGGTCGGGGGCGTGCGCGTCCTGGGACGTGCTGGCGCTGACCGACGGCTCGGACACCCGCCTGGTGACCGACCTCGGCGAACTGGTCCCGGCCCGCCTCACCACCGGGCGCCCCGGCTCGGCGAAGGACGCCTCCGGTGCCGAGGCGCTGGGCACCTGGGCGCCGTACGCCTGCTCGCTGGGCGCGGTGCGGGGGCAGGGCGTGCGCTCGGTGAACGCCTGGGAGTTCGCGACGCAGCCGCTGCCCGATTCCAGCGGGTCGGCCGCGTGGGTGTGCACCCGGGCGGAGACCTGGCGGGGCGACGGGGCGCGGGTGCTGGCCCAGTTCCGGACGCCGGGCGGGGCGCAGGGCGCGGTGGCGGCGAAGGCACAGGGCGTGCCGGCCTGCGGCGAGCGCGACCCGCATGTGCTGGCCGGGGTGCTGTGGAAGTCGGGGAGCGGGCACTGGTACCTGCTCGCCGCCGGCAGCCGCGACACGGAGTCGGTCGAGGCCACGGGCGGCATCAGTGACTCCGCCGACGGGAACCTGCTGACGGCGAAGGCCGAGCAGGGCGCGCAGGCCGAGCTGAAGGGCACCCTGGAGAACGGCCGGACGATCGGCGGACTGCGCTAGCCGGGCCGGGCGACGCCTGCTGACACCGGCGTCAACAAGTGCCGGCGCGAGGGTTCCCCGGAGCCCTACCCGTCAGTACATTGACGCCATGTCTCATACGCATGTCCCGCTCAAGGCACGGAAGGTGTCCTTCGCCTGGGAGGACACCCCGCTGCACTGGGTGCCGGGGGACCCGTTCACGACGCACACGATCAATGTGCTGCACCTGCTGCTGCCCGCCGGGGAGCGCTGGTTCGTGCACGTCTACAAGCAGGTGCTGCCGTACATCCGGGACGAGCGGCTGCGCCAGGACGTCGTCGGGTTCATCGGGCAGGAGGCGATGCACTCCCAGGCGCACGACGAGGCGCTGCCGCACCTCAAGGACCAGGGGCTCGACCCGACGCCGTACACCGCGCAGGTCGACTGGCTCTTCGAGAAGCTGCTCGGCGACCGCACCCTGCCGCCGGGCCGGCCTCGCCGATGGTGGCTGATGGAGCGGGTGGCGCTGATAGCGGCCATCGAGCACTACACGGCGTTCCTCGGCGACTGGGTCCTCAACGCCGACGCGCTCGACCGGCGGGGCGCCGACCCGACCATGCTGGACCTGCTGCGCTGGCACGGCGCCGAGGAGGTCGAGCACCGCTCCGTGGCCTTCGAGGTGTTCCTGCACGTGGACGGGGGCTACGCGCGGCGGGCGCGCACCTGGGCGACCGCGTTCGCGGCGCTGGTGTTCCTGTGGCAGCGCGGGGCCAGGTACTTCATGGAGAACGACCCGACACTCATCGACGGCCGCGCCACCTTCCGGGACTTCCACCGGCGCGGCCGGCACGGCCTGCTGCCCTCGACGGGCGCCGTGCTCCGCTCCGTACCGCGCTATCTGAGCCGTGCCTACCACCCGTCCCAGGAGGGTTCGACCGAGCAGGCCGCGGCCTACCTCGCCGCCTCCCCCGCCGCCGTCGCCGCCGCCGCCGAGAAGTCGCAGGAGGGTGCCGTATGAAGCCCAAGCCGATGACCCTGGTGCTCGCGGCCGGTGCCGCGCTCGTCGTCCGCCGGGCGCTGCGGCGCCGTATCCAGGCCTCGCCGCTGTGGCCGATGCCCGCGCTGGACCCGCCGGTCTCCGGGCGGCCCCGCTCGCGCGCGCTGACGCTGCCGGTCACCGCGCACGAGCGGATAGCCGACGGGGTGGTCCGCATCCGCCTGGAGGGACACGACCTGCCGCGCTGGGAGCCGGGCGCCCACCTGGACCTGGTGCTGCCGTCGGGTCTCGTGCGGCAGTACTCGCTGTGCGGGGACCCGGAGGACACCTCGTCGTACACCGTCGCCACGCGGCTGGTCGAGGACGGACGGGGCGGCTCACGCGAGGTGCACGAGCAGGTGCGGGAGGGCATGGAGCTGGAGGTGCGCGGCCCGCGCAACCGGTTCCCGCTGGTCGACGCCCCCGCCTACGTCTTCGTCGCCGGGGGCATCGGCATCACGCCCGTCCTGCCGATGCTGCGGGCCCTGCCGGAGGGCGCCGAGTGGCGGCTGCTGTACGGCGGGCGGACGCGGGCCTCGATGCCGTTCCTGGAGGAGATCGAGAAGCTGGACCCGGACCACGAGAGGGTCACCGTCGTCGCCGAGGACGAGGACGGACGTCCCGGGCTGGACACCTTCCTGGCGGACCTCCCCGAGGGCACGGCGGTGTACTGCTGCGGCCCGGAGGGCCTGATGGCGGCCGTCGAGGAGCGCCTCCCGGCGGGCACCGCACCGCACCTGGAGCGGTTCGCGCCGCGTACGACGGCCGGTGGCGAGGCGGAGTTCGAGGTGGAGCTGCACCGCAGCGGGCGCACGCTGACCGTGGACGGGGACACCTCGGTACTGGCCGCCGTACGCGCGCAGCTGCCGGACACCCCGTACTCCTGTGAGCAGGGCTGGTGCGGGACCTGCCAACAGAAGGTGCTGGAGGGCGAGATCGATCACCGGGACGAGCTGCTGACCGACTCGGAGCGCGGCGACTCGATGCTCATCTGCGTGTCCCGTGCCCGGGGGACGCGGCTCGTGCTGGACATGTGAACACCTGCGCCCGGTCCGGCCCGTTCGAAGGCCGGATTCGATCGGTAAGGTGTTCGTATGACTACCGGGGTGCGCCGCAGAATGGGCGTCGAGGAGCGGCGGCAGCAGTTGATCGGCGTCGCGCTCGATCTGTTCAGCCGCCGCTCGCCCGACGAGGTCTCCATCGACGAGATAGCGTCGGCGGCGGGCATCTCGCGCCCGCTGGTCTACCACTACTTCCCCGGCAAACTCAGCCTGTACGAGGCCGCGTTGCAGCGTGCCTCGGACGATCTGGCGGCCCGGTTCGTGGAGCCGCACGAGGGCCCGCTCGGCGCGCGGCTGCTGCGGGTGATGGGCCGCTACTTCGACTTCGTCGACGAGCACGGCCCCGGTTTCTCGGCCCTGATGCGCGGCGGTCCGGCGGTCGGCTCCTCCACGACCAACGCGCTCGTGGACTCCGTACGGCAGGCCGCGTATGTCCAGATCCTTTCGCACCTGGGCATCACCGATCCGCCCGCGCGCCTGGAACTGATCGTCCGCTCCTGGATCTCGCTCGCCGAGTCGACGGCGCTGATCTGGCTGGACGGGCGCCGCATCCCGCGCGCCGAGCTGGAGACCCAGCTCGTGCACGACTTCGCCGCGCTGATGGCGGTGAGCGCCGCCTACGACGAGGAGATGGGCGCCCTGCTGCGCCGCGTCCTCGACGACGAACCGGCCGACGGCCCCTTCGGGGACCTGGTCGGCCGGCTCATCGGGCTGGCGTCCTAGTCGCTCAGCTCTCGAACTTCCGGTACGACGGGTCCAGGTCGCGGACCTCGGCGGAGGCGTGCAGGGCGAGGCCGTCGCCCGGCTTCACGTGCTGCCGCAGCAGTTCCAGCACGGCCTCGGTGAGGCGGGCCTTGGTCTCCTCGGTGCGGCCCGCGAGCAGCCCCAGGGTGACGTGCACGACGGCGTGCCCCCCGGTGTCGGGGCCGACCGTGGTGTCCTCGCCGCGGCGGAACTGCGTCTTGCAGGCCGGCGGCTTGGCGGCCGCGATCTCGACGACGGCGGTGTGCAGCGCCCGCGCGAACGCGGGCCGGTCGAAGTCGTCCGCGAGCCGGGCGGAGTAGTCGACGGTGATCTGCGGCATGAGCCCTCCCGTTGCGTGAACAGCAGGGCTCACCCTAACCGCAGACCGTCAGCGTCCTGCCGCCGTCCTGCGCCCGTCAGCCGGTCCGCTGGAACACGGCGACCGTACGGCCCGGCACGGTGAACGTGCCGGTCCTCGCCGCGTACGAGGACTCCTTCACCACCGGGTCCGCGCCCGCCGCCTGCACCGGATGCAGCCGGTGGCCGGTGCCGGCCGCCGCCTCGATCCGCTGCTCCCGCTGCCGCGGAGTGGCGTTGAAGACGACCACGAGGTCACCGAGGAGCATGGTGATCACGCCGGGCGTCTCCTCCTTGCCGGAGAGCGGGAAGGAGAGCCGGGACTGCACCTGCCCCGCCGTGGCGAGGGAGAAGTCCTGCTCGCTCGTACGGATCTTCAGCAGGTCCCGGTACGCCGCCGAGGCGCCGGTGATCTGCGGGCAGCCGACCTCGACCGTGCCGAGCAGCGGCTTGGCGTACGGCCACTTGTCCTGGTTGTCCGCGGCCGGGGGCAGTCCGCGGCCGAAGCCGTTGCCGTCGGCGCAGTTCCAGTGGATGGCGTTGAACCAGTCGCCGCTGTCGTAGGAGTTGCGGTCCAGCGACTTGGAGCGCAGCAGGTCGGTGCCGGCCTGGGAGAGCGCCGGGCCCTGCGAGAGGGAGGCGGTCGCCATGGCGAGGACCTGCATACGGGCCCGGTCGTCGGCGCTCACGGTCGCGGGCAGCTTGAAGGCGAGCGCGTCGAACAGGGACTCGTTGTCGTGCGCGTCGGCGTAGGCGAGGGCGTCGCCCGGGGCCTCGGCGTATCCGGCGGGGGCGCCGTTGTAGTCGACCTCGGAGCCCTTGACCTGCTTGCCGTCGGTGCCCGTGAAGGTGTAGTCGGCGAGGTTGCCGGTCAGGCCGACCTTGATGAGGTCCTGGTAGTGCAGGAGGCGGGCCCTCTGCTCGGCCTCGGTGCCGTTGGCCTTCGAGCCGTTGGGCTCGGTGAACAGGCCCGAGGCGAAGCCCTGGACGCCGGGGTCCTCGTCGAAGGGGCCGCCGCCGCGCACCGCGTCGCGGGCGCGGTCGGAGAAGGTCGCGATGCCGGTGCCGGCCATGTTCTTCTGGGTGGCCTGCGTGAAGCGGGCGTCGTCGGCGACCTCGCCGAAGTTCCAGCCCTCGCCGTACAGGATGATCTTCTTGCCGTCGACACCGTCCTTCTCGAGCGTCAGCGCGTCGAGGGCCTCGCGTACGGCGAGGATGTTGGCCTTCGGGTGGTGGCCCATGAGGTCGAAGCGGAAGCCGTCGACCTTGTACTCCTTGGCCCAGGTGACGATCGAGTCGACGACGAGCCTGCCCATCATGGCGTTCTCGGTGGCGGTGCCCGCGCAGCAGGTGCTGTTCGCCACCGAGCCGTCGGCGAGGAGCCGCTGGTAGTAGCCGGGGACGATCCGGTCGAGGACGCTGGTCTCGGCCTGGCCGCTCGCCGCGGTGTGGTTGTAGACGACGTCCATGACGACCCGCAGGCCGTCCTCGTTGAGCGCCTTGACCATCTCGCGGAACTCGACCGTGCGGGCGGTGCCGTCCGGGTCGGTGGCGTAGGACCCCTCGGGGACCGTGTAGTGGTACGGGTCGTAGCCCCAGTTGTAGGCGTCCTTGGCGGCGGCCTTCGCCACGCACTCCTGCTGCTGGTCGGAGTCGGCCGGGAGCGCGGCGAGGTCGCAGTCGACGGTGGCCTGGTCGGACTTCTTCTCGGGGACGGTGGCGATGTCGAAGGCCGGGAGGAGGTGGACGTACGAGGTGCCCGACTCCGCGAGTTCGCGCAGGTGCTCGGAGCCGTCGCTGTCCTTGTCGGTGAAGGCGAGGTAGGTGCCCTTGTGGTCCGGGTCCGCCGTCCGGTCCGCGACGGAGAAGTCGCGGATGTGCAGCTCCTGGATCTGGGCGTCCCCGAGCGGCACGGCCTTGGGCTTGTCGTAGTCGTGCCAGCCGCGCGGGGCGAGGGAGCGGTCGCCCAGGTCGACGACGAGGCTGCGCTCGGAGTCGGTGGTCAGGGCGAGCGAGTAGGGGTCGGTGACCTTGTTGGTGACGACCTTGCCGGCGTCGGGCGCCCACACCTGGACGACGTAGCGGTAGGCCTTGCCCTTCCAGGAGCGCGGGCCGGTGGCGGACCAGACGCCGGTGTCGTCGTCGCGCCGCATGCGGACCGTGCGGTCGCCGATCTCCAGCTTCACGCTCTGCGCGGTCGGCGCCCACACGGAGAGCGTGGGCCGGCCGTGGCGGAAGGCCGGGCCGAGGTCGGCCTCGGTCGCGTCGGCCGCGTACAGGTCGTCCAGGACGCCGGCGATCTGCACGCCCGTCGCCGCGAGCACGGCCCCTCCCCCCGTGCCTGATGCCTGGGAGGTGCCCCCAGCGGCGCGCTGGGAGGCGACGACCTGGCCGCGCAGGGCCTCGCGGACCCGGTCGCGGTCGCGCGGGTCGACGGACCAGGCGGTGACGTCACGCAGGTGCGGGAACCTCGCCTTCTGGGCGTCGGTGAGCGTGGTCTCGGTGAGGCGGAGCCAGGTGATGTCGTCGCCGCCGGTCAGGGTGCCGTTCTCGGCTTTGACGGTGCCGGTGCGGGAGGCGAGCAGCTGGGTGGAGGCGGCGCCCTCGGAGCCGTTCCAGACGAGGGTGTTCCGGTCGATCCAGACCGCCTCGGAGGTGGTGAGGTCGACGGCCGCCGCCGAGCCGGCCGGCTGCGGCAGCAGGTACTTCTCCTCGCCGCTCACCAGCCACACCTCGTGGCCGTGGGCCTTGAGGTCCAGGGCCTGGTCGGTGGGCAGGTCCTTCTCGTCGCCCTTGTGGACGATGTAGCTGAGACTGCCGGCACCCTCGGTGAGCGGTACCTCGAAGACCGCGCCATAGGAGTCGGTCTTCACCGGCCGCAGGGGCTTCGACCAGTCGGTGGGGTTCGCGGCGCCGCCCCAGACGTGCAGTCCCCACCCGTCGTAGTCGCCGTCGGCGCGGTGGTAGTGGAGGACGGCCTTGGTGGTGTCCTGGGCGGGGTAGTCGGGCCGCTCGGTGGCGACCTGCTCCTCGCCCTGCTCGATCCACACCTCGCCGGTCCGCGTGACGTCGATGGCGCGGTCGGCGGCGACGTCCTTGTTGCCGTCCTTGTCGATGACGAGGAAGTCGACGTCGCTCGCGCCGGGCCGGAGCTTGACGTAGGCGAAGGCGCCGTAGGCGTCACGGCCGGTGAAGGGGTGGCTGTCGGGCCAGGTGGTCGCCTCGCCGTCGGCGAGGTCGCCCCAGGCGTACAGGCCCCAGTCCTCGTAGTTCCCGTCCGCCCGCTTGTAGTGGACGATCGCGTAGTCGCGGGAGACGGCGGCGGGGGGCTGCTCGACGGGCGGGGTGCCGGTCGTGGAAGCGGCCGTGGTGCTCGCCGTACGGCCCGCCGAGTCGACGACGACCGCCTTGTAGCGCAGGGCGGTGCCGGCGGGGGTGTCCTCGCCGATGGTGTGGGTGACCTTGTAGGGGGCGTGGTCGGCGGAGCCGAGGGTGCGCCACTTGCCGTCGCCGGTCTGGGCGGCGAAGACGACGCGGTTGAGCTGTCCCCCGGTGACGTCGGCGGTCAGCTCGACGGTGCCGGTGGCGCCGGGCTCGGGGGCGGTGAGGGTGAGGGCCGGCTCGGTGGCGGGCTCGGCGAGCCGGCCGGCGGCCTCGAGGACGATGGCCGACCCGGCGGGCACCGTGACGGTGACCTTCTTGTCGGCGCCGGACCGCACGGTGGCGTCGGTGCCGTAGAGGCCCCGGAACGTCATGCCGGCCGAGCCGGTCGCGAAGGTCGCGGTCTTCGCCTCGCCCGCGTTGTTGAAGGCGACGACGTACTCGGTGCCGCGTTCGGCGTCGGTGCGGGAGAAGGCGTAGACACCGGCGCCGTCGGCCGCGTAGCGCTCGGTCTGCACTCCGTCGGCGAGGGCGGGGTGAGCCTTGCGCAGCTTGGCGAGAGCACTGATCTGCTGGTAGAGCGGTGCTCGCGTGTCGTACGCGTCGTCGGCGTGGGTGCGGTCGGTGCCGAGCTGGTCGTCGTCCAGGTAGTCGGCGGTGCGGGAGGCGAACATCGGCTGGCGGGCGTCCTTGTCGCCGCCCGCGCCGGTGAAGCCCTGCTCGTCGCCGTAGTAGACGACGGGGTTGCCCCGGCTGAGGAACATCAGCTCGTTGGCGAGCCGGTCCTTCTTCAGCAGTTCGGCGTCGGTGGCCTTCGGGTCGTCCTGCTCGAGGAAGGTGCCGAAGCGCCCCATGTCGTGGTTGCCGAGGAAGGTGACCTGCTCGTAGGCGTTGGCCTTGTCGGTCGTGTACTTCCAGTCGTCGCCGAAGACGGCCGCCAGCTTCTTGGCGCTGCCGCCCTGGGAGGCGTAGGCGCGGGCCGCGTCCTGGAAGGGGAAGTCCAGCGTGGAGTCCAGCCGGCCCTGGGTGACGTACGGGGAGGTGACGGCCGTGTCGGCGGAGTAGACCTCGCCGAACATGAAGAAGTCGTCGCGTCCCTTCTTCGCCGCGTACGCGTCGAGCGCGGTCGCCCACCGCGTCCAGAACTCCATGTTGACGTGCTTGACCGTGTCGATGCGGAAGCCGTCGATGGCGAAGTCCTTCACCCACCGCTGGTAGATCTTCTCCATGCCGCTGACGACCTCGGGCCGTTCGGTCCACAGGTCGTCGAGACCGGAGAAGTCGCCGTAGGTGGCGGACTCGCCGGCCCAGGTGGAGTCGCCGCGGTTGTGGTACATCGCCGGGTCGTTGAGCCACTTCGGGACCTTGAGGTCCTTCTTCGCGGCGGGGACGACCGGCGTACGCGGGAAGGAGCCGGCGTCCACGCGGGGGAACCGGCGGTCGCCGTTGGCGTAGTCGGCGTCGTCGAAGGGCTCGCCGTCCTTGGTCAGGTACGGGAAGGCGCCCTTGGAGAGGTAGCCGTAGGACTTCTCCACGTAGTCGACGACGTCGGCGGTGTGGTTGGTGATGACGTCGAAGAAGACCTTCATGCCCTTGGCGTGCGCCTTGGAGATGAGGTTCTTGAGATCCTGGTTGGTACCGAAGTGCGGGTCGACCTGGGTGAAGTCGGTGATCCAGTAGCCGTGGTAGCCGGCGGAGGCGTTCTCCCCCGTGCCCTGCACGGGCTGGTTCTTGAAGAGGGGCGCCATCCAGATGGAGGTGGTGCCCAGGCCCTTGATGTAGTCGAGCTTCTGGGTCAGGCCCTTGAGGTCGCCGCCCTGGTAGAAGCCCTTGTCGGTGGGGTCGTAGCCGGTCGCGAGCCGGGTGCCGGTCAGGCCGCCCTTGTCGTTGCGGGTGTCGCCGTTGGCGAAGCGGTCCGGCAGGACGAAGTAGAACTGCTCGCGGGTGAGGTCGTGCCGGGCGCCGGCCTTCGCGAGCTTGGCGTCGGACGGGGGCGCGGGCGGAGTGTCGGCCCGCGCGGCGAGGGGCGGGAGGAGGGCTGCGGCGAGCGCGGTCACGGTGACGGCCGCGACCCGTCTCGCTCGTGCGGTGCGGCGCGCGACAGGCACCGGCCATCTCGGTATCACAGGCGTGAACTCCTTGCGACTACGGCTCGATCGGGTCCGACCCCGGCGAGACCGTAGCGCTGCCGCAAGGCTTGCAGCAAGACTTGCGCAAGTAACGGAAAGGATTTTCACAGGACTTGCCCCCGTGCGTTCCGGCTGGGCCCACGCGCGAGGCCCGCCGCTCCCCGTGGGGGCGGCGGGCCTCGTAGGCTTGCGTGTTGCCGGGGGTCAGGCCCGGGTCCACCACACCGTCGTGTCCGCCGGCACCTTCGCCTCGCCGGCCGCCTCGGTGACCTCACCGCTGGCCAGCAGCACCCGCCCGTAGGCGGGCATCGCCACCGACTCGCCGGTGGTGTTGGCGACGCACACGAAGTCCCCGCGCCGGAAGGCGACGACGCCCTCGGGGGCGCGCAGCCACTCGACGGCGTCGCCCGCGCCCAGGTCGGCCTGCTCGCGGCGGGTGGCGAGCGCGGCGCGGTACAGCTCCAGGGTCGAGCCGGGCTCGCCGGTCTGCGCCTCGACGCTCAGCTCGCCCCAGCCCGCCGGCTGCGGCAGCCAGCTGCCGCCGTCGCCGAAGCCGTACGACGACCCCGTGCGCGTCCAGGGGATCGGCACCCGGCAGCCGTCGCGGAAGCCGTCCTGGCCCGCGCCCCGGAAGTACGCCGGGTCCTGGCGCACCTCGTCCGGCAGGTCGACGACGTCCGGCAGGCCCAGCTCCTCGCCCTGGTAGACGTAGGCCGAGCCGGGCAGCGCCAGCATGAGGAGGGTGGCCGCCCGGGCCCTGCGCAGGCCCAGTTCGCGGTCGCCGGCCAGGCGGATCTGGGTGCCGAGCCCCGCCGGGTTGGCGAAGCGGGTGGCGTGCCGGGTGACGTCGTGGTTGGAGAGGACCCAGGTGGCCGGGGCGCCGACCGGGCGCATGGCGTCCAGGGTGCGGTCGATGACCGTGCGCAGCTCCTCGGCGTCCCAGTGGGTGCCCAGGTACTGGAAGTTGAAGGCCTGGTGCAGCTCGTCGGGGCGGACGTAGTTCGCGGTGCGCTCGACGGTCGGGGTCCACGCCTCGGCGACGAAGATGCGCTCACCGGAGTACTCGTCCAGGATGCGGCGCCACTGGCGGTAGATGTCGTGGACGCCGTCCTGGTCGAAGAACGGCATGACATCGTTGCCCAGCAGCTTCAGCTGCTCGTGTGATCCAAGGTCGGGCAGGCCCTCGGCCTTCACCATGCCGTGCGCGACGTCGATCCGGAAGCCGTCGACACCCATGTCCAGCCAGAAGCGCAGGATGGAGCGGAACTCGTCACCGACGGCCGGGTGATCCCAGTTGAAGTCGGGCTGCTCGGGGGCGAACAGGTGCAGGTACCACTCCCCCGGCGTGCCGTCGGGCTCGGTGACCCGGGTCCAGGCGGGGCCGCCGAAGATGGACTCCCAGTCGTTGGGCGGCAGTTCGCCCCTCTCGCCCTTGCCGGGGCGGAAGTGGTAGCGGTCGCGCGACGGCGAGCCGGGGCCCTCGGCGAGGGCGCGCTTGAACCACTCGTACTGGTCGGAGGAGTGGTTCGGGACCAGGTCGACGATGACGCGCAGGTCCAGCGCGTGGGCGTCGCGGATCAGCGCGTCGGCGTCCAGCAGGGAGCCGAACATGGGGTCCACGGCCCGGTAGTCGGCGACGTCGTAGCCGGCGTCGGCCTGCGGCGAGGCGTAGAAGGGGCTGAGCCACACGGCGTCCACGCCGAGGTCGCGCAGGTACGGCAGGCGGGTGCGGACACCCTCCAGGTCGCCCATGCCGTCGCCGTTGCTGTCGGCGAAGCTGCGCGGATACACCTGGTAGATGACCGCGTCCCGCCACCAGTCGTGGCGCCCTGCGACGGTGGCGACGGCGGAGGTGGGGGCCGGTGCGGCGGAGTGCTGCTGGCTCATGTCGTCCTTGTGATGTGACGGAGTTCCGGTCATGGAGGCACGGGTGGGGGACGAGGCGGCCGGCCGCGGTGCAGCGGGGTCGGATGGGCACCGCGGCCGGACGTTTTCCCGGCGGGGCGTCAGCCCTTGGTGCCGCCGGCGGTGAGGCCGGTCACCAGGTTCTTCTGCACCAGGTAGAAGAACGCGGAGACGGGTATCGCGACGAGTACGGCGGTGGCCGCCATCAGATGGCGCTGCGCGTCGTGCTCGCTGACGAAGCTCTGCAGGCCGACCGCGAAGGTGTACTTCGTGTCGCTCAGCATGAACGTCGAGGCGAAGGCGACCTCGCCGAAGGCGGTGATGAAGCTGTAGAAGCCGGCGACCGCGAGGCCCGGCCGGGCGAGCGGCAGGATCAGCCGGAAGAAGGTGCCGAAGGGGGTCAGCCCGTCGACGCGCCCGGCCTCGTCGATCTCGAACGGGATGGTGTCGAAGTAGCCCTTGAGCAGCCACGCGCAGTACGGCACCGCGGTCGAGCAGTAGACGAGGATCAGGCCGAGGTAGCTGTCGACGAGCTGGAGCTCGGACAGGATCTGGTACATCGGCACGATCAGTACGGCGATGGGGAACATCTGGGTGACCAGCAGCACCCACATGAGCTTGCGGTAGCCGGGGAAGCGCATCCGCGAGACCGCGTAGCCGGTGGTGGCGGCGACCATGACGCCGATGACCGTGGTGCCCAGCGAGACGATCAGCGAACTCTTCAGCCAGTCGAAGAAGTTGGTCTCCTGGAGCACGAACACGTAGTTGTCGAAGGTCATCTTCGACCAGATGCGCCCGGGGTGCAGGTAGTCGTTCTTGTCCGGGCCGAGCGAGAGGTAGACCAGCCAGGCGACGGGGAAGAGCGCGATGAGGCTCGCGACGGTCAGGGTGCCGTGGGAGGCGAGGGAGGCGGCGCGGCTGCGTTCGCCGCGGCCACGCACCTTGCGGGGCCGTTCGGTGGACGCGGTGTCCTGCTCCGCCGGGGCCTTGGTCGGCATGGTGGTAGTACTCATGGCGGCTCCTGCCTCAGTTCGCGAGCTGCTGCTCATTGCGGTTCAGCCAGCGGCGGTAGAAGGAGGTGAAGACGATCAGGATGGCCAGCAGCAGCATGCCGTAGGCCGCGGACTGCGCGAAGTCGCGCGGCTGCTGACCGAAGCCGAGGTGGTACGCCCAGGTGACGAGGATCTGGGCCTCGGGTGCGGTGTTGCCGAACAGCAGGAAGATCACGGCGAACTGGTTGAAGGTCCAGATGATGCCGAGCAGGACGACGGTGGAGCTGACGGACCTGAGGCCGGGCAGGGTGACGTAGCGGAACCGCTGCCAGGCGTTCGCGCCGTCCATCTCGGAGGCCTCGTACAGGCTGTTGTCGATGGACTGCAGGCCGCCGAGGAGCGAGACCATCATGAACGGCACACCGCACCAGGTGTTGACCATGATCGCGGAGAACCGCTGCCAGAAGGTGTCCTCCAGCCACGCGGGCGTCGGCAGGTGCAGCCAGTCCAGGGCCGAGTTGACGATGCCGGCGTCGGCGAGCATGAAGCGCCAGCCGAAGACGGTGACGAAGGTGGGCACGGCCCACGGCAGGACCAGGATCAGCCGGTAGAAGGTGCGGCCGCGCAGCTTCTGGTTGAGCAGCAGGGCGAGGCCGAGGCCGATGAAGAAGTGCAGGCCGACGCAGACCGCCGTCCACACGATGGTCCAGATGAAGTGCGACCAGAAGCGGTCGTAGGCGGTCTCGCCCCACAGGATGTCGGCGTAGTTGTCCAGGCCGACGAACTTGTAGGTGGCCTCGATCTCGTTGACGCCGATCGTGCGCCCGGTGTTGAGGCTGTTGGCGTCGGTGAGGGTGAGGTAGAGGCCGTACCCCAGCGGGTACAGCACGAGGACGCCGATCACGACGGCCACCGGCGCGATCATGGCGTAGGCGTACCAGTGCTTCTGGTACCCGTCTTTCAGACGCCGGCCGAGGCCGGGCCGCGGGGTGCGGTCACCGCGGCGCTTGCCGGTCGCGCGGTCGATGGCGACTGTCATGGTTCGACACCTTCGGGAGCATCAGGACGAGCGGAACGTCAGGGGGTACGGCGCTCGGTGCGGTGGCCGCCGGGTCCCTCCCCTCCGGTAGGGGACCCGGCGGCCACGCGGACTCACTTACTGAAGTCCGGCACCAGCTTGGCGATCGCGGTCTCGGCGTCGTCCAGGCCCTCGTCCAGGGACTTCTTGCCGCCGGCGATCTGCGGCAGCTCGTCGTCGAGCGGGGTCCACAGGGAGCTGTACTCCGGCAGGGCCGGGCGCGGCTGGGCGGCGGGCAGCACCGTCTGGAAGCCGGCGATGCCCGGGTCGGCCTTGACCTTCGCGGTGTAGGCGTCGTCGCGGGTCGGCAGCGTGGAGTTCTTCAGGGCGACGGTCTCCTGGGACTTCGCCGAGGTCATGAACTTCACGAACTTCAGCGACGCCTCCTGGTGGGCCTTGTCCGAGCCGGCGTACACCGACAGGTTGTGGCCGCCGGTCGGGGCGCCCGCCTTGCCGGTGGAGCCGGCCGGGACGGTGGCGATGCCGAGGTTGTTCTTGTCCTTGAAGGCGGAGCCCTTGTAGAAGTTGGTGATCTCCCACGGGCCCTGGATGATCGAGGCGACCTTGCCGCTGACGAACGCCTCCTGGATGTGGGCGTAGGCGTCGGCGGTGACGTCGGCCTTGTGCAGGCCCTTGCCCTCGAAGAGGCTCAGCCAGGTGCCGTACGCCTTCTTCGCCTCGGGCGAGTTGACGGTGATCTTCTTGCCCTCGGCGTCGACCGTGTCGGTGCCCTCGCCGTACAGGAACGGCTGCGCGTAGTAGGCGGCCGTGGAGGCCCAGTAGCCGTCGGCGCCGGTCTTGTCCTTGATGGTGGCGGCGGCCTTCTTCAGGTCGTCCCAGGTCTTGGGGGCCTCGACGCCGGCCTTCTCGAAGAGTTCCTTGTTGTAGACGAAGGCGAGGGTGTCGGTGACCAGCGGGACGCCGTAGGTCTTGCCCTCGTACTTGGCCTGCTCGATCAGGTTGGGCTGGAACTTGTCCTGCTCGGCGAGGGCCTCGGTGCCGTCCAGCGGCAGGAAGAAGCCCTTCTTGGCGAAGGCGGGGGTCCAGCCGACCTCGGCGCGCAGCACGTCGGGGGCGCCCTTGGAACCGGCGGCGGTGTCGAACTTGTTCTGCGCCTGGTCGAAGGGGACGTTGACGTAGTTGACCTTGACGTCCTTGTTGGCGGCCTCGAACTCCTTGACCAGGGCCTGGTAGGTCGGCGCCTCGTTGGTCGCGTTCGAGGTGTCCCAGTACGTGATGGTGACCGGTCCGCCCGACTCGCTGTCGCTGCCGCCGTCCCCGCCGCAGGCCGTCGCCGCGAGGGCGAGGGACGCCACCAGAGCGGTGGCCGCTATGCCACGCCGCATGAGTTCTCCTTGAGGGTGAAAGCCCGTGTGGTGCAGGGTGCGGGCCCGTCCGCCGCTCCTGCCGACACCGACCGCGTCCTTGCCGCCGTCGGGCGACGTGAACGTAACAGCGTTGTAAGCGGCGCGAAAGGTCTTGCAGCAAAAAAGTGCAAGAGATCTCCGAAGTTATCCGTGTGTGACCTCCTGGCGACCGTCATGAGACGCTTGTTTACGGGGGCCGAGCGGTATCGGGCCGGTTGTGCAAGACTCTGCAAGCTCTTGCCGCCATTTTCTCGAGGGAGCGCGATGACGCAGCAGCCCGCGCCGGGCCGTCCGACGGGCCGTCCAACAGGCCGCCCACGGCGCCCGATCGGTGTGCAAGGCGGCGGCCGACAGGTACAGTCCACCCCTGTGACCACACGGCTTGCCGACATCGCCGCCCAGGCGGGGGTGAGCGAAGCGACGGTCAGCCGCGTCCTCAACGGGAAGCCGGGCGTCGCCGCCACCACCCGACAGTCCGTACTCGCCGCCCTCGACGTCCTGGGCTACGAACGCCCCGTGCGGCTGCGGCAGCGCAGCGAGGGCCTGGTCGGCCTGATCACGCCGGAGCTGGAGAACCCGATATTCCCGGCGCTGGCCCAGGTCATCGGCCAGGCGCTGACACGTCAGGGCTACACGCCGGTGCTCGCCACCCAGACCCCGGGCGGTTCCACGGAGGACGAGCTGACGGAGATGCTGGTCGACCGCGGGGTCGCCGGCATCATCTACGTATCGGGGCTGCACGCCGACACCACCGCCGACATGCAGCGCTACGAACGGCTGCGCGCGCAGGGCGTGCCGTTCGTCCTCGTCGACGGTTTCTCGTCGAAGGTGCAGGCGCCGTTCATCTCCCCCGACGATCGCGCCGCGATGAGCCTCGCGGTCACGCACCTCGTCTCGCTCGGTCACACCCGCATCGGGCTGGCCCTCGGGCCGAAGCGGTTCGTGCCGGTGCAGCGCAAGATCGAGGGCTTCGTCCGCACCATCCAGGAGCAACTGGATCTGAGTGCCGAGACCGTGGAGACGGATCTCGTCCAGCACTCCCTCTACACCCTGGAGGGCGGCCAGGCGGCGGCCACCGCTCTCATCGAGCGGAACTGCACGGCGGTGGTCTGCGCCAGCGACATGATGGCGCTGGGCGCCATACGGGCCGCCCGGCAGCGGGGCCTGGACGTGCCCAAGGACTTCTCGGTCGTCGGATTCGACGACTCGCCGCTGATCGCCTTCACCGACCCGCCGCTGACGACCGTCCGCAAGCCGGTCCCGGCGATGGGGCAGGCGGCGGTGCGCACCCTGCTGGAGGAGATCGGCGGAACGCCCGCACCGCACAGTGAGTTCGTGTTCATGCCGGAGCTGGTGGTGCGCGGCTCGACGGCGTCGGCGCCGGGTGAGCGCAACCGGCCCTGACCCCTGCCCCGGGGTGGCCGGATGCGACCAGGATCCGACTGGGGGATGATCGGTGGGAGAAGGCTTTTCTGGCAGACTTCATGCCTATGGGTGACGCGACCGTGAGGACTCCGGAACGCCTCGACGAGGCCGTTCCGCACCCCGTCACGGAGAAGACGGGGCGAGGGCCGCTGCGCCGTCTCCGCGCACCCCGCCGGCCCCGGCTGTGGTTCGAGATCCTGCTGATCGCCGTCAGTTACTGGACGTACTCCCTCGTCCGCAACGCGGTACCGGAGCAGCGGACGCAGGCCCTGCGCAACGCCGACTGGATCTGGCGCGTCGAGCAGCAGCTGGGCATCGCCGTCGAGCAGTCCGTCAACCATGCCGTGAACTCGGTGACTTGGCTGGTCGTCGGCATGAACTATTACTACGCCACGCTGCACTTCGTGGTGACCCTGGGCGTGCTGGTGTGGCTCTACCGCAGCCACCCCGGGCGGTACGCGGCGACCCGGCTCGTGCTCTTCGCGACGACGGGCGTCGCCCTGGTCGGTTACTACCTGTATCCGCTCGCCCCGCCCCGTCTGATGAACGGCGGGCACTTCATCGACACGGTGATGGTCCACGAGACCTGGGGTTCGATGGCGTCCGGCGACCTGAAGAACATGTCGAACCAGTACGCGGCGATGCCGTCGATGCACATCGGGTGGTCGGTGTGGTGCGGGCTGACCATCTTCGCGCTGGCTTCCGTGCCGTGGGTGCGGGTGCTGGGGCTGGTCTATCCGGCGCTGACCCTGGTCGTGATCGTCGCCACCGCCAACCACTTCTGGCTGGACGCGGTGGGCGGGGTGCTGTGTCTGGGGTTCGGGTACGCGGTGGCGGCGGCCTGGTACGGCAGCCTGCCGTACGCGTTGCCGCGGACGGTGGCGGCGCGGTGGCGGGCGTGGTCGCCCACGCGGGCGTAGGGCCGGCCGCTCCGGGGCGGGCTCCTGCCCGCGTGGGACGGTCTCCTGCCTGTGGCGGGACGGCTCCTGTCCTGTGGCCGGGCGGCTCCTGCCCGTAGCGGACGACTCCTGCCCGTGGCGGGACGGCTTCTGCCCGCGCGGCGGGACGGCTCCTCAGGGGTGCCGAGCTGGGTGGGTGACCTCCCAGGCCGCCTCGACCATCCGGAAGATCTCGTCCAGCGCGGCCTCCGGATCGGGCGCCTCGCGGGCCAGCGAATAGGCGTCGATCGCGAACCTCGCGATCGTCCGACAGGCCGTCGTGCTCTGCGCCAGGCCGGGATCGGCGGCGATGACCGTCGCCAGCGACTCCGCGTGGCGCAGCCTCATCGACTCCTCGTACTCCCGCAGCGCGGGTGTGCCGTCGACCAGGCGCCGGACCGGGGCGGCGCCGTCCGCCGTGCAGTGCCGCACCAGGGCCAGGACCTCGCGGCGCAACGCGGGGACGAGCGGCTCGTCCGGGCCCCGGTCGGTGACCGCCCGCGCGAGGCGCAGCTCGAAGTCCTGGTCCTGCTCGAACACCAGGGCCTCTTTCGAGGCGAAGTGGGAGAAGAGCGTGGTGACGGCGACGTCGGCCTCGGCGGCCACGTCCCGGATGCCCACCGCGTCGTAGCCGTGTTCCAGGAAGAGCCGCAGGGCGGCGTCGGCGATCTTCTGGCGGGTCGCGGCCTTCTTGCGTTCCCGGCGCCCGGTCGGCACGGTCATGCCCTGACACTACCAAACCCAAAGGTGCAACCGTTAGTGCAACCGTTTCGAAAACCTAACCGTTAGTGTTACGGTCGCCGGCATGAGGAAAGTGAGCTTCGCCGAGTTCGGCGGTCCCAACGTCCTGCACCTCGTGGACGCCGAGGAGCCCCACGCGGGCCCCGGCCAGATACGCGTCGCCGTGCGGGCCGCGGGCGTCAACCCCGTCGACTGGCGGGTCCGTGAGGGCCAGATGCTGAAGGCCCATCCGATCGAGCTGCCCGCCGGAGTCGGGCTGGACGCGTCGGGGGTGGTGGACGAGGTCGGCGAGGGCGTCGAGGACGTCGAGGTCGGCGACCATGTGTTCGGCGAGGGTTCGAGCACCTATGCCGAGTTCGCCGTGCTGAGCGCCTGGGCCCGGATGCCCGAGGGGCTGACCTTCGAAGAGGCGGCCGGATACCCCTCCGTGGTGGAGACCGCGCTGCGCGTCATCCGCGAGGTCGGGGTGCGGCCCGGGCAGACTCTGCTGGTCAGCGGCGCGTCCGGGGGTGTCGGGTCGGCGGTGCTGCAGATCGCCCGCGAGCGCGGCATCACGGTGATCGGCACGGCCGGGGCCGCGAACCAGGACTATCTGCGGAGCCTGGGCGCCCAGGCCACGACGTACGGCGAGGGCTGGGTCGAGCGGGTGCGGCGGCTCGGCCACGTCGACGCGGCGCTCGATCTGGCCGGCTCGGGCGTGATCCGCGAGCTGGTCGAGCTGACGGGTGATCCGAGCAGGGTGGTGTCCATCGCCGACCTCGGCGCGCCGGAGGCCGGGGTCCGGTTCTCCGGCGTGGCCGGGAGCGTGCCGGACGCGCTCGCCGAGGCCGTCGGCCTCATCTCACGGGGCGAACTTCACATCCCCGTGGAGAAGTCGTACACGCTCGCCGAGGCCGCGGCGGCGCACATCGACAGCCAGGCCGGTCACTCGCGCGGGCGGCGGGTGGTGATCGTCTGAGCCCTGATCCGGACACGCCCTAGGCGTAGAACAGGTCCTCCACCACCGCCCGGGCCCGGCGGGCCGTGCGGCGGTACTCGTCGAGCATGTCGCCCGCGTGGCCCGGGCCGTGGCCCAGGTAGCGGCCCACCGCCGCCAGCTCGCGGGGGTCGGTCGGGAAGGTGTCGGCGGCCCGGCCGCGCACCAGCATCACCGCGTTGCGGACGCGCGTCGCCAGCACCCACGCCTCGTCGAGGGTCCCGGCGTGCTCCGCCGAGATGAGCCCGGCGTCGCAGGCGGCGGACAGGGCCTGGCGCGTCCGGGTGGTGCGCAGCCCCCGCTCCGCGTGCCCGTGCCGCAACTGGAGCAGCTGCACCGTCCACTCCACGTCGGACAGCCCGCCCGGCCCCAGCTTGGCGTGCAGCTTGGGATCGGCGCCGCGCGGCAGCCGCTCGGACTCCATCCGGGCCTTGAGCCGCCGGATCTCCCGTACGGCGTCCTCCCCGAGCCCGTCCGCCGGGTACCGCAGCGGATCGACCAGCTCGATGAAGCGCCGCCCCAGATCCGCGTCGCCGGCGACGAACTCGGCCCGCAGCAGCGCGTGCCGCTCCCACACCAGCGACCAGCGCCGGTAGTAGGCCTCGTACGACTTCAGGGTGCGCACCAGCGGACCGGACTTGCCCTCGGGACGCAGGTCGGCGTCGATGAGGAGGGGCGGGTCGGCGCTGGGGACCTGGAGCAGGCGGCGCATCTCGGAGACGACCTTGTTCGCCGCGTCCGACGCCTCCCGCTCGTCGACCCCGTCCCGCGGCTCGTGCACGAACAGCACGTCCGCGTCCGAGCCGTAGCCCAGCTCGTGGCCGCCGAACCGGCCCATGCCGATGATCGCGAACCGGGTCGGCAGCGTGTCGCCCCAGCCTTCCCGTACGACGGCCCGGAGCGTGCCCGCCAGGGTCGCCGCCGTCAGGTCGGACACGGCGCCGCCGACCAGGTCCACCAGGGCGCCCTGGTCGGCCTCGACGGGCTGCGCCTCGGTGCCGTAGGAACCGATGATGTCCGCGGCGGCCGTACGGAACAGCTCCCGGCGCCGGACCCCGCGCGCCGCCGTGACCGCCTGCACCGCGCCGTCGGCGCGGCGGACCGCGGCGAGTGTCTCCTGTTCCAGCGGGAGCCGCCCGCGCGGCGCCAGCCCGCCGGCGTTCCCGTCCCCGAGCAGGGCGACGGCCTCGGGCGCCCGCATCAGCAGGTCGGGGGCGAGCCGCCCGGCGGACAGCACCCGGGCGAGGTTCTCGGCCGCGGCGCCCTCGTCCCGCAGCAGCCGCAGGTACCAGGGCGTCGTGCCGAGCGCGTCGGAGACCTTGCGGAAGTTGAGCAGGCCGGTGTCCGGGTCGGCGGAGTCGGCGAACCAGCCGAGCAGCACGGGCAGCAGGGTCCGCTGGATGGCCGCCTTGCGGGTGACGCCGGACGCCAGCGCCTCCAGGTGCCGGAGCGCGGCGGCCGGGTCGGCGTACCCGAGGGCGACCATCCGCTCCCGCGCCGCCTCGGGGCTCAGCCGGGCCTCGCCGGGCGCCAGCTGGGCGACGGCGTCGAGCAGCGGCCGGTAGAACAGCTTCTCGTGCAGCCGGCGTACGACGGACGCGTGCCGCTTCCACGCGCGCAGCAGCCCGGTGACCGGGTCGGTGCGCAGCCCCAGGGAGCGGCCGAGGCGCCGCAGGTCGGCCTCCTCCTCGGGGACGAGGTGGGTGCGTCGCAGCCGGTGGAGCTGGATGCGGTGCTCCATGGAACGCAGGAAGCGGTACGCGTCGTCGAGCTGGGCGGCGTCCGCCCGGCCGACGTACCCGCCCGCGGCGAGGGCCTCCAGCGCGTCCAGTGTCGTGCCGCTGTGCAGGGAGGTGTCGGACCGTCCGTGCACCAGCTGGAGCAGCTGGACGGCGAACTCGACGTCCCTGAGCCCGCCCGGACCCAGTTTCAGCTGCCGGTCGACCTCGGCGACGGGGATGGTCTCCACCACCCGGCGGCGCATCTTCTGCACGTCCGGGACGAAGTTCTCGCGGTCGGCGGCCTGCCACACCAGGGGTTGGAGGGCGGCCACGTACTCGGCGCCGAGCCCGGCGTCGCCGGCCACCGGACGGGCCTTGAGCAGCGCCTGGAACTCCCAGGTCTTGGCCCAGCGCTGGTAGTAGGCGAGGTGGCTGCTGAGGGTGCGCACCAGCGGGCCGTTGCGCCCCTCGGGGCGGAGATTGGCGTCGACGGGCCAGATGGAGCCCTCGACGGTGGTCTCGGAGCAGATCCGCATCAGGTGCGAGGCGAGTGCGGTCGCGGCGCGCATCGCCCTGGCCTCGTCGTCCACCCCCTCCGCGGGTTCCCCCACGAAGATGACGTCCACGTCGGAGACGTAGTTCAGTTCGTGTCCGCCGCACTTGCCCATCGCGATCACCGCGAGCCGGCAGAGCGCGGCGTCCTCGGGCGCGGCGGCCTCGGCGAGGGCGAGGGCGGCGCGCAGCGTGGCGGTGGCGAGGTCGGCCAGCTCTGCGGCGGTCTCGGCGACGTCGATGGTGCCGCACACGTCGCGGGCGGCGATGGACAGCAGGCAGCGCCGGTAGGCGACGCGCAGGGAGACGGGGTCGGTGGCCTCGGCGAGGCCGTGCTCGAACTCCGGCACCCCGCGGTGCAGGTCCCGCGGCTCGTACGTGACCAGGGCCTGCCAGTCGCCGGCGTGCCGGGCGAGGTGGTCGGCGAGCGCCTCGGAGGCGCCGAGCACGCCGAGGAGACGGTCGCGCAGCGGCTTGGCCGCTATCAGGGTGTCCAGCAGCTCCCGGCGGGCGGTGGGGCCGGGCTGCGCCTCCAGGAGCCGGACCAGGCCGTGCAGGGCGAGGTCCGGGTCGGCGGTGGCGCCCAGCGCCTCCAGCAGCACCGGGTCGCTGCGGACCGGGGCCAGCTCCACGCCGTCCAGCAGCCGCTCGGCGGCCGAGGGATCGGTGAAGCCGTGCCGGAGCAGCCGCGTGAAGGTACTGCTCCTGCGCCCCGGCGCCGTCATCTCGGCCTCCTGTCGGACCTGTGGGGTCTCGGACTGCGGATCCCGGACCCGTGGATCCGGACCCGTGGATCCCGGACCTTCGGATCAAGGTCGTACGGCTGAGCGTAACCGGGGAGGCGCGCGCGGGCGCCGGAGCGTACCGCCCACCTCTTCCGGTGGCCCGCTCCACACTCGTACGATATCTTGTACAAGCCGCGAAGGGAGGCACCGGTATGTCCATTACCGCCAGCGAAGCCCGTCAGAACCTGTTCCCGCTGATAGAGCAGGTCAACGAGGACCACGCCCCGGTGCACATCACCTCCCGCAAGGGAAACGCCGTGCTCATGTCCGAGGAGGACTTCACGGCCTGGACGGAGACGGTGCATCTCCTGCGCTCCCCCAAGAACGCCCGCCGCCTGCTCGACTCCATCGCCGAGGCCGACTCCGGCGGCGCACGGCGGCGTGAGCTGATCGATCCGGACGCGGAGCGCCCGTGAAGATCACTTTCACGTCGCACGGCTGGGAGGACTACGTCCACTGGGCCGAGAGCGACCGGAAGGTGACCAAGCGGATCAACAAACTGATCACCGACATCACACGTGACCCGTTCAAGGGCATCGGCAAGCCCGAGCCGCTGAAGGGCGACCTGTCGGGCTACTGGTCACGACGCATCGACGACACACACCGCCTGGTGTACAAGCCCGCCGACGGCGTGCTGGTCATCGTGCAGGCCCGGTACCACTACTGACAGCGCCGTACCCCTGCCGACAGAACCGACATCACGACATCGTGCTCGACAAGGAAGTCGAAGGAGCCATGCCATGGACTTCACGCTCGAAGTGATCCCGCTGCCCGTGACCGACATCGACCGGGCCCGGGACTTCTACCGGGACAAGGTCGGCTTCCACGTCGACATCGACCAGGAGGTCATGCCGGGGATGCGCATCGTCCAGCTGACGCCGCCCGGCTCGGGCTGCTCGATCGCCCTCGGCGAGGCCATCTGGGACATGGCGCAGGGCCAGACCGCGCCGGCCCCCGGCTCGTACCAGGGACTCCAGCTGTGCGTCACCGACATCAAGGCCGCCCACGCGGAGCTGGTGGGGCGCGGCCTGGAGGTCTCCGAGCCGGTGCAGTACGCGCCGGACGACGGCGCCACGTTCATGTACTTCAAGGACCCGGACGGCAACGGCTGGGCGGTCCAGGAGTACCGCCGCCGGGCGACGGAGCCGCTGCACCAGGTGCTGGCGGACCAGAAGCGGCCGGGCCAGGGCGCCTGACCTCGCCGGACAGGCCCCGGCCCCGTCCGGCCGGGTCAGCCGGTCTCCCGCCACCGGTCGGTGATCGGGAGCCGGCGGTCTCACGTCCGAGGCTTCGCGCCCCGCTCCGCCAGCAGGTCCGCCATCAGCCGGATCTCCGACTCCTGCGACTCGACCATCCCCCGCGCCAGCCGCTTCTCCACGCCGACCGTGCACGTGTCGGCGCACCCCTCGGCCATGTGGACGCCGCCCTTGTGATGCTCGGTCATGAGCTGGAGGTAGTAGACCTCCGCCCGCTTCCCGTCGAGCGTGGCCAGTTTCTCCATCTCGGCGTCGGTGGCCATCCCCGGCATCAGCGAGCCCTCCCCGGCGGAGGGCATCTCGCCCATGCCCATCCAGGTCATCGGCGGGTCGGACGACACCTTCGGCAGTCCCCACAGGTCGAGCCAGCCGATCATCATGCCCCGCTGGTTGGCCTGGGTCTGCGCGATGTCGTACGCGAGGCGCCGCACCTCCTCGTCCTCGGTGCGGTCGCGCACGATGTACGACATCTCCACGGCCTGCTGGTGGTGCACCGACATGTCCCGCGCGAAGCCGGCGTCCGCCGAGTCGGCGGACGGGACGCGGCCCGCGCCGTCGTCCCCGGCGACGGCGTAGGTGATCCCGCCGGCGCCGACGAGGACGGCGGCGGCCGCCCCCGCGATCCAGCCGGCCCGTTTCGGTGTCACCGCGACAGGCCGTTCGTGCAGGCGGCACCCGGCTCCGGGGTCTGCTCGCCCTGCACGAACTTCTCGAAGAACTTGTCCACGTTCGGGTCGTCGGCGCCCGTCACCGTGCGCTGGTGCCCCCAGGCGGTGAGCATGATCGGGTCCTTCTGCTTACCGACCGGGCTCATCAGCGAGTACGGCGTCTTCTTCACCTTCGCCGCCAGCTTCTCCACGTCGGCCTCGGGCGCCTTGTCGGTGTACGTCACCCAGACGGCACCGTGCTCCAGCGAGTGCACGGCGTTCTCGTTCTCCAGCGGCTCGGTGTAGACGTCGCCGTTGCAGTTCATCCAGACCTGGTTGTGGTCGCCGCCGACCGGGGGCTCGGCCGGGTAGGACACCTTCTTGGTGACGTGGTTGCGGGACAGGTCCCCCTTCCAGGTCCGCACCCCGTCCGCCCCGGCGACGAACTTGCCGGAGGACTTGCCGTCCGAGGCCGTGGCGTCGTCGGAGTCGCCGGACTGCGACCGGACGAGGACGACCCCGCCGACGACGAGACCGGCGACGACCACGGCACTGGCCGCGATGGTGAGGATCCGGTTCCGGCGGTCGCGGGCCTCCTCGGCGCGCCGCATCTCGGCTATGCGTGTCTGTCGCGCCGTGTTGCTGCTCTTCTTGGCGGAACCCATGGGGAGTGCCCTTCTGGGAAAAGGGAGGCGGTGGAGTCCGCTGATCGTAATGGCGGAGGAGGGCGGAATCGTAGGGAGATCACAGGATCCGTCGCCGCGGAAGCCCAGGAATGGCCCGATCGAACAGGTGGCCTCTACGCTGCGGGGAGGGCCGGTGGTCCGATCGAGGCCCGCAACGCGTACGAAACCGTGCTGTGGTGTGATGCTCGGGTGCCCGACCGCCTCCCGCCGTACCGGAGCCAGGCGGCCTGACCAGCAAGGATGGGGAAGCGGAAGATGGACAAGCAGCAGGAGTTCGTGATCCGGACGCTGGAGGAGCGCGACATCCGGTTCGTACGCCTGTGGTTCACGGACGTACTGGGCTTCCTCAAGTCCGTCGCCGTGGCCCCGGCCGAGCTGGAGCAGGCCTTCGACGAGGGCATCGGCTTCGACGGCTCCGCGATCGAGGGCTTCGCCCGGGTCTACGAGTCCGACATGATCGCCAAGCCGGACCCCTCCACCTTCCAGGTCCTGCCCTGGCGTGCGGAGGCCCCCGGCACGGCCCGCATGTTCTGCGACATCCTCATGCCGGACGGCTCCCCGTCCTTCGCCGACCCGCGCTACGTCCTCAAGCGCGCCCTGGCCCGCACCTCCGACCTGGGCTTCACCTTCTACACCCACCCGGAGATCGAGTTCTTCCTGCTGAAGGACAAGCCCGTCGACGGCACGGTCCCCACCCCCGCCGACAACTCCGGCTACTTCGACCACACCCCGCAGAACATCGGCATGGACTTCCGCCGCCAGGCGATCACCATGCTGGAGTCGATGGGCATCTCGGTGGAGTTCTCCCACCACGAGGGCGCCCCCGGCCAGCAGGAGATCGACCTGCGTTACGCCGACGCGCTCTCCACCGCCGACAACATCATGACCTTCCGCCTGGTCATGAAGCAGGTCGCGCTGGAGCAGGGCCTCCAGGCCACCTTCATGCCGAAGCCGTTCTCGGAGTACCCGGGCTCGGGGATGCACTCCCACCTCTCCCTCTTCGAGGGCGACCGCAACGCGTTCTACGAGTCCGGCGCCGAGTACCAGCTCTCCAAGGTCGGCCGCTCCTTCATCGCGGGCCTGCTGCGGCACGCGGCGGAGATCTCGGCGGTCACCAACCAGTGGGTGAACAGCTACAAGCGCATCTGGGGCGGCTCCGAGCGCACGGCGGGCGCGGGCGGCGAGGCCCCGTCCTACATCTGCTGGGGCCACAACAACCGCTCGGCCCTGGTCCGCGTCCCCATGTACAAGCCCGGCAAGACCGGCTCGGCCCGCGTCGAGGTCCGCTCCATCGACTCCGGCGCCAACCCGTACCTGACCTACGCCGTCCTCCTCGCCGCCGGCCTCAAGGGCATCGAGGAGGGCTACGAACTCCCGCCGGGCGCCGAGGACGACGTCTGGGCCCTGTCCGACTCGGAACGCCGCGCGCTGGGCATCGAGCCCCTCCCCCAGAACCTCGGCGAGGCCCTCGCCCTGATGGAACGCAGCGACCTGGTCGCCGAGACCCTCGGCGAGCACGTCTTCGACTTCTTCCTGCGCAACAAGCGGCAGGAGTGGGAGGAGTACCGGTCGCAGGTCACCGCCTTCGAGCTGCGGAAGTCGCTGCCGGTGCTGTAGTGCGGGTCAGCGGACGGATGCGTCCCGTTGCCATGGCAGAGGGGCCGGCGGTCGACTGATCGCCGGCCCCGACGTGTTACTCCCCCCGAGCCGGCCTTCGGCCCGGGGCCGACCCCGAAAATCCTTCGGACCCGCACACCGTTCATCGCTCGGTCGCACGGACTGGGCGTGGTGGAGGCGGATCGGGCCGGCTGCGCGCGACGCGGCTCGGGAGGGCTCTTCTTATCGGTGGGTAGCGTGAAGACGCGGGCTCATTCCCTGACCGCATGGGCACACTGATGGACGCGAAGACGCCGGGGACGAGGCTCCGACAGCGCGCGGATGGTCGGCCGTTCAGCAGCGTGCTTGGATCAGTGCGCGGCACGCCGGTGATCGGTCCGGACTCCCCCGACTCCGCGTTCCGGGCGGGCGTGCCTCACCGCTCCCATTCGTTCGCACGAAAGGAAAGACCTGCCATGAACCTCGTCCCCCAGGTCGAAACGGCTGAGATCTCCGACACGGACCTGGACCAGGTGTCCGGCGGCACCATCGGCGTCGACGCCGGTGCGGCCGTCATAACCGCCGGTGGTGCGGTCGGTACCGGTTTCCACGCGGAGGCCGGCCCGCTCTCGGTCACGGCCGGTCTGGGCGCCTCGGCGGCCTTCGGCGGCGCCTCGGCGCAGGGCCACGCGCACACGACCATGGTCTGAGCCGCCCGGCTGAGCCCCGGACCACCGTGTCCGGGGCTCACTCCTCGCCGGTGCCGGCCACGAACGCCGCCCACGAGGCCGTGGGCACGGCCAGACGGGGGCCGTCGGGGCGCTTGGAGTCGCGGACGTGGATGGTGGCGGGGGTTATCGCGACCTCGACGCAGTCGTTGCCGTCTCCGCTGCTGCTGTAGCTGCTCCTGAACCATGCCAGGGCGGGAGCGTCCGGGGTGGTTATGGGGATGCGGATCATGACTCTCCAAGCATCTGCTCGATGACGGCCCGCGACTCTCGGGGCGTGAGAGCCTGGGCCCGGATCATGCCATAGCGCAGTTCAAGGATTCTGAGCTGCTTCGGATCGGTCACCGGCCGCCCCGCAAACGCTCCCTCGGAGCGCGCAACCGCACTGCCGTCGGGGAACTTGAGCACTTCGATCAGACCGCCCGTCCCGACGTGCTCCTCGCGGTCGGTCGGCATCACCTGAATCGAAACGTTCCGCAACTCCCCCAGCTCCAGTAGTCGTTCGAGCTGTCGACGCCACACCATTCTGCCTCCGACCGGGCGGCGGAGCGTCGCTTCCTCCTGGACGAAGCTGAGTGTGGGCGCCGGTGACCGCTCGAAGACCGACCGGCGGGCCATCCGCGCGGCCACCATGCGTTCCGTCTCCTCTTCCGTGTACGCGGGAAGCCACGTGTCGAACAGCGCGCGCATGTGTGCCTCGGTCTGCAACAGGCCGTGGACGTTGTGAGTGCTGTACAGCCCGAGCTCGACCGCACTGGCCTCCAGCTTCGCCAGTTCGCGGACCCGCTTCGGGTACCGGACCTTCGCGACGTCCTCCCACATCGCCGTCAGCAGCCCGCCTGCCCGCAGCACCTCGTCGGCTCGGTGCAGGTACTCCCGCCGAGGGATCCGCTTCCCGCCCTCCACCTTGTAGACGAGGTCCTCCCCGTACCCGACGGCCACTCCGAAGTCGCCCGCCCGCATCCCCACCGCCTCGCGGCGCAGCTTCAGTTGCCGCCCCACGGTGGTGAGGACGGCCACGCCCCACTCGTCGTCCGGGTCGACCTCCCAACCCGGCTCGTCCGTCCCGCCGTTCACCGACATCCGCACCCCTCCGCCCTGCGCGTCGTATCGCGACGTGCGTCACGGTAGACGGATGATCGACGCACCGTGACGGGATACGGCCCCCGTCACCCCGACGTGGGGCGCGGTCCTCAGCGGCGTGCCGTCTCCACGGCCTCCGGCACGTGCCCGGCGACCACACGTTCCCGCCCGGTGACCGGAGCGGCGGCGGCCCGGCGCCGGTCCACGGCGTAGGCCGCGCCCGCGACCCCCAGACCGAGCAGCGCCAGCCCCGCGCCCGCCGTCGCCGGGGACGTGGCGCCGTAGCCCGCCGCGAGGGCGAGGCCGCCGATCCAGGCACCGCCGGCGTTGGCGAGGTTGAAGGCGGCCTGGTTGGCCGAGGAGGCCAGGGAGGGGGCCGCGGCGGCCTTCTCCATGACCATCAGCTGGAGGGGCGAGCCGGTGATGAAGGCGGCCATGCCGAGCAGGGCCACGGCGAGGGCCGCGCTGACCTCCGTGCGCATCAGGAGCGGGAAGAGGGCGAGGACCGCGACCAGGGAGGCGAGACCGCCGAAGAGGGTGCCGCGCAGGGAGTGGTCGGCCAGCCGGCCGCCCAGCAGGTTGCCCGCGGTGGCGCCGACGCCGAAGAGGGCGAGCAGCAGCGTCACGCTGGCCTCGGCGAAGCCGGCGGCGTCCGTGAGCATCGGCGTGATGTAGCTGTACGCGGAGAAGAGCGCGCCGAAGCCCGCGACGGTCGTGCCGAGGGCCAGCCAGACGGGGACGGAGCGCAGGGCGGCCAGTTCGCCGCGCAGGCCGGCGCCGGCAGCGGGGGCGTGGTCGCGGGGTATCAGGGCGACCAGCGCCGCTATCGCCGCGACGCCGATGGCGCTCACGCCGAGGAAGGTCGCCCGCCAGCCGAGCTGCTGGCCCATGGCGGTGGCGGCGGGGACGCCGACGATGTTGGCGACGGTGAGGCCCAGGAACATCAGGGAGACGGAGCGGGCCTTGCGTTCCGGCGCGACCATGCCGGTGGCGACCACCGCGCCGACGCCGAAGAAGGCGCCGTGCGGCAGGCCGCTGACGAAGCGGGCGGCGAGGAGGGAGACCTCGCCGGGGGCGAACGCCGACAGCGCGTTGCCGGCCACGAAGAGCGCCATCAGGGCGATCAGGACCGTGCGGCGGGACATCCGTGCCGTCGCCGCCGCCAGCAGCGGGGCGCCGATGACGACGCCGAGGGCGTAGGCCGAGACCAGGTGGCCGGCGCTGGGGATCGAGATGTTCAGGTCGTCCGCGACGTCGGGCAGCAGGCCCATCATCACGAACTCGGTGGTACCGATGCCGAAGGCGCCCACGGCAAGGGCGAGCAGGGCCAGGGGCATGAAGGGTCTCGCCTTTCGAGAGCGGAGGTGCGTACGGGAGATCTTCGCTATGTTCCCGTACGGAACAAAGCCTCTCAGGCCGAGTATTCCGTGAGGTGACGCGTGGGTTTCCGGCAGCTGCCCAAACGGGGCTGACCAGGGACTTTCAGGATGCCGTTGTGTCGACCCTCACACGCGCGGCGATCGGGAGGTGGTCGCTGCCGGTCGCCGGGAGGGTCCAGCTGGTCGTCGGTTCGACGCCGGAGACCAGGATCTGGTCGATACGGGCCATCGGGAAGGACGCCGGCCAGCTGAACCCGAAGCCGTCGCCCACGGCGCCCTGCGGGGAGCGCATCTGAGAGGTGATCGCGGTGAGCGCGCGGTCGTTCATGGTGCCGTTGAGGTCGCCGAGCAGGATCTTGCGGGGCAGCTTCTCGTCGGCGATGGCCTCACCGAGGGCCTCGGCACTCTTGTCCCGCTGCCGGGCGGTGAAACCGGCCTCCAGCTTCACCCGTACGGACGGCAGGTGGGCGACGTACACGGCGACCGGCCCGGACGGGGTGGCGACGGTGGCGCGCATCGCACGCTTCCAGCCCAGTTCGATGTCGACCGCCTTCACGCCGCTGACCGGGTACTTGCTCCACAGCCCGACGGTGCCGACGACCGCGTGATGGGGGTACTTCGCCGCGAGCGCCTTCTCGTACGTCGGTACGGCGGACGCCTTCAGCTCCTCCAGAGCCATCACGTCGGCACCGGCGGCGGCCACGGCGCGGGCGGTGCCGGCCGGGTCGGCGTTGTCGGCGTTGACGTTGTGCGTGGCCACCGTGAGGTCGCCGCCGGTGCCGGTCTTGTCGAAGAGCAGGCCGCCGAAGAGGTTGAACCACACGGCCACCGGCAGCAGGAGCGCGATCAGCGCCGTCGCCGACTTGCGGGCGAGCGCGATCACCAGGAGCACCGGGACCAGCAGGCCGAACCACGGCAGGAAGGTCTCCGTGAGGCTGCCGAGGTTGCCGATGGCGTTCGGAATGCGCGAGTGGGCCGCCATGACGACGGCCAGGACCACGGCCACCGCGGCGGTGATCAGGCCCCGGCGCCAGATCCGCGGGTCACCGCGCCAGCCGGTGACCGCCCGTTCGAACAGGCGCCGAAGCCGGGGTCCCCGACGCTCGGGCCCCGAGCCGCCGCCGTCCGTCTCCGTCATGTACGCCTGCTGCGCCATACCGTCGCCTCACTACCTGCCGTGCAACACCGTCGCCCCCTGTGACTCAGCACCCTAGGGGATGATCGGTTCCGAACCCGCCGTCCCGTGACGGCCGTACTGGCACGAGGACGTACGAGTCGGCGTCCGGAGTTCCGAACAGCGGCGACACGGGCCGCTCTGTGACACAACGAGCACATTCGGCCCCCGCCTTCTCCCTCCCGGATCCGGCCGTCCTGAGGGCCCACTAGCCGCCGGGACGCACAAGGTGCCACCATGGAAGGGATCCGGGGACACCGTCAGGGTGCCTCGAGATGACATGAAGGAGCCGTTGCCATGACGCAGCTTTCGGCTGCCCCGACGCCTCAGAGCCGGCCCTCCGACGGGAGCAAGGCGCTGTACGGGGGCAAGAGCAACCGTCGTATCACCGTCCGGGACATCACCGCCGCCAAGGAGCGCGGCGAGAAGTGGCCCATGCTCACCGCCTACGACGCGATGACCGCGTCCGTCTTCGACGAGGCCGGCATCCCGGTCATGCTCGTCGGCGACTCCGCGGGCAACTGCCACCTCGGCTACGAGACCACCGTGCCCGTCACGCTGGACGAGATGACCATGCTCTCGGCCGCGGTCGTGCGGGGCACCGGTCGCGCCCTGATCGTCGGCGACCTGCCCTTCGGTTCCTACCAGGAGGGCCCGGTGCAGGCGCTGCGCTCGGCCACCCGGCTGGTGAAGGAGGCGGGCGTGGGGGCCGTGAAGCTGGAGGGCGGTGAGCGGTCGCACGAGCAGATCCGGCTGCTCGTCGAGTCCGGCATCCCCGTGATGGCGCACATCGGCCTCACCCCGCAGTCCGTCAACGCCATGGGCTACCGGGTGCAGGGCCGGGGCGAGGAGGCGGCCCAGCAGCTGCTGCGCGACGCCAAGGCGGTGCAGGACGCGGGCGCCTTCGCGGTCGTCCTGGAACTGGTGCCGGCCGAGCTGGCCGCCGAGGTGACGCGGACGCTGCACATCCCGACGGTCGGTATCGGCGCGGGTCCGGACACGGACGCGCAGGTGCTGGTGTGGACCGACATGCTCGGGCTGACCGGCGGCCGGATGCCGAAGTTCGTCAAGCAGTACGCCGACCTGCGCCGGGTCATGGGCGACGCGGCGCGGGCGTTCGCCGAGGACGTCGTCGGCGGAACGTTCCCGCAGGAGGAGCACTCCGTCCACTGAGCCATCGCGGTACGACACCGGCCCCGCCGATCTTCCCCCGTCGGCGGGGCCGGTGCTTTCCGGCCTCGGGTTCCCGGCGCCGCCCTCCGTCCTGTCGGCGGGCTGTCGGCGGTGCCGGAGGGCTGTCGGTGGGCTGTCGGTGGGATGTCGGCGGTTTGTCGGCGGGGGCTGACAACGTCGTCGGCATGAAGCGAATCGACAAGAACCCTCCGGCCGCGGGCAGCGCGGTCACCGTGCGGGGGCTGGTCAAGCACTACGGCGAGACCAAGGCGCTGGACGGCGTGGACCTGGATGTGCGCGAGGGCACCGTGATGGGTGTGCTCGGGCCGAACGGCGCCGGCAAGACCACCCTCGTCCGCATCCTGTCCACCCTCATCACACCCGACGCCGGCCGGGCGCACGTCGCCGGCTACGACGTCGTACGGCAGCCGCGGCAGCTGCGGCGGGTGATAGGACTCACCGGGCAGTACGCGTCCGTGGACGAGAAGCTCCCCGGCTGGGAGAACCTCTACATGATCGGCCGGCTGCTCGACCTGCCCCGCGGGGACGCCCGCGCACGGGCCGACGAACTGCTGGAGCGGTTCTCGCTCGCCGAGGCAGGCAAGCGTCCCGCGGCCACCTACTCGGGCGGCATGCGGCGGCGGCTGGACCTGGCGGCCTCCATGATCGGGCGCCCGGCGGTGCTGTACCTGGACGAGCCCACCACCGGACTGGACCCGCGCACCCGCAACGAGGTGTGGGACGAGGTCAAGCGCATGGTCGGCGACGGTGTCACCGTGCTGCTCACCACCCAGTACATGGAGGAGGCCGAGCAGCTCGCCTCCCAGCTGACCGTGGTGGACCGCGGCAAGGTCATCGCGAACGGCGGCATCGAGGAGCTGAAGGCCAAGGTAGGCGGCCGCACCCTGCGCGTCCGCCCGGCCGACCCGCTCCAGCTGCGTCCGCTCGCCGCCTTCCTGGACGAGCTGGGCATCACCGGGCTCGCCAGCTCCACGGTGGACGCGCAGCGCGGTGCCGTCCTGGTACCGATCCTCAGCGACGAGCAGCTGACCGCCGTGGTCGGCGCGGTCACCGCGCGCGGCGTCACGATCGCCTCCATCACCACCGAACTGCCCAGCCTGGACGAGGTCTTCCTGTCCCTCACCGGCCACCGCGCCAGTGCCCCGCAGGACGCCGCGCCCACCGAAGCCCGCGAGGAGGTCGCCGTATGAGCGCCACCACCGTCAGTCCCGACGCCCGGATCACCCCGCGCGGGCATCTGCGGCACACCGGTGCCCTGGTCCGCCGCAACCTGCTGTGGATCCGGCAGGACCCGGAGTCGATGTTCGACGCCCTGCTGATGCCGGTCGTCTTCACCCTGCTGTTCGTGTACGTCTTCGGCGGGTCGATCGGCCAGGCCCTGGGCGGCGGGCAGGACGGCTATGTGCAGTACGTGATCCCCGGGATGATCGCGATGATGAGCATGACGCTGTCCCAGGGCGTCGGCACCGGGTTCAGCCAGGACTTCAACTCCGGGGTCATGGACCGCTTCCGGTCCCTGCCGATCGGGCGCGGCTCGGTGCTCTTCGCGAAGATCGCGGTGGAGATGCTGCGGATGCTGTTCGCCACCGCCGTGCTGATGATCGTCGCCGTCCTGGTCGGCTTCGACATCCAGAGCTGGCCCGGTCTGTTCGCGGCGGTGGGCCTGTCCGCGGTGTTCGCCTCGTCGATCATGTGGGTGTTCCTCACCCTGGGCGTGATCCTGAAGAACGCGCAGTCCGTGCAGGCGATGGGATTCATGGTGCTGTTCCCGCTGCAGTTCGGGTCCTCGATCTTCGCGCCGACGCAGTCGATGCCGGGCTGGCTGCAGGCCTTCACCGACTACAACCCCCTCTCCACGCTCGCCGACGCGGCGCGCGGGCTGATGGTGGGCGGCCCGGTCGCGCACGACCTGTGGATCACGCTCGGCTGGTCGGTGGCGATCACGGCGGTGATGGCGCCGGTCGCCATCCACAAGTTCCGTACGAAGACCTGATCCGACCCGGCTCAGACGAGGGCGACGGCCTCCTGAACGGAGAGGCCGGTGCCCTCGGCGTACGCGGCCTCGTACGCCTCACCGCCGATCACCTCGCGGACCCGCTCGGTGGCCCGGGCGCGCGCGTCCCGCTCCAGGCCCATCGAGACGTGGTCGCGCGGCAGCATCGCGTCGGCGGCGCCGATGCAGCGTGCGGCGTCCGCGGCCCGGCACCCGCCGTCCACGCGGGCCAGCGCCATCGCGGCGATGGTCAGGTACCCGGAGCGCATGTGCGGGGCGATGGCCGCGGACAGCGGGTCCTCGGCCCGCGCCAGCGACTTGCGGACCTTGTCCAGGCACTCCTCGTGCCGGTCCTCCAGGGTGGCGATCCACGCCTCCGCGGCGAGGATGAAGGCGTCGAAGACGATGAAATGCGAGAGGGTGAAGTCCTGCCGCAGCAGCCGCAGCTGCACCTTCGCCTCGGCGGTCCGGCCGGTCATGCCGAGCCGGCCGGCGAGGAAGAGCCGGGCGGCCGGCATGGCGCCGTTGTGCCCGCTCCCCTCGGTCCGGCCGATCACCCCGTACAGGATGCGCTCGCCCTCCGCACCGTCGCCCGCCTCCAGCAGCACGCTGCCGAGGCGGGCCTCCAGGACGTCCACCTGGGCGTGCGCGCCGAGCCGTTCGGCGTGTTCCGCGGCGGCCCGGTAGTCGGCGGCGGCGAGCCGGTACTCGCCCTTGCGCTCACGGGCCTCGGCGCGGGCGGCGAGCGCCTCGGCGGTGCCCCAGGCGTCGCCGAGGCGGCGGTAGATCTCCAGCGCCTCGTCGGCGTCGCCGGCCGCGTCGCCCGCCCACTCGGTGCGGTTGGCGAGGAAGTTGGCGCGCATCTGGAGGCTGCCGGCCAGCGCCCAGTCGTATCCCGGCGTCTCGCGGGAGGTGCGCACGGCGGCGTCCATGATCACGCGCAGCCGCTCCATGTCGCCGGAGAGCATCACGGCGAAGAACCAGAGCAGGCCGGGAGGGGCGCAGTTCTGGGGCATGCCCGGTTCGTACGTCTCGGCGATGACCCGCAGTTTCCGCTTCGCCTCCGGTTTCTGCCAGACCTCCAGCTCGGTGTCCATGCAGGCGAGATGGGCGAGATGGACCCCGCGCCGGGCCTCGACGAGCACCTCGCCGGTCATCGGCGGCGGGGCGGCAGTGCACCGCTCCCACACCGGCTCGGCACGGCGGACCGGCTCCGTGAACGGGTCCGGGCCGAGGGTCATGACCTCGCTGAACCAGTTCCTGGCCTCCACCCGCAGGTCGCGCATCTGCCAGTACCAGACCAGCGACAGCGACAGGCTCAGCGCCTCCTGCTCGTCGCGCTCGGCGATGGCGTGCCGCAGGGCGGTGCGCAGGTTCTCGTACTCGCGCTCCAGCCGCTCGATGGCGGCCAGCTGTCGCGGGCCGCGCAGCAACGGGTCGGTGGTGCGGGCGAGTTCGCGGTAGTACGTCAGGTGCGCGCGCTCGGCGCCGGCGCGGCCGCCGGCCTCGTCGAGGCGTTCCCCGGCGTACTCGGCGACGGTCTCCAGGAGCCGGTAGCGCATGCCGTCGCCGCCGGACGGCGCGGCGACGACCAGGGACTTGTCGACCAGGGAGCCGAGGGCCTCCAGCGCGGCGGGGCCGCACACCGCCTCGGCGGCGGCGAGGTCGCAGCCGCCCGCGAAGACGGACAGGCGCATCAGGACGTCCCGTTCGTCCTCGTCGAGCAGGTCCCAGGACCAGTCGACGACCGCGCGCAGCGTCTGCTGCCGGGGCAGGACGGTGCGGCTGCCGGAGGTGAGCAGACGGAAGCGGTCGTCGAGGCGGCCGGCGATCTGGCGCGGGGTGAGCATGCGCAGCCGGGCGGCGGCCAGTTCGATGGCCAGCGGCAGACCGTCGAGGCGGCGGCAGATCTCGGCGCAGGCCGCCGCGGTCTCCTCGTCGGCGTCGGTGCGGAAGCCGGGGCGGGCGGCGGCGCCCCGGTCGGCGAGCAGCCGGAGCGCGGCCGGCTCGGGCAGCGGCTCCACCGGGCGCAGTGACTCCCCCGGTACGCCGAGGGGTTCGCGGCTGGTGGCGAGGACGGTCAGGCCGGGACAGCGGGCGAGCAGTTCCTCGGTGAGGCGGGCGGCGGCGTCGACGACGTGTTCGCAGTTGTCGAGGACGATCAGCATGCGGCGCCGGCCGCAGTGCTCGACGAGGCGCTCGACGGCGGTGGCCTGCCGGTCGGAGGCGGCGACGGCCCGCATCTCCTCGGCGCCGGCGCCGTACAGCACGGTCTCGCGGGCGCCGACGGCGGTCAGTACGGCCTCCGGTACGGCGCCGGGGTCGTCGACGGGGGCCAGCTCGGCCAGCCACACGCCGTCCCGCGCCGTGTCCCCGGCGCCCTCGGCGACCTCCTGCGACAACCGGGTCTTTCCGGCGCCGCCGGGCCCGAGGAGGGTGACGAGACGGGTGGTCGCCAGGTCGGCGCGCAGGGCCTCGATGTCGGCGTCCCGGCCGACGAAGGAGGTGAGCCGGGCGCGGAGGTTGCCCCGGGGGCGGGAGGCGGCCGGAGCGACCGGGGCGGCACGGCCCTCGGCCGCGGTGGGTGCGGCTGGCTCGGCGGGCGTCGCGGGCGACCCGGGGGCGGCGGGCGTCCCGGAGGTCCCGGGCGCCCCGGAAGTCCCGGGATACGCGGATGTCCCGGACATCTCAGGATGCGCGGACGCCCCGGGCGCCCCGGACGCCCCGGGATGCGCGGTTCCCGGCGCCGGAGGCTTCGCGGTTGCCCCGGACGCCAGGCGCGTCCCGGGCGGAGCTGGCGGAGCTGGCGGAGCTGGCGGAGCTGGCGGAGCTGGCGCTGGATTGAGCAGTTCCCCGTGCAAAGCTCGGAGTTCCGGCCCCGGGTCGGTGCCGAGCCGGTCCGCGAGGAGCCGGCGTACGGCGTCGTAGGCGGCCAGCGCCTCGGCGGTGCGGCCGGTGTCGCGCAGGGCGCGCAGCCGCAGGGCCTGGAGGGGCTCGTCCAGGGGGTGGCCGTCGCACAGGGCGGTCAGCTCGGGCAGGGAGTGTTCGGCCTGTCCGAGGTCGAGGGCGGCGGTGTGACGGGCGCGCAGGGCGTCCAGGTGCCGTATCTCCCAGCGGGCCGCCTCGGCGGTGCGGTCGGGCAGGTCGGCGAGGGCGGGGCCGCGCCACAGGGTGAGGGCGTCGTCGAGCACGACGGCCGCCTTGGCGGGGGCGCCGTCGGCCAGGGCACGGGTGCCCTCGCCGGCCAGCCGGTCGAAGCGGTGCAGGTCGACGTCGTCCGGGGCGGCGGCGAGCCGGTAACCGCCGTCGGCCGAGGCGACGGCGCCCGCGCCGAGCGTCCGGCGCAGCCGCCCGACCAGGGCCTGCAAGGCACCGGGTGCGTCGGCGGGCGGGTCGCCGTCCCACACCTCCCGCACCAGCAGGCCCGCGGGCAGGGTGCGGCCGGGCCGGAGCGCGAGGACGGTCAGCAGCGCGCGCAGCCGCGCCCCGCCGAGCGGGACGGCCGTGCCGTCGGGGCGGAGTACCTGTGTGGTGCCGAGGATGCGATAGCGCACGGGGTCCATTGTCCCCGCTGCCGTCGAAGCCGGTCACGGGGTTCGTCGGCGCGGCGCGCGGACCCGTCCCGAAGCCCCCGGAACCTCCTGCCGCCCGTGAGACGTCTTCCCGGTGCGCCCGGTACGGTCGGGCAGTCCCCCCGCGGGTCCCGCGCCGCACACCCGAGAGTCCAGGGAGTCCCATGACCACCGCCACCGCCCGCCCCAGCGACCGGCGGATCAGTCCGGTGTTCCTCGGGATCGTCGCCGTCGCCGCGGTCACGGGCTGGGCCGTCTGGACCGGGTTCGCCGAGCAGCCGGGCCTGGCCGTGTTCCTGTTCGTGACGGCCGCGTGGGTCGTGTCCTTGTGCCTGCACGAGTACGCGCACGCGCGCACCGCGCTGCACAGCGGCGACATCTCGGTCGGCGCGAAGGGCTATCTCACGCTGAACCCGGTGAAGTACACGCACGCCCTGCTGAGCATCGTGCTCCCGGTGCTGTTCGTGATCATGGGCGGGATCGGTCTGCCGGGCGGTGCGGTCTTCATCGAGCGCGGGCGGATCCGGGGTCGCTGGCGGCACAGCCTGATCTCGGCGGCGGGTCCGCTGACGAACGTCCTGTTCGCCGTGGTGTGCACGGCGCCGTTCTGGCTGGACGCGCTGGACGGTGTGCCGCGCGACTTCCGGATCGCGCTGGCCTTCCTCGCGCTGCTCCAGGTCACGGCGGCGATCCTGAACTTCCTGCCGGTGCCGGGCCTGGACGGCTACGGGGTGATCGAGCCGTGGCTGTCGTACCACGTGCGGCGGCAGGTGGAGCCGCTCGCGCCGTTCGGGCTGCTGATCGTGTTCGCGCTGCTGTGGATCCCGGCCGTCAACGGTGTGTTCTTCGACGCGGTCGACGCGATCCTGCGCGGTCTCGGCATCGGCGAGATCGACACGTACTGCGGCTTCGAGCTGTACCGCTTCTGGCAGACGGACCCGCTGTGCTCGGTCAGCCCGTGACGGACGTGGAGCGGCGGGCGTCCCTGCCGCGCTTGACGTAGTACCAGCACATGTTGGACGACAGCCCCGACAGCAGCACCCACACGACGCCGATCAGCACGCTGCCCTGCACGAAGGACACGACGGCGGCGGCCACGGCGAGTACGCAGACGGCCAGGGCGTAGAGGGCGAGGCGGGGCATGGTGCGGGCTCCTGTCGGGGGACACGGCGGGCACTGCGGGTGCCGTGTCGCGGTCTGGCTGGCACCCACCAGTGTCCCCCATCGCCTCACACGTCCGTGACGCGGAGTCCGGCGTGTGCCTTGTAGCGGCGGTTGACGGAGATCAGGTTGGCGACCAGCGACTCGACCTGGTGGGCGCCTCGCAGCCGCCCGGCGTAGACGCCGCGCATGCCGGGGATGCGCCCGGCGAGGGCCTGGACGATCTCCACGTCGGCGCGGACCTCGCCCAGCACCATGACGTCGGTGTCGATCTCGTCGATCTCCGGGTCCTGGAGGAGGACGGCGGACAGGTGGTGGAAGGCGGCCGTGACCCGGCTGTCCGGGAGCAGGGCGGCGGCCTGCTCGGCGGCGCTGCCCTCCTCGGGCTTGAGCGCGTAGGCGCCCTTCTTGTCGAAGCCGAGCGGGTTGACGCAGTCGACGACGAGCTTGCCGGACAGTTCCTCGCGCAGGGATTCGAGGGTCTTGCCGTGGCCGTCCCAGGGCACGGCGACGATCACGACGTCGCTGCGGCGGGCGGTCTCGGCGTTGTCGGCGCCCTCGACGCCGTGCCCGATCTCCTCGGCGGCGGCCTCGGCGCGCTCGGCGGCGCGCGAGCCGACGATCACCTTCTGGCCGGCCTTGGCGAGGCGGTAGGCCAGGCCCTTGCCCTGGGGGCCGGTGCCGCCGAGCACGCCGACGACCAGCCCGGATACGTCGGGCAGGTCCCAGGGGTCCTTGGCGGGGGCCTTCTGTGCAGCACTGTCGGTAGAGGTCATGGGCCGACCCTACGTCCGTCCCGGCCGCCGGTCGGGTTCAGGTCCCGCCCAGTGCCGGGTCGTTCCCGGGCCGTCCCCGGGTCGGGCGAATCCGGGGCGAATGCCGGGTCGCGCGGGCCGGGTTGCGGCAGGATGCGGGCCCATGGACGCCGTACGGGTCGCGCTGCTGCGGGAAGTGCTCGCCGGGACCGAGTGGCTGGGGGCCACCCGGAGGTTCGCGGGGGCCCTGCGGGGCTCCGTGGTCCCGCACGGGGGCGGGCTGCTGCTCGTGGGCACCGCCGAGTACGAGCCCTGGCATCTGGCGGCGCACCTGGTGGACGAGGCGGCCTGGTCCGGGACGCCGGAGCTGGCCCCCACGCTCGTACGGCACGACGCGCGCCCTTCGGACCCGGCGCATCTCGCGGTGGGTCCGGGGCGGCTGGCGGCGGCCCGGCGCGGGGAGACGCTGCTCGTGGTGACGCCGGACGACCCCGGTGCCCCGCTGCTGGAACGGGTGCACGACGCCCGCCGGGCCGGCGCGACGGTGCTGGCGCTGGGCACCGGCGAGCGGGAGCTGACGGCGATGGCGCACGAGACGCTGACCGTGCCGGACGGCGCCGAGCTGGACCTGGACACGGTGCAGCACCTGGTCAGCGCGGCGGCCGGGGAGAACGCGGTGCCGCCGCCCCGGGGCCGCCGCCGCTTCCGGGACCGCCTGTCCCGCCTGGCCGACCACCTGACGGCCCCGCCGCCGACCGGCTGGTAGCCACCGCCTCCGGACCCGCGCGCGGCGGTCGCCGCCGCGGTGACCGTGGAGAGGTGACCCGTCAGTCCTCCTCCGCGCGCCCCGCGGAGGGGGAGTCGTGCCACTTGGGGTCGTTCTCCCACTCGAGGTTGCGCTCGCGGGCGGTCCGCATCGCCTGCTCGGCCTCCGTGCGGGAGGCGTACGGTCCGAAACGGTCCTTTCCCGGGCAGTCCGGGCCCTCCTCGACCTTCTGGTGCTCCAGGCAGTAGTACCACTCGCCCGGTTTTCCGACCGTGCGCTTCTTGAACAGGGCCATGACCGGCTCCTTTCGCCAGGGACATGCTCTCGTATGCCCGCTGGTTAGACTCGCTGACATGTCTGGCCAGTCGCTGCTCGTACCAGGGGAGCTGTCTCCCACCCGTTCCGTACCCGGAAACATCCGCCGTCCCGAATACGTGGGCAAACCCGCGCCGACGCCGTACACCGGACCGGAGGTGCAGACGCCCGAGACGATCGAGGCGATGCGCGTGGCCGGGCGGATCGCCGCGCGGGCGATGGAGGAGGCCGCGAAGCTGATCGCGCCCGGCGTCACGACGGACGAGCTGGACCGGGTGGCGCACGCGTACATGTGCGACCACGGCGCCTACCCCTCGACGCTGGGCTACCGCGGTTTCCCCAAGTCCCTGTGCAGCTCGGTCAACGAGGTCATCTGCCACGGCATCCCCGACTCCACGGTGCTGCGCGACGGTGACATCGTCAACCTCGACGTGACGGCGTACATCGGCGGCGTGCACGGCGACAACAACGCGACCTACCTGGTCGGCGACGTGGACGAGGAGAGCCGGCTGCTGGTCGAGCGGACCCGGGAGTCCCTCGCCCGCGCCATCAAGGCGGTCAAGCCGGGCCGGCAGATCAACATCATCGGCCGGGTCATCGAGTCGTACGCGAAGCGGTTCGGGTACGGGGTGGTGCGGGACTTCACCGGCCACGGGATCAACTCGTCGTTCCACTCGGGGCTCATCGTCCCGCACTACGACAGCCCGCACGCCACCACCGTCATCCAGCCCGGGATGACCTTCACGATCGAGCCGATGCTGACGCTCGGGACGCACGAGTACGACATGTGGGACGACGGCTGGACGGTCGTGACCAAGGACCGCAAGCGGACGGCGCAGTTCGAGCACACGCTCGTGGTGACCGACTCCGGGGCCGAGATCCTGACCCTTCCGTAGCCTCACCACGCCCTTCACGGCCCGCTCTCCTGGGAGGGCGGGCCTTTTCGTGCCCGGGTACGCTTTTACCGACAGGACGTCGGAAAGACTATTGACTTAGGTAAGCCTAACCATAGAAAATCAGGCCCCATGGACTCCTTCTCGACCCTCATCCGCACGGCCTCCCACGAGCAGCACGTGGAGGCGGAGACCTCCACCTTCATGAGCGACCTGCTCGGCGGCCGGCTCGGTGTCGACGCGTACGCGCGCTACACCGAGCAGCTGTGGTTCGTCTACGAGGCCTTGGAGGCCGGCGCCGGGCGGCTGGCGTCGGACCCGGTGGCCGGGCCGTTCGTCCGGCCGGAGCTGATGCGGCTGGCCTCCCTGGAGCGGGACCTGGCGCATCTGCGCGGGCCGGGCTGGCGCACGGGGCTGACCGCCCTGCCCGCGACCGAGGAGTACGCGGCCCGGGTGCGCGAGTGCGCCGAGCGCTGGCCGGCCGGGTACGTCGCCCACCACTACACGCGGTACCTCGGCGACCTGTCCGGCGGTCAGATCATCCGCGACAAGGCGGAGCGGACGTGGGGCTTCGCCAAGAAGGGCGACGGGGTCCGCTTCTACGTCTTCGAGGAGATCACCAACCCGGCCGCGTTCAAGCGCGAGTACCGCGAACTGCTGGACGGCATCCACGCGGACGACCTGGAGAAGCAGCGGGTCGTCGCCGAGTGCAAGCGGGCCTTCGCTCTGAACACCGCCGTCTTCCGGGGGCTGGGCGAGGAGTTCCCACTGTCCGCGTGAGCACGAGCAGACCCACCCCGAAGACGGACCGGTCCCCCTCGGCCACGGTGGCCGAGGGGGACCCGGAGCGAACGGCCGACCGACTCAGTTGTCGATGTCGTAGTCGTCGCTGCGGCAGTTGATGCCCCCGAAGTACACGTCGCTGCCGACGATGTCCGTAGAGACGTTGCCGAAGTACGGGCTGCAGGTGGCGTCCTCGTCACCGTGCAGCGGGCCGTCGAAGCCGTCGAAGGCGGTGGCCGTCGCGGCGCCGCCGGCCGTCATGGCGGCGGTCAGCAGGACGGTGGCGAGGGCTGAGCGGATGCGCATGGGGTGCCTCTCACGTGAGGGAACGGTCAGCCCAGAGGTAACCCCTCGCGCCGGCGCGCACACGCGGTTCCACCCGTACGGCGGCGCCCGTCACCGCTCCAGACGCACCCGGCCCCCGATCTCGACCCAGCCCTCGGGCTGCGGCGCCGTCAGGATCTGCGAGCCGGCCCCCTGTGCGATGTTGAGGGCCCGGCCCAGCCGTTCGGTCAGCAGCAGCGCCGCGGCGCCCGTCGCCTCGTCCTCGTCGATGCCGTCGTCGCGGCCCGGGAAGGCGCGGGCCCGGACCCGCCCCGCCGACTCGTCCTCCCAGGCCCAGGCGTAAAGCCACTCCCCCGGCGGCGGCACCGGCAGGTCGTCGACCTCGGCGACGGTGGCGTACTGGCGCAGGGTGCGCGGCGGGGCCCACTCGGGGCGGGCCTCGATCCAGCTGAACTCGCCGTCCAGGCGGGTGCCCACCACCCCGGCCGGGGTGACGAGCTCGGGCACGTCGAGCAGCCAGGCCGTGCCGACGCAGGGGTGGCCGGCGAACGGCAGGCGCAGGGCGGGCGTGTAGATGTCGACGACGCCGCGCTCGGGATCGTCGACGAACACGGTCTCGCTGAAGCCGAGTTTCGCGGCGAGCTCCTGCCGCCCGGCGGGGTCCGGCAGTACGGAGCCGTCCCGGACGACGCCGAGCTCGTTGCCGTATCCGCCGTTCGGCGCACAGAAGACGCGCAGTACGTCGTAGTCAGTCACCGGGGCATTCAAGCATCGCCCGCCGGCGGCCAGGTCGGCCTGGCGGCCTCGTCGAACGGCAGGACGGCGCGTGTCTCCGCGTACGCCCGCGCCAGGACGGCGCGCCCGGCGTTCGGTGTCCGGGCCCGCAGGGCGGTTTACCGCTGCGTCCGCCGCTTGCGCGCGGCGAACACCGCGCCCGCGCCGATCGCGACCGCGACGCCGGCCGCGGCGCCCAGGGCCGGGCCCGGGATGTCCGCGCCGGTGGAGGCCAGGCTGCCGCCGACCGTGCCGCCCGTGGTCGTGCCGGTGCCGCCGATGGTGGCGCCGGTGCCGCCGGTCGTCGAGCCGGTGCCGCCGGTCGTCGAGCCGGACGTGCCGCCGGTACCGCCGGCGGTGCCCGAGCCGCTGGTGCCGCCCGCGCCGCCGCCGTCGGGCAGTTCGGCGTCGTCGCTCAGCGCCACCGACAGGTCGACCGCGTCGAGTGCCGTGCCGGCCGGGTAGTTGCCGAAGATCTTCGCGCCGGCCGCGGTGAGCGTGGCGGCGACGCCGTCGACGGTGATGACGTCGTTCCGTGCGGTCAGGTCGGCGGACTCGGCCTTCAGGTCGGCCAGGACGACGCCCTTGGTCCGGGTGCCGAGGCTGTTCACGTCGGCGCTCAGCTCGCCGGTGCCGCCGTCGAGCGTGGCCTTGAGGTTGCTGAGGGTCAGGTCGAGGCCGTAGGTGCCGTTGGTCTCGTGGCCCTTGAAGTTCACGGCGCCCCGGAAGGAGGCGGTGAGCCTGTCGGCGTCGGTGTCGTAGGTGCCGGTGGCGTCCTGGAAGGTGAAGGCGCCGTTGCCGGCCGCCTGGGCGGCGCCGCCCGAGACGGTGACCCTGCCCTTGGCGATGGAGCCGACGACGTACGCGCGGAAGGACTCCTTCACGCCCCAGCCGAGGGTGCCGTCGGCTATCTCGCCCTTGGCCGGGGCCTCGGTGGCGGTGGCCGTGGCCGTGGCCGTGGCGGAGGGGAACGCGCTGGTGCTCGCGGTCGCGGTCGGGTCCGGCTCGGTCGGGGTGGTCCCGGTGGCCGTCGGCTCCGGGGCCCCGGTCTGCGTCTGCGTCGCTGTCGCCGTCGCCGTCGCCGTCGGGGAGGGTCCGGTGGTGGGAGCGCTGGTGGTGGGCGTGGGGCTGGGCTCCGGCGTCTTCCGCGCCACCGTCAGCGGGTCGCCCGCCGCGCCGTTGTAGCTCGCGCTGCCGAAGACCTCCGCGGCCTCCTCGGTCAGCGTGGTCGCCATGTCCGTCATCGCGCGGGTGACGGTGACCTTGGCGAGCGGCACGTCGTCCTCGGTGGTGCCGCCTCGGGTCACGTCGGCGGTGATCTCGGCGTCCTTGCTGTCGAATCGCACGTCCGACAGCGTGAGCGCGAAGCCGTGCGCCTTGGACTCGATGGCCAGGCTGCCCTTGAAGGCGAGGTTCGTGGTGTGCGCGGTCGAGTCGTAGGCGCCCGTGCCGTCGACGAAGGTGAAGGCGCCGTTGCCGGCGGCCTGCGTCGCGCCGTCCGCGGGGGTGAAGCCGCCCTTGGCGAAGGTGGTGACGTAGGTGCGGTACGACTGCTTGATGCCCCACGTCAGCTCGTAGTCCTTGAGCGGGACCTCGGCCGCCGAGGCGGTGGTCGCGCCGACGGTGGCGAGGGCGGTGGCGCCGAGCGCGGCGGCCGTCGCAACGGCGGCGGCGAGTGCGGTGGAGCGGCGTCGTCTGACGGGCATGGCTCGGTTCTCCTTGGTTGGCGGGTGCTGCGGGTGGGCGATCGGTCCGGTGCGGGTTGAGCCTTCGTCCGCGGGCGCGGGGCGAGCTTTCGTCCGCGGGCATGGGTTGCGCCTTCGCCCGCGGGGGTCGGTTGCGCCGTCGCCCGCGGGCATCGGGTGCGCCTTCGCCCGCGGGTACGGGTTCAGCCCTCGTCCGAGGCGGACGCGGCGGGCTGGGCGCGGCGCCTGCGGACGGCGACGGCCACGAGGGCCGCGGCCACCAGCAGCAGGGCGCCGGCCGCGAGGGAGACGGGCAGGGCGGGGAAGTCGCCGTCGTCGGTGGCGCTCGCGACGGGTTCGGCGGAGGTGTCGGGTCCGGTGGTCCGCTCCGGCTGCGGGCTCGCGCTCGCCGTGGGCGCGTTGCCCAGGTCGGGCAGGGCGGGCAGTTCCGCGTCGGCGGTGAGGGCGACGGCCAGGGAGACCGGGTCCATCTCGGTGCCCGCCCGGTACATGCCGCCGAACGCCTCGGCGCCGCGCGCGGTGAGCTTCGCGGGGGCCTCGGTGACCCGCACCAGGCCGTCGGCCGGCTTCAGGCCCTCGGCGGTGAAGGTGACCAGGGGGACCTTCTCGCCCTGGAGGCCAGGGCTCGTCACGTCGGCGTAGAGCGTGCCCCTGCCGTCCTCGACGGTGGCCCGTACGGCACTGAGCCTCAGGTCGAGGCCGTGCGCGCCGGTGAAGCGCACCGCGCCCTCGAAGGCGCCGGTGAGGTCGCCGTCCTCGAACGTGCCCTCGCCGCCGGGGAAGCGGAAGAGGGCGCCGCCGTCCTGGGCGCCGGCGGTGAGGGCCCACTTGCCGTCGGCGATGTCGCCGGTGACGTACTCGCGGAAGGTGCGGCGTACGCCCCAGTCGACGGCGCCGTCCTGGATCTCGCCCTCCTTGGCCGTGCCGTCCGAAGTCCGCTTCGGCTCGGGCGACTTGTCCGTCTCGGTGGGCGTGCTCGACGGTTTCCGCTCCTGCTGCCGCGCCGCCGCCCGGACGTCCGCCGACAGGCTCACCGGGTCGAGGGCGGTCCCGGCGGTGTAGTACCCGGCGAAGGACTCGGCGCCCTGGGTGGTGAGGGTGGCGGGCAGGTTGTCGAGGGCCACGGCGTTGCCGCCGCCCTTCATGTCGATGCCGCCGACGGAGAGGGCGGCGAAGGGCACCTGACGGGACGTCGTGACCGCCCCGGTGCCCTTCGCCTTGCTGGTGACGTCCACGAAGAGCGTGCCGGTGGAGCCGGAGATGCTCACGGTGGGACGGCTGATGGTGAGGTCGAGCTGGTGGGCGCCCGTGCCGGTGCGGTGCCCGAGGAAGCGCACGCCGCCGGAGAAGGCGGCGCGGAAGGTGCCCGTGTCGCCGTCGTAGGCGCCGGTCGCCGAGTGGAAGCGAAAGGCGCTGCCGCCGACGGTGGCCGTTCCGCCGGTCAGGGAGTAACTCCCCTTGGCGACGGGTCCGGTGACGTAGCTCTGGAACGACGACTTGATGCCCCAGTCGAGCCGTCCGCCCTGCACGGTCCGGCTCTCGGCGTGCGCGGCGGTCACGGGGAGCAGGGCTCCGAGGACCGCCGCGCACAGCACGGTGACCAGGGTGCGAAGTCGGGCGGGCATGCGAAGTCCTCCGGATCGGGGGCCGGTAGCGAACGAAGGTAAGGCTAACCTAAGCTCTAGCCGACTGATACGGGCGGTAGACGAGAGGAACGGACACGACCGTGCGACGCTTGCGGAACCGACTGGCGGGAGCACTGCTGTCCGTGCTCGCCCTGACCCTGACCGCGACCGGGTGCGGGGGCTCCTCGGAGGCGGCGTCCGACGCCGGGACCGGCTCGGGGGCCGCCGCGGCTAAGGACTCCGTCGCCGACCGGGTCGAGCCGCTCGCGCGGAGACCCGAGCCGAAGCTCCCGGTGACCGTCCGCTCGGCCGACGGCGAGCAGGTGACGGTGGAACGGGCTGAGCGCGTCGTGCCCCTCTCCGGCAGCCTCAGCGAGATCGTCTTCACGCTCGGGCTCGGCGACCGGGTCGTCGCCCGGGACGTCACCGCCACCTTCGAGCAGGCGGCGAAGCTCCCCGTGGTCACCCGGGGCCACGACGTCTCCGCCGAGAGCGTGCTGTCGCTCAGGCCGGACCTGGTGATCGCCGAGACCACCACCGGGCCGGAGGAGGCAGTGGACCAGATCCGCGCCGCCGGTGTGCCGGTGCTGTTCGTCGAGGCGGCCGGGGGCCTGGACGACGTGGGCCCGCGCATCCGGGCGGTCGCCGACGCGCTCGGCGTACCGGCGGCCGGGACGGAACTGACACAGCGCTCGGAGGACCGGATCACGGCGGTGCGCGAGGAGGTCGAGGACGTCTCCCACGGCGACCGGCCTCGCGTCGCCTTCCTGTACCTGCGCGGCTCGGCCTCCGTCTACCTCATCGGCGGCGCGGACTCCGGCGCCGGTTCGCTGATCGAGGCGGCCGGGGCGGTGGACGCCGGGGCCGCCTCGGGCCTGGAGAAGGACTTCACCGCCATCACCAGCGAGGCGCTCGTGAAGGCGGCGCCCGACGCGATCCTCGTGATGAGCAAGGGACTCGAATCGGTCGGCGGCGTCGACGGCCTGGTGAAGATCCCCGGTGTCGCCCAGACCCCGGCCGGCCTGGACCGCCGGATCGTCTCGGTCGAGGACGGCGTACTCCTCAACTACGGCCCGCGCACCGACCAGGTGCTGAAGTCGGTCGTGGCCCAGCTCTACGGCGAGGACGGCGCCCGATGACCGTACTGGACAAGCCGGTTCGCCCCGAGCGCCCCGAGGCCCCCGCCGAGCCGGCCCCGCCCCCGCGCCGCGGCCGGCGCACCGCCGCCTGGCTGCTGACCGCCGCCCTGGTCGCCGGTCTCGCGCTCCTGGTCCCGGTCGCGGCCGGCACCGGCGCCTACCCGGTCCCGGTCGGCGACGTGCTCGGCTCACTGCTGCACCGGAGCGGGCTCGGCGGTACGGAGCTGGACCGGGTGGCCGAGTCGGTGCTGTGGAACGTGCGGTTCCCGAGGATCGTGCTGGCGCTGCTCGTCGGCGCCTCGCTGGGCTGCGCGGGCGCGCTGATGCAGGGCGTCTTCGGCAATCCGCTCGCCGAGCCGGGGGTGATCGGCGTCTCCTCGGGCGCGGCGGTCGGCGCGGTCGCCGCCATCGCGTTCGGTCTGAACTTCCTCGGCAACTGGACGGTGTCCGTCCTCGCGTTCCTCTCCGGTCTGGTCACCGTCCTGGTGGTGTACGCGATGTCCCGCTCGGGCGGCCGTACGGAGGTCGTCACGCTGATCCTCACGGGCATCGCGGTGAACGCCTTCGCGGGTGCGCTGATCGGGCTGTTCCTGTTCTTCGCGGACACGGCGGCGGTCAACCAGATCGCCTTCTGGCAACTGGGCTCGCTCGCCCAGGCGACCTGGCCGAAGGTGCTCGCGGTACTGCCCTGCGCGGCGCTCGGACTCGGGCTCGCCCCGCTGTACGCCCGCCGCCTCGACCTGCTCGCGCTCGGTGAACGCCCGGCCCGGCACCTGGGTGTGGACGTGGAGCGGCTGCGGATCGTGCTGGTCCTGGTGATCGCGCTGCTGACCGCGGCGGCCGTGAGCGTGGCCGGGGTGATCGGCTTCGTCGGACTCGTCGTCCCGCACCTGCTGCGGATGGTGGCGGGGCCGGGACACCGGTTCCTGATCCCGGGCAGCGCGCTGCTCGGCGCGCTGGTGCTGCTCGCCGCCGACCTGGCGGCCCGCACGGTCGCCGAGCCCGCCGAGCTGCCGCTCGGGGTGCTGACGGCGCTGCTGGGCAGCCCGTTCTTCTTCTGGCTGCTGCGCCGCACCCGGCGCGGGCAAGGGGGTTGGGCATGAGAGGCACGACCACGAGGACCGCGCACGCCAGGGGGCTGCTGCGCCTCGTACCGTCCCGCCCGGTGCCGCCGCCCCCGGCCGCGCCCGGCGACGTCCTCGCCGAGGCGGAGGGCCTGCGCGTCCACCTCGGCGGGCGCCCGGTCCTCGACGGGCTGGCCGTCGCCGTCCGCGCGGGCGAGGTGCTCGCCCTGGTCGGCCCCAACGGGGCGGGCAAGTCCACCCTGTTGGGCGCGCTGGCCGCCGATGTCCCGGTCGCCGAGGGGGTCGTACGCGTCCACGGCCGCCCGGTGGCGGAGTGGTCCGCGCCGGAACTGGCGCTGCGCCGGGCCGTGCTGCCCCAGTCGGCGTCGCTGTCCTTCCCGTTCCCGGTGGAGGAGGTGGTCCGGATGGGCCGGGCACCCTGGGCGGGGAGCGTCCTGGCGGACGAGGACGACGCGGCCGTGGCCGAGGCGATGGCGCACGCGGAGGTGACCGGCTTCGCCGGGCGGCCGTTCTCCGCGCTCAGCGGCGGCGAGCGGGCCCGGGTGGCGCTCGCCCGCGTCCTCGCGCAGCGCGCTCCGCTGCTGCTGCTCGACGAGCCGACCGCGGCACTGGACCTGCGGCACCAGGAGCTGGTGCTGCGGCTGTGCCGGGAACGGGCGCGGGCCGGGGACGCGGTGGCCGTCGTACTGCACGACCTCTCGCTGGCGGCGGCGTACGCGGACCGGGTCGTGGTCCTGCGCGCGGGCCGGGTCGCGGCCGACGGGCCGCCGGCGGAGGTCCTCTCGGAGGGGCTGCTGTCCGAGGTCTACGACCAGCCGGTGGAGGTACTGCCGCACCCGCGCACGGGGGCGCCGCTGGTCGTCCCGAGGCGCGAGCCGTGAAGTGACGTGACGTGAGGTCACGGTGCGGCCGCGGCACCCGGTCCCGGCGCTCACGCGCTCCCTCGCCCCGGTAGGGTTCGCCTCCGGGAAGGGGAAGGTGAAGGAACCTGATGAGCAGGGATCGCGGCCCTCGTTGGCCCCGCAGGCTTGACCGGAGCACGTTGATAGCGGCCTCGGCGACCGCTTTGTCGTTGACGGCGAGCGGATGCGTGGTGGTGCACGGCGAGCGCGAGGTGCTCCCGTCGGCCACGCGGGCCGAGGCCGCGAAGGCGCTCCAGCGGTTCATCTCCGCCTACAACGCGGCCGACAAGGCCTACGACCCCTCCCTGGACGCCGATCACACCACCGGCGCCCTCGCCGCCATCGACTCGGCGCGGCTGGAGGCGGGCCGGGTCAACAACCCGGACGGCAACCCGTCGCACACTCCGCTAAAGCTGACGGACGCGAAGTTCACGATCCCGAAGAAGGCGGGCTGGCCGCGCTGGTTCGTCGCGGACACCGAGGCCAACAAGGGCGGCGAGGCCCGCTGGCTGCTGGTCTTCACCCGCCACGGCCTGGAGGAGCCCTGGCAGGCGGCCTACCTGACGCTGGTCGCGCCCGACAAGGTGCCCGAGTTCAAGACCGACCGGGACGGCTGGGCCGAGGCCGTCCCCGCGAACTCCACCGACCTGGCCGTTCCGCCGGCCGACCTGAGCAAGGACTACACGACGTATCTGGAGAACGGCGGGAAGACCTTCGCGGACGGCGCCCACACCAGTTCCTGGCGGAAGCTGCGCGAGAAGCGGTCGATCCGTCCGGGACTGGTCACGCAGTACATCGACGAGCCGCTGACGAACGGCGACTACGCGCCGCTGGCGCTGCGCACGGAGGACGGCGGGGCGCTGGTGTTCTTCACCACGCGGCACTTCGAGAAGCAGACCTCGGCGCAGGGCGCGGCAGTGCCGACGCCGAACAAGGACGTACTGGCGCTGACGGACGGCGAGATCAAGCAGTCGCTGACGATGGAGTTCGTCTCCAACGAGATCGCGCTCGACCCGGCGGGGAACGGGCAGGTGTCGGTCCTGGGTCGGGTCCAGGGTCTGACGTCGGCGAAGGGCGAGTAGCGGCGGGTGGCGCCGCGCTCGCTCAGCGGCGCAGGGGCCAGGCCGTGCCCGCCTGGTCGCTCTCCTCGCCGGCGTGCCGGGCGCAGGCGTCGGTGAGGATCTCCAGCAGCGTCAACGGGTCCGGCAGCGGGTGCTCCGGGCCGCGTACCCAGTGCACCGTCCGGTCCTCGCCGGGCAGGTGGGCGGGCGGTACGAGGACGTAGGAGCCGCGGCAGTGCCAGCGCAGGCCCGGATGCTCGTCCATCGTCTCGGGGTGGCAGTCCAGCTCGCAGGGCCACCACTCGTCCTCGGACTCGGGGGTGCCGCGGGTGAGGGTGAACAGCAGCATGCGGCCGTCGTCGCTCTCGGCGACCGGGCCGACCTCGATACCGGCGTCGAGCAGGCGCCCAAGTGCCTCGCGACCGGCCTGGAGGGGGACGTCGAGGACGTCGTGCACCATGCCGGTCGCGGTGATGAAGTTGGCCTCGGGCTGGTGGCGGGCCCAGCGCTCGATCTGCGCGCGGTCGGTGGTGGACTGCGTCTGCCAGGCGAACGACACCGGGTGCCGCGCGGGGGTGGGACAGCCGACGCGGTCGCACGAGCAGCGGTATCCGGCCGGGTGCGCGGCGGGCGCCAGGGGCAGTCCCGCACCGGCGGCGGCGAGCAGCAGGTCCTCCCGGCCACCGTCACCGGCGGCCTCCTTGGGGCGGCGTCCGCGCAGCCATTGGGAGAGTTTGCCCTGCAGACCGCTCCGACCGCCGAACTCCGCGCTCATCTATCCCCTCGCCTCGCCGTCGTGCGCACCAGCATGCCCTATGGTCGCACCATTCGGCGCTTCGGGGCCGGGAAGGGACAAACTTCCCTGGTCAGGCTACTTCGGTCGGGCTTTTTCGGGTCGGTCTTCCCGGGACGGGCTTTCCCGGTCGGGCTTTCCCGGTCAGCGCGGGGCGAGCCCGTGGAGCGCGTAGTCGACGAGCGTGTCGGTATAGGCGTGGGTGATGGGCCCGGTGTGCTGGAGCCAGCGCTGGGCGAGCGGGGAGACGAAGAGTTCCAGTCCGATGCGCGGGTCGATCTCCGGTCGCACCTGGCCGGCGTCCTGGGCGGCGCGGAGCCGGTCGGCGTGGAGCTGGAGGGACGGCTCCAGGAGCCTGGTGACGAACTCCCGGCCGAGCTGTTCGTTGACGACGCCCTCCGCGGCCAGGGCGCGGTAGGGGGCCTCGAACTTCGGATCGCGCAGTTCGTCGACGGTGGCGCGCAGCACGAGCTTGAGGTCGGCGGCGACGTCACCGGTGTCCGGGATGGCGTACGCCTCCTCGCCCGCGGCCTGCACGGCCCGCTCGCCCAGGTCGAGGAAGGCCTCCAGCAGGACGTCGGCCTTCGAGGCCCACCAGCGGTAGATCGTCTGCTTGCCGACGCCGGCCCGGGCGGCGATGCCCTCGATGGTGGTCTTGGGGTAGCCGACCTCCGCGACGAGGGCGAGAGCGGCGTCGTAGATGGCCTGACGGGACCGTTGGCTGCGACGGGTGGCGTCGGGGTGCGGCCTGTCCGGCGCGGGAGTCGGGACGTGGGCTGGTTTCTGAGCGGCCATGTGTCGAATTTACCAGGTTGACAAGACGGTACGTCTCGCCTGGCGGTGGGGCCTCGAAGGTCAACGGGAACTGCCGCGCAAGCCCCAGGAACGGCGGCGGGAGCAGCCGGCACGGGGAGGCGGATCCGCGAGCGACGAGACGTCGTGAGTGATAGCGGCGACCCTCTGTCCGGCGCCGGTCGGCGCGGGGCAGGCCGGCCGGGCGGGGAGTGCCGTCCTGTCCGCCCCGTCCGCGCCTCCTTCGGCCAACGGCCTTACCGGCCAGGTGCGTCGGCCGGGTCGGCCTCCGGCGGAGGCCAGGGATCCCCCCAGTCCGCGTCCCGGGCGGCCTTGTAGAGGTCTCCGTGGCGCTTGGTGACCGTCCGGCGGCGGAGCTGCTCGTCGGGCTCGCACAGGTCCAGCAGTACCTGCCCCTTGCGGATCTGCGGCCGCCGGACCACCCGGGAGGGGGCGGGGGCGACCGGGAGCCGGGTGGCGGCGACGTAGCTGAACTTCTCGTCCTCGTAGGCGAGGGAGCCGCCCTTGACCTGGCGGTGCAGGGAGGAACGGCTGACCCGCGCCGCGAAGTGGCACCAGTCCGTGCCGGGGACGATGGGGCAGGCGGCACTGTGCGGGCAGGGAGCGGCGACCTGGAAGCCGGCGGAGATCAGCCGGTCGCGGGCCTCGATGACACGGGCGTACCCGTCCGGGGTGCCGGCCTCCACGATCACGACGGCCCGCGCGGCGGAGGCGGCGGTGTCGACGAGGGCGGCGCGGTCCGCGGGGGTCAGCTCGTTGAGGACGTAGGAGACGGTGACGAGATCAGTGCTCTCGACGGTGAGCGCCGCTCCGATCCGAGAGCGCTGCCAACGTACGTCCCGCAGGGCCGGCTGGGCGGCGGCGATCTCCCGTCCGAGGGCCAGCGCGGGCTCGGCCCAGTCGAGCACGGTCACCGGACGGACGCCGCCCCAGGTGGCGCCGACGGCCCAGGTGGCCGCGCCGGTCCCGCCGCCGACGTCGACATGGCTCCCGGGCACCCAACCGGGCACGGCGTCCGCGAACGCCGCCAGCGCCGACCGCACCGCGGCGAAGGTCGCCGGCATGCGGTACGCGGCGTAGGCGACGACGTCCGCGCGGTCCCGCAGGATCGGGGCGTCGGTCGGGGTGGCCCCGCGATAGTTGGCGATCAGCCGCTCCACGGCCTGCGCGGCCTGCCGCGGCGGCAGCCCGTCGACCAGGTCGGCGAGGGCGGCGCGCAGGGTCTCGGCGGGGGTGGCGGGGTCGTTCACCCGGCGATTCTACGGGGCGGGCCGAGCGCCGCCGACGGTGCGCGTCACGCCGCCCCGCAGGCGTCGCACCCGCGCCCGCACCCCGCTCAAGTCTCCCGCACGGCCCGCGCCACCCGCGTCCCCAGCGCCGCCCGCGGTCCGTTGTCCGGCGCCCGGCGGCGCGGATGGACCGTGTTGGCGAGGAGGACCGCGAAGGTGTCCGTACCCCGGTCGAGGACCAGCATCGTGCCCGTGAACCCGGTGTGCCCGGCCGCCCCGCGGCCCGCCAGCTCGCCCATGAACCACGGCTGGTCCAGGACGAACCCGAGCCCCGGCTCGGTCAGGAGCAGCTCCACGAAATCGGGCCCGAGGATCCGCGCCGGCCCGTACGAGCCGCCCGCCAGCAGCGCACGGCAGAAGACCGCGAGATCCCGCCCCGTGGAGAACAGTCCCGCGTGACCGGCCACCCCGCCCAGCGCCCAGGCGTTCTCGTCGTGGACGACGCCCCGCAGCATCCCCCGGTCCGCCTTGGCCCACGGCCTGCGCTGGTCCTCCGTCGCCGCCGCGCCCGGGCACGGCCCGAAGTGCGTCGCCGTCATGCCCAGCGGCCGGGTGATCCCGTCGTGGACGAGGACGTCGAGGCCGCGGCCGGTGATGCGTTCCAGGACCTGCTGGAGGAGCAGCATGTTCAGGTCCGAGTAGCAGTACGTGCCGGGCACCCCCACCGGCGGCTCCGCGCGCAGCCGCCGCAGTCGTTCCTCGTCGTCGGCGCAGTCGTACAGCGGGAGTTCGGGCCGCAGCCCGGAGGTGTGGGTGAGCAGCTGCCGCACCGTGAGGCCGTGCGCGGCAGCGGCCCGGAAGTCCGGCAGATACGCCCCGACCCTGGCGTCGATGCCGAGCGTGCCCCGCTCGATCTGCTGCACGGCGGCGACCGCCGTGAACACCTTGGTGAGGGACGCCAGGTCGAAGGGCGTGCCGACGGTCATCGGCACCCGGGAGCGGGCGGGCAGTTCCACGCCCGTGTCGGTGCGCGGGTCGTAGGAGGCGTAACGCACGGCCCAGCCCGCCGCCTCCTCGACGGCGAGCACGGGTCCGCGGCCGACGGCCACCACGGCGCCCGCCGCCCAGGGACGCTCGCCGGTGGTGAGGCCGTGCACCTCCTCGACGACACGGCGGAGCTGCCCGGGGTCGAGTCCGGCCCGCTCCGGGGTGCCGCTGCGCAGTCTCGGAACGCTCAGCTGTCTGCTCCCTCGCCCGTCGTCCGTCCCGTGCCGGGACGGCACATCCCCACCAGGAAGCCGAGTGCCACCAGCGCCGCCGCCAGCTGGACCACGGCCATCGGCAGGGCGGTGTCCTCCCCCGCGATCCCGACGAGCGGGGAGGCGATGGCGCCGATGAGGAAGGAGGACGTGCCGAGCAGCGCGGAGGCGGAGCCGGCGGACTTCCTGACCCGCATCAGGGCGAGCGCCTGGGTGTTGGGCATGCTGATGCCCATCGCGGACATCAGGACGAACAGCGCGGCGGCGACCGGCACGAGGCCGACGTCACCGAAGACGCCGAGGGTCATCAGCAGCAGGGCGGTCGCGGCGGCGATGACGATGAGGAGGCCGAGGCCCAGCACCCGGTCCAGCCGGACCCGCCCGACCAGGACCTTGCCGTTGATCTGCCCGACGACGATCAGGCCGATCGAGTTGAGGCCGAACAGCAGGCTGAACGTCTGCGGGGAGGCGCCGTAGATCTCCTGGATGACGAACGGGGACGCCGAGACGTAGGCGAACAGCGCGGCGAAGGTGAAGCCGCCCGCGAGCATGTACCCGGTGAAGGCGCGGTCGGTGAGCAGCCCGCGCATCGCGCGCAGGGTGTCGCCGACCCCGCCCGCGTGCCGTTCCTCCTCCGGGAGGGTCTCGGGCAGTTTGGCCCACACGACGACGCCCAGCGCCACCCCGACCACGGTGAGCACGACGAACACGCCCCGCCAGTCCGTGATCCGCAGGATCTGCCCGCCGATGAGCGGCGCGACGATCGGCGCGACTCCGGAGATCAGCATGAGGGTGGAGAAGAAGCGGGCCATGGCCACGCCGTCGTACAGGTCCCGGACGACGGCACGGGCGATGACGATCGCGGCGGCGCCCGCGAGCCCCTGCGCCAGCCGGAAGGCGACGAGGAGTTCGACGGTGGGCGCGAACGCGCACAGGGCGGTGGCGACGACGTAGATCGCGAGACCGGCCAGGAGCGGGCGGCGGCGGCCCCACTTGTCGCTCATCGGTCCGACCACCAGCTGGCCGAGCGCCATGCCGGCCAGGCAGGCGGTGAGCGTGAGCTGGACGGTCGCGGCGGGCGCGTGGAGGGACCGGGTGACCTCCGGCAGCGCCGGGAGGTACATGTCCATCGCCAGCGGCGGCGTGGCGGTCAGGCAGCCGAGGATGAGTGTGACGAGCAGGCCGGTGCGGCGGGTGGCGCGCAGCGAGCGGGCGGCCGGTCCCGTTTCCGGTCCGGCCGCCTGCGCAGGCTTCGGGGTCTTCCGTGTGGTGTCCGGTGACGTGTGCGGTATGGACGGCCCGCGCTCGGGCATGTGCCCCTCCCTCTTCGACAGATCCGCCACCTATGCTCTCAGCTCGTACGGACTTGAACGAACAGACTCGAACAACCTGAGCGAGGGTGGGGCAGCGTGTCAGCGGTGACCGGGCAGAAGGTGCGCTGGGGGATTCTGGCGACCGGCGGGATGGCGGCGACGTTCACGGCGGATCTGGTCGATCTGCCGGACGCGGAGGTCGTGGCGGTGGCCTCGCGGACGGAGGCGTCGGCGAAGGCGTTCGCGGAGCGGTTCGGGATACCGCGGGCGTACGGCGACTGGGAGACGCTGGCGCGGGACGAGGAGGTCGACGTGGTGTACGTCGCCACTCCGCACTCGGCGCACCGGACGGCCGCCGGCCTGTGCCTGGAGGCGGGGCGGAACGTGCTGTGCGAGAAGCCGTTCACGCTGAACGCGCGCGAGGCGGCGGAGCTGGTCGCGCTCGCCCGGCAGGGCGGCAGCTTCCTGATGGAAGCGATGTGGATGTACTGCAACCCGCTGGTGCGGCGGTTGAAGTCGCTGGTCGACGAAGGCGCGATCGGTGAGGTCCGCAGCGTCCAGGCGGACTTCGGGCTGGCGGGTCCCTTCCCGCCCGCGCACCGTCTCCGCGACCCCGCGCAGGGCGGCGGCGCGCTGCTCGACCTGGGGGTGTACCCGGTGTCGTTCGCCCAGCTGCTGCTCGGTGAGCCGTCGGACATCGCGGCGCGAGCGGTGCTCTCCGACGAGGGCGTCGATCTCCAGACGGGTGCACTGCTCTCCTACGAGAGCGGCGCTCTCGCTTCGGTGCACTGCTCCATCACCGGCGGAACGCCCAACTCCGCCTCGGTCACCGGCTCCAAGGGCCGCATCGACGTTCCGTACGGCTTCTTCTTCCCGGACCATTTCGTCCTGCACCGGGACGGCCAGGACCCGCGGGAGTTCCGGGCCGACGCCGCCGACGGCCCCCGGGCCAGCCTCAAGCACGAGGCCCGGGAGGTGATGCGCGCCCTGCGCGCCGGTGAGACCGAGTCCCCGCTGGTCCCGCTCGACGGCACCCTGGCCGTGATGCGGACGCTCGACGCGATCCGGGACCGCGTCGGCGTCCGCTACCCCGGCGAGGAGAGCGACGAGCCGGCCGCCGACCGCGAGGTCACGCCGGCTTGAGCCCCTGCTCCCCCACCTCCGTCACGAAGGACCCGGCGGTCGTCAGCGGCGCGCCCTGCGTGGTCACGTGGGACACCGTCTTGAAGTCGGCGCGCGCCGACTTCCGGCCGAGTGACACCGTCGCGTAGCCGCGCCGCCCGTTGAAGAACTTCAGGTGCGGGTTGGCGGTCATGAGCGTGTCCCAGTTGGACGGCTTCTCCGAGCCGTCGCGACCGCTGGTGACGGAGGTGGTCACGATCTCCGTACCCACGGTCCGGGAGCCCGGGTCGGAGAAGTCGCGCTTGATGTCGAAGCCGTAGGAGACGTGCACGTCGCCGGTGAGGACCATGAGGTTCTCGATGCCGGCGGCCTGCGCGCCGGCCAGCACCCGCTCGCGGGAGGCCGGGTAGCCGTCCCAGGAGTCCATGGAGACCTTGGACGGCGTGGTGGTCATGTTGTACCGCTGCGAGAAGGTGACCTGCTGGGGCACCACGTTCCACAGGGCGTTCGACCGGTGCCAGCCGTTGATCAGCCAGCGTTCCTGGGCATCGCCGGTCAGCGTGCGGCTCGGGTCCTCGGACTCGGGGCCGGGGAACTGCCAGCCGTCGCCGTAGGCCTGGTCGGAGCGGTACTGGCGGGTGTCGAGCACGTCGAACTGGGCCAGCCGGCCCCAGTGCAGGCGGCGGTAGAGCTTCAGGTCGGCACCGTCGGGCAGCTGCGGGCGGCGCAGCGGCATGTTCTCCCAGTAGGCCCGGTAGGCGGCGGCCCGGCGGATGAGGAACTCCTCCGGCGGGACGCTGTTCTCCGGCGTCTCGTCGGCGTAGTTGTTCTCGGTCTCGTGGTCGTCCCAGGTGACGATGAACGGGTGCGCGGCGTGCGCGGCCCGCAGGTCGGGGTCCGACTTGTAGAGGGCGTACCGCAGGCGGTAGTCCTCCAGGGTCACCGTCTCGCGCTCGAACAGGGAGGGCAGGGTGCCGGCCGGGTAGGCGCGCCGGCCGGCGACGTCGTCGACGGCGTACTCGTAGAGGTAGTCGCCGAGGTGGAAGACGACGTCCACGTCCTCCTTGGCCAGGTGCTGGTACGCGGTGTAGTAGCCCTCGTCGTACTTCTGGCAGGAGACCACGCCGAAGGTGAGGTCGGAGACCCGGCTGTGCCGCGCGGGCGCGGTGCGGGTGCGGCCGGCCGGGCTGACCCAGCGGCCGGCGCGGAAGCGGTAGTAGTAGACGTGGCCGGGCGCGAGGTGGTCCACCTCGACGTGCACGGCGTGGTGGAACTCGGGGTGGGCGGTGGCCTTGCCCCGTCTGACGACGCGGCGGAACCGTGCGTCGAGGGCGAGTTCCCAGCCCACGTCGACGCGTTTGGCGGGCAGGCCGCTGTCCGCCTGGTACGGGGCGGGGGCCAGGCGCGTCCACAGCAGGACGGAGTCGGAGTGCGGGTCGCCGGAGGCGACGCCGAGCGTGAAGGGGTCGTCGGTGAGCTGTGCCGCGTCGAGTTCGGCGGCGCTCGCGGTGCCGGCGGCCGGCAGGTTCACGGAGAAGGCCAGCGCGGCGGCGGCGCCCGTGACGGTCAGGAAGCGACGGCGGCCCAGGTGACGGGCGGCGGCGCGGAGTTCGGGAGCGTGCGAGGGCTGGGACTGGGCCTGGTGGTTCGCGGGTGTCATCCGTTCCTCCCCATGCAGTGGTTGCATGGGGCATTCGAATGGCCGGGGAAGACCCTGGCTTGGCGCGGACATGGCGATCCCATGTCGGATGGATGAGTTCCGCATGATCCGCCACGCGTACGCTGCCGACTCATGAACAACGTGAGAACCGCTGACGAGGAAAACGCCGGCGCACCGAAAGCGGCCGTCGTCACGGGCGCCGGCTCCGGCATCGGCCGGGCCGTCGCCCTCGAACTGCTGGCGGCCGGCTGGTCGGTGACCCTCGCCGGCCGGCGCGTCGAGACCCTGGAGGAGACGGCGTCACAGGCCCCCGCGGGCGGTGGGACGGCACTCCCCGTCCGTGCCGACGTGTCACGCCCCGAGGACGTGGCGGCCCTGTTCGACGCCGTACGCGACCGCTTCGGACGGCTGGACCTGCTGTTCAACAACGCCGGGACGTTCGGTCCGGGCGGCGTACCGGTCGAGGAGCTGCCCTACGACGCGTGGCGGCACGTGGTGGACACCAACCTCAACGGGGCGTTCCTGTGCGCGCAGACGGCGTACCGGCAGATGAAGGAGCAGCGCCCGCAGGGCGGCCGGATCATCAACAACGGCTCGATCTCGGCCCACACGCCGCGCCCGCACTCGGTGGCGTACACGGCGACCAAGCACGCGCTGACGGGACTGACCAAGTCACTGTCGCTGGACGGCCGCCCCTACGGCATCGCGGTCGGCCAGATCGACATCGGCAACGCGGCGACCGACATGACGGCCGGCATGCGGACCGGCGCCCTCCAGGCCAACGGGGAGACGGCACCCGAGCCCGTGATGGACGTCGCCGACGTGGCGCGCACGGTGCGGCACATGGCGGAGCTGCCCTTGGAGGCGAACGTGCAGTTCGCGACGGTCATGGCGACGGCGATGCCGTACGTGGGACGCGGCTGAGGCCGGCGCGCCTCGCTTCACACAATCGGAATACAGGAGTCCGCGGTATTGCAGCCGGTGGCGGACATATGCTCAACTCTCCTTCACGAGAGCTTCGCGAGAGCTTCACACTTGGAGCGTCGGCCTTCCGTAGCGCCGAGGCTCATGGCGATCCGCAGGCCACACCGAGGGGGGAGGCGGCAGCCGTCCCGCCGCACCGGCTGGGGGTGGATCCCGCGTGGGACCGCGGGATACACACCGGTGCGCGGAACGGCTGCCGCGCAGATCACGCGAGTGCGCGCTACGCCTGCCCGGTCTCGAACCGCGCGATCCGGCCCTCCTCGTCCACGGTGAAGTCCCACCGCGTACGCATCTCGCCCCAGGTGTCGTTGCTGTAGCGGGCGATGAGGGCACGACCGCCGTTCGACTCGTTGTCGACCTCCATGTGGCCGTGGGAGGAGAAGATCTCCTGGTCGATCCACTGGCCGAGGTCCCGGTCGTCCCCGTCGTCGGCCATGGTGGCGTCCGGGGCGAGCAGCGCGAGGAAGGCCTCGCGGTCGTGGGCGTTGACGGCGGCGACGAAGGCGCGGACGGCCGGGTCGCTGAGTCGCGTGGTCTGAATCGTCATGGCGGCAGCGTCACACCGGCTCCGCGCCCCCGCCACCCGAACGGCGCCCGCGGCGGGCCCGTGCGGCGCGGGCGGGCGACGGTGGAGAGAGTGAGACCGCCACCGTCCGCGAGGGAGTCGACGTGAACTGTTCCGACCGGCGTGATCTCGGGCTGCTGCTGCTCCGCCTGGGCACGGGCGGCGTCCTGGCCGCGCACGGCGCGCAGAAGCTGCTCGGCTGGTTCGGCGGCGGCGGCATCGAGGGCACCGGCCAGGCCATGGAGGCCATGGGCTACGCGCCGGGCCGGGCCAGCGCCACCGCGGCCGGCCTCGCGGAGGCGGGCGGCGGAACACTGCTGGCGCTGGGCCTGGCCACTCCGGCCGCGGGCGCCGCGGCGGCCGGCGCGATGGTGGGCGCCGCGGCGGTGCACGCCCCGAACGGCTTCTTCGCCCAGGCCGGCGGCTACGAGTACGCGGTGTCCCTCTGCCTGACCGCCACCGGCCTCGCGGTCACGGGCCCCGGCCGGCTCTCGCTGGACCACGCGCTGGGCCACGCGGTCAACCGGAACTGGATGGTCCCGGCCGCCCTGGCGGCGACGGCCGCGGCCACGGCGGTCGTCGTGGGGGCGCGGAACAGGCGGGTACGGAAGGCGGCGGAGGGGGAGCAGGAACCCCTGTTCGACTGACGATCCGGTCCTGACCGGCCCGGCCCCCGTGGCAGGCTGCCCCGCATGAGCGACGACCACGGCGGCACGCCCCCCGACCTCTGGAACACCATCGACGACCTGTGGAAGTGGCTGGAGTCCGACCAGACCATCGACGGCAGGGAGGGCCTCCTGCTGCGCATGCTGAAGCTGTCCGAGGAGGTCGGCGAGGTGTCCGAGGCGGTGATCGGCGCGACCGGTCAGAACCCCCGCAAGGGCATCACCCACACGTGGGACGACGTCGAGGCGGAGCTGTGCGACGTCGTGATCACCGCGCTGGTGGTACTTCGGACGCTGACGCCCCGGGCGCGGGAGGTGTTCGCGCGGCATCTGGCGCGGGTGGCGAGGCGGTCGCTGCCGTCCGGACGGAGTCCGGCAGGTGGGTGCGGTACGTGAACCCGGTGCGTGAACCCGGTGCGTGAACCCGGTGCGTGAACCCGGTGCGTGAGGTGCCGGGCCCGGGAGCGTCCCGGGCCCGGGAGCGTCCCGGGCCCGGACACTTGCGGTGGTGCGGTTTCAGCCCGTGCTGCAGGAGACCGTCGGCCAGGTCCAGTTGCCGTTGGCCTGGATGGTGGCACCCCAGTTGCTGCCGCTGCCGTTCGACTTGGCGGTCAGCGTCTGGGCACTGGGATAACTCGCGTCGACGTTCCAGGTCGACAGGACCTTCGCCGGAGACGGCACGTTCATCGTCACGGTCCAGTCGCTCGCCCCGCTCACCGAGACGCCGAGGTTGTACCGGTCGCCCCACTTCTGCCCGGCGGACAGCGTCGCGGTGCACCCGCCGCCACCACCGCCGCCACCGCCACTCCCGTCGGGAGCGACGGCACGTCCGGTCTGCGGCGAGATCATGCCCGAGCACAGCCCCTTGCTCGCCAGCGTCCGCGCGATGCGGGGTACGGCCGCGAGGGTGTTGGCCGGCCAGTCGTGCATGAGGACGACCTGGCCGTCACCCAGCCGGGAGACGGCCTGCACGATCGCGTCGGTGCTGGCGTTGTTCCAGTCCTGCGAGTCGACGTCCCAGATCACCTCGGTCAGCCCGTACTTGGCCGCGACCGACCGAAGGGTCGCGTTGGTCTCGCCGTACGGCGGACGGAACAGCTTGGGCGTACCGCCACCGGCGCTCGCGATGGCCTGCTGGGTCCGGGAGATCTCCGAGTCCATCTGCGACTGACTCAGCTGCGTCATGTGCGGGTGGGTGTAGCTGTGGTTGGCCACCCACATGCCGGCGTCGACCTGGGCCCGGACGAGGGACGGGTTCTGGGCCGCGTACTGGCCCTGGTTGAACATGGTGGCCCGCAGCCCGTTCTGCTTGAGCGCGCTGAGCAGGGCCTGGGTGTTTCCGGAGGGGCCGTCGTCGAAGGTGAGTCCGACGTAGCCGTTGCAGGCGGCGGCCCCCGCCGGGGCGGCGTCGGCGGCGACGGTGCCCGCCGCGGCCAGCGCGGCGACGGCTACCCCGGTGACGAGGGAACGCGGTGACAGGCGTGGTCCGGTGCGCATACGAGTGGGTCCTCCTCTCCTCGGGTCCTCGGGTCAGGTGTGTCAGCTCGCGCTGCAGGAGACCGAGGGCCAGGTCCAGTTGCCGTTGGCCTGGATGGTGGCGCCCCAGTTGTTGCCGCTGCCGTTCGACTTGGCGGTCAGCGTCTGGGCACTGGGATAACTCGCGTTGACGTTCCAGGTCGACAGGACCTTCGCCGGAGACGGCACGTTCATCGTCACGGTCCAGTCGCTCGCCCCGCTCACCGAGACGTCGAGGTTGTACCGGTCGCCCCACTTCTGCCCGGCGGACAGCGTCGCGGTGCACCCGCCACCACCGCCACCGCCACCGCCGCCACCGCCGCCCGTACCGCCGACCGTGATGTTGGAGCTGCCGCTGCTCTGGTAGCCCTCGGTGGCCATGATCATGTAGTAGCTGAAGTTGCCCAGCGGCATCCCGGCCCGTGCCCACGCGTCGAAGTGGTTGCCGGTGGTGATGGTGCCACCGGTCCGCTTGGACTGCCGCACGCTCCAGTACTGGTCGAAGGTGCGGGTGCCTTCGACGGACGGGGCGTTGTACCGCGTCGTCTTGTAGATGTCGTAGGTGCCGCCGTCGGTGGTCACGGTGCCCTTGTACTCGCCCGTGGGCCGGTAGGTGCCCCAGTTGTCGACGATGTAGTACTCGACGAGCGGGTTCGACGTCCACCCGTAGAGGGTCAGGTACGCGTTGCCGGACGGGTTGAAGGTGCCCGAGTACTGCACGGTCCGGCGTCCGCCGTTGCTCCAGCCCTTGCCCGCGACGAAGTTGCCGGTGTTGCGCCACGAGGTGCTGTACTGGCCGCCGGACCCCATGTCCATGGAGACGGTGCCTTGGCTGTCGGTCCAGAACGAGTAGTAGTAGCCGTTGTTGGTGCCCTCCTGATTGGTCGTGACGACCGTGCCGGCGTGGGCGGTACCCGGCAGCATCAGCGCGGCCAGGGCGGCCAGCGCGAAGGCCCACGCACTTCTGACGAGCAGCGTGACGGGGCCGCTTCTGCGACGCCCGGGTCGAACGAGCACGTCCATGGCGGGTGCTTCCTCTCCGTGGGGGTTCCGTGGGGGTGTGACAACGGCGCCAGTGTTGGTCTGCGCTCGTCGGCCGTCAACAGTTTCGGTAAATCTTTCGAAACCTTCGATTCCGCCTCGGTGCCCACAACTCGCCCACATGAGCAAGTCAACCCAACTGCGCACACAGAAAAAGCCATCCGACAAGAAGACACGCGACGCCATGATCAGAAATCACAGTACGACGTACCGAATGTTTCGACGAGCCGAGGTCCTCTGGACACGGCGGACGCGACCTCACATCCTCGGGGAGGCAGGACACCAACAGCCGCACACCGTTACCCACACCGGAGGGTGCGCCCGTGAAGTTCAGCTACGCCATGCTCCCCGACTACCCCCTGGCCGATTCCCTGGAGTCCATCCGACTCGCCGACGCATTAGGCTTCTACGCCTGTTACGCCGCCGACGAGACCTGGCACAAGGACCTCTGGCTTCTCTTCGCCGCGGCAGCCGGCCGCACCAGCCGCATTCGCCTCGGCCCGAGCGTCTCCCCGGTGACGCTGCGCGAGCCGACCCTGATCGCCCAGGCCCTCGCCACGCTCGGCGAACTCTCCGACGGCCGCGCCGAAGGCGTCCTGTCCAGCGGCAACTTCGGCCTCCTCGCCCAGTACCGAATCGACTGGGCCCGGACCAGGCCCCTCTCCCGGGTCAAGGAAGCCCTGCACGTGATGCGCACGTTCCTCGACGAGGGCGCCATCACGCACGACGGCGAATTCTTCTCCTACGACGGCCTGTTCACGTTCGCCCGCCCCGTGCAGAGCCGGCTGCCGCTGAAGCTCGGCGCGATGCGCGGACCGAAGTCCTTCGAGGCGGCCGGTGAGCTCTCGGACGGCTGCCACCACGCGCTGAGCTACACCCGCGAGGCCTACGACTACGCCGTGCACCACATCCGGGCGGGCGCCGAGCGGGCCGGCAAGGACTGGCGCTCCCTGGACATCGGCGCCTGGGTGGTCTTCGCGACCGGCCCCGACTCGGCGGCCGCCAAGGAGGCGGCACGCAGCATGGTCGGCATCTACGCGTCCTCCATGCCCGAGGAACAACTGCGCCGCAACGGCGTGGACCCGGCCGACCTGAAACCGGTCATCGACGCGATCGGCGCCGGCGACCTGGCCCGCGGCATCGAACTCACCACCCCGGAGATCGCCGACCGCCTCTCGGTCGTGGGCACGCCCGAGGAGTGCCTGGAGAAGATCGAGCGGGACATCGCTCCCAGCGGCGTGAACCACATGATCTGCGCGATCACCGACCGCACCCTGGTGAAGGCGTTCACGGGCCGGGACCTGGAGGGGGGCGGCGGACGTGGACACGCAGCTGCGACTGATCCACGAGCGGGTGATGCCGGGGTTCGGAACAACACCTCGAGATGCTCGGTGACTCGGCGTGGACAGTGGGTTGTCGAGGCAGGTAAGGACCCACGCCCGGTGATGCCAAGCGGTGGCTGAGAACAGTCCCGTAGCAGGGACGCGGTCTTGTGGCCGTCGTTCCAGGGCTCTGACACTGACGCCCAGCGGGCGGCCTGTGGTACCCGCGAGGGGGCGATCTCGTGAGGGCAGGAACGAGAGCCGGAACCGAGCGAATCGACGAACTGTTGCGGGACCGTTTGCTGATCATGGTCAACGACCGGTCGGCGATCAACGTGCTCCCGTACGTTCCGGTCCGTCGGGGCGGGCTCGTATTGACGGGCGCTGCCGCGCCCGCCAGGTGTCGGAAGATCCGCAATGCCCTGCCGGAGACTGTCGTGGTCATGGACCACGGCAGTCATACCCACCGGGTGGCCACCCCCGAAGCACCATTCGGACTCATGTCCGACCGAGGCTGGCGCGACCTGGATCTCTCCGGGCTCGAGGAAATCCTGGATGGCCAGCGCACCAACGGGGCGTCCTACGCCGTGACACCGACGTGCTTCATCCCGGTCGACGAGGCGGGGAGCGCCCAGGTGCTCGCTGCCACGATCGCTCAGGCGAACCAACTGCGCCGTGTGGACACGGTGGTCGTACTGCCGTGCAGCTGGCGATGGTTACGGCGTTGCTCCGTGTCGCTTCTCGCCGAACAGGTCCGGGCCTGCAGGCATCCTGTGGCTCTGATCATGCAGTCGGACGGAGATCCGCTCGAACGTAATCAGGTCGCCGAGGGACTGCGTCAGTTGTGCCGTTCCTGCCCCCGACTCGTGCTGTGGCGGACCGATCTGGCCGCATTCGACGCGATGGCACATGGGGCGCTGGGCGCGGCGGTCGGAGTCTCCGCCGTACTCCGGCACGGTGTGGCTCCGCAGCCAGGGAACGGAGGAGGTGGCCACAAGCCGCATCCGGTGGTCCTGGTACGGCGCCTGCTGCGCTACCACCGGGTGGCGACGCTCCAGGACTGGTTCGCCCACATCGATCCGTGGACCTGCGACTGCGCGATCTGCAAGGGCGCGGCTCTCACCCGCTTCTCGGACCGCGACGCCGACGTGATCGCCGCCCTGCAGCACAGCGTCTGCGAGCTGTACGCGCTGCACGAGGACTTGGACGCGACACTGGCCGGCGACGAGCGCATCGGCTGGTGGCGCCAGCAGCTCGCGGACGCCTGGGAATATCACCGCCTGCTGGCCACCCAAACGGGTACGGAGGTCTCGTTCCCCAAGGTTCTCCAGAGTTGGCGGCGTCAGAGTCCGGTGGCGCTGCCCAGGGCCGAGGAGCGGCGGGGTCAAAACCGGTCCGGCCCGAGCTGACGCCAGGCCTGCTCGTGGAAGAGCCACTGGGCGGCCGAGTGCCGCTCGGGCCGGTAGGGGGCGGGTTCGAGCAGCCAGCGCAGCGATTCCGGCGACTCACGCAGGGCGACACCGACACCGTAGAAGCGGGCCTTGAGGATTAGCAGGTCCATGTCGGTGCACTCCGGTTCCGGCGCAGGACGCGATACCACAACTCCGCGTGCGCAGAACGGCGCGAACTGCGAGCCATCCCGAACTGCGGCGTCCCACTCACGGGAGGAGATGCCGTGCGGCCCGTGCACGAGGACCAGCTCGACGCGGACCGCGGGCACGAGCCGCCGTACGACGACGCCTCGTTCGTCCTGCCCCAGGTCCACGACACCGGGCGGTGCGGTGCGCAGAGTCCGCAGAGTATGGGCGTCGAGCGAGGCCTGCGGTACCGGCAGGTCAACGGGCAGGTCGTGAAGGGCAGTGAGCAGCATCCGGCTGTCGACGGCACCAAGGTCGGCTGAGGAGCGTCGGCGGACCTCGTCGGCGAAGACGGTGACCACGGCCTGCACCTGTTGTCCGCGTAATCTGAGCCCAACGAGCGCCTGCTCGGCCAGCAGCATGTCTCGTGTCCTCGTCATGGTCGATCGGGCGGACTGGGGCGCGGTCGGTGCCGCGTTCCCCTGTTGTCTGTCAGCCCCGGCCGTTACGAGCGCGTTCGCCGGTGGAGCCGCGCACCCCGGCCGTGGGTCGCTCTACGATGCGCCCCGTCACGCGGCCCTGCGTACGCCTCCCGCCGCCGGCGGAGGCTCGTCCTCCACGGCGGTCTGCGGCGGGGCCAGGGGCTCTGCGAAGGAGTCGAGCACCGTCACGCCGAACCTGCGCGCGAAAGGTGTGGCCGCCATGGCCAGTGCGACGACGATCGGCCCTGTGAGCTCGCCTGCGGCTCCGGTGACTCCGAGTCCGACGGCAATGGCCACGAGAGCGCACAGGAAAAGCAACGGCACGAGCACGCGCGCCTTTGGAGAGGGCAGCGCGGTCGCGTCGGCGACCGTCTCGGGCACTTCGGCGAGACGGTCGTCGTCGACCACGCGGAAGTCCACGACGTCGGCACGCGGGCGGCTGCTGTACGTCAGGACGCTGTCGATGAGCAGCCACAGTTCGCGCTCGTGGGCCACCCTTTCCTCGCGGGTGGCACTGCCGTGGACGAGTGCGCTGTGGTGACGCAGGGCCCGGACGGCGGACGCGGTGCTCTGTGCCATGGCAAGGCGGCTTCCCGGTACGGCTCCGACGGACTCCCGGTGGGCCCTGCGGACGAGGGCCGTGCACAGTTGCTCGACCATCTGGCTCTGCCAGGCAGCCGGCGTCGACTTCGCGGGAAACTTGTGGGGACGAGTCGTGAAGCTCTCCAGGACGCCCAGTGCCACCGCGGTGACCGTGCCCGCGGGGTCCGCGTTGCGCACGGCCAAGATGTCGATGCACGTCAGCAGGGCCGACACAAGGACGAAGGCGAGATACACGCCGATTGCCCACAACGGCGAGGTGCGCCAGGCCGAGGGGACGACGACCAGCGCGAGGGCCGCACAGGCGAGCATGCCAGGTACGGCGAAGACGATCCGGCTCAGCGGTACCCACGTGCTGTGCGCTTGTACCTGGCTCACGAGCGGTTCGCTCGTGAGCACCCTTAGCTCCGGGCAGGGGCAAAGTCTCCTCGTGAGCTCGTCTTTGACGGCGCCGACGCGGCCTTCTGCTCTGCGCCGTCCGAGTCGCTTCAGCAATGGCACACGGCCGAGACGACGACCCGGTACGCGCGTGCCGCTCACCCAGGGGATGTAGTACGCGAAGAACGTGCCCGATGTCGCAAGGAGCCAGAAGTAGAAGACGAACCATAAGAAAGCCTGTCGCGTGCTCATGGGAGCAGGGTGGCAGGAGACACCGACACCGTTCAGCGAATGGTTGCCGAGGGGAGCTGACGGCGTCATCGTCCGCCCAGAACCCTTTTCGACAGCAATAGTCTGGTCTGGTTCAGACTCGCTGCTTGGGCCGGTCCCCCGGTTGCGCCCCCTGATCGTCAATAGGCGGGCGCTTCGGGAAGGCTCCGGACAGGAAGCGGTCCAGGAGCCGACCCCGCAGATCGCGCAGCTTTTCGCTCTCGCTCTCCGCGATGCGCGCCCGCTCATGCAGATGGCCGGCGAGCCGCGCGAACCGCTCGCGCACCTCCTGCGGTGGCCACCTGACCGTGATCGCGGCGAATGCCTTCCGGCTGAGTTCGCGGCCCGCGGATCCTTGTGCGGTCGCGACCAGTTCGGCGCCACGCGAGCACACCTCGTGCAGCAACCAGTACGCGTCGCACACCGACTCGGGTTCCAGCGCGAGCACGTTGCGGCCGACGGCGGCGGGCACGTGGTTCATCACAGCTCGCACACCGTCTTCCCTCGATGCGACAAGGAGGGAGCCCGGAGCGCACACGCGGCCCTCCTTACCGGAGGGCAGTCGTCGCTCCGTGGCGTACAGGTGGGGTGACTTGCTCTGCAGGATGTCCGCGGGTGCGACGAAGGCCGTGCCGGGCTCAGCCAGTGCACCTTCGTCGTCCGGCTTCGGTGGTGGCTTTCCGGCGGTGAGGTGTACGAGGCTTGCAAGGGGCCGTTCGGGCCAGGGCGTGCCGTCGCTCGCCTCACGCACGAAGTGTGCTTCGCTCAGCTTCATGGCGCACTCGGTGATACGTGCGTTCGTCGCTGCCTTCTCCTCCAGAAGCCGCACCGCTCGCAGCAGTTGCGCCCTGAGTCCGGCCGGGGGGATCGGTACGGGGAGCTTTCGCAGCGCCGTCACGCTGAGCGTGCGTTGCAAGGTCGAGCCGGTGGCCTGGCGCTCGCACCACGCGCGCACCGCCGGCGATCCGAGCCACAGATTCAGCCAGGCCGCCTCGTCGGGCTCCCTCGTGCGGATGACGGCGACGGTCCGCGACGCGTTCCAGTGCTGGAACTCCGTTTGCACGACCGCCGCTTCGCCCACGCGTCCCACCAGGACCACGACGACGTCGCCGATCTCCAGCCAGCTGCGCCTGTTCGCTTCATGGACCCGGGGTTCGATCCGCCGGGGTTCGTCGCCGCGCAGTCGTCCGTCTTGGATGTCGGCAGCGCGAATCATCGGCACACCGGTCTCGGTGTGTGCCCCGGGGCGGGTTACGCCATACCCGATGACCTGTGCGGTCGGCAGATCGCCCAGCCGTCCCACGTCCCAGCCATCGGGCAGGCGCCGCAGTCGGCCTTCCAGGCCCTCCCCCGTCACAGCTCCCCCAGCAGGTCACGCAGTTCGTCCTCGAGCCGACGTGACGTCTCGAACAGACCGAGCAGTTCGTCGGTGAGGTCGGCGGCACGCTCGGGCGCGTCGGGGAGGACGGACGGGGCGAGGGGGGCCGCAACGTGGTGCGAGGGCAGGACGTCGTACTCCGTTTCCGCGAGCTCGTCGCGGGACAGCGATCTGCACCAGCCCGGTACGTCCTCGTACGGCGCGTGGCCGGGTGCTCCGCGCCAGGCGGCGAAGGTGGCAGCGATGCGCTCTCTTGCTTCTTCGGGGACGGCTCGCCGTCCCCGCTTCACGTTCGTGGCGCTGTCACGCGCGTCGATCACGAGGAACTGCCCCGACCGATCGTTGTGCCCCCACTTGCGATACGGCTTCTTGGTCTTGCTGAAAAGCCAAAGACTCACGGGATTGCGCACATGCGGGATCAGGCCGGCGGGCAGCTCCACGACGCCGCTGAGGACGTCGTCGTCGACGAGAGCAGCGCGGATCCGGCTCTCCGCGCCCTTGGTCGTGGAGGCGGCTCCTGTGGGCAGGAGGAGCGCGCCCCGTCCGGTCGGCGACATCTTCCGCACCACGTGCTGGGCCCAGGCGAAGTTCGCATTTCCCGCGGGCGGGAGCCCGTACGGCCAGAACGGGCCCTCGCGGAGAAAGCCGTGTTCGTCCCACCCCGATTGGTTGAAGGGAGGGTTGGCCACCACCACGTCGAACTGGAGATCGGTGAACCGGTCGTCGGCCAGTGTGGACACGGGCCCGGCCAGCCGGGCGTCGGCGTCGTGCACCGAGAGATTCAGGGCGGCCGCCATCAGCGCGGTTCGGCTCACGTCCTGGCCGTACAGAGCCAGCTCATCGGGTCGGCCGCCATGGACCTCGACGTACTCGCGAGCCCGCAGGAGAAAACCTCCGGAGCCGCAGACGGGATCGTAGACCGCCTCGTCCTCCGCCGGTTCCATCAGGCTGATGAAGAGGTGAGTGACATCCGACGGGGTGTAGTAGTAGCCACCCTTGCCCAGGGTCGACGCCTGGTCCAGACAGGCGTCGAAGAGATCTTTCGGGGCTTCGGCTCTGGCCACCCAGTCGACGAGAAACGCCGCTTCGCGGTCTCGCACGCTCCCCAGGTTCGGCAGCGCCAGGCGCACGGGGAAGCCCTTCTCCAGGTCACTCAGCCCGCGATGAAGGGCCTCGGCAAGTCCGTGCCCTCCTTCTCGCCGGCGCCCTCCGCTCCGGAGCTCGCCCCATGCCTCGCGGGCCCGCGTGCCCTCGCCCCACTCGTCGGTCCTCCCCCTGTCCGCCTCATGCCGGAGGAGAACCAGAGTCATCACGGTGAGGAGTGCGTCCTGGGGTGCCAGCGCCTCGCTCAGGGCATCCAGCACGCGCCGAATCGACTGTCCCTCGGACGCTCTCTCCACCCTGACTCCCATCCGCGTACCTCGTAGCGCCGGGCCGCGGGCCCGGGTCTCCCATCATGCCTGGCGAAACTTCGTCCCCCCGCACGTAGGTCAGGACGGCGAAGGCCATCCCGAATGCCGCCACGAACGCCGCCCCGCCGGCCATGACGGCCAGGTCCACGTTCTCCGTACGCGCCAAGCGCCAGAAGGCGACCAGCAGCCCCAGGACCATCGCCACCGCCACCGCGAACGCCACCGTCGTACCGCGCTTCCCACCCACCTGCGTACTCCCATCCCCATGCAAGCTGACAAAGCCCAACAAACCGGCGGGCCACAGGGGTGCCCCGCATCGTCGCTACCCCACGCACTCTAGTGCAGCAGTCGGTTTGGCATCAACAGCAGTCCACTCGGAGGTGGACTCCAATGTAAACTTGGGTTTGGGAAACATGAATGCGCCACCCGTGACGCCCACCGGCCCGGCCCGTCGCACTTCGGCCAGTCGTGATCCCCTTCGCCGGGTTGCTCCGTCCCGCTACCATCTGAACGGGGATTTTGGCTGCCTGAGCAGCAGCAACCGATGCAGAGCGACACGAAGCGGGGATGGCACATGCGGGACGGCCGGTGGACGGCGGTCACCGACTCCGAGTTCCAGCATGAACATCGGGGCCTGGAGGCCGTCCGCGAGAAGCTCCCGGACAACGGTCCGTGGCGGGCCTGGTCGAACTTCACCTTCACCGCCCACACCGGCCACGTCCGTGAAGTGGACCTGCTGGTGATCGCCCCGGGCGGCGTCCATCTGATCGAGCTGAAGGACTGGCACGGCTCCGTCGAGTCCCGCAACGGCACCTGGCTGCAGACCCAGCCCAGCGGTCGGCAGATCCCCCACAGCAACCCGCTGCACCTGGCCAACAAGAAGGCCAAGGAACTGGCCACGCTGCTCCAGCAGCACGGCGAAAGGGTGTGGGTCTCCGAAGCCGTCTGCTTCACCGATTCCGCCCTGCGCAACCGGCTGCCCGCCCACGACCGCAACGGCGTCTTCACCGTCCACCAGCTCACCGAGATACTGAAGGAGCCGCCGAAGGACGAGTACCGCCGGATCGATGCCGCGCGCTCGCGCCGGATCAAGGCGGCGCTGGAGCGCATCGGCATCGCGCGCAGCGACGCCGAGTACAAGGTCGGCCCGTATCTGCTCAGCCGGAAGGCGTTCGACTCGGGTCCGACCTGGGCGGACTATCTCGCCCAGCACAGTGAGCTGCCGGAGGCGGCCCGCGTCCGTGTCTACCTGCGTGAGCGCGGCTCCGACGCCGAGCTGCGCGCCTCCGTCGAGCGCGCGGCACGCCGCGAGGCCGCCGTGCTTCGGTATTTCCGGCACCCCGGGGTCGTCCAGCTCAAGCAGTACGACCCCTCGGGCCACTCCGCGGGGCCCGCCCTGATCTTCGACTTCGATCCGCGGACCCTGCGCCTGGACGAGTACCTGATCCAGTACGGCGAGAAGCTCGACATCCTCAGCCGGATGGCGCTGGTGCGACAGCTCGCCGAGACGGTGCGCTCGGCGCACGGCCGCCGGATCTTCCACCGCACCCTGGCCGCCCGCGCGGTCCACGTCATCCCGCGCGGCCGTACCCCCCGGGGCGATTCCGAGAGCGAGACCGGCGCCTGGTCCAGCCCGCACCTGCAGATCTCCGACTGGCAGGTCGCCGTCCAGCGCAGCTCCGAGCACGGCGTGAGTGGCAACGGTGAGCGGTTCGCCCCCACGACCTTCTCGCGGGCGGGCGCGCATCTCGCCGAGGGCGCGGACCCGTACCTGTCGCCGGAGCTGACCGCGCTCAGGCCCGACCCGGTCGCCCTGGACGTCTACGGACTCGGAGTGCTCACCTACCTCCTGGCCACCGGCAGGCCCCCGGCCGCGAGCCAGGCCGAACTGGTGGCCCGCTACGAGGCGGGCGAGGGCCTGCGCCCCAGCTCCGTCGTGGACGGCCTCTCCCCCTACATCGACGAGCTGGTGCAGGCGGCGACCGCCTACGACGTCTCCGCCCGGCTCTCGTCGGTGGACGACTTCCTGGACATGCTGGAGGTCGTCGAGGAGGACCTGACCGAGCCTCCGACGGCCGAGGCCCCTCGCCCGGCCGAGCCCGAGAAGGATCCGCTGGACGCGGTCGCGGGCGATGTGCTGGCAGGCCGCTGGGAGGTCAGGCGCCGCCTCGGTACGGGTTCGACGAGCCGAGCGTTCCTGGTGCGGGACCTGACCGTCGGCCCCGACGTGCGCTTCTCGAAGTCACTGGCGGTACTGAAGGTCGCGACGTCGGACAGCCGAGGCGAGGTGCTGCGCCGCGAGGCCGAGGTGCTGGGCCGGCTCCGCCCGGACTCCCGCGTGATCCGCCTGGTCGAGCCGGAGCCGCAGCGCGTCGGCCCGCGCACGGTCCTGGTCATGGAGTACGTCGGCGACGAGCGCGAGGAGAGCGGGGATCCGTCCGCGACGGGGGCGAAGCGCAGGCGCCGGGAGGAGACGGTCGCCCGGCAGCTGCGCGAGTTCGGCCGCCTGTCCGTGGACCAGCTCGAGGCGTACGGCGACTACCTGTTCGGCGCGGTGGACTTCCTCGAGGGCGAGGGTGTTTGGCACCGCGACATCAAGCCCGACAACATCGCGATCCGCATCCGCCCGAACCGCACCCGCGAACTCGTACTGATCGACTTCTCGCTCGCGGGCTACCCGGTGAACGAGACCGCGGCGGGCACGGACGGCTATCTGGACCCGTTCATCGGCACGCTCACCGACCGCTCGGTCTACGACGCCCACGCCGAGCGCTACGCCCTGGCCGCCACACTGCACGAGATGGCGTCCCGGGAGCTCCCGGTGTGGGGCGACGGCAAGGTCTCCCCGCGCCAGACCGACCCGGAGAAGGAGCCGCACCCGAAGATCGCCGCCGACGCCTTCGACCCGGCGGTACGGGACGGTCTGGTCGCCTTCTTCCAGAGGGCCCTTCACCGGGACGCCTCCCAGCGCTTCCCCGACCTCAAGCCGATGCGCGACGCCTGGAAGAAGGTCTTCCTCGCCATGGACGAGGCGAAGCCCTCGTCCCGCCGCCCGTCACGGGACACGGCACCGCCCGCGCAGGTCGAGGCGGCCCGGCCCGCCCCGGACGCCGCCATCCCGGAGGCCGAGGAGGAGAGCGCCGAGCAGCAGCGTGACCGGCTGGCGGAAGGAGTCGACCGGGCCACCCTGATCTCTTCGTCCGGCTTGAGCCCGGCCGCCGAGTCCTTCGTGTACGGCCTCGGCGTCAACACGGTCGGCGCGCTGCTCGACTACAGCCAGCGCCAGCTCGTCAACGCGCCCGGTCTCGGCGCCAAGACCCGCAAGGAGGTCCTGGGCCGCATCAAGCAGTGGCGTATCAGCCTCGCGGAGCAGCCCGCCGCGCCCCTCACCCCCGAGGGCCGCAAGGCCGCGAAGGAGGAGCTGTCGGCCGTCGAGGCCGCGGCGGCCGACGCGGTGGCGGTGAACGGCGGCGCCGGTGCGGACTCACTCCCGGAGCGCGCGCTGCGCGGCGTCAGCCTCGACACCCTCGCCACGGTATTCGTGCCGCCGCTGCGCAAGGACGGCTCGAACCACAACGAGTGCGAGATGGTGCGGCTGCTGCTGCGCCTGCCCGACGAGCAGGGCGTCCTGCCGTCGGAGGTCGGCGTCTGGCCGACGCAGACGGAGGTCGCGCACGCGCTGGGCCTGTCGCGGGGCCGCATCCCGCAGATGCTGAAGAACCAGCGGACCCGCTGGAAGAAGCACCCGGCGGTACGGGCGCTGCGCGCCGAGGTCCTGGACCTTCTGCACGACCTGGGCAGGGTCGCTTCGGCGGCGGAGGTCGCGGACGCCCTGACCGTACGGCGCGGCACCCAGCTCCAGGAGCGCGAGCAGCGCCGGGCGCTGGCTCTGGCCGCCGTACGAGCTGTGGTGGAGTTGGAGCAACTCGTCCCGGACGAGGCCGAGTTCCAGCACGCCCCGAACCGCGACGCGGCAGACGAAAGCATGGGCGCGGGTCTGCTGGCGCTGGAGGTGGGCGCGGCCGACGCGCCGGACACACCGTCCGCGCCGGGCCTGCTCCACTACGCGCAGCGGCTCGGCCGTCTCGCCGACGACATGTCGGAACTCGACACTCTGCCGACCGCGGCGACCGTGGTGGCCGAGCTGGGTACCGTACCGCCGCCGAGTTCGGCGGTGCAGTGGGACGACCGACGCCTGGTGGAGATCGCGGTGGCGGCATCCCGCCATGCCGCCGCGACACCTCGCCTGGAGATCTATCCGCGCAAGCTTCCGCTGGTGCGGGCCCTGCGCCTCACCCAGGCCGGTCTGGTGCCCCTCACCCCGGGAATGCCGGAGGCCGAGCAGCCGGGCCTGACGGCCGACGCCGTCCACGAGCGGGTACTGGCCCGCTTCCCGGAGCTGCTGAACGAGCGTGGCGGGCGCAGCCTTCCCACGGCCGGACCACTGACGAGGGCGCTGCGGGAGGCCGGCTTCGACCTGGTGCTGTCGACGCGCAAGAGCACCGGGACGCTGCGCTACCTGCCGAGCAACCCTGACGGCACGTCGCTCTACCTCTCGTCGGACGCCCGACGGCAGCCGACGGGCACCGTCTCCGCGCACCGCTACTCCGACGACCCGGAACTCGCGGCGGCGGGCACGGCCGAGGACCGGCTGAAGGCCAGCGCGCGACGGGACGGCTTCCGCGTACTGACCGTGCCGACGGAGTGGACACGGGACGCGATCGACGAGCTGGGGCGCGACGACTTCGGCGGCGGCGCTGTCGTAATGTCGGTGGCCGAGCTCTTCGTGCGGGCGCTGCACGAACTGGTCGACCCTCGGCCCAAGCCGACCTGGGAGACCATCCTGCGTGCGGATGTGGCGAAGCCCGGGACGCCGGGGGCGCTGAAGTTCGCCGAGTACGCGGGGACGGCGTGGGGGCTGGTGGAGCCCCGGATCGGGGAGTTGCTGGCGCCGGACAGCGGGGGTGGGTCGGCTGCTCCTCTGCTGCTGACGGACTCCGGGGTCTTCGCCCGTTACGACGCGATGGGTGTCCTGGAGCGGCTGGCGGAGCGGTCACGGGGCGGTGGCCGCGCGCTGTGGCTGCTGTGCCCGCAGAGCGACCCGGCCCGGCCGCCACGGCTGGGGACCGTGGCGGTGCCGTACCAGTCGGGGCTCGGTGAGTGGATCGTGCTGAACGAGTTCTGGGTGCGGAACGCACACCGGTCGAAGCCGGAGAGTGCCATGGCCGGCGCCACGGCCGACGGCCTACGAGGATGACGCGCTGAGCGCGAGTGCCGCATGCGGAGCCGCTCGTGTGTGGGTGGGGACGACGACAGGAGACGTGACCAAGTGATCGACCGCAAGTCCAAGGCCCTGCTGACCGACCTGATCAAGCAGGTGAAGGCGGTCGAGGCCGACCTCGGCCAGCAGGTACGGGACGGCGAGAGCGTCCTCAAGCCACTGCGCACGGAGTACGGCAAGCTTCAGAAAGCCGACCCCGAGGGGAGCCCGAAGTGGGAAGCCTGGCTGGAGGAGCGGCTGACCGAGCTGCCGGAGGAGCGTGCCGAGCTGGTGCGGGCGGCGGAGGCGGTCGCGGGGCGACTGCGGGCCGAGTACGACCAGGCGTTCAAACTGGGCCGCACGGGTGCAACCTGGAGCGCGTGGCTGGACGAGCGGGTCACGCAGGTCGCGGTGGCGTGGGTACTGGGCACGGTGTTCGTACGGTTCTGCGAGGACAACCGGCTGATCCCTGAGCCGTACCTCACAGGGCCGGACGCCGAGCGACGGGACCTGGCGGAGGCGCGGTACCGGCAGTACGTCGAGGACGAGCAGGATCCGACGTACCGAGGGTGGCTGGAGCGGGCGTTCGCGGAACTGGGCTCCGGGCAGGCCGGCAAGCTGCTGTTCGACGAACGGCGCAACCCGCTGTATCAGATCCCGGTGTCGCACGACGGGGCTCGGGCGCTGGTGGACTTCTGGCGGGAGCGGGGGGACGACGGTGAGCTGGTCCATGATTTCACCGATCCCCTGAACGAGGACGGTACGGAGGGGTGGGACACGCGGTTCCTGGGCGACCTGTACCAGGACCTGTCGGAGGCGGCGCGGAAAACGTACGCGCTGCTCCAGACCCCGGAGTTCGTGGAAGAGTTCATCCTCGACCGGACGATGAACCCGGTGGTGCGGGAGCTGGGCGGGCGCTTCGGCGAGCTGAAGATGATCGACCCTACGTGCGGGTCGGGGCACTTCGTGCTGGGTGCGTTCCGGAGGATGGTCCAGCTGTGGGCGGACCGGGAGCCTGGGCGGGATGTGCATGAGCGGGTTCGGGATGCGTTGAACTCCGTGCACGGGGTGGATCTCAATCCGTTCGCGGTGGCTATTGCGCGGTTCCGGTTGTTGGTGGCGGCGATGGCGGCGTCGGGGGTGCGGACGCTGGCAGAGGCGGGGCGGTACGACTGGCCGATTCATTTGGCGGTGGGTGACTCACTGATCAAGTCTCGGCAGCTCGAAATGACGTTTGGAGATGAGGAGTCCGGAGATCCTTTGGCGGAGTTCTCCTACTCCACCGAAGACGTGCACGAGCACTCGGGGATCCTAGAGCAGGGTCGGTATCACGTCGTGGTGGGGAACCCACCATACATCACGGTTAGGGATAAAAATCTAAATAAACTGTACCGAGAACTCTACAAGTCATGCACAGGGACATACGCTCTAACCGTCCCCTTCGCGGAACGTTTTTTCCAACTGGCAAAGGTAGGGGAGTTCAACGGTCGCGAATATGGAATGGTCGGGCAAATCACCGCCAACTCCTTCATGCACCGTGAATTCGGAAAGCAGCTAATCGAAGATTACTTCGCACACAAGGTGGAATTGACAGAAGTCATCGACTCTTCAGGCGCGAACATCCCCGGACATACCACTCCTACCGTAATCCTGATTGGATGCAGGCGCCCCGGAAGCCAGCGAGCCAACACGATTCGGACCATTCGTGGCATTGAGGGGGAAGCTGCCGCACCTTCGAAAGGCGAGTACGGCCCCGTCTGGAAATCCATCATCGAGCAAGTAGATAACCCAGGGTTTCTAGATAGGTGGATTTCCGTAAGCGACTTGGACCGCAAACGGTACTTTGGCCGCCACCCTTGGGTTCTGATTGCTGGTGGAGTCGAGATGCTTGAACAACTAGATAAAGCGCGTCAATTTCGCGTGAAGGAAGTGGTCGAACCACCGATCGGGCGAGCGATCAGAGCCGGGGCAGACGAAGCCTATATGCGACCCTTGCGAGGTAGCTACCGCACTATCGCTGATCGGCGGGCGCTCCGTCCTCTCATGACGGGCGAGGTCGTGCGAGACTGGACGGCAAAGCCCAGGGAAGCGATTTGGTTTCCTTACGCGGAAGAGCTGCGCGAGTCAGACTTCGAAGCGGAACTATGGCCACTAAGGCGAGTCTTGGAAGCTCGACGCACATTCCAGGGAAGCATGGCTGATGCGGGTCTCAGGTGGTGGGATTACATGCAGTACACCGCCTCTGCCTACGAGACTCCCCTTTCGATCTCCTTCGCTTTCATTGCCACCCACAATCACTTCACCTTGGATAGAGGCGGTAAAGTATTCAATCGCCACGCGCCAGTCATCAAGCTGCGAGAAGGAGCGAGCGAAGAAGAACACTTGAGACTTCTCGGAATCCTCAACAGTTCGACCGCATGCGCTTGGCTCAAGATGGTCAGCTTCTGTAAGGGGAATGCCACAGCAGCAAGCGGGATTCCCGACCAGCCTTGGTCTTGGAATTATGAATTTACAGGGGCGAATCTGCTAGAACTCCCCCTACCTGAGGGATCACCCCTTAAGCTGGCCACTGCTCTCGACCATCTCGCTCAGAAGCTGGCCAGTACCGACCCTTCATCTCAATCTAAAACACCGACTATGGCCTCACTCCGCGAAGCCAGACAAAATTGGGAAGACACCCGCGACCGCATGTTTGGGCTACAGGAAGAACTGGACTGGCACACGTACAGTTTGTTCAACCTTCACTCCCGAGACCTCATTGCAAGCGAGCAGGAGATTCCCCATATCGCTCCGGGCGAACGGGCCTTCGAAATCCACCTCGCACGCCGAATGAAATGCGGCGAGTTGACAACTAAATGGTTCTCGCATCACGGCTACAGGCCCATCACACAAATTCCTGAAAGATGGCCGGAATACTACAGAGATGTGGTCCAAAAGCGCATCGAAGCCATCGAGCACAACCACGTGATCGGCATGATTGAGCGCCCCGAGTACAAGCGCCGGTGGGCTACCGAGGGGTGGGATGCGCTCCAGGAGAAGGCCCTGCGCTCTTGGCTGCTCGACAGGATCGAGAACCGCGAGCTCTGGTTCCAAGATGGCCAGCCGACCATCCTCACCCGTGCGCAGCTCGCCTCCGCGCTCTCTCTCGACGAGGACTTCGTCTCCGTCGCGGAGCTCTACGCCCCTCGCCAAGAGCTGGCAACCGTCGTCGCGGATCTCCTCGCCAACGAGCACGTCCCCTTCCTCGCCGCCCTGCGCTACAAGCCCACCGGCCTGCGGAAGCGCGCCGACTGGGAGCGCGTCTGGGATCTCCAGCGTGAGGAAGACGCCGCCCCGGACGAGCCTGCCAAGCGGAAGATCCGGGACTCGATCCCCGTACCGCCGAAGTACACGTCGGCCGACTTCCTCAAGCCGTCCTACTGGCGCGCCCGCGGGAAGCTGGACGTGCCGAAGGAGCGGTTCATCTCCTACGCCACCGGCGCGATCTCCGGTACTCCGGACCTGTTCGGCTGGGCGGGCTGGGACCACCGTGAGCAAGCTCAGGCGCTCAGTACGTACTTCACCAACCACGACGAGCTGTCCGGCGAGCAGATGACCCCGCTGCTCGCCGGCCTCCTCGAAATCCAGCCCTGGCTCAGCCAGTGGCACGACGAGTTCGACGCCCTGTACGGCGGCTCCCCCGCAGCCTTCTTCGCGGGATATCGGGCCACCCAACAGGGTGAACACGCACTGACCGACGACGACTTGCGGGCCTGGCGTCCTGGGAAGCCAAGCAAGGGCTGATCACCCTGGTGTGCCCTCCCCGCTCTCCTGCACGGAGGGCACACCATCGTCCCGCACGGTCAGCGGCTCGGCTGCGTGCACCCGTAGTGCCGGGCCCTCGTCCAGTCCGAGCACAACGGCGAGTCCGCCAGCCGCATACGACTCGGTGCGCACCGTGCGGACAGCGTGCCACTCACCCCACGCTCGCACTCGTTGCCCAGGCCGCACCATGACAGCCGCGACTTCCCGCCCGACGGGCTCGGCCACGATGTCCGGCGCCTTCAGCTCGGCCCAGACGGTTTTCCCGATTCCACCCGTGCGCTCATCCACTCCCCAGCGATGAGCCAAAGCCTCCACGAGCAACAACCCACGTCCGCCGATCTCGTCGTCCCCAGGCGCTCGCACTTCGGGCCTCCCCGCGCCCGCGTCACTGACTTCCAGCCGCAACACCCCGTCTGTCAGGGACCGCGCGATTCGTACGCCCACCTGCCGATCACTCGGCACTGGTACGCGCAGTGCGTTGGTCACCAGCTCCGAGAGCACCAATTCAGCAGTATCCAGGACATCTTCGTTGATGCCCCAGGCACTGAGCACGGCGTGCAGCATGGCGCGCGCCCGAGGAGCACTGGCGCGACTCCGCGGCAGGCGACAGGTGATCTCGTTGGTGGATGCGCTGGTCCGCTTGGTCATGGCGACCCCCGAGGGTTCGACGGCAGTGGCGAAGTCCCCGCACGACAGCTCAGGATTGCGCTGCGTGCCTCCTTCATCAGACTGAACGCCCGACAGAGCAACTCGCAACGTTGACAAGTGGATCGAAGTCCTTTCTCATCCTTTCGAGTGAGCGCCAGACGCAAGAGGACACGACTCTGCTACAAGAGAACTCATGAACATGCGCGGTACGACCGACCGGCCTTCCACCGTTCTGGGACGACAGTTGGGCGACGAGTTGCGCCGGTACCGAGAGGCAGCGGGCTTGTCCACAACCGAGGCCGCGGAGGCGCTTGACTGCACCAAGGGCAAGATCAGCCGAATGGAGAACGGCCGCGTCCTGGTACGCACTCCAGATGTGATCGCCCTGTTGCACGCCTACGGGATCACTGACCCCGCGACTCACGAGCGCCTCACCGTCCTCACACGTGCGGCGAACCGCCGGCGTCGCCAAGGCTGGTGGCACCAGTACGGCTCCGTGCTCGGTGAGACATATCGCGACCAGATCGAGATGGAGGCCGTCTGCAACAGCATCCGCACGTACCAAGTTCAGTTGGTACCCGGCCTCTTGCAGACCGCCGAGTATGGACGCGCAGTAACGGTCGCCTCGCGCGCCTGGCAGACGGCTGAAGATATCGACCAGTTCGTTCAGGTGCGACTCGCCCGACAGGAACGGCTCACGGGCGATGATCCGTTGGAGTTCTGGGCAGTACTCGCCGAAGGCGTTCTGCACCAGCAGGTCGGCGGGCCGGGCGTCATGCGCGACCAGCTCGACCACTTGGCACACATGGCCGAGCAGCCCAACATCACCGTTCAGGTGCTGCCGTTCTCTCGTGGAGCGCACTCGGGTATGTTCGGGCCTTACCTGCTGCTGAGCTTTCCGCAGATGGCATCGCTCGACCTCGTTCTGACAGAGACACCGACCGGCAACATGTGGATGGAGCAGGAGCCTGAAGTCGCTCGGTACCGTGCCTTCTTCGACGACGCACGGACAGGGGCACTGCCACCGGCGGAATCGCTCTCGCTGATCCGACGTGTAGCCAAGGAGTATCAGTCATGAGCCACAAACCTGGTATATCGCCGAACCTAGAAGCGGTGTGGCGGAGGAGCAGCTACAGCGGCGGACAGGGCGACTGCGTCGAGGTCGCCGACAACATCCCCACCCTCGTCCCCGTCCGAGACAGCAAGCGCCCCGCCGGACCGGTGATCACTTTCGCCCCCCGCGCCTGGCGCACCTTCGTCTCCCACCTGAGCTGAAGCCGGCACTCTCAAGGCCGCTCCGCCCCCCATCCAGCACGCCTACGTGCATAACTCAGAGCACCTGCGTCGCTACTCACTTTCTCCATACTATGGTTCACTTGAGTATGTTCAATATGAGCAACCTCGAAAGGTGACCCATGCCAGGCTTCGTAGGCCGCACGTCCGAGCTGGCCGCCCTCGACCGCCACCTCGACTGGGTGCGCGAGGGCCGGGGCGACCAGCGCGGACGGGCCCTGCTCCTCCGCGGCCGGCGCCGGGTCGGGAAGTCACGGCTCGTGGACCTCTTCTGTGAGCGCGCACAGGTCCCCTACGTCGTCCACCAGGCCACCCGAGGCGAGGACGCCCAACGGGAACGGGCCCGCTTTCTCGACGAGGTCCGGCACTCCTCTCTGCCCGACACCGCCCTGCTCACGGGCGTCACGACCGTCGCCGAATGGGAGACCGCCCTGCGCCAGCTCGCGGCCGTGCTCCCGGACGACTCCCCCAGCGTCGTCGTGCTCGATGAGCTGCCGTGGATGCTCGAAGGCGACCCGGTCCTGGAAGGCACCCTGCAGACCGTGTGGGACCGGGTACTGAGCCGCAAGCCCGTGCTACTCGTCCTCATCGGCAGCGATCTCGCCATGATGGAGCAGCTGTCCGCCTACGGCCGCCCCTTCCACCAACGGGGGGTGGAGATGGTCCTGGCGCCCCTCTCCCCCGCCGAGGTCATGGAAATGACCGCGCTCCCCGCCGCCGACGCCTTCGACGCGCACCTGATCACCGGCGGTCTGCCCCTCGTCTGCCAGGAGTGGGGGGAGGGTGAGAGCCGCACCGACTTCCTGTCTCGCGCCCTCGACGACCCCACCTCCCCCCTCCTCGTCTCCGCCGAGCGGGCGCTGGCCGCCGAGTTCCCGACCGCCCTCCAGGCCAGGCACGTGCTCTCCGTGATCGGCAGTGGCGAGCGGACCTTCGGGACTATCGCCGCGAAGGCCGGGGCAGCCGACCGGCCTCTCCCGCCCGGCTCCCTCACCCCCGCCCTGCACACCCTCACGGACAAGCGGCTGATCGCCGTCGACACCCCGCTCTCCGCCCGCTCCGGTGACCGCGACCGCCGCTACCGCGTCGCCGATCCCTACCTGCGCTTCTGGCTCGCCTTCCTGGAGCAGGGGATCCCGGAGATCGAGCGCGGGCGCGGGCGGATCGTGGTCGAGGCGGTCGAGCGCGGCTGGACCTCGTGGCGCGGGCGGGCGATCGAACCGGTCGTACGGGAATCCCTGGGCCGGCTGCTGCCCGACGGCACGTGGCCGCGGGTGAGAGAGGTGGGCGGCTGGTGGCCTCGTACGAACAATCCGGAGGTCGACCTCGTGGGCGCGGACCGGTTTCCGGCACGCGAGATCGGATTCGTCGGCTCGGTCAAGTGGCACGAGCGAGGCTCTTTCGACCGCCGGGCCCTGGCCTCGCTGGCCCGGGACGCCCTTGCCGTCCCAGGGACCGACGAGGACACTCCCTTGGTCGCGGTGTCCCGCTCAGGGTTCACGGTGGACGGCCTGGCGGCGACGTACGGACCCGAGCAGCTGATGGAGGCCTGGGCTTCCCCGGTGTGAGCGCCCTCCCCCGTGTCGGAACCGCCCGATACGATCGAAGGCCGTGCCCACGGGTGAGCGAGGACGGACAGTGCTCGCGGACAGCGTGCGGTGCCGGTCAGCGTTCTTGGTCCCGGTCGACGGGGACGCGCCGCGCTGCCCGGTGGACGTGGGCGTGGACGTACCGCACGAAGTACCCGAAGTAGACGAAACGCAGGAGACGCGAGACAGAGATGGCACCGACCGCCGCCACGGCCCCCCTCCTCCGGGATGTCATCGACATCAAGACGTCCATCTCCACGTCCGACTTCGTCCTGAAGCTGGCCGAGGCCGTCACCGAGGAGGGCGCCGAGCGGGCGCTGCGGGACTACGTCGTCACCGAGCGTCTTCTCGAGAATTTCGACGAGGCGCTGAGTCTGATCAAGACCGCGCTGGACGGTCAGACGTCGAAGGCCGCGTACCTGCACGGTTCGTTCGGTTCCGGTAAGTCGCACTTCATGGCCGTGCTGCACGCGCTGCTGCGGGGCGACGCGGCCGCACGTGCCCGGACCGACTTCGATCCGGTGCTGGCCAAGCACGAGTGGCTGAGCACCGACGGGAAGAAGTTCCTACTCGTGCCGTACCACATGCTGGGGGCCAAGTCCCTGGAGCAGCGGGTGCTCGGCGGGTATGTCAGTCATGTCAAGGCGCTGCGCCCCGATGCGTCCACCCCGCAGGTCTACCGGACCGACTCCCTCTTCGCGGACATCCGCGCGCTGCGGGACCGTATGGGCGACGAGAAGTTCATCGAGGGGCTCGCCGGGGCGGCGGCCGACGAGGGCTCCGTCGACGTCGACGACGAGTGGGGCGACTCCTTCGCCTGGACCCCGGCGCTTCTCGACACCGCCCTCGCCGCCGAGGAGCTGGACGGCGCCGAGGTCAACCTGAACCTGGTCAACCCGACCACCCCGGCCGAGCTGCGGGCCAAGCTGGTGCACGACGCGAGTACCAGCTGGTTCCCCGGCTTCGCGCAGAACGCCGCAGAGGACGAGCACGGCTTCATCTCGCTCGACGCCGGTCTCGCCGTCATCGCCGAGCACGCGAAGTCGCTGAAGTACGACGGACTGATCCTGTTCATGGACGAGCTGATCCTTTGGCTCGCCAACCGCATCCACGACCAGAAGTTCGTCTCCCGCGAAGCGGACAAGATCACCAACTTCGTCGAGGGTGCCGACTCGCGTCGCGCCATCCCGATCGTGTCGTTCATCGCACGGCAGCGAGACCTGCGGGAGCTGGTCGGTCAGGCGGTCTCCGGGGCTGCCGAGACGGCGATCCAGGACAGCCTCAACCTCGCCTCCGGACGCTTCGACAAGATCACGCTGGAGGACCGTAACCTCCCGCAGATCGCCCACGCCCGTCTCCTGAGGCCCAGGGACGCGGAGGCCGCCGCCCAGCTCGACGCGGCGTTCGCGAAGATCAAGCGGGTCGGGCCCCAGGTGTGGGACGTGCTGCTGGGCAGCGACGAGGGGACGACCGGTGCCGACGAGGCGTCGTTCCGGCTGACGTATCCCTTCTCGCCCTCCTTCATGGACACGCTGGTCCACATCTCCTCGGCGCTGCAGCGCTCCCGCACCGGTCTGAAGCTGATGGGGCAGTTGCTGGCCGATCACCGCGACGACGCGACGCTGGAGCAGCTCATCCCCCTCGGTGACCTGTACCCCGTCATCGCCGACGGCGGCGACAAGCCCTTCGTCGACAGTCTGAAGGCGGAGTTCCAGGCCGCGGACAAGCTGTACCGCACCAAGCTGCGGCCCTACCTCCTCGCGATGTACGACGTCACCGAGGAGGACGTCGAGCGTTACCGCCACCGCCGCGAGACCGTCACCGACCAAGGACATCTCCAGCGGTGCAAGGCGTTCGTGGGCGACGACCGGCTGATGTGCACGCTGCTGCTGTCCGCGCTGGCGCCCAGCGTGCCCGCACTGCGCGACCTGACGATCCGACGGCTCGCGGCCCTCAACCACGGGTCGGTCATCTCCCCCATCCCGGGGGCGGAAGTCGGTGCGATCCAGTCCAAGGTCGACGAGTGGGCCGCACGCTTCCCGGAGATCAAGCCCACCGGCACCAGGACCAACCCGGGCGTACGGCTCGAGCTGGCCGGCGTGGACGTGGACTCCGTCCTCGCCAACGCCAAGGTCAACGACAACCGCTCCAACCGCCGTGCCCTCGCCAAGCGGCTGCTCGCCGAGGAACTGGGCATCGAACTCCGGGAGCGGCTCACCGCGGACGAGCTGCAGTTCGTCTGGCGCGGCTCGCACCGCACGATGGAGGTCGTCTTCGGCAACATCGCCGACCACGACGACCTGCAGGACCACGACTTCGCCCCCAGCCAGGACGGGCTGTGGCGGATGATCATCGATCTGCCGTACGACGAGGGCGAGTACGGGCCGCGCGAGGACGCCAACCGCATGGCCGAGCTCCGGCGGCTTCCCGGGGACCGGCCGCGGACGGTGGGGTGGATCCCCACGCACCTTTCCACCGGCCGCTTCCACGACTTCCAGCGGCTGGTCGTCATCCACTACGCGCTCGCCGACCAGCGGCGTTTCGACACTAGCTACGCCCAGCACCTGAACGCCGACAACCGGGCGCGTGCCAAGGCACTTCTGGAAGACCAGCGCGAGACGCTCACCAAGACCGTGAAGGCGGCCTTCAAGCAGGCCTACGGTCTCGCGGCCAAGAAGCCGGGCGACGTCAACCCGGACTTCAACGAGCACCTGGAGCCGCTGCCCGACGTGCCGGATCTGCGTGTCTCCATCGGGCAGTCCCTGCGTGACGCGGCCCGGCACGTCGCGGGCAAGCTGCTGGCCCAGCAGTTCCCCGCGCACCCGGACTTCGATCCAGACGGCACGGGGACCGTCGTCAAGGTCGCCGACGCGCGGGCCGTGTTCGGACACATCCGCGCCGCGGTGGAGGCCGGTGACCGCCAGGCGGAAATCCCCGCCAACCAGCGGGCGCTCATGCGTCGCATCGCCACACCTCTTGGGCTCGGCCAGCAGAAAGAGGCGTACTTCCGGCTGTCGACCCGCTGGCCGGAGCACTTCGCCCTCCAGGCGCGCGGCGAGGCCGGTCCCGGCGATCTGAGCGTCGGCCGGCTCACCGAATGGATCGACCGTCCCGCCACGATGGGCCTGGAGCCGTTCCTCGCCCACCTCGTCATCGCGTCGTACGCGGAGATGGACGACCGCGTCTGGGTACGGGCCGGTGCGCTGCTCGATCCTCCGCCCGAGCTTTCGGCGATCAAGCCGCAGGACGCGCTGCGTTCGCAGCCGCTGCCGGAGGAGGACGTCTGGGAGGAGGCGGGCCGCCGCTACTGGGAGATCTTCGGCGAGGAGCCACCCAGGCTGCGCAGGGGCCGCATGGTCGGCCAGTTCGCCCGGCGGATCACGGAGCAGGCCCGCGCGTATCAGCCGCACGCGGCGGATCTGGTGGCGCAGTTGGAGAAGCACGCCACGGTGCTCGGCCTGGACGGCACCGACGAGTCCGGTCGGCTGGCCATCGCCCGCCGAGCCCGCGACCTGCTGGACGAACTGCGTGCGCCGGAGCAGGGCGCGGTCGGCGGTTCCGCCGCGGCCAAGCAGATCATCTCCGCCTTCGCCGGCTTCGATCTCGCCGACGTTCCGACGAGCCGCTACGGGGCGTCGGTCAAGCAGGCCGAGGCCGTCGCGGCCGCCCTGGCCACCGCGGCATGGGACATGCTCAAGCTCGCGCCCAACTACGGGCCGCAGGGCGAGGCCGTGCTGGAGGAGCTGCGCGGTGCGGCGCGTGTCGATCAGCGCACCAAGGACCTCAAGGAGGCTCTGCGGGAGGCACGGCGGTCCATCGTCGCCGTCATCGAGCGCAGCCAGGCACGCACCAGCGACCCACGACGGGCATACGCCGCTCCCGCCCCGGCCGAACCTCTCACCAAGCCCGACGCGATCAGTCTGAACACCGACGGCAGCGAGCCGCCCGTACCCTCCACCCACCCCGGGACCGGCGGCGGACCACGTGCGGGACGACGCTCGGGCGGAGGCCGGACCACAGCCTCCCGTGCGCTGGCCGAGTTGCGCACCGAACTGGCCGAACTGGCGGCTGCCGAACCCGACGCGGAGATCGAGATCAGCTGGCGGGTCGTGGAATGACCGGACGGCGGCGAGCGAAGAGGGCGTGGGAGCAGTGAGTACGGCGGCCATGGCCACCACCAGCGCGGTGCGGCTCAACACCGCGACCATCACTCAGTACCTGGGTTCGGAGCCCGGTCTCAAGCCGGACAAGCGCAGGGCCGTGCTGCTGCGCGCCGAGCCCTCCTGGGACGGCCCCGACGAACTGTCGTGGGGTGAGCAGCGACGCGCCCGGATCGCGGTGGCGCCCTCTCCTCTAGGCGTGTACGAGCTGATCCTCGCGCACCAGAAGCCGTCGGCCACCGGGCCCGACGTGCTGGTGGTACTCACCGACCGCGAGGAGGCGGAGCTCGGGCCGGACCTGCTGGCCAAGGTGCACCGGCAGCGGGTCAACGCCGTCGACACCTGGGACGTCGTACGGGAGGCGTTCGGTGCGAGCGCTCCCGATCACCGGCTGTTCGAGGAGAACTGGGCCGCCGAGGCGCTGCTGGACGCCGCTCCGCCGCACGGCGGTTGGCCGAAGCTGGCGGGCGGCGTGCTGTCACGGCGCGAGGCGCTGACCGCTCTCGCTCTGCGCAGGCTGGGTATCGGCCGCTACGACCCGGACGCGGAATCCTCCCGCTCCTCGGCGGGAGGCGGTGGTGACGAGCTGGACATTCACACTCTGCTGCGGTGGTCCCTCGCCCCTGGCGGTCCCGAACGGCTCCTGGCGCTGAGAGCTCCCGAGCGTGCCGGGCTCGTGCGGTTCCTCGGCGAGGAAGAGCAGGCCGGGCGCGCGGGGCAGGCCCTGCTCGCCCTCGTCACGGCGGAGCACGGACCGGACGCCGTCGCGTTCGGGCTGGTCTGCGCGGCGCTGTGGGGGCATGCCGACACAACGGCGGACGCCGAGGACTATCGGGCCCGGGGGCGGGCCGAGCGGTGGTTCGGAGAGGAGCCGCCCGCCGAAGGGCAGCACCTGGACGCGCTCGCGGCGGCCTTCGGACGCTCCTGTGAGGAGTTCGTCTCCGCCCTGCTGCAGACGGGGCGCGCGGACAGCGACGAAACCGCGGCGGAGGCCCGGCGGCTGACCGGCTACGTACTCGACCGGGCCGCCACCCTCGCACGTCAATTCGGGGCAGAACGGGCCGCGGGAACGAGCCCCGTGCTCGCTGCCGGGCTCGAAGCGCGCTTCACCACTGCCGGTGAGGCGCTGTCCCACGGTGCCCCCGAGCGGATCGTCCCCGCGGTGAAGGCCCTCGGCGAGCACCGGCTCGCCCGGGACCCCGATCACGGCGTCCGTATCGGTCGGGTGCGCATGGCGCAGCGGCTGACCCGTTGGCTCGCGACCGATCCCGCGGTGGAAACCGCCTCCGTGGCCGACGCCGTCGCCCGTCACGTCACCGAGACGGGCTGGGTGGACCTGGCGCTGGAGCACATCGAGTCCGGAGGCGACCCCGACCCCGCACTCCGGTCCGCGTACGACACTCTGTGCGCCTCCGCACGCGAGCGTCGGCGTGAGATCGACCGACACTTCGCCCAGATGCTCGCCGCACGGGCGGCCACCGACCGTGGTCCCGGCGGAATGTTGGCCGTCGAGACGTTCCTCCCCGAGGTCGTCGCGCCGGTGGTGAAGGCCGGAGAGCGCAGAGTGCTGCTCCTCGTACTGGACGGTATGAGCGCCGCCATCGCCGCCGAGCTCGGCGACCAACTGCGCGACCACTGGGCCGAGTACGATCCGCTGCCCCGGGCGAAGGGCACCCCTCGGCGCCGGGCGATGGCAGCCGCGCTCCCCACCGTCACGGCCGTGTCGCGGACCTCGCTGTTCGCAGCCCGGCTGATGAAGGGCACGCAGGCCGACGAGAAGAAGCTGTTCCCCGCTCACCGCTTCTGGGGCGGGGAGGATGTCGCGGTCTTCCACAAGGATGATCTGCGCGCCGAGAGCAGTGGCCAGCCGTTCGGGCCCGAACTGCGCGACGCGCTCGTGGGCGACCGCGCGCATGTGGCGGTGGTCCTCAACACCGTGGACGACCGGCTGGCCTCCGAGCAGAAGATCGGCGACGGTGCCTGGCGGCTGTCCGACATAGGGGGGCTGCGTGCGCTGCTTCGAGCCGCAGCCGACCAGGGCCGAGCAGTGATCATCACCAGCGACCACGGCCACGTCGTCGACCGGCGGTCGGCGCGCGTCGACGCCGACGGCGTACGCTCCGCCCGGCATCGTGCCCCCGGCGGGCCCCTCGCGGAGCAGGAAATCGTGCTGACGGGCCCTCGGGTCCTCGACCCGGAACCGGACAGCCGGATCGTCGCCCTCTGGGATGCCGACTCCCGGTACACATCCCGCAAGGCCGGCTACCACGGCGGTGTCGCACTGGCCGAGTTCGCCATACCGGTGATGGCCTTCCTGCCCTTCGGAGCGAAGCCGCCGAGCGGCTGGCGGGAACTGGGTAATCCCCAGCCGACCTGGTGGTCGCTGACCCACGGCGAGGAACAGCCTTCACGGACGCCGCCTTCGGCACCGGTACCGAAGAAGGCGGCGCCCAAAAAGATCAGGAGCGAGACGGCACTCGCCGGGAGCCACGAGGCGCTGTTCGACGTGGCGCTGGTTCCCTCGGCGTCCGAGGACGGTGCGCTGCTCTCCGCAGCGCTTGTGTCGCCGGTGGATGCCCTGGTCGAAGCTCTCCTGAAGTCGGAGGTCTTCACGGCTCAGGTGCAGCTGCTGGCCCGCAAACCGGACCTCGCGCGGGTGGAGCAGGCCGTACACGCTCTGCTGGACTCGGGCGGCACCCTGCCGATGACCGCTCTGGCCCAACGCGTCGGACTTCCCGCGAGTCGGCCGGCCGACGGTTTCGCCGCCGTGCTGCGGCAACTGCTCAATCACGACGGTGTCCAGGTGCTGGAGACCCTGCCGGACGGCCGGACCCTCCGGTTGCACACCGGACTGCTGCGGGACCAGTTCGAGTTGAGTTGAGGGGGAGTGATGCCTGCCCCGGGATTCCGGGGCAGGCATCGCCGCCCGTCAAGTGAGCTGGCGCAGCAGACCCGCGAACTGACGCAGGTCCTGACTCCGCTGAGCCGACAGCGGCTCGGGGTCGAAGTGCGCGATCTGATTACGGATGACGCGCACCCGGTCGAGCTGGTGCACGAACTGAACTCGGTTCACCCCCGGCCAACCCAGGGTCTGCCAGTTCTGGTCGGCCGCCGCGCACAGGGCCTCTTTGCGGTGTCCCTGCTTGTTGCGCTGATCGCCGTCGAGCAGCATCACGTACTGGCCGAACATGAGATCGGCGATCTTCCCCGTCTTCCTGTCGTTGTGCTGGACCGCGCGGATGGCTTCCTCGCCGAGCCTCGCACCAAGGCATTTACGCAGCCGGAACTCGATCTCGCCGATGACGAAGAACGGCCACGCCGTCGCGTCGAAGCGCTGGGTGATGTCCGCGGCCGTGACGATGCCGCTGATGCGCCCGTTATGAGCCCTGACCAGCACGTAGCCGTGCTCACACACGTTGGCGAGCATGGCGAAGAAGTCGTCGTGGGCGTGGGCGACCGGCGGGTCCTCCACGATCGCGTTGGACAGCGCCGCCTCCGCACCGGTGGCGTACATCTTGGCCACCGAGCGCCAGGTGACCACGCCGGCCACCGTGTACCGGTCCTCCAGGACCGGGACCTGGGAGTAGTTCTTCGTGTGCATGATGTACGTCGCCTCGGTGAGGTCCGAGGCAGGGGTGACCGAGTCGACCCCGGCGTGGGCACACGGCAGGTCTCCGACCCGGAAGGGCTGCGCGGGCAGCGCGCCGGGCAGCAGTCCCGCCTCGTCCTCTTGCTCCTCGTCGGCCGTGTCCTGCTGCTCCGGCGCCGCGGATTCCTGGGCGACGATGTGGATCTCGGACTGGCTGCCGCAGGTGGCGAAGTACGGCAGGGTCGCGAGACCGACGTCCTTCAGCCTCTGCTCGATGACCAGGATCGCCTGGTCGTTGCGGAACCGGGTGTCGAAACAGGTCAGGAGCTCGACGAGAGGTATACGGAGGCCCTTGAGCGCGAGCAGTTCGTCATCGGAGGGGTTTCGGAGCACGGCCGCGTCACCCGGCCTTCGTGTCGCGGAACACGGTGCGCTTGCCCATGGCTGACATGACCAGCTCCAGTAGTTGCTTGGACCTGCCCACGTAGAACTGCTCGAAATCGCCCGCGTGCAGCGCGCCCGGGTCGATGAGGTGTGTGCCGATCACATCGTCGAACCACTCGGGACGCATGCCCGACTCCAGCGCGAGCGTCTTGAGGTAGCCGGCGGGCGATCCGGTCATGCTCTTGCTGGCCCGGAGCGACAGAGGTGTCTTGTTGATGATCGAGTTGGCCCTGTTGCTGTAGGCCTTGTGGTTCTTGTCGATCCACGACTTGGGGAAGATCTGACGAACGTCCACGCTGTACTCGGCCAGTCGCGCCGCGTTCAGGGGCGCCTCGGTGAAGTACCAGTCCACGGCACCCTGCTTGACCAGAAGGGCGTAGATACCCTTGTAGGCGGCGCTGTTGCGTGTGCTCAGGGTGTCCAGCCGGTCGTCCAGGAAGGCCGCCTCGGCGATCGTGTCGGGGACCACCTCGGAGTTGCCCCGCAGACGCTCGACGAGTTGTTCCACGTCGCGGGTGAAGCGGCTCTCCGTCGAACCGCCGTACATCTCGCCGAGCACACCGCACCAGAACCACTGGGTGAGCAGTTCGTCGGCCGCCTCGGTGTCGGTTCTCTCGCCCAGAATGGTCCGCACGGCGGCCAGCGGTACGAGCTGGGTGCGATAGGGCAGGTCGGCAGCCCGCACGATGCACTGCCGCTCCAGGAAAGTCCCCACCCACTCGAAGGCCTCCGCCACGCGCGGAGCGAGCTGGCTGAAGTCGGCGAGCGGCAGTTCCAGCAAGTCACGGCGCTTGCAGGAGACCGCGGCGCGCGGCTCCTGCCGCTTGCGCTCCCAGGTGCGGACGAGCGCCACCGCCTGGAGGAAGTCACTGCTGCTGAGCCCGTCCTCGACGCCGGCCTCCATGCGTCCGAACACGGGGTGCGACGCGGTCAGGCCCTTCTTGATGTCCAGCCAGACATCGGGGAGTTTGAAGTAGTCGCCGTGCCGGGCCACGTACTCCTGGTTGCCCGCGTAGGTCGCCGTCAGCAGTTCGAAGACGTTGAGCGGCACACCGCCGGTGTTCACCCGCTCGAACACGGCGCATACCGCGTCCATGGTCGTCGAGGCCCCGAGCTTGATCATCGGCACTTGGAACGACTGCATACGGCTGAGCACGAACTGCTGGAACTGTCCCCAGAGCCCCCAGTTAGTGACGTCGACCTTGACGAACTCCTGGTGCCAGGCGTTGACACGCTGGGTGTCGAACACGTAGTGGAGCGGGAAGTACCCGGCGATGCACTCTCCCTCGTCGGTCGTCAGGTCAATGGTGTCCCTGCGGTTGAAGCCGGTCTTCAGGATCCGGTCCTCGGGCACGGACACGATGGCGTCGTCACGGTCGGCCGGCGATCCGATGGCCTTGGCGATGTCGATGTAGTACCAGCGCCTCAGTTCCTTACCGCGGGCGTCCACCGTCTCGACGGGGCGGTCCCGATGCAGCGCCTGGAACAGGGACGTCAGACGCTGCTGCCCGTCGAGCAGCAGGAGGTCCGGCACCCTGGCCTGCGCATCCTCGGCGCCTTTGAGCGTCCGGGTGCGGAACGGTGATGTGCCGTTGGTCTGCAGTGCCATCACCACGCCCAGCGGATAGTCGAGCGTCACAGTCGCGATGAGGGCCCGGATCCGCTCGTCGTCCCACTTCCATTCACGTTGGAAGTCCGGGAGCTGTAGCGCGCCGGACGCGACGTCCGCGAGCGCGTCGCTGAGTTTCAGACTGTCGAGTGCCACGCCGTGTCTTCCCGTGTCGTACCTGAGCGGTGGGTCACCACCGGTCACCGGCGGTGAACCTACAATTGCATCAACGGAGTTGCGGAGAGTCAAGGCAGTTGAAGGACATTCTGGGCGGCTGTCCACGGGCCCGGTCACCCAGGGGCTCCGGTTCCGTTCCACCCCCTTCACGGACTGCATCCAGACATCCGGGTCGAATGGGAGACTGTCCGGGTGAGGATAGACAGCCCTGGTGGAAGCGGGTCCGTAAGTGCTGCCCGGCGTCGCGGCGTGATCGACGCCCTGCGCCGAGGAGCCGTTCCGGAAAGCGGACTGGACCTGCTGGCGACCGGCCTGGACCGCTTCGGAACCGCGCTCGACGCGGAACTCGATGCCGTCAGGTCGGGGGCCTCGGTTTTCAAGGCCGTGCGCGGTGAGTACGGGTCGGGCAAGACGTTCTTCGCACGGTGGCTCGGCGAACGTGCCAAACGGCGCAACTTCGCCGTCGCCGAGATCCAGATCTCGGAAACCGAGACCCCGCTGCACAGACTCGAGACCGTCTACCGTCGCCTCACCGAGCGGCTGGCCACGCCCGGATTCCCGCCGAGCGCGCTCCGGCCGGTCGTGGACGCGTGGTTCTACGCCCTTGAAGAGGACGCGCTTGCCGCCGGAGCCGGCGAGCACGAACTGCCCGGCAGGGTCGAACAGCTGATGACAGCCCGGCTCACGGAGGTGTCCCGGCACGCCCCGTCGTTCTCAGCGGCCCTGCGGGGTTACCGTGCCGCGATCGAGGCGGGCGACGAGGCCACCGCCTCGGCCGTCATGGCCTGGCTGGGTGGGCAGCCGCACGTGGCCGCCGCCGCCCGCAAAAGCGCCGGGGTACGTGGCGACCTCGATCACTTCGGTGCTCTCGGCTTTCTGCAGGGATTGCTCACCGTCCTGCGCGACTCGGGGCATTCGGGGCTGCTCGTCGTCCTGGACGAGGTCGAGACCCTGCAACGGGTCCGCTCCGACGCCCGCGACAAGGCGCTGAACGCACTGCGGCAGCTCATCGACGAGGTGCACTCCGGGCGCTTCCCCGGTCTCTACCTGCTGATCACGGGCACACCCGCGTTCTACGACGGCCGACAGGGCGTGCAGCGGCTGGCCCCGCTGGCCCAGCGACTGGCCACGGACTTCACCACCGACCCCCGCTTCGACAACCTGCGTGCCGTCCAGCTCAGGCTGGACGGCTTCACCCAGGACTCGCTCGTCGCCCTCGGTCTGACCATCCGGGACCTGTACGCGTCCGGATCGTCCGCCGCCGAGCGCGTCAAGGAAGTGGCGGACAACGCGTACGTCGCCGACCTGGCCACAGCCGTCGGCGGGGCACTGGGGGGCAAGGTAGGCGTCGCGCCCCGTCTCTTCCTCAAGAAGCTCGTCGGCGACGTCCTCGACCGTGTCGACCAGTTCGAGGACTTCGATCCGCGCAGACATTACGCGCTCACGGTGAACACCTCGGAGCTGACCGAGGTCGAGCGCAACGCCGTGGCTGCCGGCGACGCCGACGACATCGAACTGGACCTTCCGTGAGCGACGTGGCACCGGAACCGATGGACCTTCTTCACTCGGGGCTGGTCCACCACGTCGTGAACACCCTGGGCTGGCCCGGCCTGCGTCCCCTCCAGGAAGAGGCGATCACCCCCCTGACGAACGGCACGGACGCCGTGCTGATCGCGCCCACCGCAGGCGGGAAGACCGAGGCCGCCTGCTTCCCGCTGCTGTCGCGGATGGCCCGGGAGAAATGGGACGGTACCTCGGTCCTCTACGTGTGTCCGCTGAAGGCGCTGCTCAACAATCTCCTGCCCCGGCTGGAGACGTACACCTCCTGGCTCGGGCGCACGGCCGCGCTGTGGCACGGCGACGTCACACATTCCCGCCGCAAACGCGTTCTGCGCGAACGACCGGATGTGCTGCTGACCACTCCCGAATCGCTGGAGGCCATGCTGGTCAGCACGAATGTCGATCATCGTGCTTTTTTCTCCGGGCTGCGGACGATCGTCGTCGACGAGGTGCACGCGTTCGCGGGCGACGACCGGGGGTGGCACCTGCTGGCCGTGCTGGAACGGTTGGAGCGGGTGGCCGGACGTCCCGTGCAGCGTGTCGGGCTGTCCGCGACCGTGGGGAACCCGGATGAACTGCTCACGTGGTTGCAGGGAGCGAGGGCCGGACAGCGCGCGGCGCGGGTCGTCGCCCCGCACCTGAGGGAGAAGGCACCAGAACTCCCGCCTCCCGGCGATGTCCAGCTCGACTACGTCGGTTCCCTGGCCAACGCCGCGACGGTGATCACGGCACTGCACCGGGGCGAGAAGCGGCTGGTCTTCTGTGAATCACGCAAGGAAGTCGAGGAACTCGGCGCCGCACTGCGTGCGAAGGGCGTGACCACCTTCCTGTCCCACGCGTCGCTGTCCGCGGACGAGCGGCGGCGGGCGGAGGAGGCCTTCGCAGAGGCTCGGGACTGCGTGATCGTCTCCACCAGCACCCTGGAACTGGGCATCGACGTCGGCGACCTCGACCGGGTCGTCCAGATCGACGCACCCAGCACGGTGGCCTCGTTCCTCCAACGCCTCGGTCGCACCGGCCGGCGGTCCGGTTCCCGCCGCAACTGCCTGTTCCTGGCCACTGACGACGGCGGCCTCCTCACTGCGGCGGCGCTCCTGCTGCTCTGGTCACGCGGTTGGGTGGAGCCGGTCACCGCTCCCCCGGAACCACGGCACATCGCCGCGCAGCAAGTGCTGGCGCTCTGCCTCCAGGAACACCGTGTCGGCGACCGGCTCTGGCCGGAATGGTGGGGAGGACTCGGCCCCTTCGGGCCCTCAGCCGAGCCGATCGTGCGCCACCTTATCGAGGAGGGCTTCCTGGACCGGGACGGCAACCTGTTGTTCATCGGCCCCGAGGCCGAGAAGCGCTTCGGCTACCGGCACTTCATGGATCTCACCGCGGTCTTCACCGCCGCCCCTGAGTTCACGGTACTGTCCGGCCGCACCGAGATCGGTACGACGGACCCCGCGCTGCTCACCGAGGAGGTCGTCGGCCCGCGCCGACTGCTGCTCGCCGGGCGCAGCTGGCAGGTGACGTACATCGACTGGTCGCGCCGCCGCTGCTTCGTCGAGCCGGTGGAGGGCGGCGGGCGGGCCCGCTGGGGCGGCGTCGGCCTGGCCCGTACCACCTCGTACGAGCTGGTCCGGGCGGCACGTGAGGTTCTGCTGGGAGCCACTCCGGCGGTCAGACTCACTCGCCGCGCGGAAGGCGCCCTCGCTCGCGTGCGTGACGAGGGCGCCGAGGTCGTGCACCACGACGGCACTGTCATCGTGCGGGGCGGCCGGGACACGAACGTCCGGTGGTGGACCTGGGCGGGCTATCGGGCCAACGCCACTCTGGCCGCCTCCCTGTCCACTATCGCCGACCCGCTGCAGCGCCCGACGGACACATACGTCCGACTGCGCGAGGACATCACGCCACAGGACTGGAAACAGGCGGCTGCGGACGCCGTCGACCACCTGCGCCTTCCGGAGGTAGACCCCCGCGCACTGGCCGGGCTCAAGTTCAACGCGGCCCTTCCGCCGCGTCTGGCCGAGGCAACGCTCGCAGCTCGAATGGCCGACCTGGACGGTGCTGCGGCGACACTGCGCGAGGCCGTCAGATTCACTATCGGCTGACGGGGAACGCCCAGGCCCGCGAAAGAGCGCCGACCAGGCGCAAAAACAGGTCACGGTACTGGCGGCAGACGAGTCGGGCTGTACGCCGGGTTCTGTTCCGGCGGGTCCTCGCGGGCCCGCCGGCGACGGCCATCCATCTAGGGCCGGCGTTGCCGCCGGCCTCGTGCGGTCTACCCGCGGACTCGGGCGGGCAGCCCTCGAACGTCCGCGCAGGGACACCCTCTCTTTCGAGAAGGCGTCCCCTCTTGACCTTGCTCCGGGTGGGGTTTACCTAGCTGCCCAGGTCACCCTGGGCACTGGTGGTCTCTTACACCACCGTTTCACCCTTACCTGAGACCGAAGTCTCCGGCGGTCTGCTTTCTGTGGCACTGTCCCGCGGGTCACCCCGGGTGGCCGTTAGCCATCACCCTGCCCTGTGGAGCCCGGACGTTCCTCGGGAAGTCCCGTGAGGGACTCCACGCGGCCGCCCGCCCGGCTCGTCTGCCGTGTCGACCATGGTACCCGGCGTGAGCGCGGCTTCGACGTGGTGGCCGTGGCCAGGACCGAGCCGGTGAGAATCAGGGCGAAGGCGGCCAGGACGGTCGCGGTCAGGGGTTCGTCCAGGAAGAGGACACCGGCCGCGACCGCGATCGCCGGGTTGACGTAGGTGATCACCGACGCACGGATCGGGCCGGCCTCCTTGATCAGTTCCAGGAAGGCCACGAAGGCCACCGCGGTGCAGACGACACCGAGGCCGGCGAGGGCGGCGAGGATGTCGGCCGGGGGCAGGGCCGCCGGGCGGGTCGCGACGGCCGCCGGCGCGTAGACGACGGCGGCCAGGACCAGGCAGGGCGTGATGAGGTGCAGCGTCGGGACGCCCTTGAGGTGGCGGGCGGCGATCAGGGGGGCCGTGGCGTAGCCGATGACCGTGACCGACACCTCCGCCAGGGAGAGGGCGTCGCCGCCGGTCAGGTGGGGCACGGTGAGGACGCCGACGCCGCCGAGACCGAGGGCCAGGCCCGTGACGCGGCGGGTGCCCAGCGACTCCGCGGCGCCGAAGAAGCGGGACAGCAGGACGCCGACGATCGGTACGCCCGCGATCAGCAGGCCCGCCGTGGAGCTGGAGAGGTGACGTTCGGCGTCGGTCAGGGTGTACCAGGGGCCGATGATCTCGATGACCGCGAACGCCAGCATCGCCTTCCAGTGCGTGCATACGTTCCGGACCAGGCCCGGTTGGCGCAGCGCGAAGGGGAGCAGGAGCAGCGCGCCCAGCGCACAGCGTGTGAACACCACTCCGGACGGGGACACGTCGTCCACCGCCACTTTGATCATCAGGTAGGGGACGCCCCAGACCACTCCCATCAGGGAGAACAGAAACCAGCCGCGTGCAGTCATGCGGCGAGTCTCGGCCGGGTCAGGCGGCGCCGTCTTGAACGCTGTTGCGGTAGGCCGCCGGGGTCACGCCGAGGACCCTGCGGAACCAGCGGGTCAGGTGCGCCTGGTCGGCGAAGCCCACCAGCGCCGCCACCTCGGCGGGGCGCAGGCCCGCGTCCAGGAGCCCGCGCGCCCTGGCCACCCGGTGCTGGGCGAGCCAGGCGTACGGGGGTATCCCCGTCGTCGTACGGAAGGCGCGCAGGAGCTGGTAGCGGGACAGGCCGAGGTCCGTGGCGAGGTCCGCCAGGGACGGCGGGGCGAGGAGTTCGTCGGCGAGGCGGTCGCGGACGACGCGGGCGATGCGGTCGGCGCCGGGGACGGTGTCGTCGGCCGCGCGGGCCGTGGAGTGGCGGCGGGCCAGCGCCGTGAGCAGCCAGGGAAGGCGGGACTCGGCCTCCAGTGGGTCGGGGCAGCGGGTCAGGTCCGTGTGCGCGGCGCGCAGGGCCGCGGCGAGTTCCGGGTCGTCGAGGACGGGTTCGCGGAAGTGCGGGAGGGTCACGGCGCGAGTTCCGTCGGCGAGGAGGGACGGGGCCGCGTACAGGGCGCGGTACGAGTAGCCGTCGGGGGCGGCCGGGCCGCCGGTGTGCATCTCGCCCGGTTCGAGGACGACGATGGAGCCCGGCCCGGAGTGGATGTGCCCGCCCCGGTAGGCGATGACCTCCAGGCCGCCGACCGTGACCCCGACCGTGAACTCGTCGTGGGCGTGCGGGGCGTAGACGTGGCGGTCGAAGCGGGCGGTCAGGAGGTCGAGGGGTGGGCCGTCCGTTCCCAGCCGGGCCCTGGTCCAGCGTGCCTGTTCGCCGCGTGCGTCCACCGCGTCCCACCCCCTGCCCCAACGGGATCAGAGGAAGTCGCTGGTGTCCAGGTCGAAAGAGAAGGGGGCGGGGAGGGTGAGCGGTTTTCCGAAGGCGACAGTGCAGTGCTGTCGGTAGTCGTCATGACCCGGATCGCTGAACAGCGTGATCGACGATTCCTGACGATCGACGAGCAGGTAGAACGGAATGGCGCCGCGCGCGTACGCACGGCGTTTGGCCTGACGGTCGGCCTTGGGCTTGCTGGAGGTCACCTCCAGCACCAGTGAGACACCGTTACAAAGCATCCAGGGCTCGGCTCCGCGATAGAGCCTGGACCTCTTGGGCGCAAAGGTGCCGTCGGGGATCACATGGTCCGCCAACAGGCCGTCGGCGTTCTTCAGCTTGAGGCCCTTGTTGCCGGAGAACTGCATGCGGGTCACGGAACGCCGGTACATCTGGTCCACGATCAGCTCGATGTAATCCTCATGGTCCCCGTCCGGCGGCGGTGTCACGACGATCTCCCCTTCGATCAGCTCCGCCCGGAACCCCTCCGGGGTGTCCAGGGCGAGAAACCACTCCAGCAAGAGGTCCTGCGTGATCGGTTCGTGGGCCATGGCAGTCATGTCACGCCCCTCCTTCGGTCGCTCGCCAGACTGGGGCATCGGCTGATCACCTGTCCGAGAGATCGGGAACCGCTCCCTCGATCGTGGCACAGGAGCAGCGTCGCTGTCCGGAAGCCGGGCTCCTCGCGCTTGACCCTGCCGCAGCGTCAACGTTTCTACTGAGGCCATGCGGATCGGAGAACTCGCCGACGTCGTCGGCGTCACCACGCGGACCGTGCGGCACTACCACCATCAGGGCCTGCTGCCCGAACCGGAGCGGCTGGCCAACGGCTATCGGACGTACGCCCTGCGGCACGTCGTCGTGCTGGCGCGGATCCGGCGGCTGACCGAGCTGGGGCTCGGGCTGGCGGAGGTGCGGGACGTGCTCGCGGACGAGGCCGGGAAGGACCTGACCGAGGTGCTGGAGGAACTGGACGCGGATCTCGCGCGGCAGGAGGCTGCGATCCGGGAGCGCCGGGTGCGGCTGCGGGCGCTGCTGGAGGCGGAGGGCGGACTGCCGGCCGAGGGGCCGGTCTCGCCGGAGCTGGCCGAGTTGTTCGCCGGGATGGGGGACGTCTCCGACTCGCCGATGGCCCTTCGGGACCGGGAGATGCTGGCGCTCCTGGAGAGCACGATGGCGCCGGAGGACCGCAAGGAGCTGCTGGCCACGCTGCGTGGCGCGCTGGGTTCGCCGGAGGCGATGGCGCGGGCCCACGCCGCCTATGCGCTGCTCGACGAGCTGGCGGACGCCGGCGTCGACGATCCGCGCGTGGCGGAGGCGGCCCGGGTGCTCGCCGACTGCCTGCCGGTGGAACTGCTGCCCGAGGCGGAGGACGGGGTACCGGACTCCGGCGGTGGTTTCCTGGGCGCCCTGTACGCCGATTTCGCGCCCGGACAGGCGGAGGCGATCCGGCAGGCCATGGAGATCGCGTCGAGGAGGCGGCGGTCATGAGGAGCCCGCGCCGCACGAAGGTCTCCCACCTCGCCGCTGTTCCGTCCCTCATGATGCGGCACGAGCTGCGGCTGCTGGCCAGTGTGTGGCTGTGGGCGGCACGGCGGACCCACGGGGCGTCGGCCGGCGGCTCCGTCTTCGGGTACTCGCGGGGGCAGGGCGCGATGATGTTCGGCTTCGGGTTCGTGTGCGTGATCGAGTCCGTGATGATGTCCGTGCTGCTGTGGGACTGGCCCACCGCGCACCACGTGGTGCTGGTGCTGGACGTGTACACCATCGTCTTCGTCATCGGGCTGCACGCCGCGTCCGTGGTCCGTCCGCACGTCCTGGATCCGGGCGGCGGCACGCTGCGGATACGCCGGGCCGTGCACGTCGACCTACGGATACCGCTGGAGCGGATCGCCTCCGTGCACCGCGAGCTGCGGACCACGCACGAGCGGGTGGACGGTGAACTCGATCTCGCCGTCGGGGCCCGGACCTCCGTGACGGTCCGTCTCGCCGAGCCCGTCGCCCACGTCACCTTCTTCGGGCGGCGGCACGAGGTGCACGTCGTGCGCTGCCACGCCGACGACCCCGGCGGTCTCGTACGGGCCGTCGAGCGGGCGCGGGAGGGGCACGCCGTACCCTGACCAGGAGCCCCGGGAGCTTGGGAGCTCGGAGTGAAGGAGTGCGTGTGCTTGTCCTGCTGCCCCCGTCGGAGGGGAAGGCCGCGTCCGGTCGCGGCGCCCCGCTGAAGCCGGAGTCGCTGTCCCTGCCGGGGCTGACCGCGGCCCGGGAGACCGTGCTCGACGAGCTGGTCGAGCTGTGCGCCGGTGACGAGGAGAAGGCGCGCGAGGTGCTCGGGCTGAGCGAGGGGCTGCGCGGCGAGGTCGCCAAGAACACCGAGCTGCGGACGGCGGGGGCGCGTCCGGCCGGGGAGATCTACACCGGTGTGCTGTACGACGCCCTGGACCTGGCCTCGCTGGACCCAGCCGCCAGGAAGCGGGCCGCCCGTTCGCTGCTGGTGTTCTCGGGGCTGTGGGGCGCGGTGCGGGTGACCGACCGGATTCCCTCCTACCGGTGCTCGATGGGCGTGAAGCTCCCCGGACTCGGGGCCCTTGGCGCGTACTGGCGGGCGCCGATGGCCGAGGTGCTGCCCGAGGCGGCCGGGGGCCGGCTGGTGCTGGACCTGCGTTCGTCGGCGTACGCGGCGGCGTGGAAGCCGAAGGGGGAGGTCGCCGGGCGGACGGCGACCGTGCGGGTGCTGCACGCGCCGACCCGCAAGGTGGTCAGCCACTTCAACAAGGCGACCAAGGGGCGGATCGTACGGAGTCTGCTGGCGTCCGGGACCGCGCCCGCGGGGCCCGCGGAGCTGGTGGAGGCGCTGCGGGACCTCGGGTACGAGGTGGAGGCCGAGGCGCCCGCGAAGGCGGGGAAGCCGTGGTCGCTGGACGTGCTGGTGGCGGACATCCACTGAGCGGATCGAAGCATTCGTTGCACGTACCGCAACGGTCATTGCACAGACTGCTCCGCGGCGGCACGATGAAGGCATGAGCTCACCGCTGCCGTCCTCCCCCGCCGCCTCGGTCCTGGACCTCGCCCCTGTCGTGCCCGTCGTGGTCGTCGACGACCTCGCGGACGCCGTGCCGCTCGCCCGGGCGCTCGTCGCCGGTGGGCTGCCCGCGATCGAGGTGACGCTGCGGACGCCGGTCGCCCTCGACGCGATCCGCGCGATCGCCGGTGAGGTGCCGGGGGCGGTGGTGGGCGCGGGCACGGTCATCGCGCCGGGGCAGGTGGGAGACGTCGTGGCGGCCGGGGCGCGGTTCCTGGTGAGCCCCGGGTGGACGGACGCGCTGCTGGAGGCGATGCGGGCGTCCGGGGTGCCGTTCCTGCCGGGGGTGTCGACCACCTCGGAGGTGGTGGCGCTGCTGGAGCGCGGGGTGCGGGAGATGAAGTTCTTCCCGGCCGAGGCCGCGGGCGGCACCGCCTACCTCAAGGCCCTCGCCGCTCCGCTGCCGCAGGCCCGCTTCTGCCCGACCGGCGGCATCACGCCGGGCTCGGCGCCGGAGTACCTGGCGCTGCCCAACGTGGGCTGTGTCGGGGGCAGTTGGATGCTCCCGAAGGACGCGGTGGCCGACCGCGACTGGGGGCGTGTGGAGGCGCTGGCCCGCGAGGCGGCGGGGCTCAGCGCAGGTGGGACGTGTCGTTGAACAGCCGGACGCTGGCGCCGCCGTCCGCGTAGTACGCCACCGCCGACAGCGACGCCGCCGACAGTTCCATGCGGAACAGCGACTCGGGCGGGGCGCCCAGGGCCAGCCGTACGAACGTCTTGATCGGCGTCACGTGGGAGACCAGCAGCACCGTGCGGCCCGCGTAGGCCGAGGCCAGCTTGTCGCGGGTCGCGGCGACCCGCGCGCCGGTCGCCGCGAAGCTCTCGCCGCCGCCGGTCGGCTCCGCGTCCGGGGAGGACAGCCAGGCGTCCAGGTCGTCCGGGTACCGCTCGCGCGCCTCGCCGAAGGTCAGTCCCTCCCAGGCACCGAAGTCGGTCTCCCGCAGACCCTCCTCGACCGTCACCTCCAGGCCCAGGCGGGCGGCGACGATGTCGGCGGTCTCGCGGGTGCGGGCCAGGGGCGAGGCGACGACCGCCTGGATCGTGCCGCGCCGGGCGAGGCTCTCGGCGACCTTCTCGGCCTGCTCCCGGCCGACGGACGACAGGGACGGGTCACTGCCGCCGCTCCCGGAGAACCGCTTCTGCGGGGTGAGGGATGTCTCCCCGTGCCGGAGGAGGACGAAGGTGGCGGGGGCGCCCATGTCGGGCGGCCCCCAGCCGGGCGAGGCCACGCTCTTCGCGGCCCGTACGTCGGCGGCGGCGGCGGTGCCGGTGGCGGGGGCGGTGCCGGCGGCCGCGGTGGCGGCGGAGCGGCGCGGGGCACCCGTGGTGCCGGGGCCGTGGTCCGTCCGTGGCGACGCCACGCTCTTCGCGGCCCGTACGTCGGCGGCGGCCGCAGCGGCGTCGGCGTCGGCGTCGGCGTCAGTGTCAGAGCCGGCGGAGTGGCGGCGACGGCCGGTGGTGGTCTCAGGGTCCGTCCGGGCCGACTGAGCGATGCGTTCGGCCACGGCGGCACCGTCGTCGGCCTCGGGGGCCCCTCGCTCCGCGTCCGCGGCAGCCGCGGCCCGGGCGTCGCGCGCTTCCAGTTCCGCCGTCGACAGGGACGGCGACCACCGCTCGCCGCGCGCCCCCGCGTCCATCGCCTCGTTGGCCAGGCGGTCGGCGTGCTTGTTGCTCGCGCGGGGGATCCACTCGTACGTCACCCGCCCCGGCGGGAAGACGCGCGCCGCCTCGGCCGCCAGCGGCTTCATGCCGGGGTGCTTGATCTTCCAGCGGCCCGACATCTGCTCGACGACGAGCTTGGAGTCCATGCGGACGTGGACGGTCGCGTCCGGGTCCAACTCCTTCGCCGCGTGCAGGCCGGCCAGCAGGCCCCGGTACTCGGCCACGTTGTTCGTGACGACCCCGAGATACTCGGCGGCCTCGACCAGGGTCTCCCCCGTAGCCGCGTCCAGCACCACGGCCCCGTAGCCCGCGGGCCCCGGGTTGCCCCGCGACCCGCCGTCGGCCTCGACGACGAACTCCCGCACCGGACCGGCCGCCGAAGCCGCCACCGAAGCTGCCACCGGACCGGCCCTACAGCCCGGAGTCGGCCGTACGCACCAGGATGCGGCGGCAGTTCTCGCAGCGGACGACCGTGTCGGGCGCCGCCGAGCGGATCTCGCTCAGCTCGGTGATCGCCAGCTCCTGGCGGCATCCCTGGCAGCTGCGCTGGTAGAGCTTGGCCGCACCGACGCCGCCCTGCTGCTCGCGCAGCTTGTCGTAGAGCTTGAGCAGGTCGTCGGGGACCGAGCCCGCGATGACCTCGCGCTCCTTGGTGACCGAGGCCGCGTCGGCGTCCAGCTCCTCGACGGCCGCGTCACGGCGCGCGGCGGCGTCGTCGAGCTTGCCCTGCACCGCGCCGACCCGCTCGGTCAGCTCGGCGACCCGCTCCTGCGCGGACTCGCGGCGCTCCATCACCTCCAGGACGACGTCCTCGAGGTCGCCCTGCCGCTTGGCGAGGGAGGCGATCTCGCGCTGGAGGTTCTCCAGGTCCTTCGGGGAGGTGACGGCGCCCGAGTCCAGGCGCTGCTGGTCGCGGGTGGCGCGCTGGCGCACCTGGTCCACGTCCTGCTCGGCCTTGGTCTGCTCGCGGGCGCAGTCGCTGTCCTCGGTCTGCGCGGCCACGAGCAGGTCGCGCAGCTGGGTGAGGTCCTTGGTCAGCGACTCGATCTCGGCGTGCTCGGGCAGGGACCTGCGCTTGTGCGCGAGCTGCTGGAGCCGCACGTCGAGGCCCTGGACGTCGAGGAGTCGGATCTGGTCGGCGGGCGCGGCTTTCAGTTGGGGGCTCCCATTGTGTCGGAGGTCGGGGCGGACGCCGCGTGGGCGGTCCAGGGGTCGGTGACCGTCTTGGAGACATGGACCCTGAGGTCCCAGCCATGCCGGTCGGAGATCTCGTCGAGCTGGGCGGCACCCAGCTCGCACCAGGGCCACTCGGTGGCCCAGTGCGCCGCGTCGAGCAGCGCGAGGGGACTGTGGGCGCGGGCCTCCGAAACGGGGTGGTGGCGGAGGTCCGCGGTGAGGAACGCGTCGACGCCGGCCGCCCGTACGTGGTCGAAGAGGCTGTCGCCGGAGCCGCCGCTGACGGCGACCGTGCGGACGGTCGCCTCCGGGTCGCCGGCGACGCGGATGCCCTGCGCGGTGGCGGGCAGCCGCTCGGCGGCGCGGGCGGCCAGCTCGCGGACGGTCAGCGGATGCTCCGGTTCGCACACCCGGCCCAGGCCCCGGCGGCCCTCGGGGTCACCCGGGTCCGGCACGAGGGGGCGTACGACGCGGAGGCCGAGGGCGCCGGCCAGCGCGTCGGAGACGCCCGGGTCGGCGGTGTCGGCGTTGGTGTGGGCGACGTGCAGCGCGATGTCGTTCTTGATGAGCGTGTGCACCACGCGGCCCTTGAAGGTGGAGGCCGCGACCGTCGTCGTCCCGCGCAGGTACAGCGGGTGGTGGGTGACGAGCAGGTCGGCGCCCAGCTTCACCGCCTCGTCGACGATCTCCTGGACCGGGTCGACGGCGAACAGGACCCGGGAGACCTCCTGGTCGGGCTCGCCCACGACGGTGCCGACCGCGTCCCAGGACTCGGCCCGCTCGGCGGGCCACAGGTTCTCCAACGCGGCGATGACTTCTGACAGACGGGGCACGTAGGCAAGGCTACCTGGCTGATCTGTGCCGTTGTACCCGCAGCGGGCCCCCGCCGCCGCCGCGCTCCGGCACAGCACACATCCTGCCCTCCCCTCAGGCGAATCGTTCCTGTGCCACACGTACGTGTGATGGGTACGACGGCCGGTCCCCCGCCCGTGCGTACGAAAACTAGCTTCGTCGCCGGAGGTGACCGAACGATGACAGCCTGTGCGATCGAGCCTTCGGCGGAACCCGGGAACGGCGGCCCCCCGCGGGCGGGCTGCACCATCACCGCGGAGGGCGCCTACGCCGCGCGACTCGCCCTGAGCGGGGACTCCTGGTACCCGGAGCGCTGGACCCTGGACGGCCCCGAGCCGTACACGGTGCCGCTGCCCGGCAACCAGCCGGAGGAGCCCGGCACCGAGGTGCAGCCGATGGGCGACGGGCGGGTCCTGGTCCACCGCGTCGCGGCCGGACGGCACGTCTTCGCGCTGCTGTACCCGACCGGGCCCGGCACCGGAGAGCTGCCGCTCGGCGCGGTCGAGTGCCCCGAGGACACCACCGTGCTGCGGCTGCTGCCGCCGGTCCCGGGCGGTGAGCGGGCGTACGCCCTCGCCGCCGGCCCGCGTGCGACGGTGCTGTGGCAGGTCGCGGGCGGTGCCCGCGGGCCGGAGCGGGTCGCCGAGATCCCCGGCCGCTGCTCGGGCGGGGCCTGGCTGGACCACACGGGCCGGATACTGGCCGTGGACCGGGAGACCGGCGGCCGCACCAAGGCGGTCGTGGTGGATCTGGAGCGGGACGGCGCGGTGTCGCCGCTGCTGCAGATCGCCGCGGACAGCGACGACCGGATACTGCTGGCCGATCCGGACAGCGGGCTGGTGCTGATCCGCTCGGACGCGCCCTCGCCGGGGCGGGAACGGCTCGGGTGGGGGGTGCTGGGCAGCACGCTGCCGGTGCGCTTCCCGGAGTGTCTGCGACTGCCGGACTGCGTCGTGACGCCGTTCGCGATCCAGCCCGGACAGGCGCTGACGCCGGAGCGCTGCGCGGTGGCACTGCGCGTGGACGGCGCGTTCGGCAGCTGGCTCGGGGTGTGGCGGCCCGCCGAGCGGCGGGTGCGTCATTTTCCGGCCCCCGAGGGGTGGTTGACGGGCGCGGGGCTGTGGACCGCGGACGGGGAGCTGCGACTGCCGTGCTCCACCCCGCGGTTGCCGTGCGGCGTGGCGCGGCTGAGCGCACGGGACGCGGGCGGCGAGCGGGCGGAGGGCGCGCGGGATGCGGAGGAATCGGCTCCGGGCGAGCCCGGCGAACCCGGCGAAACGGATGCTCCGACGCCCGCTCCGCGGCGCCCCGTACCCCTGCAACAGGCCCCGCTGGCACGGCTTGTAACGAAGTAGTGCCGGTTGGCGTGGCCGCCTGGATCCGGGCCGAGGTGTGCCGGTTACACTCGCCCGGCTGTAGGAAAGATCATGTTGACGGGGTGAATTCCTTCCGATGAACGACGCCAGCACGACCCAGCCGATGCAGGCCGACGGTGCCGACGTTCGCGAGACCGGCACCGGCCACGGCCGGCACCGAGGACCGGTCTCCATTCAGGACGGCGCGGCGACTCCACGGGGCCGCCACCGCAAGCCGGCCGAGGAGTCCGAATCGGCGGCCTGACGGCACGTCGAGAGGCAAGGCGCAGGCACAGGCACACGCACACGAAGTAAGCAGCAGGCAAGCGGCTCCGGCCCCGTTCGTCACCGCGACGGACGGGGCCGTTGTCGTCATCCGTACCGGACGACGGTGTCGGCGAGGACGGAGGCGTCGTCCCTCTCGACGGCACTCACGGCCACCCGCACCGAGCCGCCGCGGTCCGGCACCGAGCCCCCACCGTCCACCGAGCCGCCACGGTCCGGCGCCGAGCCCCCGCCGTCCGCCACCGCGGGCCGCCACATGCGCACCCGCAGCGTCTCCCCCGGGTACACGACCCCGGCGAACCGCGTGCGGTACTCGCGCACCCGGGTCACGTCACCGTCCAGCAGCGTGTCGACGACCGACTCGAGCGTGCCGCCGTAGGTGCACAGCCCGTGCAGGACGGGCCGGTCGAAGCCGGCGCGCGCCGCGAACTCCGGGTCGGCGTGGAGCGGGTTCCAGTCGCCGGAGAGCCGGTAGAGCAGGGCCTGGTCCTCGCGTGAGGGGCGCTCGACGACGTGGTCGGGCGGCTCGGCGGGCGGCGGCGCCGGGCGCCCGGACGGTCCCCGCGCACCGCCCCACCCGCCCTCTCCGCGTACGAAGATCTCGGCCTCGTCGGTCCACAGCGGCCCGTCCGCGTCGGTGACCTCGGTGCGCAGGACGAGGACGGCCGCCGTGCCCTTGTCGTACACGGCGACGATGCGGGAGGCGGCGCTCGCCCGCCCCCGCGCCGGGACGGTCCGGTGCAGGCGCAGATGCTGTCCGCCGTGCAGCACGTGGGCGAGGTCGACGTCGATGCCGGGCATGGACAGGCCGCCGATGACACCCGGGGGGCCGCCGCCCGCGACCGTCGCGAAGCTCGGCAGGACGCGCAGCCGGGACTTTGGGGTGTAGCGCGGCTCGCGGGGGTCGGTGGCGGGCGGACCGGCGCCGATACCGAGGTGATAGAGCTGGACGTCCGTGTGGCCCCAGGCGATCTCGCGGACGCGGGGTGCGGCGGCGAGCGCCTCGGCTGCGTCGATGGGCATGACTTTCCCCCGGTACCGGAACCGTGCGAAACCATGGACAGCCACGACCGTACGGGACGCCGCCCGTCCAGGACATTTGTCCCGCCGAACTCCGGACAACCGCATCTGCCGCCCGTCCCCGCCCGCTCCGTAGCGTCGCCCGTATGCCACCGAACGCACCGCCCACGACCACGACCGCACCGACCGGGACCGCACCGACCGGGACCGCAGCGCCCACGACCGCACCCCGCACCGCTCCCGCCGTCTGCCTCGCCGGAGCGGCCAAGGCGTACGGCGACGTCCGCGCCGTCGACGGCGTGGACCTGGAGATCGCGCGCGGCGAGACGGTCGCGCTGCTGGGACGCAACGGCGCGGGCAAGTCGACGGCGATCGCGCTGCTTCTCGGGCTGTGCCCGCCCGACGAGGGCAGCGTGGAGCTGTTCGGCGGGCCGCCCGGGCGGGCCGTACGCGCCGGCCGGGTGGGGGCCATGCTCCAGGAGGCACGGGCGGTCCCCCGGGTCACCGTGGGCGAGCTGGTCGCCTTCGTGGCCGGACGTTATCCGGCGCCGATGCCCGTCGAGCGGGCCCTGGAGCTGGCCGGCCTCGCCGGGCTGGCCGGGCGGCGCGTGGACCGGCTGTCCGGCGGACAGACCCAGCGCGTACGGTTCGCGGTCGCGCTGGCCGGCAACCCGGACCTGCTCGTCCTGGACGAACCCACGGCGGCCCTGGACGTGGAGGCCCGGCACACCTTCTGGAAGTCGATGCGGGCGTACGCCCGGCGCGGCAGCACGGTCCTCTTCTCGACCCACTATCTGGAGGAGGCCGACGCGCACGCCGACCGGATCCTGGTCGTCGACCGGGGACGGATCGTCGCGGACGGCACGGGCGACGAACTGCGCCGGGCGGCGGGGGGCGCCCGCGTCTCCTTCGACCTGGCCGGCCGGTCCACCGGAAACCTGACGCTGCTGCCCGGCGTGCGCGCGCTGGAGGTGCGGGGGGACCGCGCGCTGCTGCGTACCGAGGACTCCGACGCGACCGTCGTCGCCCTCGCGGAACTCGGCGCGGTACGCGGCCTGGAGGTGGTCCCGGCGTCCCTGGACGACGCGTTCCTGGCGCTGACGACGGTGGCGACGACCGCGGCGAGGGAGACCGTGCGATGAGGGACTATCTGCGGCTGGAGACGCGCCGTACGCTGCGCGACCCCGGCTTCGTCGTGGGCGGTGTCGCCATGCCCGTCCTCATGTACCTGCTCTTCACCAACCTCGGGGACGGTGACTCGGGCGGCTGGAAGACCGGCGCGATGGTCGGCATGGCCGCCTACGGCGCGGTCGGCTCGGCCCTCAACACCGGCGGCGGCGTCGCCGAGGACCGGGCGATCGGCTGGCTGCGGCAGCTGAGGGTGACCCCGATGCCCCCGCACCAGGTGGTGGTGGGCCGCGCCCTGACCGCGTCGGTCACCGTGCTTCCCGCCATCGCGGCCGTACTCGCCGCGGGCGGCCTGGTCAACGGCGTACGGCTGGACGCCTGGCAGTGGGCGGCGCTGGCGCTGCTGCTCTGGCTGGGATCGATCCCCTTCACCCTGCTCGGCCTGGGCAACGGCTACCGGCTGACCGGTCAGACCACCGGCGTGGCCAACATGGTGGCCAACCTGGGCCTGGCGGTCCTCGGCGGCCTGTGGTTCCCGCTCGCGCTGTTCCCTGAGTGGCTGCGCGCGGTCTCGGCGTACACCCCGACCAACCGCTTCGCGGAGCTGGGCACGTCGGTCGCCACGGGGCACGCGCCGCCCCCGGGTGCGATTCTCGTACTGGCGGCGTGGCTGCTGGCGTTCGGGGCGTACGCCGTCCTGTCCTACCGACGCGGCGCGGGAAACGACTGAGTGAGACGGCCGGGAAACGAGAGACGAGAAACGAAAGCGGAAGCGGAAGCGGAAGCGGAAGCGGAAAGGGGCCGACGGCCATGACCCGGACACGAGGGCGGCTGCGCGGGATCTCGTGCCGCCTGGACGCGTGGCGACTGGCACGGCGGTCCGCACCGTCCGAGGCCGGCGAGCGACCGGAACGGATCGGGCCGCCGCCCACCGGCTTCACGCTCCTGCCCTGGCTGCTGATGGGTCTGGGCAGCCTCGCGAACATCTTCCAGGGCCGCACCTCCAACCCCTGGATCGGCGGGCTCGGCCTGCTCGTCTTCAACTCGCTCTACATCTACGTGGCCATGCGCTCCTTCGACGAGGAGCGGCGCCAGTCGCCCTCCACGCGGGCGGCGCTCGCCGTCATGGCCCTGGTGACGTGCGGTCTGTCGCTGGCGTACGGGGGCAACTGGCTGCTGTTCTTCCCGCTGCTCGGGCTGGCCGCGGGGGCGGCGCTGCGCGGCCGGTGGCTGGGCCGGTGGGGCTGGTCGCTGGCGGCGCTGGCGGGTGCCGTGGCCGGCTTCAAGGACGGCTGGAACGGCCTCAACATCGCCTACGGGACCTTCCTGTCGACGATGGTGACGGCCGCGATCCTCAGCCTGTCCGACGCCGTACGGCAACTGCGCGCCGCCCGTGAGGAACTGGCCACCCGCGCGGTGGCGGAGGAGCGGCTGCGCTTCTCCCGCGACCTGCACGATCTGCTCGGGCACACGCTGTCGGTGATCGTGGTCAAGTCGGAGGCGGCCCGGCGGCTGGCCCCCCGCGACCTGGACGCGACGCTGACCCAGATCACCGACATCGAGTCGGTCGGCCGCCAGGCGCTGACCGAGGTCCGCGAGGCGGTCACGGGCTACCGCGAGGACAGCCTCGGCACCGAGCTGGACCGGGCCCGCTCGGCGCTGACCGCGGCGGACGTGGAGCCGGTGGTGCGCCGCTCCGGCCCGCCGCTGCCGCCGCAGACCGAGGCGCTGCTGGGGTGGGTGGTGCGGGAGGCGGTCACCAACGTCGTGCGGCACAGCGGGGCGAGCCGCTGCGAGATCGCGGTGTCGGGCGGCACGGAACGGGTCCGGCTGACGGTCACGGACAACGGCACGGGCGGCGACGGCCCCGCCCCGGGGCCGGGCACGGGCCTGACCGGCCTGACGGAACGCCTGGCCTCGGCCGGGGGCTCACTGAGCGCGGGTGCGGCGGCCCGGGGCGGCTTCGCGGTGACGGCGGAACTGCCGGTGGCGGCGCAGGGGGCCGCGCCGGTGGGAGTGGTGGGGGCGTCGGCATAGCGGGCGTGCCCGCGTTCGGCCCCTAATCTGACCCCCGTGACCGACGAGACTCCCCGCGCCCGTCCCATCCGTGTCCTCCTCGCCGAGGACCAGGGCATGATGCGCGGGGCGCTCGCGCTGCTGCTCGGGATGGAGGACGACATCGAGGTGGTGGCGCAGGTGGCGGCCGGGGACGAGATCGTCGGCGCCGCGCTCGCGCACCGCCCGGACGTCGCCCTCCTGGACATCGAGCTGCCGGGCCGGAGCGGCCTGGACGCCGCCGCCGAGCTGCGTGAGCGGGCGCCCGGGTGCCGGGTGCTGATCCTGACCACGTTCGGCCGCCCCGGGTACCTCCGGCGGGCCATGGAGGCGGGCGCCGCCGGTTTCCTGGTGAAGGACGGTCCCGTGGAGGAGCTGGCCGGCACGATCCGCCGGGTGCTGGACGGCGAGACGGTCGTCGACCCCGCGCTCGCCGCCGCCGCGCTCAGTGCGGGCCCCAGCCCGCTCACCGCCCGTGAGTGCGACGTCCTCAGGGCGTCCGCGGACGGCGCGACCGTCGCCGACATCGCCGCGGCCCTGCACCTCTCCGAGTCCACGGTCCGCAACTACCTCTCCGCGGCCATCGGCAAGACCGCCACCCGCAACCGCACGGAGGCGCTCCGCGAGGCCCGGCGGCAGGGGTGGCTCTGAGGCGGCTGCCGGCCGGTGCGGGCGGGCGGGCGATCCGGGCGGGCGGGGTGGATCCGGTGCGTGCGGGGTGGATCCGGGCGGCCCGCGGCTACCCCGTGATCCCTGCGGGCGGGGTGGATCCGGGCGGCCCGCGGCTACCCCGTGATCCCTGCGGGCGGGGTGGATCGGAGCGGCCCGCGGCTACCCCTGTGGCCCGCGCTTCGTCCGTTCACCCGCCGGCAGCCACACCCGCATCAGCACCGCCCCGGCGACCAGCACCACCGCCGCCGTACGGAACACCAGCGCGTACCCGTCCGTCAGCTGCACCGGCCCGGCGTCCTCTCCCCCGGCCCGGGCCGCCGCGATCGTCGACATCACGGCGAGTCCCAGCGAACCGCCCATGGTCCGGGAGGTGTTGATCAGCCCGGAGACCAGTCCGGCGTCCCCGGCCGCCGCGCCCGAGATGGCCAGCGACGCCAGCGGGGTCGCCGCCAGCCCGGCGCCCAGCATCATCAGCACCCCGGGAATCATGATCGCGGTCACGTACCCGCCGTCCGCGGTCATCGTCGACTGCCAGCCGAAGCCGACCGCCGCCACGAGCGTGCCCAGCACGGCCACGTTCCGCGCCCCGATCCTCGGCATGAACCGCGGCGCCGCCTTCGAACCGAGAACGACCGCCAGCGAGCTGGGCACGAGGGCGAGACCGGCCTCCAGCGGGGAGTAGCCCAGCACGTTCTGCGCGTACAGCGTCATGAAGAACCACATGGCGAACATCGACGAGCCGGACACCAGCATCGCCACGTTCGCCGACGCCACCGACCGCAACCGCAGCAGCCCGAGCGGCATCAGCGGCGCCGCCGTCCGTGCCTCGACGAGGAGGAACAGCGCGAGCAGCGCGAGCCCGGCGAACAGCGGCACGAGCGTCGCCGTCGCGGCCCACCCCTCGGACTCGGTCTGCGAGATGCCGTAGGCCAGGGTGGCCAGACCGGCGGTGACCAGGAGCGCGCCGGGCAGGTCGAGGCGCCGTCGTTCACCGGCCCGGCTCTCGGTCAGCCACAGCAGGGCGCCGGCCAGCACCACCGCGCCCACCGGCACGTTGATCAGCAGTACCCAGCGCCACGACAGCCCGTCCACCAGTACGCCGCCCACCAGGCCGCCCGCGGCTCCGCCGCCCGCTCCCACGGCGGTCCAGGTCGCGATCGCCCGGGCCCGCGCCGCGCCCTCCGGCACCGCCGCGGTCAGGATGGTCAGCGTCGAGGGCGCGAGTACCGCCGCCCCCAGTCCCTGCACGGCCCGCGCGGCCAGCAGCTGCCAGCCCTCCTGGGCGAGGCCGCCGCCCAGCGAGGCCAGCGTGAACAGTCCGAGCCCGACCAGGAACATCCGCTTGCGCCCGTACAGGTCGCCGGCCCGACCGCCGAGCAGCATGAAGCCCGCGAAGGCGATGGCGTAGGCGTTGACCACCCACTGGAGTCCCTGCGCGCTCAGTCCGAGGTCGGCCCGCATCGACGGCAGGGCGACGTTGACGACGGACACGTCGAGCACGACCAGGAACTGTCCGGCGCACGCGAGCGCCACGACCAGCCAGGTGGGTGGCGTGCGGCGCGGGGATATTCGGGCGGTGGTGGTGCCGGTGGCTTCGAGCATGGGTGTCATGGTCTCAACCCGGGCGTGCCCCTTGCATCGGTATTTGGTCGCCGGACCGTCCTAGGTCCCGGGACCTAGCCGGCCGGAGCCCAGCCGGCCGGCCGCCGCCCCAAGGAAAGGTCAAGAATTCGTTAGGGGCTCGAAACAACGGAATAGTTGCCCAGGCGCACGAGGTTCAGCCTGCACACATCCCCATCGCACCCGCCGGCTCCCCGGCCTGGAGGCCTCACCCCATGTCCCACACGACGACCGACGAACCCGCCCGGAAGGCGAGCGGGGCCACCGTCCCGGTGCTCGCCTTCGCGGGCATCGTCGTCGCGGTGATGCAGACCCTGCTCGTCCCGGTCATCAAGGACCTGCCCCGACTCCTGGACACCACGCCCGGCAACGCCACCTGGGTACTGACCTCTACGCTCCTGTCCGGAGCCGTCGCCACGCCGATCATGGGCCGGCTCGGCGACCTCTTCGGCAAGCGCCGCATGCTGATCGCCAGCCTGTCGGTGATGGTGGCGGGCGCGCTGCTCAGCGCGTTCACCGACGCCCTGGTCCCGATGATCGTCGGCCGTACCCTCCAGGGCTTCGCGATGGGCGCGATACCCCTCGGCATCGGCCTGATGCGCGACATGCTGCCCCGCGAGCGGCTCGGCTCGGCGATGGCGCTGATGAGCTCCTCGATCGGCGTCGGCGGCGGCCTGGCGCTGCCCGCCGCGGCCCTGGTCGCGCAGCACACCGACTGGCACGCCCTGTTCTACGGCGCCGCCGGCCTCGGCGTCCTCGCCATCGCCCTGACCCTCGCCGTCGTACCGGAGTCACCGCTGCGCGCCAAGGGCTCCTTCGACCTGCCGGGCGCGCTCGGGCTGGCGGCCGGCCTCGTCCTCTTCCTCCTGCCGATCACCAAGGGCAGCGACTGGGGCTGGTCTTCGCCGACCACGCTCGGCCTGTTCGCCGCCGCCGTCGTGGTGCTCCTCCTGTGGGGCCTGATGGAGCTTCGCCTCGCGGCCCCGCTGGTCGACCTGCGCACCACGGCCCGCCGCGAGGTACTGCTCACCAACCTCGCCTCGATCATGGTCGGCGTCTCCTTCTACGTCATCTCACTCGTCCTGCCGCAGCTCCTCCAGCTGCCCTCCGAGACCGGCTACGGCCTCGGGCAGTCGATGGTCGTCGCGGGCCTGTGCGTGGCGCCGCTGGGCCTGACGATGATGTTCACCGCGCCGGTGTACGCCCGCCTGTCCGCCCGCTACGGCCCGCGCACCACCCTGATCCTCGGCCTGGTGATCATCGGGACCGGCTACGCCGGCGGCCTCGGCCTGATGAGCGCCGCCTGGCAGACCGTCGTCACCTCGGTGCTGATCGGCGCGGGCATCGGCCTCGCCTACTCCTCCCTGCCCGCGCTGATCATCGGCGCGGTCCCGGCCTCGGAGACGGGCGCGGCCAACGGCCTCAACACCCTGATGCGGTCCATCGGCACGTCGGTGTCGAGTGCCGTCATCGGCATGGTGCTCGCCAACACGGCGAACGACGTCGGCGGTGTCGCCGTCCCCACCATGCACGGCTTCCGCGTCTCCTTCCTGATCGCCACCGCGGCGGTCGCCGTCGGCCTGGCGCTGGCCTTCTTCCTCCCCCACCGCCGCCCGGCGACGACCACGCAGCTGCGCGCGAGCAGTGAGGAGGACGCGAACCTGGCCCGCGCCGAGCAGGCACTGGCCGGGGCGAGCGTGCCCGGCGAGGGCGTGGCCGGGGAGGGCGTGGCCCGGGAGGGCGCGTCCGGTGAGGCACCGCGCGGATTCCGCGGCCGGGTGCTGGCCGCCGACGGGGCACCCGTCGCCCGTGCCAAGGTCACGCTGATCGACCGGCACGGCCGCCAGGCGGGCGCGACCCTGTCCGCCGGCGACGGCAGCTACGCCCTCGCCGTCCCCGCCGAGGGCCCGTACGTCCTGGCCGCCCGTGCCGCCGGACACGGCCCGCTCGCCCACTCGGCCACCCACACCGGCGGCGACCGTCCGGTCGACCTGGACCTGGCCCTGCCGGGCGAGACGGTCTCCGCCTGACCCGTACCGTCCCTGCTCCCGCACCCCCTGTCGCACCGCGCGACGGGGGGTGCGGCAGCATGGGGGCCGACCCACCGGCACCACCCGCACCACCGGCACACCCGCGCACCCCGCACACCCGCACCACCGAAAGGACCCTCATGTCCGCGGCACCCACCCCCGACGTCCTCGCCGCCTTCGAGGCCGCGAAGGGGTTCATGCCCGCGCACGAGGGCCTCGCCCTGTACGCGGCGGCCGTGGAGGCGGGCGGTCTCGGGCTGCCGCTGCTGGAGGTCGGCACGTACTGCGGCCGCTCGACGGTCCTGCTCGCCGACGCGGCCCGCCGGGCCGGGGTCGCCGCGCTCACCGTGGACCACCACCGGGGCAGCGAGGAGCAGCAGCCGGGCTGGGAGTACCACGACCCCGAGACGGTCGACCCCGAACTCGGCGTGATGGACACCCTCCCCGCCTTCCGCCGCACCCTCCACCGGGCCGGCCTGGAGGAGCACGTGGTGGCCCTCGTCGGCCGCTCGCCCCAGGTCGCGGCGGTCTGGAACGCGCCCCTCGGCCTCGTCTTCGTCGACGGCGGCCACACCGACGAGCACGCGAACGCCGACTACGAGGGCTGGGCGCCGCACGTGGCCGACGGCGGCCTCCTGGTCATCCACGACGTCTTCCCGGACCCGGCCGACGAGTTCACCGGCCAGGCCCCGTACCGCGTCTACCTCAGGGCACTCGCGTCCGGCGCGTTCACCGAGGTCTCCGTGACCGACTCGCTGCGCGTCCTGCGGCGAACGGGCGCGGGGATCTGAGGGCGCGGTCTAGAGTCGCTGCGTGTCGTACACAGGCCCGGACTTCGATCCTCCCCAGCCCCGCCGTTCCCCGCTGCGCCGCCCGCTGACCGTGGCGATCGCCGCGCTCGTGCCCGGGGCGCTGCTCGGGTGGGGGGTGTACGCGGCGGTCGGCGGCTCGGACGACGGTGGCGGCGGGGGCGGGAGCGGTGCGGACCGCGCGGGTGGCGTGCGGACGTCGCAGGCGCCGTCCTCCAGTGGTCCCGCGTCCCCCACCGACGACGCCAAGAGGCCCACCGACGCCTCCCCTTCCGCCACGGCGGGGAAGCCGTCCGCGTCCCCGTCGAAGTCCGCGCCCGCCGCGGCGTCCGGCCCCCTCAAGGGCAAGGTCGTGGTCATCGACCCGGGTCACAACCCGGGCAACTTCCAGCACGCCTCCGAGATCAACCGCAAGGTGAACGTCGGCACGCACTGGAAGGAGTGCGACACGACGGGCACGGCCACCAACGCGGGCTGGCCCGAGGCGAAGTTCACGCTCGACGTGGCCCACCGGCTGCGCACGCTCCTGGAGGAGCAGGGCGCCACCGTGAAACTGACGCAGGACGACGACCGTCCGTTCGGGCCCTGCGTGGACGAGCGGGCCCGGATCGGCAACGAGGCGGAGGCCGACGCCGCGATCTCGATCCACGCCGACGGATCGGGCACCGGCAACCGCGGCTTCCACGTGATCCTGCCGGGGTCGGTGCGGGACGGCGCCGCCGACACCCGGGCCATCGTCGGCCCGTCCGCCGAGCTGGGGCAGCGCATCGCGGGCAACTTCGTCCGCGCCACGGGCAGCGCGCCCTCCAACTACGTCGGTGGCGGCACCGGTCTCGTCACGCGCACGGACCTGGGCGGTCTCAATCTGTCAACGGTTCCCAAGGTGTTCATCGAGTGCGGCAATATGCGCGATAGCAAGGACGCGGCGCTGCTGACCAGTGGCGCCTGGCGGCAGAAAGCGGCGCAAGGGATGTCTGAGGGAATCGTGAGTTTCCTGCGCGGGTAGCGATCAGCGCGCTGATCCCTGCGGACAGCCTCGATGTGCGGACGATAGTGTCGTCCGTACGATGAGGGGCCACCCCCGCGCTTCACTCCGGAACCTGACGGCGACATGGTGACAGCGACGCCTCTACTGACGACGAGACGACCTACGAAGGACCTGAAGTGAATATCCGCTCCCTCACTCGAGGCGACGGCGTGGTGATCGGAGCAGCGGTGTTGCTGTTCATCGCGTCGTTCCTCGACATCTACTCGTTCGACGGTGCTCCGGACAGTGCCGAAATCCCCAGCCTGTGGGGCAGTGGGCCGGTCGTGCTCGGTGTGGTCCTGGCGGGCATCATCGGCGCCGCGCTCGTCATCGTGGCCCGCGCCCTGCCGCAGCCCAGGAAGGTGGCGGGCCTCGACCTCGGCCAGTTCGGCGTCGCGTTCACCGTCTTCGCCGCCTGGAGCGCGCTCGGCAACATCTTCGACCCCGCCGGCGCCTTCGACGGTGACGGGGGCCTCACCGACGACCTCGGTGCGGGCACGGGCCTGATCCTCGCGCTCATCGCCACGCTGGTCATGGCCGCCGCCGCCATCGCCACCCCCCTGGTCCCCGCCCTCAAGGGCACCCTGATCCCGGCCTCCCGTCCGGCCGCTCCGCAGCCCTACGGCGGCCAGCCCCAGGGTGGTTACGGCTACCCGGGCGCGCAGCAGCAGCCGTACGGCGGCCAGCCGGGCCAGCCCGGCCAGCCCGGTCAGCCCGGTCAGCCGGCTCCGTCCTTCGGCGGTCAGCCGCAGCCGGGTCAGCCGCAGCCCCAGCCGCAGGCCCCGCAGCCGCAGCAGGCGCAGGCTCAGCCGGCCGGGGACTTCTCGCCGTTCTGGTTCGCCGTGCCGGTGCCGCGTCCGCTGTTCGCGGAGGACGGCTCCCCCACGCCGATCGCCGAGCTGGCGCCGGGCACCTGGTACCTGGCCGTCGAGCAGCGCGGCGCCAACCTGGTCGCCCAGACGCAGGACGGCCGTCGCGGCGTGCTGCAGGACACCTCGGGCATCCAGCGCGGCTGACCGCGCCCGCCCGACCGTTCGGCGTCAACGGCCCCTCGCTCACCGGTACTTCCGGGCGAGGGGCCGTCGGCGTACGTCGGGACGGCGGCAGGTTTCAAACACACATCCGGGGCCAGACGGAAGTCATGTCCCCTAGAAGTCGCAGCGGATCCAGCGCCGGGACGGCCATCGCGGTGATCGCGGACATCATGGCCATCATCCTCGGGCTGTGGATCCTGATGTATCTGCTGGACGCCAACCGGGCCAACGACCTGGTGCAGTTCGTCCATGAAGTGGCCAACGTGCTCGCCGGCTGGTCACGTGACCTGTTCACCTTCGACGAAGCCTGGGCCCGCGTGGTGGCCGGCTACGGGCTGGCGGCCGTCGTCTACCTCTTCGTCGGCCACGCCGTGGCCAACCGCCTCGGCCGCCGCTGACCGTTCAGACGCAGCAGTCCGGGTCGAGGCCCCTCGGCAGGCGGTCGCCGGAGAAGACCTGGCAGGTGGCCTCGTGGCCGCCGAGCGCGGCGACGGCGAGGAGCAGGGAGCCGGCCGTCCAGGTGGTCAGTTCGCGCGGCCAGATCGCCTTGTCCTCGAAGACGTAGCCCGTCCAGTACAGGCCGCTGTCCGGGTCCCGCAGGTGCTGGATCGACTGGAGGATCTCCAGGGCGTGGTCGGACTCGCCCACCGCCCACAGGGCGAGGGCGAGTTCGGCCGACTCGCCGCCCGTCACCCACGGGTTGGGGACGACGCAGCGCACGCCGAGGTCCGGGACCACGAAGCGGTCCCAGCTCTCCGCGATGCGGGACCTGGCCTCGGTGCCGGTCAGCGCGCCGCCCAGGACCGGGTAGTACCAGTCCATCGAGTAGCGGCCCTTGTCCAGGAATCGCTCCGGGTGGCGGCGGATGGCGTGCCGCAGCGCGCCCGCCGCCAGCTCCCAGTCGGGCTGCGGCTCCTCGCGCTGTTCGGCGATGGCGAGCGCGCAGCGCAGCGCGTGGTGGATGGAGGAACTGCCGGTCAGCAGCGCGTCCGTGGTGTCCGTGCCGTCGTCGTCGCGCCGCCAGCCGATCTGCCCGCCCGGCTGCTGGAGGCGCAGTACGAACTCGACCGCCGCGTGGACGACGGGCCACATCCGGTCGAGGAACATGTCGTCGCCGGTGGCGAGGTGGTGGTGCCAGACGCCCACGGCGACGTAGGCGACGAAGTTGGTCTCCCGGCCGCGGTCGGTGACGTCGGCGAAGTCGCCGTCGGCGTAGGCGGCGTACCAGGAGCCGTCCTGGTTCTGGTGCCGGGCCAGCCACTCGTACGCCCGCTCGGCGGCGTCGTGCTCGCCGGCCGCGTCCAGGGCCATCGCCGCCTCGACGTGGTCCCACGGGTCGAGGTGGTGCCCGCGGAACCACGGGATCGCGCCGTCCTCCCGCTGCACGGCGAGGATGCCGCGGACGGTGGCCGCCGCCTCGGCGTCGGTGAGGACGCCGGGCAGGACCAGGTGTTCGGTGCGGGACGTGGTCACGCGGCGGCCACCCGCGGGAGGTGGGGCTTGGTCGCGTACGCCACGAAGCTCTTGCCGATCAGCGGGTTCAGCGCCTGCTCGGCGACCCTCGTCGCCAGCGGCTTCTTCATGATGTCCCAGACCAGCAGCTTGTGGTACGCCCGCACCGGCAGCGCCTTGTCGTTGTCGACGCCGAACGCGCACTTCAGCCACCAGTACGGCGAGTGCAGCGCGTGCGCGTGGTGGGTGCCGTAGGGCTTGAGGCCGGCCTCGCGGATGCGGGTGAGGAGCTGGTCCGCCTTGTAGATGCGGATGTGGCCGCCCTCGACCTCGTGGTAGGCGTCGGACAGCGTCCAGCAGACCTTCTCGGGGCCGTAGCGCGGCACGGTGATCGCGATGCGGCCGCCGGGCTTGAGGACGCGGACCATCTCGGCGAGGACGCCCTTGTCGTCGGGGATGTGCTCCATCACCTCGGAGATGATGACGACGTCGAAGGACTCGTCCGGGAAGGGCAGGGCCAGCGCGTCGCCCTCCATGGCGGTGGCGGTGGCGCCGGCCGGGGCCTCACCGGCCTCCTTCATCGCCGCGAACCACTTGGCGACCTCGCGGATCTCCTCGGCGTTCTGGTCCAGCGCGACGACCTGGGCGCCGCGCCGGTAGCACTCGAACGCGTGCCGGCCGGCGCCGCAGCCGAGGTCCAGCACGCGGTCGCCAGGGGCGAGCGGGAACCGGGAGAAGTCGACGGTCAGCACGTGGCCCTGCTTTCGGGGTAGACGCCGGTGTCACTGGTCGGGGTCGTCGGGGTCGCGGGGACGGTCCTCGGGGTGGTCGCCGAGGGGCCGATGGCCTCGCGGTAGCGGGCGGCCGTGCCCTCGGCGGCGCGGGCCCAGGTGAAGTGCCGCAGCACGCGCTCGCGTCCGGCCGCGCCGAGCCGGGCCCTCAGTTCACGGTCGCCGAGCAGCCGGTTGAGTCCGGCGGCCAGCGCTCCCGCGTCGCCCGGCGGCACCGCGAGGCAGGTCTCCCCGTCGGGTCCGGCGACCTCCGGGACGGCCCCGCCGGTGGTGGCGAGCAGCGCGGTGCCCGTCGCCATGGCCTCGGCGGCCGGCAGCGAGAACCCCTCGTACAGGGACGGCACGCACGCGACCTCGGCCGAGCGCACCAGGTCGACCAGTTCGGCGTCCGAGATGCCCTTGACGAACTCGACGGCGCTTTCGAGGCCGTAGCGCTCGATCGCCTGGGCGACGGGGCCCTCGGCGGGCCGCTTGCCGACGACGACGAGGTGGGCCCGGGGGTGCTCGGTGCGGGCCTTCGCCAGCGCCTCGACGAGGAAGACCAGGCCCTTGAGCGGCACGTCCGCGCTGGACGTCGTCACGATCCGGCCCGGCACCCGCGGCACCGACGGGTCGGGCGAGAACAGGTCGGTGTCGGCGCCGATGTGGACGACGTGGATGCGGTCGTCCCGTACGCCGAGGTGGTCGATGATCTCCTGGCGGGAGGTGCCGGAGACGGTGAGCACGGAGGGCAGGCGGCGCGCGACGCGCTTCTGCATGCGGGTGAAGGCGTACCAGCGGCGCACGGAGTAGCGGCGCCTGGGGCCGTCGGCGGCGTCGAGTTCCAGTTGCCGGTCGACGGTGATGGGGTGGTGGATGGTGGTGACGAGGGGCGCGCCGACGTCACCGAGCAGCCCGTAGCCGAGGGTCTGGTTGTCGTGCACGACGTCGAAGTCGCCGCGGCGGGCGCGCAGATGGCGGCGGGCGCGCAGCGAGAACGTCAGGGGTTCCGGGAAACCGCCGGTCCACATCGTGCCGACCTCGAGCGCGTCGATCCAGTCGCGGTACTCGCCCCGCTTCGGGGTGCGGAAGGGATCGGGCTGGCGGTAGAGGTCGAGGCTGGGCAGTTCGGTGAGGGACAGCCGCTCGTCGTGGCCCTCGTCGAGGACGGGGTAGGGCTGGGCGCCGATGACCTCGACGCGGTGGCCGAGGCGGGCCAGTTCGCGGGAGAGGTGGCGGACGTAGACGCCCTGGCCGCCGCAGAACGGGTTTCCCTTGTAGGTGAGGAGTGCGATACGGAGCGGTCGCAAGCCGTCGGCGGCGGGCTCCGGACGGGGACCCGTCTGACTGGCCTCAGCGGTCACTCCGGGCCCCCTTCTCACTGCGCTGTCCCGCGACACTACGCCGGGACGTTAATCTAGAACAAGTTTCAGACTTGATCGTTCGGAGGCTCCGAATCTACCGGCAGGTAGGGGCGCTGTGACGAGTGGATCAGGTGATTCACGCCACGGCACGGGGAGAAGGTGACCAAGGTGGACAACCCGGGAATGGAAGCCTCCGGTACCTCCGGCACTCCCGGTACTTCCGACGCCGCCGGCTCCGTGCGCCCCACCGCCGCACCGCCCCTCACCGAGCGGCAGCGGGAGCGCCGCCGCCGCATCCTGCACGCGACCGCCCGGCTGGCCTGCCGGGGCGGCTTCGAGGCGGTGCAGATGCGCGAGGTGGCGGAGTCGTCGCAGGTCGCCCTCGGCACGTTGTACCGCTATTTCCCGTCCAAGGTCCATCTGCTGGTGGCGACCATGCACGACCAGCTGGAGCGGCTGCACGGCACCCTGCGCAAGAGCCCGCCGACCGGCGACACGGCCGCCGACCGGGTGGCGCAGACCCTGATGCGGGCCTTCGGCGCGCTGCAGCGCGAACCCCGGCTGGCCGAGGCGATGGCCCGCGCCCTGACCTTCGCCGACCGCGGCGTCTCCCCGGAGGTCGACCAGGTCTCCCGCCAGACCACGGCGATCATCCTGGACGCGATGGGCGGCCTGGAGAACCCCACCCCCGAGCAGCTCTCCGCCATCCGCGTCATCGAACACACGTGGCACTCGACCCTGATCACCTGGCTCGCCGGCCGCGCCTCCCTCACCCAGGTACGGGTGGACATCGAGACGGTGTGCCGGCTGATCGACGTGACCGAGGCCGGAGCCCGCGGGCGGGCGCCCCGGCCCGGCTCCGTGGCCTCCGGGTAAAGTGGCGGCGTCGTCATCACACCCGTACGGGGGGAAGCCGGTGCAATTCCGGCGCTGACCCGCAACCGTGAGCCGTCCACCGTGGCCCCTTGAGGACTTGCCCGGACGGTGAGCCGGACTGCCCCGCGCGGACGTGACCGGCTCACGTGCCCGGCACCCGCCGGCGCACGGGCACCGTCGAGGCATACGGGGCCGAGCCGCCGGGGGTGCCCCGTGCTGCCCGGCCCCGCACAGGGAAAGGCACCCGCCGCTCATGAACGTCCGCCGTCGCAGCAGCGCCGCGGCTCTCGCCGCCATAGCCGTGATCGGCGCCGCCGCCGCGCCCGCGGTCGCCGCCGATCCGTCGTCCTCCCCGTCCGCGTCCACCCCGGCGGACCCCGAGTCCTCCGGGCTGTACGGCACCGCCGACCCCCAGTACGACGGTGTCTGGCGCCAGTCCCTCGCCCTGCTCGCGCAGAAGACGGTGGGCGTGATCCCGTCGTCGAAGGCCGTGGACTGGCTCACCGGCCAGCAGTGCGACAACGGCGCCTTCGCCCCGTATCGCGCCGACCCCGCCAAGGCGTGCGACGCCAAGACGATGGTCGACACCAACAGCACGGCCGCCGCCGTCCAGGCGCTGTGGGCCGTCGGCGGGCACGGCGACGCCGTCGAGGACGCCCTCGGCTGGCTGAAGTCCGCTCAGAACAAGGACGGCGGCTGGGGCTACACCCCCGGCAGCCCCAGCGAGGCCAACTCCACCTCCGTGGTCATCGGCGCCCTGGCCGCCACGGAGACCGGCCCGGAGACCTTCGAGAAGGGCGGCAGGTCCCCGTACGACGCGCTGCTGGCGGCCGCCCTGCCCTGCGCCGGCGACGGCGGTGCCTTCGGGTACCCGGACCAGGACGGCAAGCTGCTCGCCAACGCGGACGCGACCGCCGCCGGCGTCCTCGGCGCGCTCGGCAAGGGCCTGGTCACCGAGGCCGGCGAGAAGACGGCCGACGCCGCCTGCACGGACAAGCCCACCCGCGAGCAGGCCGCGGCGAACGGCGCGGCCTACCTCACCGGCGCCGTGGCCGAGGACGGCCATCTCAAGTCGGCCCTCGGCGGCTCCGCCGTCCAGCCCGACTACGGCAACACCGCCGACGCGGTCGTCGCGCTCGCCGCGCAGGGCGGCGCGGAGAAGGCGGCGAAGCCGCTGGCGTGGCTGAAGAAGAACGCAGCGAAGTGGGCCGAGCAGAGCGGACCCGCCGCCTACGCCCAGCTGATCTTCGCCGCCCACGCCACGGGCACCGACCCGCGCGCCTTCGGTGGCACGGACCTGGTGGCGGAACTGAACGCGACGGGTCCGGCTCCGCGAGGTGTCAGCACGACGGACACCGCGACCGCGAGCAGCGAGGACGACACCAAGGACGAGAAGAAGGACTCCGGCTTCGGCGTCTGGTGGTTCGTCGGCGTCTGCGTGGTCTTCGGCATCGGCATCGGCTTCCTGCTGAGCGGCCGCAACAAGAAGCAGCAGCCGTGACCCGCCGCGTCGCCCGCGTCGTCCTCCTCTTCCTGGCCGCGTTCCTGCTGATCGGGAGCGCGGGCCAGGCGCAGGCCGCCGGTTACCGCTACTGGTCCTTCTGGGACCACGACGGTGACCGCTGGGTCTACGCCACCCAGGGCCCGTCCCTCGTCCGGCCCTCCGACGGCGATGTCCAGGGCTTCCGCTTCGCGGTGAGCGAGAACTCGGGCGACGCCGCCAAGCCGCGCGGCGCCGCGGACTTCGCGTCGATCTGCGCGAAGACGCCGGCCGAGGGCGGCAGCAAGCGCGTCGCCCTCGTCCTCGACTTCGGCACGGCGTCCGACGCCCCGTCCGGCGAGACCCCGCCGGCCCCGCGCACGGCCTGCGCCCGGGTCTCCCCCGACGCGACGACGGCCGACGCCCTGGCCGCCGCGGCGGGCCCGCTGCGCTACAACACCAGCGCCCTGCTGTGCGGGATCGCGGGCTACCCGAAGTCGGGGTGCGGAGAGCAGGTCTCGCAGAAGGAGAAGGAGAAGGACGACTCGACGGCGCCCGCCGCGGCCCCGGACCAGAAGGACACGTCGGACGACGACGGCCCCTCGGTCGGCCTCTACGCGGGCATCGCCGTCGTGGCAGCCCTGGCCGGAGCGGCAACCTGGCAGGCAAGGCGGCGCGGGAATGCCACCGACTGAGCCCGCGGACAAGCGAGCTGCGGGCAGTCGTGCCGCGCCGCCTGCCGGCAGTCGTGCCGCTGGGGCGACGGGGGTCCCCCCGCTCGCGCGAAGCCGAGAGCGGGGGAGCGTGGGCACTGGGGGTACCCCCTCTGGAGGAGACACCCTGTCAGCGCCGGCAAGCGCACCCGCCCCCGCACCCGCACCCCGCCACCGGTACCGCCCGCCCCTGCACCCCGGCGCCTGGTGGCTCTGGGCACTAGCCCTGGGCACCGCCGCCACCCGCACCACCAACCCCCTCCTCCTCGCCCTCCTCATAGCCGTCTCCGCCTACGTGGTGATCACCCGCCGCCCCCACGCCCCCTGGTCCCGTTCCTACGGCGCCTTCGTCAAGCTCGCCCTCGCCGTCCTGGTCATCCGCCTCCTCTTCACCACGATCCTCGGCTCTCCCATCCCCGGCACCCACACCCTCGTCACGCTGCCCGAAGTCCCCCTCCCCGACTGGGCGCAGGGCATCCGCCTCGGCGGCCGGGTCACCGCCGAGGGCCTCACCTTCGCCCTGTACGACGCGATGAAGCTGGCCACCCTCCTCATCTGCGTCGGCGCCGCGAACGCCCTCGCCAACCCCTCCCGCCTCCTCAAGTCCCTGCCCGGCGCCCTGTACGAGATGGGCGTGGCCGTCGTCGTCGCCCTCACCTTCGCCCCGAACCTCATCGCCGACGTCCAGCGCCTGCGCGCCGCCCGCCGTCTGCGCGGCCGCCCCGACAGGGGCGTACGGGGCCTGCTCCAGGTCGGACTGCCGGTGCTGGAGGGCGCCCTGGAGCGTTCCGTCGCCCTCGCCGCCGCGATGGACGCACGCGGCTACGGCCGTACCGCCCAGGTTCCCGCCCCCGTACGCCGTGCCACCGCCGCCCTCACCCTGGGCGGCCTGCTCGGCGTCTGCGCGGGGACGTACGGGCTGCTGACCGCCGCGGGCGGCACGTACGGCATCCCCGTCCTCCTGGCCGGCGTCGCCGCCGCGCTCACGGGCCTGTGGCTCGGCGGCCGCAGGACGGTCCGCACCCGCTACCGTCCGGACCGTTGGGACGCCCGCGCCTGGCTGGTCACCGCCTCGGGCGCGGCGGTCGCGGCGCTGTTGTTCCTGGCCGCCGCGCGCGACCCGGCGGCGCTGCATCCGGGCGTGGTCCCGCTGGTCGCGCCGTCCCTCCCCCTGTGGCCGGCGGCAGCCGTACTGCTCGGCCTGCTCCCGGCGTTCGTCACCCCCGCCCCCCACCCCGTGCCCGTCAAGGAGCCGTCGTGATCCGCTTCGAGGATGTCTCCGTGACGTACGACGGGGTGGCCGAACCCACCGTCCGGGGCGTCGACTTCGAGGTCCCGGAGGGCGAACTCGTCCTGCTCGCCGGCCCGTCCGGCGTCGGCAAGTCCACGGTCCTCGGCGCGGTCAGCGGCCTCGTGCCGCACTTCACCGGCGGCACGCTGAGCGGCCGGGTCACGGTGGCCGGGCGCGACACCCGCACCCACAAGCCGCGCGAACTCGCCGACGTCGTCGGCACGGTCGGCCAGGACCCGCTCTCCCACTTCGTGACGGACACCGTCGAGGACGAGCTGGCCTACGGCATGGAGTCCCTCGGGCTGGCCCCGGACGTGATGCGCCGCCGCGTCGAGGAGACCCTCGACCTGCTGGGCCTGTCCGACCTGCGCGGCCGCCCCATCGCCACCCTCTCCGGCGGTCAGCAGCAGCGGGTCGCGATCGGCTCGGTCCTCACCCCGCACCCGGACGTCCTGGTCCTGGACGAGCCGACCTCCGCCCTCGACCCCGCCGCGGCGGAGGAGGTCCTGGCCGTCCTCCAGCGCCTCGTCCACGACCTCGGTACGACGGTCCTGATGGCCGAGCACCGCCTGGAACGCGTCATCCAGTACGCCGACCAGGTCGTCCTGCTCCCGTCCCCGGGCGCGGCACCGCTCCTCGGCCCCCCGGCGGACGTGATGGCCGTGTCCCCGGTGTACCCGCCGGTGGTGGGCCTGGGCAGGCTGGCGAACTGGTCCCCGCTGCCGCTGACGATCCGCGACGCCCGCCGCCGCGCGGCCCCGCTGCGGGACCGGCTGGCGGACCGGGAGATCCCGGACCGCGCGCCGACGACCGCCACGCTCCCGCCCTTTCCCGCCCTGCGGCCCGCCTCCTCCCGTTGGTGGCGGCGCGGGAAGTCCCCGGAGACGGCCGCCGCCCCCACCCCGTACGCCGCCGAGGTCCGCTCCCTCGCCGTCCGCCGGGACCGGATCCAGGCGCTGCGCGACGTCGACCTGACCGTCTCCCCCGGCGAGACCATCGCCCTGATGGGCCGCAACGGCGCCGGAAAGTCCACCCTGCTCTCCGCGCTCGTCGGCCTCGTCGCCCCGTCCGCGGGTTCGGTCCGCGCCGGCGACGCCGTACCGCACCGCACGGCACCCCGCGACCTCGTACGCCGGGTCGGCCTGGTCCCGCAGGAGCCGCGCGACCTGCTGTACGCCGACACGGTCGCCGCGGAGTGCCGGGCCGCCGACCGGGACGCGGAGGCGGCTCCCGGCACCTGCCGCGCCCTGCTGACCGAACTGCTCCCCGGCGTCTGCGACGACACCCACCCCCGCGACCTCTCCGAGGGCCAGCGCCTCACCCTCGCCCTGTCCGTCGTACTCACCGCCCGCCCGCCCCTGCTCCTCCTGGACGAGCCGACGCGCGGCCTGGACTACGCGGCGAAGGCCCGGCTGGCCGGCATCCTGCGCGGGCTGGCCGCCGAGGGGCACGCGATCGTGCTGGCGACGCACGACGTGGAGCTGGCCGCCGAGCTGGCCCACCGGGTCGTGCTGCTGGCCGAGGGCGAGGTCATCGCCGACGGTCCTGCGGCGGACGTGGTGGTGGCCTCGCCGTCCTTCGCGCCGCAGGTCGCCAAGGTGCTGGCCCCGCGGAAGTGGCTGACCGTCGCGCAGGTGCGGGAGGCGCTGGCATGACCGGCCCCCGGCGTGACCGCCAGGCCCGCGCCGTCCGCCTCGGCCCCCGTTCCGTCGCCGCGCTCGTGCTGGTCAGCGCGGTGGGCGTGGCCGGCTTCGGCTGGCCCTTCCTGGCGCCGCCGGACGCCTCGCTGAACGCGCACGCCCAGGACGCGCCGTGGCTGTTCGCCGGCCTGCTGGTGCTGCTGGTGGCCGTGGTCGCGGCGACGATCTCGGAGTCGGGTCTCGGCCCCAAGGCGGTGGCGATGCTCGGCGTCCTGGCGGCGGCGGGCGCGGCGCTGCGTCCGATCGGCGCGGGGACGGCCGGCCTGGAGCCGATGTTCTTCCTCATGGTCCTCAGCGGCCGGGTCCTCGGGCCGGGCTTCGGTTTCGTCCTCGGCTCGGTCACGATGTTCGCGTCCGCGCTGCTCACGGGCGGGGTGGGCCCGTGGATGCCGTTCCAGATGCTGTCGATGGGCTGGTTCACGATGGGGGCGGGCCTGCTGCCCTTCCCCGACCGCCTGCGCGGGCGCCCGGAACTGCTCGTGCTCGCCGCGTACGGCTTCCTGGCCGCGTTCGCCTACGGCACGGTGATGAACCTGGCGGGCTGGACCTTCATGAACACGCTCGCCTCGAACATCGCCTTCGACCCGGACGCGTCGATCCCCGACAACCTGGCCCGCTTCCTCGCCTACTGCCTGGCCACGTCCCTCGGCTGGGACGGCGGCCGCGCCGCCGTGACGGTCGTACTGACCCTCGCGCTCGGCGCCCCGGTCCTGAAGGCACTGCGCCGGGCCACCCGGCGGGCGGCCTTCGAAGCCGCGGGCACGTTCGGGAAGACCGACGAGGTGGGCCGCCCCTCGTGAGAGGGCTCACCCGGGGAGTGCGCGCGCCCGCAGGATTCCGTCGACGCCTCGCAGGAACGTTTCGGAGATCATGTCGGGGTCGAAGAGGCAGCCGGCCGCCATGGCACCGTCGCGGAGCATGACGAGGTGCCGGGCGTCCGGTCCGGCGGGTGCGTCGCCGATCTCCGCCAGCAGGTCCGTGACGGTGTTCAGGAACCATTGCCGGTGGGCCAGGACGGCTCGGTGGATCGGATGGGCCGGATCGGGATATTCGGCCACCGCGTTGAGGAAGGCGCAGCCGCGGAAGCCCGGGGACCGGATGCCCTCGGTGATGGACCTGCCGACGGCCCGGACCCTGTCGACGGCGGTCCGGCCGCCGGCCCGGGCGGCGGCGACCTGCCCCCGGATCCCCTGGTCGGCCTGGCCGAGATACGCGAGGACGAGGTCTTCCTTGCCCGAGAAGTGCCGGTACAGCGTGGCCCTGGTCACCTGCGCCTCCGCGGTGATCCGGTCGATGCCGACGGAGTGGATTCCCTCCGCGTAGAAGATCCGGGTCGCTGTGCCGAGCAGCCGCGCTCGCGCTTCCGACGTGCTGCCGCCTTCTGGGCTCCTGCTCATGCCGCTCAGCCTACCAAGGAGCGGAGGTAGAACGTTCGGTCTTGACAGCGGCCTCGTCGAGCCTCTTGTATCTCCTACAAGACAGAACGTTCTCCCTCACGTCGTTCTCCCTCACGTTCTCCGTCATGCAGTCAGCGGACCGCAGCACGCACCGACTCCGCCGTTCCGCGCCGCCACGCCATCCCTGAAAGGCACTCCCGTGGACACTCTCGTCAGCACGACGCCCCCCAGCGTTCCCGTGACCCTGCGCAAGCTGTACCTCCTGCGCTTCGCGTTCGCCGCCGTCTGGGCCGGCCTGCTGTTCTCCACCGCCGACACACTGGGGCCGCTCAGCGCGACGCTCCTGGTCGTCTACCCCCTGTTCGACGCGGCGGCCGCGATCGTCGACCTCCGGTCCGCCAGGGCGAGCGGCGGCACGGCGCCGGCCCTCTACGTGAACATCGCCATCAGCTCACTGGCAGTCGTCGCCCTGGCCGTCGCCGCCACGTCCGGCATCCCGGCCGTCCTCCGGGTCTGGGGAGCCTGGGCCATCGCCTCGGGTCTCGTCCAACTGGTCACGGGCGCCGTTCGCCGGCGACTGGGCGGCCAGTGGGCGATGATCATCAGCGGTGCCGTCTCCACGCTCGCCGGCGCGTCCTTCTTCGCACAGGCCGGCGGCGAAGGCCCCACGCTGGGGAGCCTCTCCGGCTACGCCTTCCTCGGCGGCGTCTTCTTCCTGGTCTCGGCGCTCCGGCTGAACCGCGCCCGAGACGGGGCATGACCCCGCCCGCCCGGACCCGCCCGGACCGCCCGGACCCGCCGGATGACCTCCGGGGCTCCGGGGCTCCGGGCCTCCGCGGCTCCGGGTCAGGGCACGTCCGAGAAGGCCGACGAGGTGAGCCGCCCCACGTGACCCGGGTCACCTACGAAGCCGGGCCGTAGACCGCGCGACGCGCATGCGGCCCCCGCCCACCGCTGTGACCTGGGCTTTGAGAGTCGCGTCACAGCGGGGCCCGCGCCTCCACGTACGACCATCACTAGCAAAGGGGGTGATTGCGGACGGATGTCCGGCCTGTTTCTCTGGACGGGTCGCCAGGCGCCGACGCCCTCACGGGCAGCGGCGCCGACGCATGCCCCCCGCCGCGCGCCACGTGGCCGGCGTGCGCCGACGCCCCTGTCCCCGAAGAAAGGCCCTCCGTTGACCGCCGCCTCCCTCCTCCGCAGTGCCGCCACCCCGAAGAAGGCGCTCGCCGGTGCCGCCCTGGCCGCGGCCGCCTGCGGCACGCTGATCGCCGCCGCGCCCGCGCAGGCCGCGACGCCGGCCTCCTCGGCGCAGGCGACCGCGAAGAAGATGATCGGCGACTCGGCCGAGTACCGGTGCTTCGCCAAGATCGTCGACCACGAGAGCGACTGGAACGTCAACGCCACCAACTCCTCCAGCGGCGCCTACGGCCTGGTCCAGGCCCTGCCGGGCTCGAAGATGGCCTCGGCCGGCTCCGACTGGAAGACCAACGCGGCCACCCAGATCGAGTGGGGTCTGGACTACATGAAGGACCGCTACGGCGGCGCCTGCGACGCCTGGAGCTTCTGGCAGGCCAACGGCTGGTACTGACCCGGCCCGCACCCCGCTCACCACAGACCGAAGGCGGCGGCCCCCGATCCCCGGGGCCGCCGCCTTCGTGCGTCCGCGCGGGCTGCGGGACCGCCGTCACCGCACCTCCGCCGGGGCGGTCCGGAACCGGCGCCGGTACTCCGTCGGTGTCGTGTCGAGCCGGCGGCGGAACGCCCTGACCAGGGTGTCGACGGTGCCGAATCCGCACGTGGAGGCGACCCGTTCCAGGGTGGCGTCGGTGGATTCGAGCTGGTGGCGCGCCACCTCGACGCGGGCCGACTCGATGTAGGCGTGCGGGGTGGTGCCGAGTTCGGTCTTGAAGATCCGGGTGAGCTGCCGGTCGCTGACGTGGGCGCAGGCGGCGAGGTCGGCGACGGTGAGCGGTTCCGCGATGTTGCGCATGATGTGGTGGCGGAGATCCTCGATGCGCCGTGTCGTGGAGACCTGCTCCAGCGGGACGCTGAACTGACTCTGCCCGCTCGGCCGCTTCAGGTACATCACCAGCTGCCGTGCGACGCGCAGCGCGACGTCCTCGCCGAGGTCGTCGGCGATGAGGGCGAGTGAGAGGTCGAGGCAGGCGCTGATGCCGGCGCCGGTCCACACGTCGCCTTCGCGGATGAAGATCGGATCGGCGTCGACCTCGACGGCCGGGTGGTCGGCGGCGAGCTGCCGCGCGGTCGACCAGTGGGTGGTGGCGCGCTTGCCGTCGAGGAGTCCGGCGGCGGCGAGGATGTGCGCCCCGACGCAGACGGACGTGACCCGGCGGGTCCGGTCCGCGAGCTGTCTCACCCGTTCCACCACGGCGGGGTCGGTGAGCGGGTGCACGCGGCGCTGGTCGTCCACCTCGACGGCGCCGGGCACGATCAGGGTGTCGATGCTCTTCGCGGGCAGTCCGGACAGTTCGTCGAAGGTGGTGTCGGGCAGGACGCGGACCCCGGCGCCGGTGGTGACCGGTGCCATGGTCTCGGCGGCGAGGACCACCTCGTAGCCCGCAGCCTCGTCCGTCTCGCGCCGGGCGAGGGAGAACACCTCCGGTGGGCCGGTGACGTCGAGCAGGTCGACGTCCTCGAAAAGGACTATGACGATCAGTCGTCTGACGCTGCTCAAGAAGGCCCCACTCCCAGCTCGGCGACGGCCATGTCGGTTTCTGCATGTTAGACGACATTGCCGACACCCGGCGGTGAGCCATAGCGTCATGGACACAGGTCACCGCACCGGTGAACCACCTCCCCCGACAAGCACGTTAGGCGACTTCCCATGCCCAGAACGACGCTGCGCCGGCTCAACGGCTTCGACGACACCCCCGCGAAGCTTGCCGAGTCCACCCTGGTCCTCGTCGACTACCAGAACACCTACACGACCGGCGTCATGGAACTGGACGGCTGGCAGGCCGCACTCGACGCCGCCGCCCAACTGCTGGCACGGGCCCGCCAGGAGGGCGCGAAGGTCATCCACGTCGTCAACGACGGCGGCGAGGGCACCCCGTACGACGTCCGCGCCGAGATCGGCGCCATCCACCCGAGTGTCGCACCGGTCGACGGCGAGCCCGTCGTCGTCAAGAAGGTGCCGAACGCGTTCGTCGACACGGACCTGGCCGAGCACGTCGACGCCGCGGGCAACAGCGACCTCGTCATCGCCGGGTTCATGACGCACATGTGCGTGGCCTTCACCGCCCAGGGCGCCTTCCTGCGCGGCAACCGCCCCACCGTCGTGGCCGACGCCAGCGCCACCCGCGCACTGCCGGTAGCGGGCCTCGAACTGGACGCCCACCAGGTGCACTACAGCGCCCTCGCCACCATCGCCGACCTCTACGGGGTCGTCGTCCCGTCCCAGAAGGAGATCTCCTGATGAAGCTGCTCCGCCCGGCCGTGGCCCTCGCCACCGCCGCCGTCCTCTCGGCCACCGTCGCCGGGTGCGGCGGGAGTTCCGAGGCCGCCACCTCCGAGGACAAGCCGTCGGCCGCCGCCACCGCCCAGAAGAACGTCGCGAAGGACACGACGACTCTGCGCAAGCTCAACGGTCTCGGCGAGACCCCGGCCACGCTCTCCGACGCCACCCTCATCCTGGTCGACTACCAGAACACCTACACCGAGGGCGTGATGGAGCTCGACGGGTGGAAGCCGGCGGTGGACAACGCCGAAGCCCTGCTGAAGCGGGCCCGCGAGGCGGGCACGCCGGTCATCCACATCGTCGACAAGGGCTACGACCTGAAGTCGAAGGCAGGCCAGATCATTCCGGCGCTCAAGCCGGCCAAGGGCGAGCCCGTCGTCGAGAAGAGCGTCCCCAACGCCTTCCACGGCACCGATCTCGCCGAGCAGGTCAAGAAGGCCGGGAACAAGAACGTCATCGTCGCCGGGTTCATGACCAACATGTGCACCCTGTTCACCGCCCAGGGCGCGTTCCTCAACGGCAACGCGCCGACCGTCGTCGCCGACGCCTCGGCGACCCGGCCGCTGCCCCTGAAGGGCAACCCGAACGGCATTCCCGCGCAGCAGGTCCACGAGGCCGCCCTCGCCACGGTCCAGGACCTCTACGGAGTCGTGGTCCCGTCGCAGAAGTCCCTGACCTGAGACCGGCGGGCCCCCACCCCGCCGACCCCACCCCACACTGAACTCCCCCCACCCTGATCTCCCCCCACGCTGTTCCCCCCACATCGCCAAAAGGCACTTCCGCTCACCAGAGAAAGCAGACAACGGGGCATGGCAACACGTAGAGGTTTTCTGGGTACCGCGTCGGCCGTCGGGGCGGCGACTCTCTTCACCGGCCAGTCGGCCTCCACCGCCTCGGCGGCGACCGCGGGAATCACCGCGACCGACGAGAAGGCGGCACGCGACGCGATACGCGCGGTCAACACCAGAATGCGCGCGAACTACGCGACCCTCAAGAGCGAACTGACGACGCAACTCAGTCCGGTCATCGTCGTCTCGAACAACGCGGTCGGCGGACGCTTCACCCTCATCAACGGCGGCAAGCAGGTCGAGACCGTCGACCCGGTCCCGGAGTACTTCGAACTGGCCAAGTCGATCGCCCACGTCCCCCTGGGCCTGTTCTCGGTACTCGCCGCCTATCTCAGCGACCAGGTCCCCAACATCCCCAACGCGGACCGCATCGACCCGCACGACCTCGACATGGTCGTCACCAAGGCACCGGGCGACAAGGGCTGGATCACCCCGCTGAACGCCTTCAAGTCCACGCTCCAGACGGCGCACACCAAGCTCGGCACCGCGAATCTCCCCCTGGACCTGGAGAATTCCTGCGACAAGATCCTGAGTGAGGCCGTCAAGTTCATCGACACCTCCGTCACGGCTCAGTCGTTCGACATGGTGTCGTTCAACCGCTTCGCCGCCACCGTCTACCCGTCCATCCGCGTCAACATGACCTTCGCCGCCACCGCGCAGATCACCGGCATCGAAGGGCTCATGAAGCGGTGGCGCACGCTGATCGGCGAGAAGGCGTGGAGCGACCTCTACGTCACGGTGCTGTCGATCTGGACCACGGCCGAGCTGAACCAGGCGTCCATCATCATCCGGCGCACCATGAACCAGGCGAAGGTGGACACCCACCTGATCGACCTGCCGACCGTGGAGACCCCCTCGGACCCGATCTTCGTGGCCCTGGACAACCTGGCGCGCATCGTCCAGGACAACGTCGCCGCCGAGATGGTCTTCAACACCGACCTCAAGGTCGCCGACGCCCTCAAGGGCAAGGAGGACCTGCTCTCCGACGAGATCCTCCAGCAGATCGGCGGAACGGCGCCCACCGCCAAGACCGCCGCCTTCGGCACGGCGGCGACGGCGACGGCCGGCGCCTGCCCGATCACCGGTCACACCGCGTCGGTGTGATCACCGGGCATCCCCCGCTTCCGGGGCGGGGGATGCCCCTCCGGGCCGCCCGGCGGCGCTCTCGCACTCGAACCACACCGTCTTGCCGTCCCCGGGCCCGGGCCCCACGCCCCACTTGCCCACCATCGCGTCCAGCAGCACCAGCCCCCGTCCGCCTTCGGCGTCGTCAGGCACCTCGCCGGCCAGGACGGGGAGCCGAGGGCAGCCGTCCGCCACCTCCACCCGGACCCCGCCCCCTCCGGCCTGCCGCAGCAACAGCAGCGTGCAGCGGCGGTCCGGGACATGCCGTACGACGTTGGCGAGCAGCTCGGTGACGCCGAGTTCGACGGCGTCGGCCAGCTCGGCGAGGTCCCACTCGCGCAGGTACGAGCGGACGATCCGCCGGACGTGCCGCGCCGAGTGGGCGCCGGCGGTGAAGCTCATCCGGTACTGGTCCGGGCGGTGGCCCACGAGGACCGAGGGAAAGTATTCGTTCACGGCACGAGCCTGACGTCGGACGACTACCGTGGGCTACGGAACGGATACAACCGGTCCCGCGGTGGACCGAGTTGGCGCGCGAGAGGGGCTCTCCGCATGACCCACGTCAACGTCCTCGACCCGGGCGCCTCGCCGCTCGACTACTACGGCTTCGAGCTGCGCCGCCATCGGGAGGCGGCCGGGCTGACACAGCGCCAGCTCGGCGACATCGTCAACTACACCGGCTCGCTGGTCGGCCAGATCGAGACCGCGCGGAAGCTGCCGACGCCGGAGTTCAGCGAACGCGTCGACGCGGCGCTGGGGACGGGCGGGTTGCTGTCGCGGCTGGTCGACCTCGTGATGCGCAGCCAGCAACCGGCATGGTTCCAACAGGTGGCCGAGTTGGAGGCGCGCGCGATCGAGATCTGCACCTTCCAGACGCACATGATCCACGGCCTCCTCCAGACCGACGCCTACGTACGGGCCGTACTCGGCACGCTCGACCCGTCCGACCTCGACGACCGCACCGCCGTTCGGCTCGCCCGCCAGCGCATCTTCGAGAAGAAGGAACCGCCGGTCTTCTGGACGGTCCTCAGCGAGGCCGCGCTGCGTCAGGAGATCGGCGGCCGGGAGACCATGCGCGGCCAACTGACCCACCTTTTGTCCTTCGAGGACAACCCCCGGATCAACGTCCAGGTACTGCCGTTCTCGGTGGGCGCGCACCCGGGACTCACCGGCGCATTCAACCTCTACCGATTCGCGCGGGACCCCGCCATCCTCTACACGGAGAGGTACGGCAGCGGGCATCCGACCGCCAATCCGGAGAGCGTCAACGACTGTTCACTCCGTTACGATCATCTCCGGGCCGCCGCGCTCTCCCTCAAGGACTCGGCGGAGTTGATCCGCCGGGTGATGGAGGAACGCTATGGGGAACAAGGCGATGCCGACGAGGATCCAGTGGCGTAAGTCCAGCTATAGCGGCGACCAGGGCGGCCAGTGCGTCGAGTGCGCGCCGCTCGGCCCGCTGACGTGGCGCAAGTCCTCGTACAGCAGCGACCAGGGCGGCGACTGCCTCGAAGTCGCCGAACTCCCCCGCCACGCCACCGTCGCCGTCCGCGACTCCAAGACCCCGGCGGGACCGGTCCTCACCCTCGCCCCCGCCACCTTCGCCGCCTTTGTCGGCTGGGCCTCCGCCGGGACGCGATGACCGCGCCGCCGGCGCTGCCGCTCAGCCCGTGACCAGCGTTTTTGCGCCAACCATGCGCTGACCTCTGCAACGTGTGATCTCCGTGTGTCTAAAGTGTGCGGGCCTCAAGGCACTTGGATCAGGCCAATCCCCTGACACACGACCGCGGCGGGCAGTCATCACCCCTGCCCGACCGGCGCCCGGTCGAGCGCGGCCTCGGGCTCGGTGACGGCCGCCCTCCGACCGAGAGGAAGCCGGCCCATGGCTGACGAAATGGTGCGCGCGGCGCAGCAGTTCATCAACACTACTTATGACAACGGCGCCAAGCTGGGCATATCGAAGCTCGACGAGAACGGCCAGACCAGCTGGACCGTCATGTACGCCCTCACCCGGGCCCTCCAATACGAACTCGGCATATCCGGCCTGTCGAACAACTTCGGCCCCGGGACGCTCTCCACACTCCAGTCGAAGTATCCGAACATCCACGCCTCGGGCGCCCCCGGGAACATCGTCCGGATCGTTCAGGCCGGGCTGTACTGCAAGGGGTACGACGGCGGCGGGATCGACGGTACGTACAGCGACCGGGTCAAGGACTCGGTACTCTCGCTGAAGTCGGACATGGGCGTCGACTTCGCCTACCCCGGCAGCGACGTGGTCCCGAAGGTCTTCAAGGGCCTGCTGAACATGGACCCGTACGTCACCGTCAACGGCGGCTCCGAGCAGATCAGGGCCGTCCAGCAGTGGATGAACGGCGAGTTCGTCAACCGCCGCGACTTCTACATCGTCCCGTGCGACGGCCACCACTCCCGGACCGTCGCCACGGCGATGCTCTACGCGGTCCAGTACACGATCGGCATGGCCGACGGCGTCGCCAACGGCAACTTCGGGCCCGGCACGAAGTCCGGTATCAAGGCGCACACGCTGTCGGTGGGGTCGTCCGGCACCTGGGTGCAGCTGTTCACCGCCGGGATGCTGCTCAACCAGCGGTCCGTGGCGTTCGGCGGCACTTTCACCTCCGCCCTGGCCGACGCGGTCCGCTCCTTCCAGTCGTTCGCCAAGCTCCCGGTGACGGGGCAGGGCGACTTCTCCACCTGGGCCTCGCTGCTGGTCTCCTACGGCGACCAGGAGCGCAAGGGCACCGCCTGCGACGGCGTCACCAGGATCACCCCCGACCGGGCCAGGGCCCTCAAGGCCGAGGGGATCAGCATCATCGGGCGTTACCTCACCAATCCGATCCCCGGTGGCGGCAAGGTGCCCGAGAAGGAGATCCAGTCCGGGGAGCTGCAGACCATCGCCGACCAGGGCATGCGCTGCTTCCCCATCTACCAGACCTTCGGCCGGGGCGCGGCCGACTTCAGCTACCCCCTGGGGCGCGCCGCGGGCCAGGCCGCGATCAACGCGGCCCTCGACCACGGGTTCAAATCGGGGACCCGGATCTTCTTCGCCGTCGACTTCGACGCCTACGACTACGAGGTCACCGACAGCATCCTGCCGCACTTCAAGGGCATTCAGGACGCGATGCGCGACGACGGCAACCGGTACACGGTCGGCGTCTACGGTCCGCGCAACGTGTGCACCCGCGTCTCCGACGCCGGCCACGCCTCGGCGTCGTTCGTGTCCGACATGTCCTCCGGGTTCTCCGGGAACTTCGGTTACCCGCTGCCCGCGAACTGGGCCTACGACCAGATCGTCACCAAGACCGTCGGCTCCGGCAGCGGAGCGATCAACATCGACGTCAACATCGCCTCCGGGCGGGACTCCGGGCAGGGGTCCTTCAACGCGCCCCGCGGTGTCAAGCCCGACACCCGCCTCAGCCCCGACGTCACCACCGCCATGGAGACCGACGTCGGCAAGTACATGGAGTCGCTCGGCTTCCCCCTCGACGGCGGGGTGCGCAGCTACCAGCACTGGAAGTGCTTCGAGCGGACCGTCACCGCGCACGACGACCTGATCACGGAGCTGTCCCTCCGGCACAACATGCGCAAGGCGCTCATCCAGACGACCGCCTACTGGGAGATGCGGCACATCTCCCCGGACGACGAGTTGGCCTGGGCCGCCGTCATCACGGCGTTCAACACGACCAGGCAGTACATCAGGGACACCTCCACCGGCATCGCCAAGCAGCGGGCGGTCACCCTCATCGGCGCCTGGAACCACGCGCTCGACAAGGGCTACGGGTCGGGTCAGCCGCGCCGGGACGTGTCGGTCGACGAGGACAAGTACAACGCGTGGAAGCAGGCGTACGACAGCGAGACGTACGCCCTCACCAGCGTCGCGCTGATCCACCGCTGGGACATCGACGGCAAGCCCGGCGGCGACGACGACTCACCGGCCCTGCGCCAGCCGACCCTGGGATACACGGACCAGGAGATCTACGAGGTCCTGCGCCGGTACCAGGGCCCCGGCGACGTCGCCTATGAGGAAGCCAAGAAGAGAATGGGGCTCTACTACGTGATGGAGAAGTACAACTCCATCTCGCGCAACCTCTGACAGGAGTACGGCACATGTCAGGCGACGAGCCCTACACCGAGCACGTGGGGGCCATCCTGGTCCTGCTGATCCTGGCCGGTCTCCTCACCGTGGTGTGGCTGACGGTCCGTGTGATCACCGGCCTGGTGCGCTCCCGCAGGAACGGCGCGACGCTCCTCGGCCCGGCGGCCGTACTGGCATGGGACGCGGCGGTCGGCATGTACACCTGGGGGCTTCTCCACCTGCTCTTCTTCGACGACCACGCCCAGGCCCAGGCCTGCGAGAAGGCCGTCGAGGGCAAGGTCACCGGGTACGAACCGACCTTCGTACCCCTGCACTTCGGCTGCCGGACCGGTGACGGGCGGGTGGTCGAGGCGGTCATCCCGTCCTACCTCAACCCCGCGACCGTACTGCTCGGAATCTGCGCTCTCGTCCTGACCTGGCTCGTCATCGCACACCACAAGAAGGGCACCCACACGTGACCACCCCTCTTTCCCGCCGCAACATACTGCGCCGTGCCGCCTTCCTGGCCGCGGGCACCGTTGTCGGCACTCAACTGCTCTCCTCGCCCGCCCTGGCGCGGCCCGAGGGCCCGGAGCCCGAAAAGCTCCGCGAGTCGGTGCGCAAGGCGCGAGAGCGCGACAAGCGCGTCCTGAGCGGCGTCCCGTCGCGCAACGGATGGGAGATGGAGAAGACCGCGGACGATCACGGGCACATCTACACCAGACCGGTACCGGGCATTCCGGTCGACGGCGTCCAGGTCCGCATGGGCGACGTCGAAACCGTGCTGGTCCACGTGATCCGCCGCTTCCACTACGAGATCGACGAACTGCGCCGGGACGACGTGACCGGCTGGCGGCACCCCTCGAAGGTGCGCAAGGGCATGGCCGAGTCGAACCAGGCGTCCGGCACGGCGGTGCAGGTCCGGCCCGGCTCCTACCCGTCCGGAGTGCGAGGCGGCTACTTCCCGCAGCAGCTGGCGGTGGTCCGGGACATCCTCGCCGAGTGCGAGGGCGTGGTTCGCTGGGGCGGCGACGACAAGCACCCGGACGAAGCGCTGTTCTACATCGACGTCGAGCCCGGCGACGGCAGGCTGCCGGAGCTGGCGGAGAAGATCGCCGACTGGGACTGGACCCCCGGCAAGGGCGCTGGTTCCGGCTCCGCCTGACGACAGGCCCTGGCGGAATGATCCGGCCGGGGCCCGGTCAACGTTTCTGTTCGAATTATCGTCTTCGCACGTGCCCCCGCCGTGCACCCCGATGACGCCGAACGGAAACCCCGACCGTGGTCCCTGCCGAACTCACCCTCTCCCGACGACCCGAACGCCGTCGGGAGAGACGTCCGAGCGACGCCCTGCGTGCCTTCGGGCACCGGCATCGCGTGCCCCTGCTCGCCACACTGCCCACCATTCCGCTGTACGCGGTGTGGTGGGTGTTTCTCGCCACCGGCGGGGGCGACCTCGCCGCGCAGGAGGCATGGGCCGACTTCGTCTCGCGGCACGGCGGTTCTGCGTACGGGCTGTTCTGGTACGGCGGGACGCACATCGTCAACTACAGCGTGATCTCGCCGTATCTGATGGCCGCGCTCGGTGTGCGCACGGTCACCGTGGTGTCCGGGCTGGCCGCCTCCTGGCTGGCGGCCGTGCTGATCATGCGGACCGGAGTGCGCAGGCCGCTGTGGCCCGTCCTGCTCGCTTCCCTCGGCCTGTGGTGCAACGTCGCCTCGGGGCGTACGACCTTCGCGCTCGGCGTCGCCTTCGGGCTGGCCGCCTGCGTGGTGCTGGTCCGGGAGCGGCGGCTCGTCCTCGCCGCCGGGTACGCCGCCCTGGCCACCATGGCGTCGCCGGTGGCCGGGCTGTACCTGGCCGTCGTGGGAGCCGGTTTCCTGCTCGTACGGGACCGCGGACGCGCCCTGGTCCTCCTCGTGCCGCCCGCCGCGGTCGTCGGGCTGACCACGCTGCTGTTCCCCTTCGCCGGGGAGCAGCCGATGCCGGCGTCCCGAATATGGCCGCCGGTCGTGCTCGGCCTCGCCGTCACGGCGCTGGCCCCGCGCGACTGGCGGGTCGCCCGGTGGAGCGGGGCCGTGTACGCGGTGGGGACCGTACTGACGTATCTCGTAGCCTCCGCCGTCGGCACGAACGTCGAGCGGTTCGCGGAGTACTTCGCACCTCCCGTGCTGCTCGCGGCCCTGCTCAGCACCGACCGGACACGGCGGATCGCCCGCGGTCTGCTGATCGTCGCCCTCGTCTTCTCCGTCGGCTGGACGGGCAAGAAGACCGCCGACGATCTGAAGGAGTACACCGTGGTGCCCGCCTGGGCCACCGAGACGGACGGTGTCGTGCGGGCACTGGAGGGGCTCGGGGCCGATCGCACGCGGGTGGAGGTGGTACCGGCCCGCGACCACCGCGAGGCGGCCGGGCTCGCGCCGCACGTCAATCTGGCCCGTGGCTGGAACCGGCAGCTCGACGTGGAACGCGCCCGTCTCTTCTACGACGGCACCTTCTCAGCGGCCACCTACCGGGACTGGCTGGACCACTGGGCGGTCGGCTTCGTCGTCCTGCCGCTCGGCAAGCCGGACGGGCCCGCCGAGGAGGAGGCACGGCTCGTGCGGGACGGCGACCTGCGGCCCGAGTGGCTGGAGCCCGTCTGGCAGGACGAGCACTGGCAGGTGTACCGGGTGCGGGACGCCGTACCGCTCGTCTCCGAGCCCGGCACCGTCGTGACGACCACCAGCGCCGACCTGGTGCTCCGCGTGGACCGGCCCGGCCCGGTGACCGTGCGGGTCGCCTGGTCGCCGTGGCTGCGGGCCGACGGCGGGTGCCTCGCCCGGGACGGCGAGTTCACCCGCCTGACGGTCGAGGCGCCGGGCGAGTACCGGCTCAGCTCCCGGTACGGTCCTTCGCCGGGGACGGAGGATCGCTGCTGAGCTGCTCGGCGGGCGGGGCGGTGCCCCTGGCCGGGGGCGGGGCGGCGGGGGTGGAGGCGGGGGCGGGGATGGCGTTCGTGGGCGGGGTGGGGTCCTTGGCCAGGATGGGGTCCTTGGCCGAGGGGGCAGGGGCCTTGGCCGCCGTCCCCGTCGCCACCCGGGCCCTCGGGCCCTGGAACAGGTACGTCAGGCCGAAGCCCGCGACGACCACGGCCGCGCCGCCCACCGCGTCCAGCAGCCAGTGGTTGCCGGTCGCCACGATCGCCGCGACGGTGAACAGGGGGTGCAGGAGGCCCAGCGCCTTCATCCACATCTTCGGGGCGATGATCGCGATCACCACTCCGCACCACAGCGACCAGCCGAAGTGCAGTGACGGCATCGCCGCGTACTGGTTGGTGAGGGCCGTCAGCGTGCCGTAGTCCGGCTTCGAGAAGTCCTGCACGCCGTGCACCGTGTCGATGATCCCGTACCCCGGCATCAGGCGCGGCGGTGCCAGCGGGTAGAGCCAGAAGCCGACCAGGGCCAGCAGCGTGGCGAAGCCGAGGGACGCGCGGGCCCAGCGGTAGTCGACCGGGCGGCGCCAGTACAGCACGCCGAGGACGGCCAGCGGGACGACGAAGTGGAACGACGTGTAGTAGAAGTCGAAGAAGTCCCGCAGCCAGCCGATCTTCACCACGGCGTGGTTGATCGCGTGCTCGATGTCGATGTGCAGGAAGCGTTCGATATCGAGGATCTGCCGGCCGTGCTCCTCCGCGCGGGCGCGGCCCGCCGAGTTGCTGCCGCCGGTCGCCGCGAGGCGGACCTGGGAGTAGGCGGCGTAGGTGACCCGGATGAGCAGGAGTTCCAGGAGGAGGTTGGGGCGGGTGAGGACCCTGCGCAGGAACGGCAGCAGGGGGATGTGCTTGAAGCGGGCCGGGACCGGGGGCGCGTAGCTCGTCGGGACCGGCGCGTCGAAGTACGGCGACGTGCGGGACAGGAACGGCACGGCGACCGCGGCGGCCAGCGCCGCGAGCAGTACGACGTTGTCGCGCAGGGGGTGGAGGGCCGCCATGTTCGGCAGGATCATCTTCGCGGGCAGCGTCATCACCAGGACGACGGCGACCGGCCACACGTACCGGTCGGAGGCCCGCTTGCCGACCCGGCCGACGACGGCGGGCAGCACCCACAGCAGCTGGTGCTGCCAGGTCGCGGGCGAGACCACGACCGCCGCACAGCCGGTGATGGCGACCGCGAGCAGCAGCTGGCCGTCGCGGGCGTAGCGCACGGCGCGGCGCAGGGCGAGGACGGCGACGGCCGCGCCGAGCAGGAGGAAGAGGGCGATCTCCAGGGGGCCGGAGAGGCCGAGCCGCAGCAGGACGCCGTGCAGCGACTGGTTGGCGAGGTCGTCGGCCTCGCCGCCCAGGCCCACGCCGGCCATGTGGTGGACCCAGTAGGTGTAGGAGTCCTGCGCCATGGCCGCCCAGGCGACGACGGTGCAGGCGAGGAACGTGACGCCGGTGGACACGGCCGCGCGTCCGCGGTCGGTGAACCACAGCAGGGGGACGAAGAGGAGGACGGTCGGCTGGAAGGCGGCGGCGACTCCGATCAGCGCGCCGCCGATCCGGTCGCCGTGTGCACCGCGTACGGCGAAGCAGCCCAGCAGGACGAGGAGGACCGGGATGATGCTGGTCTGGCCGAGCCACAGCGCGTTGCGCACCGGCAGCGAGACCATCAGCAGGCTGACGGCCACGGGCGCCGCCAGCAGTGCCGTACGGCGGCCCACCGGCTTCGGCAGGGCGCGCGCGGCGACCAGGCCGAGGGCCACGACGAGCAGCAGCGAGCCGAAGGTCCAGCCCCAGCCGAGGGCCTGTTCGGCGGCGCGGGTGAACGGTTTGAGGACCAGGCCGACGAAGGGCGTGCCGGTGAACTGCGTGGACTCGTAGAGGGACCCCTCCACGTGGAGGACCCCGTGCTCCCCGACCCAGGTCTCCAGGTCCGTCAGCCGTTCCCCGCTCGGGGTGCTGAGCACCATGGCCAGCTGTCGTACGGCGAGGACGGCGGCGACCACCCACAGGCCGAGGCGCGCGACACGCAGCCGTGCTCTGGTCGCATCGACGGCCGGGGCTCCGAAAGCCTCCGCCGGTCGCCCACTGTGCTCCGCATTCGCCACGCCTCGTCGGCCTCCCGCCCCGTTCGTACCGCGCCTGTGTGCGCGGTGTGTTGTCCTTGCGAACCCTATGAGGCTCGCACCACCCCCGGGGGGAGACGCGGGCAACCCCCGTTCAACCTGACCGCCGCCCGCTTTTCGCCCCGTCTTTTCCCGACCGTCCGGCCGTTTGTTCGGACGACGATAGTGCGGGAGCGGTGTCGACGCCTCTCGTGGGAGCGAGAAGGATCACAGGTCACGAGGGAGGAGCGCACTCCGCGTCCTGCGGATGTCCCTGCGTGCACGCCCTTTTGGTGCACTGTGCAACGAAAAGCATACCGGGCGTAAGTGGCACATCAGCGCCTATGGTCGCTTTTCAGCCCGTGGCCGGGTGCCGCGGGCTTCTTTCCGGCCCGGCGACAGCGCCGCCGTGCGGGTCGTGGAGTCCCGTCCCCGCCCCCGTCGAAAGGTAGGCGAGCGAAGCTTTGTCGGCTGCCCCCGTCGCCGCTCACCCGTCCCGCCCGGCTCCCGCGTCCCCGGCCCCCGCGTCCCCGTCGGGCGCCACCTCCGCACCCACCGTCACCGACCCCGCGCTCGTCAGGCGTGCCGTGAAGGCGGCGGCGCTCGGCAACGCGATGGAGTGGTTCGACTTCGGCGTCTACAGCTACATCGCCGTGACGCTGGGCAAGGTCTTCTTCCCGTCCGGCAACCCGACCGCCCAGCTGCTCTCCACGTTCGGCGCCTTCGCGGCGGCGTTCCTGGTCCGCCCGCTCGGCGGGATGGTCTTCGGGCCGCTCGGCGACCGGGTCGGGCGGCAGAAGGTCCTCGCGCTCACGATGATCATGATGGCGGCGGGTACGTTCGCCATCGGGCTCATCCCCTCGTACGCGACGATCGGCGTCTGGGCGCCGGTGCTGCTGCTGGTCGCACGGCTGGTGCAGGGGTTCTCCACCGGGGGTGAGTACGCGGGCGCGTCCACCTTCATCGCCGAGTACGCGCCGGACAAGCGGCGCGGGTTCCTGGGGAGCTGGCTGGAGTTCGGCACGCTGGCCGGGTACATCGGCGGTGCGGGTCTGGTGACCCTGATGACGGCACTGCTGTCCGACGGCGACCTGACGTCCTGGGGCTGGCGGATCCCGTTCCTGATCGCCGGGCCGATGGGCATCATCGGGCTGTATCTGCGGATGCGGCTGGAGGAGACGCCGGCGTTCGCGGCCGAGCTGGACAAGGCGGAGGCCACGCGGCCGAAGGTACCGCTGCGGGACATGATCACCGGCCAGTGGAGGGCGCTGCTGCTCTGCGTCGGTCTGGTGCTGGTCTTCAACGTCACCGACTACATGCTGCTGTCGTACATGCCGAGCTATCTGACGAGCGAGCTGAAGTACGACGAGACGCACGGCCTGCTCGTGGTGCTGGCCGTGATGGCCCTGATGATGATCGTCCAGCCGTTCGCCGGCGCGCTGACCGACCGGGTCGGACGGCGGCCGGTGATCGCGGCGGGCTGTGCGGGGTTCCTGCTCCTCTCCGTCCCGGCGCTGCTGCTGATCCGCGAGGGCAGCCTGCTGGCGGTGGGGCTGGGCATGGCCGCGCTCGGACTGCTGCTGGTCTGCTTCACGGCGTCGATGCCGTCCGCGCTGCCGGCGCTGTTCCCGACACGGGTGCGGTACGGCTCGCTGTCCATCGGCTTCAACGTGTCCGTGTCCCTGTTCGGCGGGACGACTCCGCTGGTGGTGACGGCGCTGATCGGGGCGACGGGCGACATGATGATGCCCGCGTACTACATGATGGCCGCGGCCGTGATCGGCGGCGTGGCGGTGTGGTTCATGTCGGAGTCGGCCGGCCGCCCGCTGCCGGGCTCGGCGCCGGCGGTCGACGGCCGCTAGTCAGCGGTGCCAGTCAGCGGGTGCTAGTCAGCGGGTGCCTGCGGCGGCCTGTGCGGGTTCGGGGGGTGCGCGTAGCGCGGTTTGTCGCGTGGTGGGTCGGGCCGCGCCGGGGGGTGTCCGTCCTCGGAACGGCGCGGAATCGGTCGGCCACAGTGGTGCGGGGCGTTGACGCGCCAACCGCTGCGGGCGGACACCCCCCGACACGTCCCTTCTCGCCGTACGCGGCTCTCCGCCCGCGGCGCCGCCGCCCCCAGCTGCGGGCAGTCGTGCCGCTGGGGCGGCACGGGTGGGCGCGGCGGCACCCCGCAGCGCCGGGCCGCGTCACCCACCCCCGGCCCGCACCCACGCCGGGCACCCCGGTAGCGCCGGGCCGTGTGCCCCCGCGCCCGCGCCGGGCGACCAGGGGACGCCGGCTCACCGACCGCACCCGACCGGAACACGCCCACGAAATCGCCCCGCCCCACCCCACCCCCCGGCTATCTTCGTTAGCACACCTACTTAGAAAAGCTAACGACGCACACGGGAGGCCCGCCATGAGCGAGTCGCAGCTCTGGGACGACGTCGACGCCTACTTCACCACCCACCTCGCCCCCGCCGACGACGCCCTGCAGGCCGCCCTGCGGGAGAGCGACGCCGCCCAGCTCCCGCGGATCAACGTCGCCGCCAACCAGGGCAAGCTGCTCCAGCTCCTCGCCCAGATCCAGGGCGCCCGCAGCATCCTGGAGATCGGCACCCTCGGCGGCTACAGCACCATCTGGCTGGCCCGCGCCCTGCCCGCGGACGGCCGCCTGGTGACGCTCGAGTACAGCGCCCGGCACGCCGAGGTCGCCACGCGCAACATCGCCCGCGCCGGCCTCGACGCTCTCGTCGACGTACGCGTGGGCCCCGCCCTGGAGTCGCTGCCGAAGCTCGCCGACGAGAACCCGCCGCCCTTCGACCTGGTCTTCATCGACGCCGACAAGGGCAACAACCCCCACTACCTGGAGTGGGCCCTGAGACTCACCAGCACCGGCAGCCTGATCGTCCTCGACAACGTGGTCCGCGGCGGCCGCGTGGCCGACGCCGACGACGCCGCCGACGACGTACGCGGCACCCGCGCCGCCATCGAGCTGATCGGCAGCCACCCGCGGCTCAGCGGTACGGCCGTCCAGACGGTCGGCAGCAAGGGGTACGACGGGTTCGCGCTGGCCCGGGTGCTGGCCTGAGGGCCGGCCAGCCGGCCCGAGGACGAGCGCGCGGCCTCACACCTCGTGGTAGAAGCCCACGTTGACGCTGCGCGGCTCCGCACGGTCCTGGACGACTATCTCGCCGCTGCCGCCCCTCGGCAGCGGCACGGTGCCGCCGTAGGCCAGGGGCCGCGCGTAGCCGTCGACGGTGAGGCGGACCTCGGAGGAGGGGTCCGGCTGCGAGCCCCGCAGCCAGGTCAGCCGCCACGTGCCGTCGGTACCGCACCGGAACTCCAGGTGGACCCGGGAGACGAACAGCCAGTCGTCCGGCGTCGACAGCCGGCACACGGACTTGTCCCGGCCGACCCGCAGCACCGCGTCGGGCTCGCTGGGCGCGTCGGCCATCTGCATGCCGGCCGTGGCACCCGCGTCCGCCGCGGTGACGGCGGCCATGGTGAGTTCGAGCACGTGCGCTCCTTCGCAGACCTCAAGACGTCCGTCGTTGGCTCGTCGCCGCCGAATGATAGATCGGCCGGTGGCGCGGTGTCCGGCACAATGGGGTCATGACCGAGCGAAAGCCACCTGGCGTCGACTTCGAGTCCTGGGTCGACAGACAGATCCGTGATGCGGACGCGCGCGGCGCGTTCGCGGAACTGCCCGGAGCGGGCAATCCCCTGCCGAGCGAGGTGGACGGCACCTACGACGAACTGTGGTGGGTCAAGCGGAAGATGGCCCGCGAGGGCTTCTCCGTGCTGCCGCCCACCCTGGCCCTGCGCAGGGAGGCGGAGGACGCCTTGGAGGCGGCGGCGAAGGCCCCGTCGGAGCGAGTGGTCCGCCGCATCGTCGAGGAGATCAACGTCAAGATCCGCGACGTCATGTTCAGGCCGCCGCCCGGCCCCCCGCTGGGTCTGAAGCCCTACGACGTCGAAGCGGTCGTACGGCAGTGGCGGGAGCGCCGGGCGGAGCGGTGACGCCTGTCGTTCACAGGCGCATCAGGCGGTCCGCCAGCTCGCGGTAGTCCCGCAGGGCCAGGCGGAGTTGTTCGGTGTCGGTGCTCGTCGCGCGGTCGTCCCCGCCGGTGTCCTGCCAGGACGTGCGCAGCGTGCGGCGGCGGTGCGTCACGGCGTCCGTGAAGCGGGCGGTGATCTCCTCCAGGACGCGGTCGGCCTCCTCGACGGAGGCACGGGGCGCGTCGACGAAGTCGGCCACCGCGTGCTGCAGCCGCTGTCCGAGCTTGTCGCACTCCTCGTGCGGGAGGAGCGTGCCCCCGTGGGCGGCCGAGGTGGTGGTGCTCTCCGTTCGCGGATCGGGGGTGAGGTCGGCACGTGTGCCGGAGGCCGAGTCGGCGCGTGGGCCGGGGGCCGAGTCGGCGCGTGGGCCGGGGGCCGGCTGGGCGTCGGCGGCCCGGTCGGTGCCGGGGGCCGTCCCACCACGGACGTCGGGTGTCTGCCTGTCCCGCTCGACGGGGATGCCGCCGGGGTTACGGGTCACATCGGACATGTGCCTCAACTCTCCTTCGGCTGGCGCTTGCTGAGCGACCAGGAGTGGTGCGGGCGGGTGTGGGCGGGCGCGGATCCGTCGCCGCCCGTTGCGGCCCGGTGGCGGCCGGCGTCGTGGCGGTCCGGGCCCACCAGGTCATCGAACAGCGCGCGGGCCTCGACCATGGACTCGCGCATCTCCTCCGTACCCGCGCCGCTGTCCTGCGCGCCGTCCACACGCGCGTGCGTCACGCGGTGCACGCGCCGGTAGCCGTCGACGTGGTGGGCGTGGTGCACGGACAGCGCCGCGAGCTGCTCCTCGTACTGCCCGCCGTCCGGGAAGCCCCGGGCACCGGCCAGCTCCGCGAGCAGCCGGTCCGCCTCGCCGACCGCCTCGCGCGGAGAGTCGACGAAGCGCTCCTGGGCCGCGGTCCAGCGCGCCTCGAAGCGCTCGCGCTCGGCCGGGTCCAGCGGCCTCTGGTGCAGTGACCCGTGCCGTTCCACGCGCTCGGCGAGTTCGCGCTCGGCTGCCTTGGTGTCGCCGTCGTGCCGGGCCACGGCCCGGTCGTATTCGGGCCCGAAGCGCCGCTTCAGGCTTCCGCCGTGCTGGGGGCCCCGCGCGCGCAGGGCCAGTACGGCCGCGACAACGAGCACGGCCGCCACGATCACGATCAAAGCGATGATCACGCCTGTGGACATGAGTGCCTTCCGGGTTCTCGGCCCTACCGGCTCTCGGAACGGGCCGGTTCGCTGTTCGGGTTGCCCCGGACTCCGCCCTCAAACGGCGCACAGCGCGCACCGACGGCGCATCGGTGCGAAAATACGCTTGCACACGGGGCGGGTGCCGTCCCGACAATGCCGGTCATGACCTGGACCGTTGCCCCGGAACCGTACGACTCCCCCGTCGCCGCCGCCCTCTGGCGCGCGTACTACACGGAGGTGAGCGACCGCTACTACCTGCTGCACGAGGGGCGGACCACCGACCCCGGCGAACTGGAGCGGGAGATCGCCGCGCACTCCGGCGCCGACCTCGTGCCGCCCCGGGGACGGTTGCTGGTCGCGCGGTACGGAGGCGAACCGGCCGGCACCTCGGGCGTACGGCTGCGGGACGACGCCACCGCCGAGCTGACCCGGGTGTTCCTGTACGAGCGGATGCGCGGCCGGGGCGGTGCCGCACTGCTCGTACGGGCCGCCGAGGACGCCGCACGGGCTCTCGGGGCCGAGCGCATGGTCCTCGACACGCGCGGCGATCTCGTCGAGGCCCGCGCCCTGTACGCCCGGCTCGGCTACTCGGAGACCGAGGCGTACAAGGAGGACCCCTACGCCGAGCACTGGTTCGTGAAACAGCTTCCGTGCCCTGTCTGAGTCACTGGGGCGAGCGGGGCGGGCAGTACGGACGGGGCGGGCAGTACGGACGGGGCGAGCGGTACCGGCGGGGCGGGGGGACGGGCGGTACCGGCGGGGTCAGCCCGCCCGTGCCGGCGTGCGCGGGTCGTGCGGGTGTTCCCGCTCCGAGCCGCACAGCTCGCCGGTGAGTTCCTTCACGAGCCGCACCAGGTCGGTCGGGCGGTCCGGGCCCCACCAGTCGCCGAGCAGCTCGGCCAGGGATTCCTCGCGGGCCTGCGCGAGCCGTTCCGCCGCCTCGCGGCCCCGGGCGGTGAGGACCAGGTCGAGTCCCTCGCGGACGGCGAGGTGCCGTTCCTCCACCTGGCGGGCGGCGGCCATGACGGTGGTCAGCGGGACGGGGCTGCGCTCGGCGAGGAGCGCCGGTTCGACCCGGCCGTACCTCCTGACCCGCAGCAGCATCCAGCTCGACGCAGGCAGCAGGTCGTAGCCCGCTCGCGCGGTGATCCGCCGGTAGACCTCCCGGCGGCCCTCGCGGGTGCCGAGCACCGACAGCGCACGGCACACCTCGTCGTGCGAGGACCGCTCCACCGGGTTGCTGGCCAGGGTCTGCGTGGCGTCCGGTGCCGTGACCGAGCCGCGCAGCCGGTCCTCCTTCAGGAACCAGGCCAGCACGAAGCCGAGGAGGGCGACGGGGGCGGCGTACAGGAAGACGTCGGTGATGGCGGAGGCGTAGGCGCTCAGTGCCTCGGGGCGCAGGGCGGGCGGCAGGGCGCCGATGCCGCGCGGGTCGGCCTTCAGGGTGTCCACCGAGACGCCGGGCGGGAGTTGGGCGCCCCGGAAGGCGTCCGTGAGCTTGTCGCCGAGGCGGCCCGCGAAGATCGTGCCGAAGACGGCGACACCGAAGGACGCGCCGATGGAGCGGAAGAAGGTCGCGCCCGAGGTGGCGACGCCCAGGTCCTCGTACGCCACGGCGTTCTGCACGATGAGGACGAGGACCTGCATCACCAGGCCGAGGCCCAGGCCGAAGACGAAGAAGTAGGCGCTCATCTCGGCGGTCGCGCTGTTCTCGTCGAGTTGGTGCAGCAGGAGCAGGCCGAGGGTGGTGACGGCGGTGCCCGCGACGGGGAACACCTTCCAGCGGCCGGTGCGGCTGACGATCTGACCGGAGACCGTCGAAGAGAGCAGCAGGCCGAACACCATCGGCAGCATGTGCACACCGGACATGGTCGGGCTGACACCCCGCACGACCTGGAGGAACGTCGGCAGGTAGGTCATCGCGCCGAACATCGCGAAGCCGACGACGAAGCTGATGACCGCGGACAGTGTGAAGGTGCGGACGCGGAAGAGCTTGAGCGGGAGGACGGGCTCGGCGGCCCTGCGCTCCACGGCCACGAAGAGGGCGGCCAGGACGACGCCCAGCACCGCCAGGCCGATGATCTGCGGCGAACCCCAGGCCCAGGTCGTGCCGCCGAGCGAGGCCACCAGCACCAGGCAGGTGGCGACGGACGCGATGAGGAGGGTACCGAGGTAGTCGATGACGTGCCGGGTGGTCCGGCGCGGGATGTGCAGCACCGCCGCGATCACGGCGAGCGCGACGACGCCGACGGGCAGGTTGATGTAGAAGACCCAGCGCCAGCTCAGATGTTCGGTGAAGACCCCGCCGAGCAGCGGTCCCAGCACGCTCGTCGCGCCGAAGACCGCGCCGAACAGGCCCTGGTAGCGGCCGCGTTCACGGGGTGGGACCAGGTCGCCGACGATCGCCATCGACAGCACCATCAGACCGCCGCCGCCCAGCCCCTGGAGGGCGCGGAAGGCGATCAGCTCGGACATGCTCTGCGCCACGCCGCACAGCGCGGAGCCGACCAGGAAGATCACGATCGCCGTCTGGAACAGCTTCTTGCGCCCGTACTGATCGCCGAGCTTGCCCCACAGCGGGGTGGCGGCGGTCGCGGCCAGCAGGTACGCGGTGACCACCCAGGACAGGTGCTCCAGGCCGCCCAGGTCGCTGACGATGGTGGGCAGCGCCGTCGACACGATGGTCTGGTCGAGGGCGGCGAGCAGCATGCCGAGGAGCAGGGCTCCGATCGAGACGAGAACACCGCTGGAGACCTGCTCCTGCCCCTGGTCGGTCGGATCCGACGCTTCGCGCACATCTCCCGCCATGAAGACCTCCCACGGGTGTCTCACCGGTCTCTCACGAGTGCACTCGCACACCTTCCATCCAGGTCGGTGTGACCCGTTATGGCCGGTTCAGTCCTGTCGGAAGCCGGTATTCCGGGGGCGTGCGCGTGGGAGTGTGGAGAAGATCTGCATAATCTCTGGAGTTCGCGAGGGGAGTCGCGAGGGGAGGGACGAACACGTGGAACAGCAGAAAGAGCCGCCGCCACAGGAGCCGCAGGGGCGGCAGGGGCAGCCCCGGGGGCACTCGTGCCCGGAGTGCGGAACGCCCAGGGCGGCGGACCGCACGCCCTCCTGCTCCTGCGGGTCGCGGGCGGCCGACGCCCTGCGCGACGCGCGTACGGCACAGGCGGCAGCGGCGGAGGACTTCGACCCGCTGCGCATACGGCCGTACGTCGAACTGGACGGGGCCGGGGAGCCGGGCACGCGGGGGACGCCCGGCCCGCCGGGGACACCGGGGACGCCGGGGACGGTGGGGACGCCAGGAACGCCGGGGACGGTGGGGACGCCAGGAACGCCGGGGACGGTGGGGACGCCAGGAACGCCGGGGACGGTGGCGCCTTCGGGGGCCTCCTCGTCCGGGACACCCGTGCCCGGAGCATCCACGCCCGGAGCACCCGCGCCCGGGACACCTACGTCCAGAGCACCCTCCTCCGGACCGGCGTCCGCGGCGGCCCCGTCCGCGTCCGTGCCGCCCTCTCCGCCCGACCCGGACGCCACCATGACGCTGCGCGCCGTCGGTGCCGAGCCGCCCGGCGCGACCGCGGAGACGACCTCCGCGCTGCCCACGCCCCTGGCGCCCCCCGGCGACGCGCCCAGCGCCCACGACCTGCGCCTGTTCGAGACCTCGGCGGACTCGTCCGCCGCCCCCTCCGGGCCCGTGGAGCCCGCGGGGCCCGGTGCGGGTGCGGGCGGTACCGGCGGACGTCCGCCGCGCAAACGGCGGCGGAGCGTCCTGCTCAGTGCGGCGGGGGCGGTCGTGGTCGTGGTGGGCGCTGCCGGGTACGCGAGCGGCCTGTTCTCCTACGAGACGCCCTCGCGGGACGGGGCGCTGCCGGACGAGGTCCGGGCGAGTGTGCCGGACCCGTCGACCAGCGAGGCTTCCGCGACCCCCGAGTCGAGCGCGCCGTCGGCCCCCCGGACCTCCGCGTCGACGTCCCCGTCCGCCTCCGCGTCCCCCAGCGCCAGTCCGTCGTCCTCGCCGTCCCCGTCGGCGTCGGCGTCGAGCGCCTCTCCCACGCCGTCCCGGTCGGCCGAACCGACGCAGAGCACGACGACCAGGCCTGCCGACGAGCCCACGCAGGAGTCCGAGGACGACGACCGCGTCCCCGACGGAGGCGTGCCCCTGCACCGCGGCGACCGGGGACCCGAGGTCGTCGAGCTCCAGCAGCGCCTGACCCAGCTGTACCTCTACACCGGCGACATCAACGGCAACTACAACCGTCAGGTCGAGGACTCGGTCCGCACCTACCAGTGGGCCCGCGGCCTCCGCGACGACGAACTCGGCGTCTACGGCCAGGACACCCGGCGCCGGCTGGAGTCGGAGACGCGGGAGCCGTAGGCGCCGCTCACGCGCGCGTCCGCCGGGGCGCTACGGGCACTACGGTCCTCGCCGGGTCTTACGGCCCTCGCCAGGCGCTACGGCCCTCGCCAGGCGCTACGGCCCCCGCCGGGCTCTACGGCCCCGGCCGGGGCTACGGCCCCCGCCGGGGCTTACGGCCCCCGCCAGGGCGGCACGGTGCGGCAGCGCGATACCGCGTCCCTCCCGGCCCGCGACACCGGCCGTCAGCCGATGTGCAGCCGCAGCGTCCCGTCCGCGCCGGCCTCCACCCGTACCCGCGTCAGGTCCTCCACGACGACGTCGGGCCCGTGGGCAGCGGCCCGCGGACCCACGCCCACGACCCGCATCCCCGCGGCGCGCGCGGCCGTGATGCCGGCGCCGGAGTCCTCGAAGGCGATGCAGTCGCCGGGGGCGATGCCCAGCTCGGCGGCGCCCTTGAGGAAACCCTCGGGGTCGGGCTTGCTGGCGCCGACCGACTCGGCGGTGACCCGCACGTCCGGCTGGGCGAGCCCGGCGGCGGCCATCCGCGCGGTGGACAGCGGCACGTCGGCCGAGGTCACCAGGGCGTGCGGCAGCCCGCGCAGCGAGGCGAGGAACTCCGGCGCCCCGGGGATCGCGACGACACCCTCGGTGTCGGCGGTCTCCTCGGCGAGCATGCGGGCGTTGTCGGCGTGGTTCTGCTCTATGGGCCGGTCCGGCAGCAGCAGCGCCATCGAGGCGTAGCCCTGCCGTCCGTGGACGACCTTCATGACCTCGTCGCCGTCCAGGCCGTGCCGGTCGGCCCAGCCCCGCCAGACGCGCTCGACGGCGGCGTCCGAGTTGACGAGGGTGCCGTCCATGTCCAGCAGCAGGGCACGGGCGGTGAGAACGGTGGTGGCGGTGGCCGTCATCGGCAGACTCCAAGGCGCGGGGAGGAAACAAGGTGACCCCGCCCGCCGGTCAGGGAGAACGGGCGGGAGCCACTTTGTTCATCCACGGTACAAAACAGAACGGGGATCGCGCCACCGCCCAGCCCGACGTTCACGAACCGTTCAGTTCTCACGTCACCGGCTCGCACGGCACCGGGACCCGCCCGACCGACGCTCAGCCGGCGATCGCCTCCCACAGGCTCCACACCCCGAGGCCCAGCATGAGCAACGCCGCGACCTTCGTGATCAGCGCCAGCGGCACCCGCTTCATCAGCGCCTTTCCGCCGACGATGCCGAGCCCGGCCACCGCCCACAGCGCGAGCACCGCGCCGAGGCCGACGGAGAGCGGGTCGTCGTAGCGGGCCGCGAGGTTCGCCGTCATGATCTGCGTGAGGTCGCCGAACTCGGCGACCAGGATGAGCATGAAGCCCGCCCCGGAGACCTTCCAGAAGGACTGGTCCTCCGGCTTGCGGATCTCCTCGTCCTCGTCGCCCTTCTTCATCAGCAGCACAGCCGCGCCGCCCAGGAACAGCACACCGGTGATCGCGTGCACGATCTGCTGCGGCAGCAGGGTCAGCACGCTGCCGGCCGCGACCGCGAGCACGACGTGCAGCAAGAAGGCGGCGGCCACGCCGGCGAAGACGTACGAGGCCCGGTAGCGGGTGCCGAGGACCAGGCCGGCGAGCGCGGTCTTGTCGGGCAGTTCGGCGAGAAAGACGACGCCGAAGACGACTGCCGTCACGGTCAGGCTGATCAAGGGTTCCTCTATCGGTCGGGGCCGCCCCACCGAGAGTGTTGGTCCTGCGCTGCGGACACCTCGGCACGGCAGCACACGGTCGCCCCCGCCGTACGGCACGGGCGTGCACTGCTTGCCGAAGGTCTCGCTGGCCGGCCCCGCGTGCGAGGCCTGCCTCCGGGCGCCGGCTCAGACGAGCTGAGCAGTATGTCGACGGTCCGGCGAAGAGCTACTCCCCTTCTGCGCCGTCCATAGTACGCGAGCCCCGGGCGGTCCCGAGAGGCGAAGGTCCCGGAGACCCGGGGGCGAGAACCCGGGCCGCCCGAGGGGCGAGAATCCGGGCCGCCCGAGGGACGAGAGCCAGGGCGGCCCGAGGGACGAAATCCGTCGCACTTGTAGACGTGCCATGCACACGTCACTAACTTCTTACCGACCGCACACCTGTACGCCATGCGGCGTCGCGAGCATTCCCCTGCCCGCGTCCCAACACCCCCACAACCCAAGGGAGTTCGCATGCCGAAGTTCTACGCGCGTCGACGGCTCGCCACCCTCGCCGCGTTCACCGGACTCATAGCCTCCGCCGGGCTCCTCAACGGCCCGGCCGCCTCCGCCGCCCTCCCCACCCCGGTCAGCGCCGCCACCGCCCGCTCCTACCTCGCCTCTCTCACCGTGAAGACCGAGAGCCGCACCGGCTACGACCGCGAGCTCTTCCCGCACTGGATCACGCAGTCCGGCTCCTGCAACACCCGCGAGACCGTCCTCAAGCGCGACGGCTCGGGCGTCGTCACCGACTCCTCCTGCGCCGCCACGAAGGGCAGCTGGTACTCCCCCTACGACGGCGCCACCTGGTCCGCCGCCTCCGACGTCGACATCGACCACCTCGTGCCGCTCGCCGAGGCCTGGGACTCGGGCGCCGGCTCCTGGAGCACCTCCCGGCGCCAGTCCTTCGCCAACGACCTGACCCGTCCCCAGCTCCTCGCGGTCACCGACAACGTCAACCAGTCCAAGGGCGACCAGGACCCGGCCACCTGGATGCCCTCGCGCAGCGCCTACCGCTGCACATACGTCCGCGCCTGGGTACAGGTGAAGTACTACTACGACCTCTCGGTCGACTCAGCCGAGAAGTCGGCGCTGCAGAACAACCTTGCGAACTGCTGACGCCCCGTCCATCGCGCGTTCGGCGCGGAGCCTCTCCGTCGGCCTCCGTCGTTCCGTACCGTACGGGGCGACGGAGGAGGGGATCACCATGGCCGGACTGCGCCTGGGACCATTGCTGAGATACACCGACGGCTCGTCGGCGACCATCTGGGTCGAGACGAACCGGCCCTGCACCACCGAGGTGCGCTGCGCCGACGGCGCCCGCGGCACGACCCGCACCTTCCAGATCGCGGGCCACCACTACGCCCTGGTCCCGGTGAACGGCCTGACACCCGGCACGGCGACGGAGTACGAGGTGCTCCTCGACGGCGCCCGCGTATGGCCGCCGGCCGACTCGCCCTTTCCTCCCTCGGTGATCGCCACGCCCCCGGCGGACGAGGGCATGCGGATCGCCTTCGGGTCCTGCCGCTGGGCAGCGCCGCCGGCCGGCGAGAAGGACCCGGTGGGCCAGGACGCGCTGGACAGCCTGGCCACCCGCATCGCGGCCGACCCGGAGGGCACGCGACCCGACGTGCTGCTCCTGCTCGGCGACCAGGTGTACGCCGACGAGATCTCCGACGCCACACGCCGCTGGATCGCCGGCCGCCGCGACCTGGCCGAGCCGCCGGGCGAACAGATCGCGGACTACGAGGAGTACACCCGCCTCTACGACGAGTCGTGGAGCGACCCCCAGGTGCGCTGGCTGCTGTCCACGGTGCCCAGTTGCATGATCTTCGACGACCACGACGTCATCGACGACTGGAACACCTCCGCCGCCTGGCTCGCCGACATGCGGGCCACGGACTGGTGGCGTGAGCGGCTGCTGAGCGGGCTGATGTCCTACTGGGTGTACCAGCAGCTGGGCAACCTCTCCCCGGACGAGCTGGCCGCCGACCCCCTCTACGCGGCCGTCCGCGAGGCCCCCGACGGCACCGACGCGCTCCGTACGTTCGCCGCGCGGGCCGACGCCGACCCGACCGCCGTCCGCTGGAGCTACCGGCGCGACTTCGGCCGCGTACGGCTGGTGATGGTCGACTCCCGCGCGGCCCGCGTCCTCAAGGAGGACAGCCGCACGATGCTCGACCCGGGCGAGGCCGCCTGGCTGCGCGAGCAGATCCTGGAGGATCGAGACTCCTACGACCATCTGCTGATCGGCACCTCCCTGCCCTGGCTGCTGCCCCATCTCGTGCACGACGTGGAGGCCTGGAGCGCCGCGATGTGCGTCGGCGAACGGGGCACGCGCTGGGCCCGGCTCGGGGAGCGGATCAGGCGCGGGGCCGACCTGGAGCACTGGTCGGCCTTCCCGACCTCCTTCGACTCGCTCGCGGACCTGATCGCCGAGGCCGGTACGGGGCCCGGGGCGCCCGCGACCGTGAGCGTGCTGTCGGGCGACGTCCACCACGCCTACGTGGCCGAGCCGTCCTGGCCGGGCCGCACGCCCGACGCCACGGTGGCCCAGCTGACCTGCTCCCCCGTCCACAACTCCGTGCCGCTCTCCATCCGTCTCGGCTTCCGCTTCGGCTGGAGCGCCCTGGCGCGTGCCCTCGGGCGGCGCGTCGCCCGGCACGGACGCTGTGCGCCGCCGGCGGTCGGCTGGCGCAAGACCGGCGGACCCTGGTTCGGCAATCAGCTCATGACGCTGACCCTGCGGGGAAGATCGGCCCGGCTGCGCCTGGAGCAGGCGCGAGCGGAGCGGGACGGGACGACCGCCCTGCGGGTGGTCACGGACCGGGAACTGGCGTAGGCCCGGGGCGGAGCCGGGTATGAGACAAGTCACACCGGCGGCTCCGCCACTTGCGGGAGCGCTCCCACCTGCGGCGGCCGCCGCGACGGGAGGGCGATCACACGCGAAAACATGGCCAGATGTTGAACTTGCAAGTACTCATTAGGCTCACCTAACGTGGGCGGCCCACTCGGTTTCGTCCCCCACCGGCCTCGACGGGCCGGCCCGACCGAAGGAGCTCCCCCCACATGTCCGGACGCCTCAACAGCGCCCAGCCCTACGCCCTCGGCCTGTTCCGCATAGTCGTCGGCCTCCTTTTCGCCTGCCACGGCGCCGCCTCCCTCTTCGGCGTCCTCGGCGGCGCGTCGGGAAGCGGCGGCACGATCGAGACCGGCACCTGGCCGAGCTGGTACGCGGCCGTGATCCAGTTGGTCGGCGGCGGCCTCGTCATGCTCGGCCTCGGCACCCGCGCCGCCGCGGTCGTCTCCTCGGGCTCCATGGCCTACGCGTACTTCAAGGTGCACCAGCCGGGCGCCCTGTGGCCGATGGAGAACGGCGGCGAGGCCGCCGCCATGTTCTGCTGGGCCTTCCTGCTGCTGGCCTTCACCGGCTCCGGCGCCTTCGGCCTGGACCAGCTGTTCGCCCGGCGCACGTCCGAGCAGGAGAAGGCAGCCGCGGAGAGCCAGACACCGGTCGCGGCCTGAGCCGAACAGGAGCGGCGCCTTCCTGAACCGGGGGCGCCGCATTCGCTCTCCCCGCCGACACTCACCCCCGCTCGTGGCGCGTGTGCATCCCGTTGCGCGTGCGCGTCCCGTGGCGCGTGCACCCTGGGCGCGCGTGTGCACCCCGCGCGCGTGAACGCACATTCGGGGGTGAACGCTCCGTGGCGAACACACGAGCCCCCTGTGAAACGTCTGTCACACCCCGGGCGTACGCTGTATGGCTGTCATCGGCCGCTCCTGCCGTCCCCGCGTCTCGCGGCATGGCCCGGCCCACGGGGGAGTAACGGGGAGTTGTCGTGGTCGAGAGTCTCGGCAGTATCGGTTCGCTGGTCAGCAGCCCATGGATCTACGCGCTGGTGGCCGTCTCGGTGCTCCTCGACATCTTCCTGCCGGTGCTGCCGAGCGGTGTCCTTGTGATCACGGCGGCCACGGCGGCGGCCGCGGGCACGGGCGCGGGCGCGGCGGCTGCCGGGCGGGTTCCGCAGGACGTCCCCGACATCCTGGTCCTGACGCTGTGCGCGGCGACCGCCTCGGTCCTCGGTGACCTCGCGGTCTACCGCCTCGCGTGGCGCGGCGGGCCACGCCTGGACCGCGCGATCGCCCGTTCCCGTCGGCTGACCACGGCGCAGGAACGTCTCGGCGGAGCCCTCGCCAGAGGCGGCGGCTCCCTCGTCGTGCTGGCCCGTTTCGCCCCCGCCGGCCGCTCGGTCGTCTCCCTCGTCGCCGGCACCGCCCACCGCCGGATCCGCGAGTTCCTGCCCTGGTCCGCCCTCGCCGGACTGGCCTGGGCCGCCTACAGCGTCGCCCTCGGCTACTTCGGCGGCCAGTGGCTGGGCGCGACGTGGCTGGCGGCAGGGGTGTCGCTGGTGGCGCTGTTCGGCGCAGGGGCGGGGGCCGCGTACCTGATGCGCCGCCAGCCCCGACCGACGGAGGCCGCGTAGAAACGCCGGGCCCGCCGCACGGCGCGCAGGTAGGCCTCGCGGCAACGGCACCCGGGCCCACCGAGCGGAAGCCGTCGGCACGCGGAGCCCCACAGAGCCCCACGGAGCCTCGTACCGGGCAACGGCCTCCGCGCGCACAGGCCCACCGAGCCCCGAACCCGAGCTATGCCACCCGGCACGCGGCACACACGGGCCCCACGGAGCCGCAGACCGCGCGAAGACCCTTGGCACCCCGCGGGTGTCACGCTGTCGGCGTCATGAGGCCCGCCACCGGATGTGACGCTGCCGGTGTCACGAGGCCCGCCGCGCGCCTCCCCGTATCTCCAGGCCGGCCAGCAGATCAGCCGTGGTCCCGGCGATGGCCTCCACGGCCTGTTCGAAGACCTCCCGGTTGTGCGCGGCGGGCGCGCGGAACCCGGAGATCTTGCGCACGTACTGCAGGGCGGCGGCCCTGATCTCGTCCTCGGTGGCCTCCTCGGCCAGCACGGGCGGACGCAGTGTCTTGATGCTGCGGCACATGACGTCAGTCTCCCCTCTCCAGGTCCACACGCCAGTCGTTCGATCTGATCCAGTGGCCCTTCGGATACTCGAAGTCGGCCTGTCCGAGCAGGGCGAACCCGGCCCCGCGGCAGACCGCGTTGGAGGCGGCGTGGTCAACGCTCGGGAACGCGTGCAGATAGCGGTGCGTCCCGTCGGTACGGGCCGCCTCCCGCACCGCACGGGCCGCCCGCACGGCGAGCCCCCGCCCCTGGAACTCCGGCAGCACCGCCCATCCGGTCTCCCAGACCTCCGCGCCCTGCCAGGTCCGCTGCCAGTACCCGATGGAGCCGACGGTCTCACCGCCGTCCGCCAGGGTCACCCGGTACATCCGCCCCGGCCCCAGCTCCGCGTACCGCCGGTGCCGGGCCGCGAGCTGCTCCTCGGTCTCCGGACCGCCCAGGTGCGCGGTCATCTCGGGGCTGTTGGTCCTGCGCAGCAGCCACAGGTCCGCCTCCGCCCAGGGGACCAGACAGACCCGCTCCCCGCCTTGTCCCGCCCGCTCCTGCACGCCGTCCATGCTCTTCACGGTAGGGCAGGGGTCTGACAGTCGGCCCGGGCGGCGACGGCCACCCTTTCGCGTGAACCACTGAGGGGAACGCGCGCCTCAAAATCGAACAGGCGTATCATTGGCGTGTGGCTACGACCTATGATTTCCCCAGTGATCTCCTCGCCGGTCAGGAGGAACTGCATCAGGTCCGGGCCGAGCTGTCGGCCCTGCTGAAGAGACTTCCCTGGTCCGTCGAACCGCTCGACGGATTCAGCGACGAGAACGGCTGGCGCAAGGTCGAACGCCCGGCCTCCCCCGGCTGGTCGGCGGACGAGCAGGCCGAGGTGGAGAAGCTCAGGCGGCGCGAGCGCGAACTCGCCGTGTTCGTCAGCACCCATCGCTACTGGTCGGAGATCACCGGCCCCGACCAGGTGAGCGCCCGCTCGGAGCTGAAACGCGCCCACGAGGCCCCGGCCGGGGAGACGCCGTCCGAGGACGCCTGACGGCTCGCTCAGCTCCGCGATCTCGGCGTTCCGCGGCTCGTCCGCGGGGAGACCAGCAGCGGGGAGGCCGACAGCGAGGACACGCGAGAGGCCCCCGGAAGATCTCCGGGGGCCTCTCGCCCGACGACAGCTGCGCCGGTCCTGGTGGGCGCGGACGGTTTCGAACCGCCGACATCCTGCTTGTAAGGCAGGCGCTCTACCCCTGAGCTACGCACCCAGGACGAGTCGACAGCCTACATGGCCCGGGGCACTGCCCGGCAAACGTGTTGACGCCGCTACCCCCTCGGCCGGGCGGCCGAGGGGGGGTTAACCCCACCCTCGATCCGGGAGTGGCCCGGATCCCGGCACGGACCCGTGCTCCGTACGGTCGAAGAGCCTCGTCGAACAAGGGCCTCCTCCGCTCCGGAAGGGCCGGACGCGGCACCTCGTAGCCGTCCCAGGGGGAGATCGTCATGGCCGCCCGCACCGTTTCCGCTCGCACGTTCGCCGCCGTCGGCACCGTCGCCGTTCTCGTGGCGGGTCTCAGCGCCTGTGCCTCCGCCTCGGACGACAAGGAGCCCGAGCACCGGTCCTTCGCCCTTCAGGGCCGCACCCTCACCGTCGACTCCGACGACTCCGCCCTGGAGATCGTCGCCTCGGACGACCACACGTCCGGGAAGGTCGAGGTCACCCGCTGGTTCTCCGGATCGGTCGCCGTCGGTTCGGATCCCGAAGTGACCTGGAAGATGGAGGACGACCGGCTGGTGCTGCGCATGAACTGCTCCGGCGTGGTCGCCGACTGCGAGGCCAGGCACCGCATCGAGGTGCCGCGTGGCATCGCCGTCAAGGTGAAGGAAGGGGACGGCAGCGTACGGGCGCGGGGGTTCCGGGACGCGCTGAACATCCGTACCGGCGACGGGTCCGTGCACGTCACCGACTCCACCGGTCCGCTGGAGCTGCGCACCGGGGACGGGTCCGTGCGCGCGGAGGTCTCCTCGCGCCGGGTGAACGCGCACACCAACGACGGCTCGGTCCGTCTCGAACTCGGCACCGTGCCCGACCTGGTGGAGTCCCGCACCGGCGACGGTTCCGTGACGATCACGCTGCCCCGGGCCACGTACAAGGTGTCCACCGAAACCGGTGACGGCGGGGTCGATGTGTCCGTGCCGCGGGACGACGCCAGCAGCCATGTGGTGAGCGCCCGGACCGGTGACGGCAAAGTCACGGTCCGAACCGCGAACTGACCGGCCCGTGTGTTCGTCCCTTACGGGTGGGAGAATGAACCCGGGCAGGACGGACGACACGGGAGAGGGATGTGACGGCGACACCATCGCAGCCGTACTCGCCGATGGTGGCGCGCGCGCAGCGCCTGCCGCACCGCCCCCACCGCCGCCGCGCGCCCGGCCCGGTCCGTGACGCGCTCACTCTCCTGGGCCTGCCGCTCCTCGCTGTACTCGCGCTGCCCGCCGCGTTCGCCGGGGGCGGCACGCGGCGCTGGTTCGGCGGGCGGGCCGAAAGCCAGCGGGCGGAGGCGCAGGCCGCGAAGGACGACGCGGCGGCCGCCTTCTACGACCTGGACACCGCTCAACGGGACCTGCGGATCTCGATAGAGACGATCGCGGCCGTCGACGCCTCCCCCGCCGCCCGGCGCGCGGTCACCGAGTTCGAGGCGCTCGGCCGGCGGATCGACGAGGCCAGCCACCAGTACATCAGCGCCGTCGACGCCCATGACCTGGACCGGGACGATCTGGAGGCGTCCGCCGCCTCCCGCGCCCGCGGTGAACTGACCGCCGCCAAGAACGAGCTCGGCCGCGTCAAGCAGGAGCTGGACCGCTTCGCCGACGGCCTCGGCCCGCTGCTCGGCAAGGCCGAGACCCAGCTGGCCCGGCTGGCGCCCGCCGTCGAACGCGCCCGGCAGGCCCTGCTCGCCGCCTCCAACGCCCTGGACGCCGCGCGGGAAGCCGGGCTGAAGGCGGACGACCTCGCCGCCCGGCTCGCCGCCCTGGGTCCGGAGCTGACCCGGCTGAACCAGGGCGCGGGACAGCACGGCGTGCCCCAGACCCTGGAGCGGGCCGAACGGGTCACCCGGGAGGCCGAGTCGGTCCGCGCCGAGGCCGAGCGGCTGCCCGAGCGCGCCGCCGAGATCGACCACCGGCTGGTCTCGCTGCGTACCCGTGCCCAGGCCCTGACCACCCGCACCGAGCAGGTCGAACCGGTACTGAGCGAGCTGCGGCGGCGGTTCACCGCCGCCTGCTGGCAGGACCTTCAGCAGGTGCCGGACCAGGCCACCGAATCGGTCCGGCAGGCCGAGCGGAAACTGACCGAGGCCCAGGCCGCCCGCGACGAACAGCGCTGGCCCGATGCCACCGCCCTCCTGTCGACGGTGCGGGCGCTGCTGAATGCGACCGACGAGGCCGTCTCAGCCGCCGGAGACCGGCTGCGGCAGCTGAACGCCGTGCAGAAGGACCCCCAGCAGGAGATCGAGCGCACCCGTTTCGCCATCCGCGACGCCCAGCGCCTGGCCATGGCGGGCCGCAACACCCCCGACCCCCGTCACGCGCGCCCGCTGGACGACGCCGTGGCCCGGCTGGAACGGGCGATCACCACACTGGAGGGCCGCCACCCCGACTACTGGCACTTCCTGACGGAGACCGAAGCGGTCCGGCAGACGGTGGCCGGCGTGGTCACCCGCATCCGGGAGGAGCGCGGGGCCGGTCACTGACCGCCGAGCGACCGCCAGTGCTCCACGCTCCGGACCCGACCCGGTTTTCGCCGTCGGACCGGGCCGCTGGACTCAGCCGGTTAACCTGTGCGCATGCCTCGCTACGAGTACCGCTGCCGGAGCTGCGGCGACACCTTCGAACTGAGCCGTCCCATGGCCGAGTCCTCCGCTCCCGCCGCCTGTCCGGTGGGCCACGACGACACGGTGAAGCTGCTGTCGACGGTCGCGGTCGGCGGTTCGGCCTCCGCCTCGGCCCCGGCACCCCCCGCGGGCGGCGGAGGCGGCTGCTGCGGCGGAGGCTGCTGCGGCTGACCTGCCGGCCCAGGTGGTTGCCGGTGCCGGTGCGACCGCGCCGGCACGTCGGCCTTACCCAGCTGCCCTCGGCCCCTTCAGCCCCTCTCAGCTGCCCAGATAGCGCAGTACCGCCAGCACTCTGCGTGAATAGCCCTCACCCCCGGTCAGTTCCAGCTTGTCGAAGATCGCGTTGATGTGCTTCTCCACCGCGCTCTGGGAGATGTGCAGCCGCCGCGCGATCGCCGCGTTGGTGTGGCCCTGCGCCATCTCTGCCAGCACGTCCCGCTCCCGCGCGGTGAGCCGCGCGAGCAGGTCGGTGTGCGTCGTGCGGCCGAGCAGCTGACGGACGACCTCCGGATCGAAGGCCGCGCGGCCGGCGGCCACCCGCTCCAGCGCGTCCAGGAACTCGTCGACCTGGACCACCCGGTCCTTGAGCAGATAACCCACTCCTTCCGTCTCACCGGTCAGCAACTCCGTCGCATACCGCTTCTCGACGTACTGCGAGAGCACCAGCACCCCGACTTCCGGCCACCGCTCGCGTATCTCCAGGGCCGCGCGCAGGCCCTCGTCCGTGTGCGTGGGCGGCATCCGGACATCGGCGACGACCACGTCCGGCGGGTCCTCGGCGACCGCCTTCAGCAGCAGCTCGGCATTGCCGACGGCCCCGAGCACCTCGTGCCCCTCCTCCGTCAGCAGCCGCACCAGCCCCTCCCGCAGCAGGGTCGAGTCCTCGGCGAGGATCACCCGCATGGCAGCTCCGCGGCCACGAGGGTGGGGCCGCCCGGCGGACTGACCACACTGAGGCTGCCGTCGAGAGCCGCGACTCGCCGGGCGAGCCCGAACAGTCCGCTGCCGGCGGCGTTCGCCCCGCCGCAGCCGTCGTCCTGGACGCTCACGTACATCCGTTCCTCCTCCGCTCTGACGGCGACGCTTATACGGGTCGGCGCCGCGTGTTTGACCGCGTTCGTGACCGCCTCGCAGACGACGAAGTACGCGACGGTCGCCACGGCCTGCTCGGGCTCCTCGGCCAGGTCGTACTCCACCCCCACCGGCACGGACGCCCGCTCGGCGACCGTCTCCAGCGCCGCGCGCAGCCCCGCCTCGTCCAGCGTGGTCGGATAGATCCGCCAGGCCACCTCGCGGAGCTCGTCCAGGGCGCGGCGGCTCTCGTCGTGGGCCTGGCCGAGCAGCCGGTCCCGGCGACCGGCGTCCTGGCTGCGGCGGGCCCGGCCGAGCAGCATGCCGAGGGCGACGAGACGCTGCTGAACGCCGTCGTGCAGGTCCCGCTCGATGCGGCGTCGTTCGTCGTTCACCGCGTCGACGACGGCGGCGCGGCTGGCGGACAGCTCGGCGATGCGCCGCTCCAGCTCCTCCTGGTGGCGGGGGCCGAGGAAGTGACGCGCCAGCTGCCCTTCCAGTCCGACCACGCCGAATATTCCCTGCACGGCGAGGAACACGAGGAAGAAGCCACCGAGACTGCCGAGGACGAACGAACCGGGGTTGCGTATGCCGTCCAGCAGGAGCCAGCCGTATATCCCGAAGGTGCCGTACCCGAGGCCGATGGCGGCGGTCAGCATCACCACCCCGCCGAGGACGCCCAGGGCCCAGTGGCAGGCCACGTACCGCAGCGCCCGCACGTCCTCGTACGCGGGCGTGACACGGAGGTCCAGCCATATCGCCAACCGGCCCCGCTCCAACTCCGCCAGTCTCCGCGCGCCCGCGAGGACCGGGCGCAGTACGCCACGCCGACCGGTCGGCCAGGCCGCCACCGGGAGCAGGGCAGCGCCGGCCAGCAGGGCGAAGAGCAGCTCGACGGCGGCCGTGGCGGTCCCCATGATGAGGCCCACCCCGCACCGCACTACGCGTCGCGCCATGTCTCGCATGATCGCGAGGCTAGCCGGGGGCGGCAGCGGCGCACACTGCGGAAAACCGCAATTCCCGCCTGCGGTGCACCGCAGGCAATCCTGCGGTCTTCCTCAGGCTGCCTTCAGCTGCGATTTTCTAGCGTGGTCGTCATGACAGCCATCGCAGCGCAGACGGCCGCGGACAGCGGTGCGGCACCGCAGTGGATCAACGACCTCATGGACGCGCTCGGCGCACCTGGCGCCGGCCTCGCCATCGCTCTGGAGAACCTCTTCCCTCCCCTGCCGAGCGAGGTGATCCTGCCGCTCGCCGGGTTCGCGGCGAGTTCCGGCCGGATGAACCTGATCGCCGTCCTGCTGTGGACGACGGCGGGTTCGGTGATAGGCGCGCTCGCGCTGTACGGGGTGGGCGCGCTGCTCGGCCGGGACCGCACGGTGGCGATAGCGGGGAAGCTGCCGCTGGTGAAGGTGTCCGACATCGAGAAGACGGAGGCCTGGTTCCTGAAGCACGGGACCAAGGCGGTGTTCTTCGGCCGGATGATCCCGATCTTCCGCAGCCTGATCTCCGTACCGGCGGGCGTGGAGCGGATGCGGCTGCCCGTCTTCCTCGCTCTGACCACGCTGGGCAGCGCGATCTGGAACACCGTCTTCGTCCTCGCGGGCTACTTGCTGGGGGACAACTGGTCCAAGGTCTCGGGCATAGCCTCCACCTACTCGAAGGTGATCCTCGCGATCGCCGCCCTGGCGCTGCTGGTCTTCATCGGCATGCGTCTGATGCGGCCGGGGGCCGGCCAACGCAGGCGGGGCCGGGGTCACGACCGCGACCGCGACCGCGACCGCGGACAGGACATACGGCCGCCGGCCGATGACGACGACCGCCCCGACACCCGGGGCGGGGCCGGCGCCGGCGGCCGGGACGGCGAGGTCAGCGAGCCGGGCTCGCCGCGCGCAGGAACTCCCGAAGGATCCGCTCCCCGGCCAGCACGCCGCGCTCGGGCAAGGCGCTGATCGCCGGAGCCGTCCAGTCGGAGTCGGCCAGCTCGCCGTGGCCGGGACGCCATCCCCGGTCGGCGGCGAGCAGCAGGTCGGCGTCGAGGAGGGAGTCTCCGGCGGCGAGGGTGAGATCGGCGCCCGTGCGGCGGGCGACCTCGTACACGGCGGCGCTCTTGGTGAGCGGCTTGGGGACCGCGTAGATCTTGCGGCCCTGGAGGGACACGGTCCAGCCGCGGTTCTCGGCCCACACGGCGAGTTCCTTCACCCAGTCCTCGGGCAGCAGTTCGCGCTCGACGACGAGATAGGCGAAGAGGTCCTCGGCGACCCGGTGCTTGCGCACCCACAGCGGGTCGGCGGTGTTCATCAGGTGGTCGCGGACCTCGGCCAGCGAGGCGCATTCGTCGGCCAGTCGTGCGGTCACCCGCGCGTGCCAGTCGGGGTCGGAGACGCCGTCCACGAGCAGGTGACCGCCGTTGGCGCAGATCGCGTACTTCGACGGAGGGCCGGGGAGGTTGATGCGCTGGTACTGCTTGCGGGTCCGGGTCGTGGTCGGCACGAAGACCGCCGTGTCACCGAGGTCGGTCAGCAGCCCGGCCGCCGTCTCGGTCATGTAGGAGAGGGGTTTGCTCTCGTAGACCTCGACGCACAGCAGCCGGGGTGCCCGCAGGTCGGGCATGGTCAGCCCGAGCGCGGCGGCCGAGTAGATCAGCGTGCGGTCGAGGTCGCTGGCGACGAGCACCGGCATCAGAGCGCCACCGCCTTGCCGTCGGCGCCGGTCGCGCCCCGCGTGTACTTGGGGTGGATCAGTCCGACGCAGGTGTAGGGGAGGTCATCGACCTCCTCGACGGGTACGCCCCGCTGTTCGGCCAGCAGGCGTACATGGTCGAGGTCGGCACCGGCGCCGGCCCGGGCCAGGACCTTCCAGGGCACGCGGCGCAGCATCACGCGCGTGGTCTCGCCGACGCCGGGCTTGACGAGGTTCACGTCGTGAATGCCGTACTCCTCGCTGATGCGCTCGACGGCGGCCCAGCCCTCCCAGGTGGGGGTGCGGTCGGCGGAGAGGAGCTCCTTGGCCTGGGCGTCGACCGTGTCCGCGACGTCCGGGAAGCGGGCGGAGACGGCGTCGAGGAAGTCCGGCGACAGGTCGGCGCCGACGAGTTCGCGGTAGAACTTCGCGCCGTGGAAGTCGTGCGGGCCGACCAGGTCGGCGCGGAGCACGGTGCGGGATATCAGGCCGGAGACGGTGGAGTTGAGGCAGGCGGAAGGGATGAGGAAGTCGTCGCGGGTGCCGTAGGTGCGTACACAGGAACCGGGGTCGGCGAGCACGGCGATCTCCGGGTCGAAGCCGGTGACGCCGTCGGAGACCTCGAAGTCGCGCAGGGCGGCGGCGAGTTCGCGGGTGATGGCGCCCTTGCCGGTCCAGCCGTCGACGAAGACGACGTCGGCGGGGTCGTGACGGTCGGCCAGCCAGCGCAGCGCGTTGGCGTCGATGCCGCGGCCCCGGACGATCGACACAGCGTAGTGAGGGAGGTCGAGACCATGACGGAACTGCGCCCAGCGGCGCATGAGGACGCCGACGGGAGTGCCCGCACGGGCGAGGGATACCAGGACGGGGCGGGGCGACCGCTCGGCGAGCACGATCTCGGTGACGGCGCCGACCGCGCGGGCCAGCCGGGTCGCGGACGTCGCCAGCGCCGCGTGGAAAAGCTCCTGGTACTGCTCGCTGGGCTGGTACTCGACGGGGAGCGACTCCGCGTAGTGCGCGCCGCCGCTCTGGATGGCCTCCTCGCGTTCCTCGGTCGGCGCCTCCAGCGTGACGTCCGAGAGGTCCTGGAGCAGCCAGCCGACCTCGTCGGGCGCGTACGAGGAGAAGTCGGGGCCGCGCAGGGGCTCGGGCAGCATGGGTGGCCTTTCGGAGGCGTGCGGGACGTACGACGGCACGACGGCGAGCAGGACGTGCGGGACGTGGGCCGCGAGCCGGGCCAGCAGTCCGTCGGGCGTGTGCAGTGCGGGGGTGTCGGCGGCCGAGTCGACGACCGCGACGACGGCGTCGAAGCCGGCGCCCGCGACGTTGTAGGCGTAGCGCTCGCCGGGGCCGTCGGCCGGGTCGTCGTGTGCGGGGAAGACCAGGCGGGTGCGTATCGCGTAGCCGGGGTCGTCGACCGCGAGGACGGGAGAACGCGTGGTGGTGGAGTAACGCACATCGGCGTCGAGGGACTGCTCCAGCGTGTGGGCCAGGCGCAGCGGGGCGTACATCAGCTCCTCGAAGCCGAGGACGAGCACGCGGCGGGCGCCCGCGGGCAGTGCCGCGGCGATCCGCTCGGCCATATCGGGCAGGGCGCTCTCCAGCCTGCCCCGCTGGGCGGCCGTGAACCCGTGCCGTCCACCGTCGGGGACTCCTCCGGGCCAGCCCAGGTCGACGCGCGCGACGGAGCCGGGCGACGACGGGGCGGGCGCCTCGGTGCCGGCGGCGGCGCCGCCCGCGAGGGTCACGGGCCGGTCCGGGGCCGGCTCGGCGGTTCGCGTCTCGTACCGGGCGACCAGTTCCTGCCCCTTCTCCAGTACGCCCTCCGGCAGCCGGACCGTGCCCGAGGCGGCCGTCACCAGGTCCACGCGGGCGCCGATCTCCCGGGCGAATTCATCGAGCCGGCCGGCGTCGGCGGGCGAGCGCATGTCGACGAGGGCCACCACGACGTACCGCTTGCGGGGATAGCGCTCGTGCAGGGCGCGAACGGTGTTGAGCACCGTGTTGCCGGTGGAGAACTCGTCGTCGACGAGGACCAGCGGCCCGTCGCCGGCCAGCAGCGCCGGGTCCTCGGGCAGCAGGAGGTGGGAGGTCGCGTGCGAGTGGGACTCCTCGAAGCCGCCCGCCCGGGCGACGCCGGCGACCGGACGGCGGGTGGAGTGCAGGTACGGCGCGGGGCCCAGGCCGTCGGCGACCGAGTGGCCGAGGCCGGTGGCGGTCTCCGCGTAGCCGAGGACGACCGCGCGCTCGGCCGCTTCGGCACCGAGCAGTTCGCGCACCCGCCTGCCGAGGGCGACGCCGTGACCGTACACGACGGAGGGAGACTGCGGGACGTGCTTGCCGAGCACGTTCGAGACGAGCAGGTGCGCCCGCTTGGGGTTGCGGCGCAGGGCGAGTCCCAGCAGGCCGGTCAGTGTGTCGTCACCGGCGAGCTCGACGCCGAGCCGCTCGGCGACCCAGCTGCCGGACCAGACTCCGGCGCGCCCCTCGGCGCGCGCCCTCTCGGTCATGTACTCGTGCCTCCCGTTGTCCACCGCGGCATGGGCCCTTGGGTCGGTCATGGATTCCTTGCGTTCGGTCGGACAGGGCGGTCAGTCGGTCAGACCGGCGGCGAGGAGTTCGACGAAGCCGATGTCCTCGTTCGCCACCCCGAAGACCTCGGCACGCAGCAGCGTGCGCTCGGCCCAGGCACGGTGGGGTTTCACCTCGTTCATCTTGTTCGTGTAGGCGGATCTCAGTACACCCCCGCCGCCGCGTTCCGGCCGCAGGATGTCCTGGGCGTCACTGAACTCCTCGTGGCTCACCACGGACAGCGCGTGCACGGGGAGCACGTGCGAGGGGTGGATGCAGGTCTTGCCCAGCAGGCCGTTGGCGCGGTCCAGGGAGATCTCCCGCAGCAGACCGTCCATCGCGTGTGCGATCAGCTTCTGGCGCAGTTCCACGGCCTGCACCTCCAGGAAGGGGCTCTGCCGCAGTTGCGGTTTGAACATCCTCTCCTGGACCCGGAAGTACTCCCATACCGGCCCGGTCACCGTGAATCCGGTGCCGTCGGCCCGGGCGAGCATGTTCACCACGTCGGAGATCACGGAGGCGACGATCTGGACGTCGTACGCCGTCATGTCGGGGCCCCTGCGCAGCCCGTACGAGGAGCAGAAGTCGGTGACGCCGAGACGCAGGGCGAGCACCCGGTCGCGGTACTTGTCGACCGCGCGGAAGATGCCCTCCAGCGTCTGCACGCGGGACTCCCGATACAGCAGGTCCGGCGACTCCAGCACGGGCATGGCGAAGAGCCGGTGGCCGGCGGCCGCCTCGGCGGCGGAGAGCGCCTCCAGGAAGGGAATGCCGCGTTGCTCGGTGAACTTCGGCAGCACGAAGCCGGACAGCAGCCGCACCGCGGGGCCGAGGCGCCTTGCGAGGTCGGGTATCTGCTCGGGTGCGCGGACCCGGACGAAGAGCAGGGGGACGTCGTCCACGGGACGGGCCGCCAGGTCCGTGAGCTGGCGGACGAGGTTCGCCTCGCCTACCGGCACGTCGGCGTCGTCGATGGAGTCCTCCAGGCACAGCACCATCGACACCACACCGCTCGCGCCCTGCTTGAGGATGTCGTCGGCGAGTCTGGGGCGGGTGGCAGGGCTGTAGAGCGTGGCGCCCAGGGCCGCGGCCAGCAGCCGGGCCGGGGAGTCCGCCGTGAAGGCGCAGGGCTCCTGGTAGAAGAGACGCTTCCGCACGTCAGGGGCTATCTGTCCGAAATGACGCATTAAAACTCCCCCGCGGTGTCTGGGCGACCTGTGAACTGTCCAAAGGTGGCCGGTAATAGTACGTACGTATCCATGTCGGAGGTTCCCACCGGGCATGAATTCCAGGTAACCCGGCCGTGTCGACGGCGGCGACCCGAGGTGAGCGGACACGACCCGAGTACCCGCCCCCGCGTTGTCGTGACCAGGACCGAGAGGGCAGGATGACGGCATGACGCACGCGATGCTGAAGGGGTCGAACGTCCCGCTGCAAGCCACCACGGTACGCGCCGTGCTGCGCTGGACACCCGGGCAGGGGGTCCCCGACATCGACGCCTCCGCTCTGCTGCTGGGGCCCGACGACCGTGTGCGTTCCGACGAGGACTTCGTCTTCTACAACCAGCCCCGGCATCCTTCGGGTCAGGTCTGGCGGCTCGGCAAGAAGCGGGTCGACGAGGGTCTGACCGACACGATCCAGACAGATCTCTCCGGGGTCGAGCCGTCCGTGGGCCGGATCCTGCTGGTCGCCTCGGCGGACGGCGTCGCCTTCGACCGGGTCCGTTCGCTGCGCATCCTGCTGCACGACGCCGCGGCCGCCGACGAGGAGCCGCTGGCGTACTTCGACGTCAAGCCGGAGACGGGCCAGGAGACGGCGCTGATCTGCGGCGAGCTGTACCGGCGCGGAGAGGGCTGGAAGTTCCGCGCGCTGGGCGAGGGCTACTCGAACGGGCTCAAGGGCCTGGCGACCGACTTCGGCATCTCGGTGGACGAGTCGGAGGGGGCGGACGACCCCGTGTCGGCCCCCCGGCCGCAACCCGTCCCGCACACACCTGCCCAGTCCACACCTGCCCAGACCACGCCTGCCCAGACCACGCCCGCCCAGGCCGCGCCCACCCCGCCGGCGGTAAGCCCCGATCAGCCGACGACCGTCCAGCCCCTCCCGGAGGTCTCGCGGCCGCTGCCCCCGGAGCAGCCCGCCGGAGTACCGGCACAGCCCGCGTACGGATATCCGCAGCAGCCGCCGACGACGCAACCGGCCTACGGCTACCCGCAGGCGGCCGGGCGGCCCGGGTACGGATATCCGCAGGCGCCCGCCGCGGCGGGGGTCACCGGCGCGCAGTCCGGCTACGGCTATCCGCCGCCGGCCACCGGGGCACCCGACCCGGACTTCCGGCTGCCACCGCAGGGACCGCAGTTCGTCGGACGGTAGCCAGACACCCGGGACGGGACGGGAGACCCGGGACGGGACGGGACGCCCGGGCGGGAAAGGCTGAGCCTCAGCGGGACAGGCTGAGCCTCAGCGGGACGGGCGGAGCCTCAGCGCTCCGCCTTGCTCTTGTGCCCCCGGCCCCACTGCAGACCCCACCCGTACAGCCGGTCCAGTTCTCCCTGGAAGCCGTACACGAACTTCACCTCACGCCGGACGAAGATCTCGTCCTTGATGTTCTCGATCATCACCACGGCGCAGGACCGAGCCTGCGGGTGGCGCTCGTCGAGGCCTATCTCGATGCGGGGACCGTTGCTCGGGTAGAGCGTGACGATGGCGTGCGTCCGGTCGAAGGCCGGGGTCTGGTCGTAGATGTAGGCGAAGAGCAGGAGGCGCTTTATGGCGTCCTTGTGGTCGAGGTTGACGTAGATCGTCTCACCGGAGGCCGAACCGAACCGGTCGTCGCCGCTGAGCTTGACGTACGGCGGGCCGTTGACGTCGCCGAGGAAGCCGCCCAGCGGCTGGACGACCCCGCGGGTGCCGTCCTGGAGCTCGTAGAGGCAGCCGAGGTCGAGGTCGACGTTGACCATGGACTGGCTGTGGCCGACGACCTCGGGGGGCTTGAGCGCCTTGAAGGGGTGCCGCAGCAGGCTCTCGCGTTGCGCGCCCATGATGTCCGAGGTCCGCATCCGCCAGGAGAGGTTGATGCGCAGATTGCCGGTCGCCGCGCCCTGTTTGGTCAGCGAGACCTGGCTGTGCCGTTTGGTCAGCTGGATGGAGTTGGTCGCCGCGCTGCCCGAGTCGAACTCGGACTCGCGACCGCGCCACAGACCGTCCAAGAAGCCCATTCCCGCCCCCACCTTCGTTCGCACCGTCGACCGTGAACCGCCGACGGGGCGGCCCCGAGGAGTCGTCCTCGTCGGCCGCCCCGCACAGAGCGTTCCTCGTCCGGGCCGTGTTCACACCGAAGGAGCAGGCGCACCGGGGGCGAACCCGGCCCGGGTACAGCGGGGTTTCACACCCCGGAGGAGACCTCCGCCTTCTCCTTGCCGCCGTCTCCCCCGGCCTCGGCGAGCCGCTTGTTGCGGCGCACGGAGGACCAGAAGGAAGCGCCGATCAGGACCACGCCGATCATGCCGGTGATGAACTCGTTGATCTCGTACCGGATGGTCACCAGGAGGACGGCGGCGAGGGCGCCGATGGCGTAGTGCGCGCCGTGCTCCAGGTAGACGTAGTCGTCGAGGGTGCCCTCGCGGACCAGGTAGACGGTCAGGGACCGGACGTACATGGCGCCGATACCGAGGCCGAGGGCCATCAGGACGATGTCGTTGGTGATGGCGAAGGCGCCGATGACGCCGTCGAAGGAGAACGACGCGTCCAGGACCTCCAGGTAGAGGAACATGAAGAACGCGGCCTTGCCGGCCAGCTTGACCGCCGACCTGGGCCTGCCGGCCCGCTCGGCCTGCTCCTCGGCCTCGTGCTCGCGCTCCTCCTCCTCTTCGAGCTTGTCCTCGAAGAAGCCGGAGAGACCGCCGACGACCAGGTAGGTGATCAGGCCGGCGATACCGGAGAGCAGGACCGTCTCGGCCTTGTCGGCGTGCGTGCCGCCGTGCTGGTGTGCGTGGGCGCCGAAGGTGATCGCGGAGACCAGGAGCACGATCAGGGCGATGCAGACCGACAGCATGTCGACCTTGCCGAGCTTGGCCAGCGGGCGCTCCAGCCGGCCCAGCCACTTGATGTCCCGGTCCTCGAAGATGAAGTCGAGGAAGATCATGAGGAGGAACATGCCACCGAAGGCGGCGATCGACGGATGGGCGTCCGTCACCAGCTCCTGGTAGC